>CATLGV010000068.1 GCA_949948735.1 uncultured Lachnospiraceae bacterium | reverse complement strand
TGCAGGCTGTATGTGCGCGCAGCTTTGCGCTTATGAAGGTGGGCTACAGTGCGGATTCTAATATTTCGCGGGCCTACTATCTGGAGGATACGACCAAAAGCCAGGTTTACCGCGGATATGGCGCGGAAGATTCCCGCACGAACAGGGCGGTGGATGCAACGCGCGGCGAGGCGGTATATTACGGCGGAAAAATGGTGCCGACATACTATTTTTCCACAAGCGGAGGCAGTACCGAGAATGTCAGCGAGGTCTGGGGCATGGGGGCGGATTACCTGAAAGCCGTGCCCGATCTTTATGAAACGGAACCGGAGAAAAAGCCCTGGCTTGTTTCCTACACGCGCAGCGAACTGGAAAAGAAGCTTTCGGCAAACAAGCTTTCGGTCGGAACTGTGCGGGCGGTCATACCGCAGGTAATGACCGCGACGGGGCGGGTATACCTGTTAAAAATCCGGGGGTCAAGCGGGAACAGTATTTTGCAGGCGGGAACGATACGCGAGGTATTCTCCCTGCCGAGCACGAAATTTAAGGTGGTAAAGCAGGGGGATGTACCGGATACTGTGACGGCGCTCGGGGGATGGGGGGCGGAAACTATAAGGATCGGGGAGAGCTATATGCTGTCCGCACAAGGCAGCGTAACAAAGGCGGATACGGAGCTTTCGCAGTATATTGTTGCGGGCGCGGACAATCTGATGAATTACCCGCAAAATGCGCCAAAGAGTGTGGATAACTGGTATTTTTACGGGATGGGTTACGGGCATGGTGTGGGAATGAGCCAGTCCGGTGCAAATGGGATGGCGAAGGCAGGATATGGGTACCGCGAGATTATTTCATATTATTACAGTGGTGCCACGGTGGGGCGGGCAGGAACATGATCTGGTGAGGGAAGTGCGTTTATGGAAGGGATGGATTGGATGAACAATAATAATATGGTTGAGGAAGTAAATCCCCTTAAAAAACAGGATTTTTATTTTGAGCTGCCGCAGGAACTGATTGCGCAGGACCCTTTAACAGACAGGGCGGCTTCAAGGCTGCTTGTGCTGGATAAAG
>CATLGV010000067.1 GCA_949948735.1 uncultured Lachnospiraceae bacterium | reverse complement strand
TTTTGTCGTAGGCCAATTACAGCGTCTCCTTTACCGTGCGCCACGCCTGCCGGACTAATGCGGCGGCCTCCGCGATCTCCGCTTTGCCGATGCCCTTGGTGGCGTTGGCCCAATACGCGATTTGGTTCACATTATTGCCGATGGCCGACAGCTCCCGGAGCAGGGCGGCATAGGTGTCGGGCGGGCGGGGGCGCAGTTGTACTCCAGCGGCAAGTGCGCGGAGAAACGGGTCAATGCCCAGCCCCGCAAGCTCGGCCTGCTTCTTCAGGTGCCGGTATTCCTGCTCGTTCATCCACACGCTCACATGGCGATTGCGTTTCCTCATGGCATCCTCCTTTCGGTGGGCAGTAAAAAATACGTCTCACCGTGAGACGCATTTTTGAAACATTATTTAGGGATAGAAAGTGTACCTCAGCGGTATCTGTTGATTAGGAGTGCAGAGTATGATAAAAAATAACATCCGAAAATTACGCCGTTCTCAAGATTTATCTCAGCAAAAGCTGGCGGATATTCTTGGCGTCAAGCAGGGGCTTATTAGCAAATGGGAGCTTGGAAAAGAAGTACCTGCGGAAGAAAATGTCAATGATATGGCGGACTATTTTGGCGTATCTCCGGCATACGTTCTTGGCAAATCACAAACAATGTACGATAAAAACATCTTAAATTTTGATTCATCTTCTGTGCCGGAAGAATACACAGCCAAGAATTATGATGAATGTGATCTGCTTCAAATATTTCGGCTTCTCCCGGAGAATGGGAAAACATACCTTTTAACAACTCTGCGTATGCTTGAAAAGTTTTACTCATAAAAGCGGGCGCATCAATGCGTCTCACCGTGAGACGCATTTCCGTATAAAGTGCGCTGAATAAATACGTCTCACGGTGAGACGTATTTCGCTGGGGGTTTAAGGGGGCTGCGCCCCCTAACAAGGGTCATTTGGTGTGCTACCAAATGACATACTTGCTCGGACAGCACCGCCTTTCGGCGGCGCTGTCCGCTGTGGGTGCTACCTTACAGCCGGTTTCTTCTTACGGGGCGTCCTCTTTCTGA
>CATLGV010000066.1 GCA_949948735.1 uncultured Lachnospiraceae bacterium | reverse complement strand
ACGGAAAGCGTTATTGCGGGCGGACGGCGACGATGCGTCAGGCGGCGTTTTGGTAGATTCTGCGGAACACGTCGTCCTTGTCGTCCTGCTCGATGCACAGGTAGCGCTTGGTGATGGCGAGGGAGGAATGGTTGAAGATGACCATAATGACAACCGGGTCGTTTCCCTGCTTCCACGCATGGTAGCCGAAGGTCTTGCGCAGGGAATGGCAGCTGATGTGCCCTTCAATGCCCACGGCTTTTGCGGCGGCGGTAATCATCCGGTACGCCTGATAACGTGAAAGTGGCGCGCCCGCCTTTTTGGGACTCGGGAAGAGATAGGGATTCCCGCTTTGATACATATCTGTTTTTATCAGCTCCCTGCGGTATTCTGACAGCACGGATACCGCTTCCCGGTTCAGAAATATCCTGTTTTCCTTTCCTGTTTTTTTCTCCCTTACGACAATATGCTCCCGCACCCTGCCGTTCTGATAGACGCAGTCGCAGGTCAGATGCAGGATGTCGCTGATGCGCAGGGCGGTGTTGAGGCCCACGATGATAATCGCGTAATTGCGCAGATTGGGCTCCGCGTCCAGATAATAATCCTTAAAGCGCCGTAATGTCTGTCTGTCTCTGATGGGTTGTGTTGTGCTCATGTCTTTTAACCTCCTTGAAATAATTCCTGCCAGCCTCCTTGCCGCGGCTGCTTCTTATATGAAGCGGGGAGCCTGCCCGCAGGCGGGCTCAGAACAAAAGATCCGGCGTTGTGTCAGAAGACACAATGCGTTGTATATAGGGTATCGGCGGAACAGGGAAGGCCGGCCAGCGGGCGGATGCAACAATCTGAACAGAAGGTTGCATGGCAGGGAAGCGCAGAGCAGGGCGGCGGATATGCCTGCCCCAATGCCTGCAGACAAGGAGGTTTGAAGATGCTTAGAGTATCCGTGACCAAGGATGAGTACCTGATGGTGGGCAAGGATGTGAAGATTACGTTCTTAGGCGGCAACGGGAGGACGCTGCGCCTGATGATTGACGCGCCCAGGGAGGTCAATGTGGCAAGAGGAAAGGCCATCGCGAAGCGGGCGGCGGAGCGGGG
>CATLGV010000065.1 GCA_949948735.1 uncultured Lachnospiraceae bacterium | reverse complement strand
GCGATTACATTTGTGTTTCCAATGTGCACACAACAGTGATGGCTTACCGGGATAAGGCGTACCGGCGGGTGCAGAACAGCGCGGCGATGGCGCTTCCCGACGGGCAGCCGCTGTCCATTGTCAGCAGAAGACGAGGCTTTTTTGGGGCGAGGAGAGTGCCGGGACCGGACTTGATGCCGGCGATACTGGATCTGTCGCAGGAGACGGGATACCGCCATTATTTTTACGGCAGTACGGACCCGACACTCGCGGCGCTGCGGGCGGCGCTGCTGCGGCGTTATCCGAAACTGCAGATTGCAGGCATGTATTCTCCACCCTTCCGGGAACTGACGAAGGAGGAGGATGAGGAGATCGTCAGGCGGATTAACGACAGCGGCACGGATTTTGTGTGGGTGGCGCTTGGCGCGCCGAAGCAGGAGTGGTGGATGTATGAGCACCGTCACAGAATAAAAGCGGTGATGCTTGGTGTGGGCGCGGCGTTTGACTTTACGGCGGGTACAGTGAAGCGCGCCCCCATGTGGATGCAGAGACTGTGTCTGGAATGGGTATTTCGGATTCTGCGTGATCCGAAACGGATGCTGCCCAGGTATCTGAATACAAATTTCGCTTTTTTATATTATGTCTATCAGGAGGGGAAGGCGCTGAAGCAGGCGGCGAAAAATGGACTGCGCGTCGCCATGATCGGACATAAGCGGATTCCGTCAAGAGAGGGCGGCGTGGAAGTTGTGGTTGATGAACTTTCCGTGCGTATGGCAAAACTGGGGCATCATGTGGAGGCGTACAACCGTTTCGGCCACCATGTATCCGGGAAAAAATATGATGAGGAGTACGGCTGGAAAGGGCGGAAGTTCTACAAAGGCGTCCGCATCTATATTGTGCCTACTTTCCGCAGAAGCAGCCTGAACGCGATTGTATATACCTTTTTTGCAACGATTATGGCGCTCTTCCATCACTATGACGTGATTCACTATCATGCTGAAGGTCCCTGCGCCATGCTCTGGCTGCCGCATTTTCTAAAAAGAAAAGTTGTGGTTACCATCCATGGTCTTGACTGGCAGCGCGCGAAATGGGGAAATTTCGCGTCTTTTGTGATTAAATTTGGAGAGCGGATGGCGGCGAAGTATGCAGATGACGTGATTGTGC
>CATLGV010000064.1 GCA_949948735.1 uncultured Lachnospiraceae bacterium | reverse complement strand
AGCGAGGAAAAGCAGCAGATCATTATACAGCAGATGCCGCAGCCGGGGCAGCAGGCGGCAGGGACGGAGCCGGGGGAAGAGCCAGCGCCGGACGATAAGGGACAGAAAGAGGGTGTAACAGATGCCGGTCAAACAGGACAGGGAGTATAGGACGCTGGCAGCGCCATTGTCGGCGCAGGCGGCGGCAAAGCGGATAGAGACGGATTTTTACGTTGAGGGCTACGCGACGACGTTTGAAAGCCCGTATCTGCTTTACGAGATCGAGGGTACAAAGTTTTACGAAAGAATAGACGCGCACGCGCTGGACGGGGCAGACATGAGCGACGTAATTATGCAGTATGACCATGAGGGGCGCGTATTTGCCAGGCAGTCTAACGGTTCCCTTATTCTGATACCAGATCATAAGGGGCTTTTGATTGCAGCCGATTTAGGCAGGACAGACTTAGCACGGGGGCTGTATCAGGACATACAGCAGGGCATGATAACTAAAATGTCGTGGGCTTTCACCGTGAAAACGGACAGCTACGACAGGGCAACGCATACAAGGACAATATTGGAGATCAAAAAAGTTTATGATGTATCAGCCGTGAGCATACCAGCAAACGGCGATACTGAAATAAGCGCCCGTAGTTTTGCACATAGGAGTTATGAGGCAGAGAGGCAGGAGCGGCTTTTACAGCGGGCGAGGCTACTAAAGATCAGAGCCAGTTTATAAAAACCAGAAAAGGAGATTGCAGGAAATGAACAGATTAAAGGAAATCGAGGCAAGGTTAGCCCAGATCAAGGGCGAGCTTACCACAAGGGCAGCAGAGCTGACAGAGGCAGAGATCACGGCACTGGAAACAGAGGTAACGGCATTGCAGGAAGAGCGGGCAGCATTACAGGCGGCAGCGGAAAAGCGCAAGGCGTTACTGGAAAAGATCGCAAACGGCGAGCCTGTAGAGGGCGACGGGGGAGAGGCAGCGCCCGTAAATGTCCTGCGGAATTTCAAGCCGACAGATAACAGCGACGGCGACGGGGACAAATACGGCAGCATGGCATACAGAAAGGCGTTTATGCAGTATGTCTGCCGTGGCGCGAAAATCCCGGCAGAGTACCGGGCAGACGCAGTAAGCAAGACCACGGACGTAGGCGCGGTTATTCCTACAACC
>CATLGV010000063.1 GCA_949948735.1 uncultured Lachnospiraceae bacterium | reverse complement strand
TTATTTCGCAAATAGAATATAATATTGTCGAAATAGGCAGTAGGGAGATAGAGTATGGATCGTACAACTATTGTCAGCGATATCAATGCTTTGTTACATATCACAGCTGGCTATCTTGCGAATTGGCTGGACGAGATTTTACCCAGAGTGACGGATTCCTGGTGGGAGGATTGTGTTCTGTCCAGTCTCAGTTATTCGCAGCGGGAGGTTGCTGAAAATAGAAATTTCTCCAAGCTGTCAGATTTCGACCTGGCGGCCCTGCTTCGCATTGCAAATAAATCCTGGTACGATATGCGTACGGTTGCGTATTTACCAACGAGCGAACGGGAGTGCGTCCGCAATATGATAAGCGTCCGCAACAACTGGGCGCATTGCAGCGCGGAACTCCCCGATAAGGATACGATATTGCGCGATTTGAACATCATCCTCAAATTTGCGCAGCAGGTCAACTGCGAGCATGCGGTATACGCAAAGATCAGCGAATTGACTGCCTTTATCGAGAAGCCAGGCAGCATTGCCTTTACGCCGCAAAGAGCGGAGGATTTATCAAAACCCACAGCGGCCTTACCCGCCGAGAGCAGCGCAATCACGCAGAACTCCATGGTCTGTCTTGTCAGCGATCCCCAGAAGCGCGGCTTTGTCGTTGGCATTGCCGAGCTTGGCGGAACAACAAAGTACAGTGTTTTTATTGATAACGCAATTCACACTTACTATACCGGACAGATCGCTCCCGTTGTAGAAACGGCGGATTATCAATGGATTGATGTGAACCGGTTCCGCAACTTGATGACCGCTTATCAAATCAACAATCCGTCGGGGCAAAATTTGTATTCCTTAAATTCTGCCCGCATTGACTTTGTTCCCTATCAATTCAGGCCCGCGCTCAAAATCATTCATGCCGATGAGCCAAGAATTTTGATTGCAGACAGCGTAGGCGTCGGAAAAACGATTGAAGCCGGACTGATTATTAAAGAATTAGCCGCCCGGCAGGAGTTGGAGAAAATCCTGATTATCTGCCCTCGCCCCCTCGTGGCTGAACGCAAGTGGGAATTGGAAATGAAACGCTTTGATGAGGACTTTATTCCGCTGGACGGGGCAACCCTGCGGCAGGCAATCTCGGATACAGATCGTGACGGTGAATGGCCGCAGCGGTATTATAAAGCGATTATTCCGTACTC
>CATLGV010000062.1 GCA_949948735.1 uncultured Lachnospiraceae bacterium | reverse complement strand
AGGATTTATCATCGGCGTGATTCAGGATTCCGTGGAAACGGCGCTCAATTCTTCTTCAGACCTGCTTTTGTCGGCTTCGGCGGAGTTCAGACAGTGGCGGTTAGAGGGGAAGGAAATCAAATACTAAGCCGGACGGAGGAAGCATGAAGAGAATATGCAAACAGTGCGGCACAGAATTTACGCTGTCAGAGAGTGAGATTGCCTTTTATCGGAGCAAAAATCTGCATCTGCCGAAGCGCTGTGAGAATTGCCGCAGAGAGAATAAGATGAAAGTGGGCGGAGAGCCGGCGCAGCAAACGGTCAGACCCTATCACGGAAAGAAAGACAATACACTGAAAAAATGGGTGGCGGCAGCGGTAATCTGTCTGCTGTTTGCCGCCGCTGTCGGCACACTCCGTGTGGGCGTGCTGCGGCTTGATACGGCAAACGGGGCAAGTGCGGAAGTGGCGGCGGATGTAACGGCAGACACGGCAGCAGGTTCGGCGGTGGAAGCTGCTCCGGCGGAGGCAATGCAGGAAAGGCAGCCGGGAGGAGCCGCGGCGGGTGACGATGTCCGGGCGGGTGCGGCGCAGGAAAAGCAGCCGGAAGATTTTCAGAAGGGTGAGGATGCCCCGGCGGAGACCGCGCAGGAAAAGCAGCCGGAAAATTTCCGGAAGGATGAGGATGCCCCGGCGGATATGCCGCAGAAGACGCCGGAGGATGCGCAGACATCCAAGACGGCGGCATCAGAATATGCGTATTCCTTCCGCAAGGCGGAGTACCTGCAGGAACACTTTGAAAAGCATGGGGCAGAATTCGGATTTGCGACGGCGGAGGAGTATCTGGCGGGTGCCAACAGGGTAGTCGCGTCGCCGGAGGCATTACATAAGCTGGAAGGAGAAGATGGGGACGACGTGTATTATCTGGAATCCGGCAATGAGATTGTGTTCGTCTCAACGGATGGATACATTCGGACGTATTTTAAGCCAAATGACGGCAAGGCATACTTTGACAGGCAATAGTTAATTTTGCTTATACACTAACTTAGATTGGAGGAGAAAGATTATGAAAAAGAAATTGGCGGTAGTATTGGTGGCAGCAGTGGCTGTCTGCGGAACCTTTGCGGGCTGCGGCGGCGCGAAGGAAACAGCGGCAGGAGCGGCGGATGCCGGCAGCATGGTATACGCGGTGGAAGCGGGCTCTGCGGGAGAAGATGCTGCGAACGAGAAGGGCTATCAGACGAATGTGGTGG
>CATLGV010000061.1 GCA_949948735.1 uncultured Lachnospiraceae bacterium | reverse complement strand
GTCCACCACCGGGGAAAATTCCGCTTATCAATATGAACTGTCTAATCATCTTAATACAGTTATCAATGCTATTTTGCCTGTCCGCATTTTTTGTGGGCGGGCTTTTTTTGCGCCCTTTGGTTTTCTTAAAAAGCTGCTTGGAAAGCGCAACAAAAGAGCCTTTTCCATACGGATAGGGTGTGAAAGGGGACGGAAGGACAAGCCTTTTGTCTTTTACACCACGAAGGAAGGAGGTGAACTCTATGGAGCTATCTTCTTCTGAAATGAAAACTATCCAACATCAGTATGACGCACTTGCAAAAAAAGTCCTCAAAGGCGAAGCAAGAAGTTATTACCGGGAGCTTTCCAAACGCGCAGCCCTTGAAGTGAATTTTTCGGAAATGAGCGAAGCGGAACTCTCACAGCTTTACACGCTGGACGAGTACGAGAGCGATTACTACCGCTTTGAAGTGTCCGGCTATGATGTGCTTGTGAAAAATGAGCTGCTTGGCGAAGCCTTACAAGCCCTGCCCGAAAAGAAGCGTGACATTATCCTTTTGTCATACTTTTTGGATATGAGCGACGAGGAAATAGGCGGTCTGCTGAATGTTGTGCGCAGTACGATTTTCCGGCACAGGAAAACCGCGCTTGAAAAAATCAAACTGTATATGGAGGGAAAAACAGATGAACAGAAATAAAAAATCCGTTGCCCTGTTGCCGTTCCCTGTTATTGCAGCAGCGGCGGGCGGCGACACGGAAGCCATGTGCGCAGTCTTGAAGCATTACGAGGGTTACATAGCGACGCTCTGCACCCGGACGCTGAAAGACGACGCGGGCAATACTTATTCCTACGTTGACGAGGAAATGAAGAACAGGCTGCAAGTGCGGCTGATTACCCGCACCCTTGCCTTTAACGTAGGCTAAACACAGGCTGTCCCCAGCGGGGCGCGTCCCCCTTTCCGCGCTTCCGCTTATGGGCTGCTTGTCGTTTCACCGGGGCATACCGCCCAGCGCGGTATGCTTCCGTGAGCCGACAAGCTCTTGATTTTGAACCTTGACAAAGAAAGCGGCGCAAGATAACGGCGGCGCAGCATAGGGCAGATCGGATACGTCCCTTTTGCGCCGAGCCATACGGCGGGTGCGCCACGACGCTATCCCGGCGGGGTTTTCTTTTCCCTGCCGGGACAGCCGAGCGACCAACACCGCGCCGGGGAGCAAGTTTAGCAGCTTGCGGGCGACGACAGCGCAGGATATATAATGATACTCCCTTACCG
>CATLGV010000060.1 GCA_949948735.1 uncultured Lachnospiraceae bacterium | reverse complement strand
TTTTTATCTGTCTTTCCCATATTCCCTCCGTTCTCTGTGCTTGTTTCACGAGCTGTCAAAATAACACTAGTGCTCCATTCATAAAGGCACTTATTGGTTCACCCATTTTACAGAAGATATCTGAACTGTTTCAACAATTTTACCATAAATATGGGAATTTGTGGTATACTTATTCCATGCACAGACAACAGACGAAAAAACAAGTGAATAAACCTGCCGTCCGAAGCAAAAAGGACGTCTGGTACAAGCTGGACCTGTCGGCGACCGTTTATCCCACCCTGCAAAGGCGGGATTTTTCCTCGGTGTACCGTCTCAGCGTGAAATTAAAGGAAGAGGTAGACCCTGCCCTCTTACAGCGGGCGCTTGATCTTACGCTTCCCCGTTTCCCCACCTACAAGGTGGCGATCCGAAAAGGGCTGTTTTGGCGTTATCTGGAGCCGAATAACAGACCCGGTCCCTTCGTGCAGGAGGATATCAAAAATCCCTGTATGCCCATGCATTTTAAAAGTAACAATCGTTATCTTATTAGAATATATTACTACGGCTGCCGCATCTCCCTCGAGGCGCACCACTGCCTCGGCGACGGCACCGGCGGCATGAGCCTCTTGCAGACGCTGACCGCCGTATATCTCGGACTGCGGGGGCATAAAATCGCACCCTCCGGCTTTGTGTTAAAGCTGGACGAGGAGCCTGACCCGGGCGAACTGGAAGACGCCTACATGCGCTATGCCACGGCGAAAGTCAAACCGCCTCGTCCGGCGGAAAAAACCTACCGTGTCCGGGGCACGAAGGAGCCCTTCTACACCCTGAACATCGTAAACGGGGTTTTGTCCGTAAAAGAGGTCATGGCGGCGGCAAAAAAATACGGCGCAACCATCACGGAATACTTAAACGCCGTGCTGCTCTATTCCCTGCTCCAGAAACAGCAGCAGGAATTTCACCTGACATACAGACCCGTCAGGATTGCCATGCCCGTAAATCTGCGCCGTTTCTTTCCTTCCAGAACCCTGCGCAACTTTATCACCATGGTATATCCTTCCATTGATCCCCGTCTCGGCGACTACACCTTTGAGGAGATCGTGACCGAGGTACACAATTTCATGCGTTATTATATAAACGCGAAATTCCTATGCGGCGATATCACCACCAACGCCGCCACAAAGCACAACTTTCTGATCCGCATTGTACCGCTATTCATAAAGGACTTTGTGGTGCGCACCTTCTACACCCGCGTGCAGGACAAAAATTCCTCCGCCG
>CATLGV010000059.1 GCA_949948735.1 uncultured Lachnospiraceae bacterium | reverse complement strand
CAAGTTCTGTTATCAGTTTTTCTGCTACCGTTCTGCGGTCTTCCGGGACTAATTTTAAAAGCCTCTTTAGTTTGCGCAAATTTTTTAATTTCCCTGTATTTTGTCCTGCTGCCATATTATCTACTCCTATTTTCTGCTATCTTTACCCCTCCCCTCATACGCGAACCCCAGAGGGGAAAGAAAAGGTTGCCTGCCCGCCGGTGTTTTCCCCTCCCTTTAATCCGCATGGTGGGGGGATATAAACACGCTGCAAGGACTGTTTATATTTTTCATGCCACTCTGCCGCAAGCCTTTCAAACTTCCTGCGGCTTCTGTTTCTCTGCGGGTCGTTCCTTATCCGTTGCAGGCATTCCTTTAGCGGCGTGTCTATCAATACCAGCTCCGCGCTAAGCTCCTGCGCTATCCTACGCATTTCCAGCGCGTCTGCTGTAGCCGTCACCACAAAAGCCCGCTCCCACTTCCCGCGCCTCTGCTGTATGCACTCATAAAGCAGCCTGCGCACTTCTAGCGCCGTCTGTAATACTGGTCTGAAATCCAGCCGCACGCCGCCGCCCTCGCCCATGAGCGCCGCACATATGTAATCCAAGTCAACAACTAAATCATTCTGCCCTTTGTGGCTTAATACATATGTTGTCTTGCCGCTGCCCGGACTGCCGCACACTAAGAATACATTAGGGCTTTCTATCGCGTCGCCGTTCTCGTCAAAGCCTATGCCGTTTAATTTTGCTGGCTTCCCCCGGAAAGCCTTATCATCTTTCGCGTGTTCCTCTGCGTGGCACTTCTCACATACCGCCTTAAGGTTTCCCCAGTCCAGCGTTATTTCCGGGTCGTTTATGTTCCACGGCGCTAAATGCCGGATATGGTGGACAATGCACGCAGCGCCCCCGCAGTCCTCGCATATGTAGTTTTTGCTGCTTAAGTATGCCTTGCTTGTTTTCCTCCATTGCGGGCTGTCATAAAACGCCCGTGCAAAGTCTTTTGCCATATCTTTTTTACCCCTTCCTAACTGCAATCAGCGCAAGCGTCTTTAGCAGGCTGTCTATTGTCCTCTGTAGCTTTTCCGCGTCCGCGCGTTCCGCATTGTACCAGAGCATGAGTATAAACTTCCCTGCCGTATCCGCTAACGGATGCCCTGCCTGCTGCTCTGCCGTAACGCCTGTTGTCAGTTCTATATAGTCTGGTATTGCAGACAACAGCCCTTCTATGATAGCGTCATTGTCTGCCGTGTCCAGCCGCAGTATCTCCCGCGCCTGCTCTATT
>CATLGV010000058.1 GCA_949948735.1 uncultured Lachnospiraceae bacterium | reverse complement strand
CTGTATCCGGGCAATCAGATATCTGCCTTTTTTGAAAAAGTTATCCCGACCTTTTTTGAGCAAAAGCCTGTAGTTATCCGCTTTTCCGGAAATGGTCGGGATAATCAAAAAGTCGTGATAACTATTCAAGTTTTTAGTTCTTCCGCACTTCGATACGGTAGTTGACGTATTTCCCGCCAGTATCGGCTAAAACGATAGTTCCGTCGTAGGTCTTGCCTGTTTTCGGGGAATAGAGCTTCTTTACATTCGCCTTGCCGGATTTAAGAAGCGCGGCGGCAATCTTCGCGGAAAAAGCGGTCTTGCGTTCCTCAAAGAAACGGTCGTTCTTCCACATGACAAAGGCACATTCCCTGTTGCTGCAATAGTAGTTTTTCTTCCCCTCATGGACGGGGGAACCGCAACGGGGGCATTTCCCGACAGAGGGCTTTTCCTCTCTGAATAAATCCTTTTTCCCGTCCAGTGCTGCGGCGTGTGTCTGCACAAGCTCCCGCGCCATAGCTTCAATGCCGGACAGAAATTCTCCGGGGTCTGCGGCTCCCTTTGCTATCTGCGTCAGATTGTTTTCCCATTCTGCGGTAAGCTGCGGGGAAGTGAGCATATCCGGCAGCACTGATATAAGGGCGGCTCCGTTCTGCGTGGGGATAAGCTGCTTCCCCTTGCGCTCCGCAAAGCCGCCCTTTACCAGTTTTTCAATGACGGCGGCGCGGGTGGCGGGAGTGCCAAGCCCCCGGCGTTCCGCGTCCGGGTCGGTGTCCCCGTTCCCGGCGCGTTCCATAGCCGACAAAAGGCTTGCTTCGCTGTGGGGTTTCGGCGGTGCTGTGGTATGCTCCGTTACTTTTGCGGGGGGATTTTCAAAGCCCTGTCCCTCGGAAAGCTCCGGCAGCGTCACGCCCTCATTTTCCCCGTCCTCCGGGTCGGGCTTATCTTTCAGCGTCGCCCGGTATCTGCGTTGAAGCTCTTTCCAACCGTCGGAAAGTACGGTCTTTCCCTTTGCGGTAAAGTCTGTCCCGGCGCATGAGAAAACCGCCGTAACCGCTTCAAAGATATGCGGCTCGGCGGTGGCAAGGAGCAGACGCGCCCCCGCAAGGGTAAGGATATTTTTCTCGCTTTCCGGCAGCGCGTCCGGGTCAGCCTTTGCAAGCTCCATAGTGGGAATGATTGCGTGGTGGTCTGATACTTTTTTACTGTCTAATACCTTTGCAACCTCCGGCGTGAAGTCCGCGCCCGCCATAAAGGGGAGCTTTTCGCAAAGCAGCGCGATAATGCCCGCTGCGGTGCCGC
>CATLGV010000057.1 GCA_949948735.1 uncultured Lachnospiraceae bacterium | reverse complement strand
CCTCATTTCATGGTGCGTCGGGCATTTGGTACAGCTTGCGGAAGCTGCCGCCTACGGGGAGCAATATAAAAAATGGAGTTTTGAGAGCTTACCCATTCTGCCGGAGGAATGGCAGTACGCCGTTGACCCGGACAAGGGGAAGCAATTCAAAACCCTAAAAGAGCTTATGCACCGCGCCGACGTTTCCGAAGTGGTAAATGCGTGTGACGCGGGGCGCGAGGGCGAATTGATTTTCCGCTTTGTCTACGAAGCGGCGGGCTGCAAGAAGCCCATGCGCCGCTTGTGGATTTCCTCAATGGAGGACGGGGCAATCAAGGCGGGCTTTGCTTCCCTCAAAGACGGGCGGGACTATGACGCGCTCTTTGCGTCTGCCCTCTGCCGCGCAAAGGCTGACTGGCTTATCGGCATTAACGCCACCCGGCTTTTCTCCTGCCTGTATGGAAAGACCTTGAACGTGGGGCGCGTCCAGACCCCGACCTTAAAAATGCTCACCGACCGGGACGCGGCTATCTCCCATTTCCAGAAAGAAAAATATTATCATGTTCGCCTTGATTTATCCGGCGCGGACGCGGCAAGCGAAAGGATTTCGGACAAGGCAGAAGCCGACGCGCTGAAAGGGGCTTGCGAAGCGGGAAAGGCGGTATGCGTTTCCCTTACCAGAGAGAAGAAAACCGCAGCCCCGCCAAAGCTCTTTGACCTTACCTCTTTGCAGCGGGAAACGAACCGCATTTTCGGTTACACCGCAAAGCAGACCCTTGACCTTGCACAATCCCTTTATGAAAAGCGGCTCCTTACTTATCCGAGGACGGACAGCAGCTTTCTTACTGACGACATGGGCGGCACCGCAGCGGACATTATCGCGCTGCTTTGCGAAAAGCTCCCCTTTATGGCGGGCGCGGACTTCACGCCGGAGGTTGCAAAGGTATTAGACAGCAAGAAAGTATCAGACCACCACGCAATCATTCCCACTATGGAGCTTGCAAAGGCTGACCCGGACGCGCTGCCGGAAAGCGAGAAGAATATCCTTACCCTTGCGGGGGCGCGTCTGCTTTTTGCCACCGCCGAGCCGCATATTTATGAAGCGGTTACGGCGGTTTTCTCATGCGCCGGGACAGACTTCACCGCAAGGGGAAAGACCGTACTTGCGGAGGGTTGGAAAGAGCTTCAACGCAGATACCGGGCGACGCTGAAAGATAAGCCCGAAGCGGAGGACGGGGAAAATGCAGACGTGACGCTGCCGGAGCTTTCCGAGGGACAGGGCTTTCCTAACCCCGCCGCAAAAGTAACGGAGCATACCACAACGCCGCCGAAGCCCCACAGCGAAGCGTCGCTTCTCTCTGCTATGGAGCGAGCCGGG
>CATLGV010000056.1 GCA_949948735.1 uncultured Lachnospiraceae bacterium | reverse complement strand
AGGGCAGGCGTTTCAGGGCGTTACCCCATCATTCCACCTGTCGGACTATCAGTTCACAGACTGATTTCATTCAAAATCTGACTGTGCGCAGACTTTTTACCGCCTGCGAACAAGTCGCACTCACCCAAAAATCCTCCCCGGATTTCTCCCCGTCGCCTTTGGTGTTGGCGATTATGGTATTTACCAGCTTCAAAATGTCCTTTTCAGAACGGATATACGCAAAGGGGTTATAGCGCATACTTTTCTTGAAATTGATTGTGTTCAGCACTTTGATCTTATAGCCGCCGTGCTGTAACAGCTTCCCGCACTCGATTAAGACCGTGCCTTTCGGGTCTGTGACAACATAGCTTGAGTGCATTTGCATAAGCGACGGTTTGACGAAAAAGCGGGTCTTGCCGCTGCCGGAACCGCCGATTACAAGAATGTTTTTGTTACGGGCATATTTCGGCTGCTTCGGGCGGCTGTTCATGGTGAGCCGTTCCGTCTGCGTAAGCGGGATATTGTTCTCAAATACGGGGTCTATGTACGGCTTTATGTCCTCTGCCGTTCCCCAACGTGCCGAACCGTACTCAATGCCCTTGCGGTATTTCTTCGCGTTCTTGCCTTTCATATAGACCGCAAGCCGGATAATGACAGCCCCGGCAATGCCGATCAGTAAGTCGGCGGGGTGGAAGCTGGGGGCAGCGGAAGCAAAGGCGGCGGTGAAGCCCTCCCCAAGATGTAAAACCTTTGCGCCCATGTCTGCGCCGGGGGACAGCCGGACAGCCGCGCCCACCTTGTCAAACAGGTACACAAAGAGCAGATAGGGGGCGTTTAGGATAAGCAGCTTCTTGATCTCCGGCTTCATAGCGATACCTCCCTGTCCTTGTGTTTGGTCTGCTGGCGGCTGGCGTTCAGCTCCTTTGCCTTTTCCCGGAAAGCCGCTAATGCCTTTCGGATAGAGGGCTTCTTGTCCTGCGTCAGCTTCTTTGCGGAAAATTCCTTAAAAGCGGCAGTCAGTGCGTCCGCGTCCCTGCCCTTGAAGAATACAAGATAGCGGGGCGGGGTTTCCGTCGCGTCCTTTTTCAGCGCAAAGTCGATACCGTATTTTTTCGCGGTACTCTGAAACGCCTTGATATTGTCCTTAGTGATCTCAATGTTGGAAACGCCTGTGTTCTGCTTCATAAGCTGCTTTAAGGTCTGTTTCCCGTGGGGCTGCTTGCCGATCTGCTTCTTTGTCTGCGCAAGTACGGATTTCATAGCTTTTTGCAGCACTTCGGCGGTCAGCTTCCCGGTCTTGATATACAGGGCAACGGTTTTTTCGTTGATCTCGTCCTGCATGGTGTCGCGTCCTCCTTTCGCGTCAGTCTATGGGGCGGCGGTCAGATACG
>CATLGV010000055.1 GCA_949948735.1 uncultured Lachnospiraceae bacterium | reverse complement strand
GCGTGCCTACCAAGATGATCAGCGAACTTATGGGGCATACCGATATCCGGACAACGGAACAAAACTACATCATCCACTATGCGGATACGATGCAGTATGTCCGGCAGGCGATGCAGGCGGGGATGAGGATGGGGATATGAAAAAAGCCGGATATAATATCCGGCTTCAAGGTTTCCAGTGCGCTCGACGGCGCGAAAGCTGAACCTTCCGCGCCAGAAATAGCGCCCTCGACGAGCTTCAAGTTGACCTTGCAATGCTCGCCGGAGTAATTCATCACCAAAACGAGGTGATCGTCGTCGTATAGATACACCGAATTGAGAAACGTATCAACGAGCGCGATCCGGTACTCCTCGTCGTGAACATCACCAGAGCGAAGCCTCTCCAGAAAATATATAATTTGCTCTCGCTCAAACTCTGGCTCGGCCAAAAGCTCGCGAGCGATCCCTTTTTCAATATCCGCACGATCGGCCTCTAGCTCCATGAGCCGAGTCTTTGTGCTGGGCGTAATGATCCCGGCCTCAATGGCTGCCAGCATGTTGCTGAGTGCCTTCTCGTTTTCTTTCTTTCTAATCTCCAGAGCATGAAGCCCGGAGTTGTCCTTCTCCCGGTTCTGGTACTCCATGACGCGATCGGCAATTTCCTCGATCAGCTCGTCATTGTGCAATATCCTCACCAGCTCATTGACGACAAGATCCTCGATCCATTCCTTCGCTACCGTCTCTTTGCGGCAGCTCCGCGTCTTTTTCCGCGTCGTGCATGAATAATAGGCGTAGGCTTTGCCGGTGTGGCTTGTGCCGCCGTCTCCGACCATAGGAGCCCCACAGAGCCCACAATATAATTTTGTAGTGAGAAGGAAATTTTGCGCCTTGCCTCTGGCCGGCGTGTCGTGGTTTATCCTTAACATTTTTTGCACCTTGTCGAAAAGCTCCCGATCGGTAATGATTGCCGGGATCCCGTTCTCGACTCTTATATCTTCATACTCATATACGCCGATGTACTTCTCGTTTGAAAGAATACGCCGCAGGCTATTCTTGTTGAATTTGCCGCCGCGGCTTGTGCGGTACCCCTCGTCATTCAGGCGTACATAAATATCTTTTGCGCGCTCGCCTGCTGCATACTCCTCGAATATCCGGCGCACGATTGCCGCCTCTGCAGGATCTATCATGTACCGGCCGTCTGGCCCCGTCTTTAGCCCGAGGCACGTCTTACCCAGAGTTTTGAGCTCTAAAGCGCTATCATAATACCCGCGCTTGACGTTCTGGCTCAGGTTCTCGCTGTAATACTCAGCATAGCCTTCCATTACCGACTCGAGGATAATGCCCTCGGGGCCCTCTGGGATCGTCTCTTTTGCGTAGAATATCCGCACGCCGTTCTTTTTGAGCTTATACTTATACATTGCGGAGTCGTAGCGGTTCCGGGCGAAACGGTCCATTTTCCACATGAGAACACAGTTAAAACGGCCCTTTTC
>CATLGV010000054.1 GCA_949948735.1 uncultured Lachnospiraceae bacterium | reverse complement strand
GTTACTACAAGGAGCAGAGCCGCGACCCTATCCTTGCGTATGCCGTGGAGCTGACCGGGACAGAGGGCGGGAAGATCAAGGGCAACCTGTATGAGCTGGACTATGAAAAGCACTATGAGCGCGTCAAAGACAATACCCTTGCCGCCGGGACGGTAACGCTTGTTTATGAGCATGGGACGCGGGAGCAGCCCGCAGACCGACGCTTTGACGGTTATCCCGACCCCCAGCTTGGGAAGTTTGAACGCTTCGAGGTACAGCCCAAAGACCCGGAAGCCCTGCAATTTTTGTTACGGGAGGAAAAGGAAAGCCGGGATAAGCTGAAACCGGGGGATTTTAAGGAGCATATCGCCGCATTGCATGAGGGCATGATCGACCGGGAAGCGCGGCGCATTGTGGCAGACATGAAAAAGCTGTCTGCCCCCAACAGCCCGGACAAATCTCATTTCATGGTGGAGCTGTCCCCGTCCTTTATGCGGCTTGCTTCCACAAAGGACACGGAACGCCTTTTCTCCATGCTGCCCTATAAGACCCTTGCTTTCTCACAAATCAAGAACAGCTACGGCACATATGCGCTGATCGGCAAGGACGAGAACCGGGACAGGCAGATAAAAAAGCCCCGCCCCTCTGTCCGGGCGCAGCTTGCACAGGACAAAAAGAGAACCGCCCCAAAGAAAGCGGCGGCGAAAACAAAAAATCACGGATTGGAGGTATGAGCATGAACACATATAATAATTTTACGGTTGAGGAAACCAACCTTTTGAGTATCTACATGACAGGCAGCAAGGAGGGGCTTTTGGTGGCTATGAACGCCGCGCTGCCCTTTATGGAGGGGGAAATGCGGGACTTTGCCGCCCGCACCCTTGCCAAAGTGGGACGCATAACCGAAGCGGAGTTTGCGGGGCTTGCCCTTTACCCCGCCGACGAGGTATGAGCGACATTAAGCGGCTAACGCCGCCCCAAAGCCGGAAAGTCAACGCCCTTGTGCGCCGGACGTGCTGCAACTGCGATAATGGGAATTGTATCTTGCTTGACGACGGGGACGAATGCGTATGCCCGCAGCTTATTTCCTATTCCCTGCTCTGTAAATGGTTCCGTATCGCCGTACTGCCCGCAGATAAGGAGCTGTACGCCGAGCTTTACCATACGGAGGATATGCGGCGGTGTAGCGTGTGCGGTGCGCCCTTTGCTTCCAGCTCCAACCGGGCGATCTACTGCCCGGACTGCCGGAAGCGTATCACCCGCAGACAGACCGCCGAGCGCATGAGGAAAATGCGGGCGAATGTGACGCGATAGGGGCAAAATAAGCCTTGCAATATGCGGCTTTCCGGGTGGGAAAATAAGGCGGCAAGGGATTTATACCTTTACCCCCGAAAATGCCGTCCTATTGCGTCACAAACCAATCTCTGCACCCATAAGAAAACCGGGGCGCGGTGGCTATCTGATAGCTGCCGCGTCCCGGCTTTCTTTTTATTCGGACAGTTCTTTTATATCCTTTATTCGGTTTCCCACTAAGATATAAAGTTCCCCGTCCTCTACCCTTATAATCAGAGTATCATTTTCATCGGG
>CATLGV010000053.1 GCA_949948735.1 uncultured Lachnospiraceae bacterium | reverse complement strand
CCTTTATTACTTTCCGTATCTCTGCCTTAAGCACGTCATGGTTAATGCTCTGGAAATAGTGGTGTATGTCCGCTTTGATCGCATACAGCGGCGTGTCCGGGTGGAATCGCTGCCACTCATAAAGCCAGCTTTTCAGCGTGTCAGACGCGGCGTGCATACCCTTATTTTTCCGGCAGGCGTAAGAATGGAAAATAAAACGCTTTTCAAAAATCGGTTCCAGCACGTTGTTAATGGCGTGCTGTACTACCCTGTCATAAAACGGCAGCGCCATGATCTGCCGTTCTTTCGGTTCATATACCTTAAAATATCGGTACTCGCTCGGCTCATAGGAAAGCCCCAGAATTTCATTTCGTACCCGCTCTAAATTTTCCTCTTTGTCTTTGGTAAATATTAAAACGTCCCTGCGGTATCGCTTGCACTTCCGGGCTTTATTGTATGCTTTCTGCACACTCCCGTAGTCAGCCATAGCCTCTACAAGCGTAAGCCGCCTGCCATTTTTATCTGTGATATGCCCTATTCGTTTCATGTAAAAAGCTCCTGCCTTTCGCCTTAAGCTACTAACCAGCAGCCCTGCTTTTTCTCTTTGCCTTACGGCGGGACAGCCCCTCTGATTCTGGAATATTAAGCACTCTTAATATTCAAACCCTTGCTAGTGTTCCTTAGATACGCTAAGCCTGTAATGCTTTCACCAAATCACACGCCCCGCGCACGCCGATATTCGTGTTCACGTTCCACGGGTAATTGTTGCAATTCACGGCACGCGCGCCCGCGTGAACGCCATTGTTCCAGTTACCGCCCGCGATCAGCGCCGCCAGAGGGCTGTAATAAGCGGCTGCCCCATATAAAAAGCTACTTTGCAGCCTTTACCTCTTCTATGATCTCGCCCAGCATAACGCCCAGTTCTGTAAGTTTCCTGCCGCACTCCCCGTAATGCTGCTTATTCATTGCGCTGTATTTCAGATCATTTGCCAGCCGCAGCAGCTCCTTACTCTGCTGCAATGCCACATCTGCCGCGTACAAGTGGCTTTTCGTCGCCGTTTTCTGCCACTTTATAACGTCTTGCAGCATTTCCAGCACGGCGTTTCTGGTTGCCGTCTGCAAGCTGAATTTTTCATATTTGGGGTACTTACTTAGCAGGGGATATATGTATAGCAGAAAATCATATATTTTCTGGTGTAGTATGTCGCCTTTATCTCTTATTGACATTTTTATCCGTCCCCCTGTAGCGGCTGGGCTTTCGCCCGCCTCTACATAGAATCACACGCCCCGCGCACGCCGATATTCGTGCTCACGTTCCACGGGTAATCGGTGCAATACACGGCACGCGCGCCCGCGTGAACGCCATTGCCCCAGCCACCGCCCGCGATCAGCGCCGCCAGAGAATACGCGTAATACTGGTAAATGTTGCCTACGTCGTACTTTGTGGCATTATCCCTTAAAGGGCTTTTCTTATCCCAGCCCCACGCCGCCGTAGGGTGGTATTCTGCATTTGTGGCGTGTTCTGCCCGTGTAATCAGATCATTAAGCCATTCCCAGACACGCCCCACGGCATCAACGCAGCCCACGGCAGAAACGGCATTTACCACGCTGCCCGTAGTCCCCCTGCCCGTGTTCGTCGT
>CATLGV010000052.1 GCA_949948735.1 uncultured Lachnospiraceae bacterium | reverse complement strand
TCCCGTCCTGTGCAAGAAAAAAGCGTGCCGTTTTTTGCTGCACGCTGTATGAGTTACTGCTTTTATAGGGAGATTTTAATTTGCGGCGACTGTGCAGTCGCCGCTCCATTTAAAATGCCGTCTAACAATACGGGCGGTGTCCGGCTCTGCGCCCTTTGCGGCTTCGTCCTGCTTTAGCGTTTTGGCGTACTGTTCAAGAGAAATCTGCTCCCCGGCGGTGGCTTCCAGTCCGTCAGCGGCGGGGGTGTTGTTGATGATACCGTCAATCATGTTTGCGTTCTGCTCGGTGGACTGTTCGGCGGCTTTCAAGTGGTTTTCGGGCTGTTCCGCTGCAATGGCGAACGCCCTTGTCCCGTTCCCCATAATCAGATATTTTCCGTTGTCTGATTGATGATGATAGCCATATCCGGCTGCTTCCATTTGCTCCCGGCTCATGGCGGTTACAGAAAAACTTCCCCTCGGCGTTGTGATTTTCTCGCCAGTCGTCAGCTCGTCCGGGGTAAGCTGTTTCTGTTCCCGTAAAAACTCTGGTACTTGCGTGAAACCGATACTGTCAACATAATGCGCCGTGTTCTCCCCGTTCTGATGAAACACCACTATATCCGACACGGAAAGGCTGTGTCCCTTAAAATCTTCGGGGCGGTCGATGTTGAAGCGGGTATAAATATCTTCAAGGGAAGTACCCGGCGTAAGCTCTGCGGTATAGACAAGGTTATAGTTCGTTGCTTCCACGGAAAGCCCCGCCGCTTGCAGGCGGTCATAAGGCTCAAAATGGTAGTTCCGCATACCCGCCCCGTCCTTTAGCTGATAAATGCCGAAAGCGTCCCCTTTCCCGTAGAGCAGGCGCATTTCTTTTTCCGGCGCACTTGCCGCCAGTTCCTCTTTCATGGCACGGTACTCCGTGAGGGCGTTCCAGTCCTCCTTGTGTATGCCGAAAATACCGCCTTTCTCTGCATGGTTTTTTATATCCTCCGCATTGCCGGGTATGCTTTCGCTGCCGTCCGCATGGAGTAGGAAAATCTGCATATCCTCTTTATCGTAAAGGTGCAGGGCGGCTTCTTCCTTTAGGGGTAGCATACCGTCCCATGAGTAGCCGTATTCCTGCATATCCTTGACAGTGATTGAGGGGTCGGGCAGCCCTGCGGCGTATGGCTCGTAACCGTTGGCGGCGTATTCCTCAACGGTCATTCCTGCGGCGGCGGCTTCCTGTGCGATTTCCTCCTTGACGTGTTCCTTGTAGGCTTCAAGCTCCGTGTCAAAGTCTTTAAGCTGCGGGACGGGCGACAGGCTGTAATCCCCGCTGTTTACCATTGCCCGGCATTTGGAAACATACTCTTTCATGGCGGTGTGGTAGGCAGTTTCGGTGGCGGTCATGCCGCTGTTTTCGTCCAGTGCCTTTGCTGCAATCTGCTCCATTTGGGAGAGGTTATTGTGCAGTTTCAGATAGGGGACAAACTCATGCAAGAGCATTTCCCGCTGTGCCTTGTCCGCTTCCAGTGCTTCCGTGCCGCCGTATTTCAAAACGTGGTTATCCCATTGCTCGTTATTCTCATAATAGGCATGGTAGCTTTCGATATGGTCTATGAGTGTGCCGTCCCCGTCCCCTAAGTCCTGCCGCCCAACGTAATAATCGGGCTGTCCGTCTATTACAAAGTCAATGCGGAACTTGGTTTTATAGTAGCCGTCCTCGGAAACGGTGGCTTCGTCAAGGCTTCCGATAAGGGCGTTTGCTTCGGAAAGGCTCATGGTTTCGCCGTCATGGAAGCGGCTGTGTTCGCTCCAAAGGATTGTTACAATCGGCT
>CATLGV010000051.1 GCA_949948735.1 uncultured Lachnospiraceae bacterium | reverse complement strand
CCAATGTCACGTCGGTATCGGTAAAACTGATTTTTATCACATATTTTCCGTGCCGGTAGCAATACGGATTGCCGATCTGGCGGATGAAGTCTAAAATTCTTTCCTCCTTCGGCAGGTCGGTGTTGATCTTCACATCGCGGATGTCCCGCAGGGTGTTAATGTCAACCGTCCGGACGTCCACATTTTTCATGGCTTCAAGCTCTTCTTTGGTGTAAATATGCTGTCCCATTGTGTCCTCCATATTAAGTGTTGAAGCGATACGGGAGTTTCTTGCCCCGCCGCTGGCTGTTATACTTTTCGAGCAGGACACGGGCATAGCGCAGCGCGACGCTGCTCGTGCTGAAATCCAGCTTGCCGCGCCGGATGATTTCTTCCGGGTCAACGGCAGACAGGCGCTTAATGAAAGTTGCATTGTCCAGCTCGGTGTCGTAGGTCTTGAGGAACAGCGCCATACCGGAGAGCATTGCCGCGCGGAGGGAATTGGGCGCGCCGTGCCATGTGCTGTCCAGAAGCCGCAGCATCCGGTCGAAGTTTGCGCCGCCCAAAAGCCGGTACGCATTGATAAGCGCACGGGCCGCTGAAATTTCATGCTCTTTGCCGGTCGGCGTTGTGAGCGCCCAGTGAAAGCCGTTCTTTTCGACCAGCCGCTTGATTTCAAGCACCTCCGCATTCTGGCCGGATTCAATCAGAGCGTTCGTAGACTGCGAAAGGGTCATGCGCTTGTTCACCCTGTCCAGCTTTGCGTACAGCTCGGCTTCTTTCTCGTAGGTCAGATCGTTATGTACCTGACACGGCACAATGACCTCCGCGCCGTTATTCATCTTACGCAGCGCGGCAATCCTATGCTGCCCATCGACTACATAAAAATGACCATCCCGAAAGCTGACAATCAAGGGCTTTAACAGGTGGTCATCCCATTTACGTATCAGGTCGTCTACGTCCTTTTCCTCAACCGGCCGCTGGTAGGGCTGTCCGGAAGTCAGGCGGTCGGTCGGCAGGAAGCGCAGTTCACCGGAGCTGCTGTATTCTTTCAGGATTAAAGTCTGCTGAGTCTTGACCGGCTTTTTTGTATGCCGTTTTTTTCGGTTACTCATGTTGCTATGTCCCCTTCACTCTTTGAAATAGGCGCTCTGCGGTGCTGTGGATTACGGATAATTGCTGATACAGATAGTCAAGCTGTTCCGACGTTAAAGCCGGGAAAACCACCTGATAATAAGGCGTGCTGTACCATTCAATATCGCGGCGGAATTTCTGCGCGAATGCAGTGATCTCTGCCAAAAAACCGTCCGGCGTGCAGCTGCAATCCTTATCCGGGTTTTTCAGGTCGGCTATGGATTCTGCAACTGTGGCAAAACGTTTACCGTCCAAGGCAAATGACTGTGCAGGGGGAGCAGTTCTTGACTCCGCCTGCTCTGCATCCGGCAGTGTACCTTGCGCAGGCTGCTCCTGTGCAACCGCCTGATATTCACCTACTGACCGGATTTCACCAGAAGCTAATTGGCTGGCGGCTTCCTTCTGCTGCTCCGGCTCCATGCGGGAGAGTTTCAGTGCGTCCTTTTTCGTGATTTTTGCATCTGCGTTTCGGATAATCTCTTTCGTTTCGGGGGCCAGATTCTTAGCTGTCTGGATTTGCCGTCGGACAGTGCTCGGATTTACCCCCAGCTTTTCAGCCGTATCGTCTACAAACGATTTTACGGAATCAGACGCGCATTTTGCACTTCTGATTTTCTCGCTTTTCCGATCGCCGCCGTTCCTGGCTTCGGGGTAAAGCGATTCATAAATCGCCTTACGGCGCAAAAGCAACTCGCCATACTCGACTGGCGACAAGTCGTTACGGATAAAATTTTC
>CATLGV010000050.1 GCA_949948735.1 uncultured Lachnospiraceae bacterium | reverse complement strand
ATAAGACACTTTCCTTTTCGCAGATCAAGGACAGGCACGGCACATACGCGCTGATCGGAAAGGACGAGAACCGGGACAGGCAGATAAGGAAGCCCCGCCCCTCTGTCCGGGCGCAGCTTGCACAGGAGAAAAAGAGAACCGCCCCGAAGAAAACGGCGGCGAAAACAAAAAATCACGGATTGGAGGTATGAGCATGAACAAATATAACAATTTCACGGTGGAGGAAACCAACCTTTTGAGTATATACATGACAGGCAGCAAGGAGGGGCTTGTGGTAGCTATGAACGCCGCGCTGCCCTTTATGGACGGGGAAATGCAGGACTTTGCCGCCCGCACCCTTGCCAAAGTGGGGCGCATGACAGAAGCGGAGTTTGCGGGGCTTGCCGTTTACCCCACCGACGAGGTATGAGCGAGATCAAGCGGCTCACGCCGCCCCAAAGCCGGAAAGTCAACGCCCTTGTGCGCCGGACGTGCTGTCACTGCGAAAATGGGAATTGTATCTTGCTGGACGACGGGGACGAGTGCGTATGCCCGCAGCTTATTTCCTATTCCCTGCTCTGTAAATGGTTCCGTATCGCTGTACTGCCCGCAGATAAGGAGCTGTACGCCGAGCTTTACCATACGGAGGATATGCGGCGGTGTAGCGTGTGCGGTGCGCCCTTTGCGTCCAGCTCCAACCGGGCTATTTACTGCCCGGACTGCCGGAAACGTATCACCCGCAGACAGACCGCCGAGCGCATGAGAAAAATGCGGGCGAATGTGACGCGATAGGGGCGAAATAAGCCTTGATTTATGCGGCTTTCCGGGCGGGAAAATGAAATAATAAGGGATTTATACCTTTACCCCCGAAAATGCCGTCCTATTGCGTAACAATCCAATCTCTGCACCCATAAAAAACCGGGGCGCGGTGGCTATGTGATAGCTGCCGCGTCCCGGTTCTTTTTTTACACAATAGGGCGTTGCCCTATTGTGGCACTTGCAGAAAAGGTACACCCGCTGCGCGTCTGTACCTTTTCTGCAAGTCTGTATTCCTATTCCCGTTCTGTCTGCCTTTCCCGTTCCGGCTGCTTCTCTGCCTGTAAAATGCTGTCTATGTTCCGTTTGATAACATCATATTCCTGTACCTGTTTTTTCAGCTTTCCATAATCGGTGTAAAGGCTTTCTTTCTGCGCTTGCAGCTTTTCATACTCTGCTTGCAGGGCGGGGACGCTGGGGAGCTTGCCGCCGATCTGCGCCGCCTTTAATGCCTTTGCCGCCGCTTCATGGAGGATAATACCCCGTTCATGCTCTGCCCGGTATTTCTCCTTGTTTCGGGCTTTACGGTAGGCTTCATAGAGGGGCTTTGTCTTTTGGTAGGTAGTGACATTCTTGATAAGCACCGCCATATCGGAAAGTCGCTTTTCCACGTCCTTTAAGCTGTCCCCCGCCTGTTCGCTTGCTGCCGTGATTTCCTCTATCCGGGTGAGCAGATCGGCGTACTGTTCGATTTTATTTTCGGTAAGGAAGTTCATAGTCTTTGCCGCCTGTTTCAGATTGTGGATTTTCGCCCACTGTTCATAGCCCCGGCTCTGCTGCGCCTTGATACTGTTTTCAATGTCAATGAGAAGATTAACGCCTTTGCGTTCTGCCTTTGGAGCTTTGGCGGCACGGGTGCGCTTGCCCGCTATCCGTTCTTTTATGGCTTCCTCTGTATAATCTGCGCCGAGGGTTTTTAGGCGGGTAAACCGTTCCTGCCCCGGTGCGCGGCATGAGATATATTTTCCCGGCTTGATCTCATAGCCCGCCGCCTGTAACCGCTGCAATAATTCCTCAAAACTGGACACTTGGGGAATGAGCGCGTCCACGGCGATCTTTAGCTTGC
>CATLGV010000049.1 GCA_949948735.1 uncultured Lachnospiraceae bacterium | reverse complement strand
AGAGGTGCATGTAATGGCGGTAATCATGATCGGGATTGGAGAAACCCGCTTAGGTACTATTACATGGGATAAGAACGGAAAAGAAGTCAAAAAACCTGCGCATTGGACACCCGACCCGAAGGGCGGGAGCGTGTGCGTTTGTCAGCTGAATCCGGAAACGATGGAGCCGGAGGGTGACGTTGAGATTTACGGCGACTGGGACGCCGCTGCCTATTTGACAAGGGCACTGGAACTCCTCAAGCCGACCAGACGGAGCAACCTGCCGGATTTCAAAAGCATGATTCGGGCAGCAAACAAAGATGGGTGCGATATTTGCGACTACTGCAACGAGCGGGGCGGCTGGAACTGTCAGGACTGCATTGTGCAGGAATGGAAGGACGAAGGATAGCGATAAAACGGGAGGTTAAGCATGAAAGAATCAGAATACATAACCGGTTTCCTTGCTTACATGAGGGAAGTAATAACGCGGCTAAATATCGCCACAGCGGACGAACTGGAAGCCAACGCGCAGACACAGGATATTTTACACCGGCTGGAAATGGAGGACGACTGCAACGACGAAACGGCACGGCTTGGAATCCTGCTGCGGGAGGTTCGGCGGAAACGCCGGGTTGCAAGGGATAAGCGGGAAGCGCTTACTCCGATTGTGGATTGGCTGACAAATAACGGAACGGCTATAAATTCACTTGATCGCACGCTTGGCGAAGTCCGAAAAATTGAGAAAAGACAGGGAAACCGCGCATACGCGCCCCGCACGGACATTTTAGAACATGCCGCGGTCGAGACAAAGGAAGTGGAAGATCATGACCTTTAATATTCTGTTAGACTACGAAGCCGCTTTCGGCGCACCGCCAGACGATGAAATGCTGAAGGTATTTGCAGGCGCAGCCGCAAGCGGAATGAGCGAGCGCATGATCCTTGTAGCTGTTTACCATATTCAAAACGAATACGAGCGGGGGCGCGTGAACGGCGCTCCGGGGAAAGCGGTTGCGGAATACCTGCGCCATTTATACAGAAAGGGCTTCCGCTGATGCAGGGGAACAAGAAAAGCCCCGTGTACGTTTTGGCGAACGTACACGGGACAATTCAAGTTTTTTGCTGCTGAATTGCTATTGATATGAGCAATATTATTATAGCAAATTTGCGGCAAAAAGTCAACCGAAAAGCCAATAAAACACTGAAAAAGGGTTGATAAAATGCCGCGAATGAAGCGCGTTACCGTTTCGGGCGCGGTGCTGGAGCAGGAAATATTTAACGTCGCCCCGAACACAAAGAACCTTCGGGACGCTGCCCCAAAACCAGCAGCCGAAAGAACGGAGCAGGAAAAAGAAGAATACAACCTAAAACAATCATTAAAGCGATTTATCCGCATTGTAAACCATAATTTCAATTCAAAATCCTACTATGTAACACTCACGTTTGACGATGCACATTTACCGCAGGATTTCAAGGGGGTGCGTCGGGCGCTCGATAATTACATAAGGCGCTTGCAATATCTGTTTCCGCATATGATCGCCGTTGCGGTTATGGGGCGCGGTAAGCGCACAAAGCGGTTTCACCTGCATTGCATTATTGCCGGGGTCGATGAAAAGACCATATGCGGCAAGTGGAGCGCGGGAAGTGTGAAGCGTATAGAGCCGTTGCGGGAACACAATTATTACAACGGCGTGGATCACGGGCAGGATTTCACCGCGCTTGCAATCTACCTATTCGATCATTGGACGGAAGAACAGGGCAAGGGCAAGCGCTGGAAGCAAACCAAGACGGTCAGGCAGCCAGAGCGCAAGCGCCCGACGCTGCCGAAACGCCGCTACAGCATGGACAAGCCGCCGATCACCCCAAAGGGGTATATGCTGGTAGAGAAGCGCGAAAGCAACCATTACTTGGGCGGATACCTTTGTTTCAAGTATGTAAAGATACCGCCGCCAGACGAAAAAAGGCAATGTTAAAGCCGGGGGAATACCCCCGTTATGGCCTTGTATTATAGGTGCGTTTTACGACGAAGCCCGCCCTTGTCAAGAGGAATCCGCAAATATTCACAGATTATTTACAAATAACAAGACGGCACGGAATGGAAGGAAGTGGAAAAATGTACGTCGGCCTTCATGACGCGGAGAAAGACCCGTGCAGCCAAAGACGGAAAAGGCGGTATGACGTGCGCCCGAACACCTACCCCAATTATGCCCTGAT
>CATLGV010000048.1 GCA_949948735.1 uncultured Lachnospiraceae bacterium | reverse complement strand
GGGCGTATATACTGGCAGATGCAAGCCGAAAGCCTATTATACTTTCCTGCGGCTGAATGGCGGCGCTGCCGTAAGCGCAGACGACGCAGAGAGCGAAAGCAAGGAAATGTATAGGGTAACGCTTTTCTATAAGGGCGACTATGAGGCACAGCTTAAGAAAACTCTGGAAGTGCTGCGGGCGGCAGATTTTTACATTAACAGCGTGGATATGGAAAGCTACGAAACAGAAACGGGGTACTGGCTAGTGCCTATCACAATCGAGATATTAAAGGAGTGAAAAGACAATGACACTGGGATTAAGAGATTTATTTTACGCAGTATGCACAGAGGCAGACGGCGTGGAAACTTACGGAACGCCTAAGAAAATGGCAGAGGCTATGACGGCTGATTTATCTGTAAAGACGGCAGACGGCAGCTTATATGCAGATGACACGTTGAGTGAAAGCGTATCCGAGTTTGCCAGCGGCACACTTAAGCTGGGAGTAAAAGACCTTACGCCGGAAGTGCTGGCAGAGGTACTGGGGCAAATGGTAGACCAGAATAAGGTAGTATGGGCTGGAAAAGACGACGAGCCGCCGTATGTGGCTATCGGCTTTAGGGCAAAGAAAACGGGCGGGCGTTTCCGCTACGTCTGGCTGCTTAAAGTTAAGTTTAAAGTGCCGTCTGAAAAGTACGAAACCAAAGGGGAAAGCATCAAATTCAACACGCCAGACATTGAGGCGGATTTTACCGCAAGAAAGAAAGACGGGCGCTGGAAAGCGGACTTTGTAGGCGCAGAGGAAAGCGATGCAGCTAAGACGTGGTTTACAGAAGTGCCAGAGCCAGCGGAAACCATAACAGAGGCATAAAAAAACAGAATAAAAGGGAAAGGAGAAAAGGCGCAGCGTATGGCTGCGCCTTAATTTGTTGATATGAGCGCAATTAAAGACGGTGGATATACAGTAACGCTGAAAGGAAAAGAGTACAGACTTCTTTTTACCCTTAACGCACTGGACGAGATACAGACGAAATTTGGCGGCTATGACAAGCTGGACGAGGTTTTTAACCAGAGTAACCCAGACTGGGTAAAGGATACAAAGTGGCTACTTACAACGCTTATCAATGAGGGGCTTTTAGAAGAGGACGAGAACGCCCAGCTCTTCACAGAGCAGCAGATAGGCAGGCTGATACATATAGGCAATCTGGCAGAGGTGCAGCGGGCTATTTATGCGTCGTTTGCGGCAGGAACGGCAGGCGACGGAGAGGACAGCGGGGACACCGAAAAAGAGGGCAGCAAAGAGGCGGGGGAAACGACAGCCGTGCAGGAAAGTTAGATACTGCACGGCTTTTATATATCGCTATGGTACTGCTGGGGTATAGGGAGCGTGAGGCGTGGAGGAAAACGCCGTACCAGATTGTGACACTATTCAGATACCACAAGGAATATAACCCGCACATTTTCAAGCAGGAAAAGGCAGCAGTGCCGCAGGCGGCAGAGGAACTGGACGACATTGACATAGCACTAGGGGGCTTTTAATTCATGGCAGACAAGACGGAGAACATCAAAACACGCCTATCTTTTGACGGCGAGGCAGAGTACAAGGCAGCCTGCAAGGAAATTAACAGCACCCTAAAAGTGCTTAATTCCGAAATGAAACTTGTAACCGCTGAATATAGGGACAATGCAAACAGCGCAGAGGCGCTGAAAGCAAAGCAGAGCGTATTACAGCGGACGTATGACGAGCAGGCAAAGAAAGTAAAGGAAACCGAGCAGGCTTTAGAGAAATGCAGGCAGGCGACGGGGGAGAACAGCGAAGAGAGTAAAAAGCTGGAGGCACAGCTTAATTATCAGAGGACGGCGCTTGTAAGGACAGAGCAGGAGCTTAACAAGACCGCAGACGAACTGGAAAAGGCAGAAAACGCAGCAGACGAGCTGGGCGAAGAGATAGAGGAAAGCGGGCAGCAGGCAGAGGACGCAGGCGGCAAGTTTTCTGGGCTGGGCGGCATTTTAGGCGGGCTGGGCGGCGTTATGGCAAAGGGCGTGGCAGTTATTGGGACGGCTGCGGCTGCAATCGGTACAGCGGTAGTGGCTGGGCTGGGCTATGCCGTAAGCCAAGCGGACGAGGCAAAGGGCGCTTTAAATGATTTCTGCGCAGCCACGGGGACGGCTACAGAGGACGCAGGGCAGTACAAGCAAGTTATGGAGAATATCTATAACG
>CATLGV010000047.1 GCA_949948735.1 uncultured Lachnospiraceae bacterium | reverse complement strand
GCAGAGCGCGGCGCAAAGTACGGGGCGCGGAAAGTCAAGGAGGGCTACCACAGCCACAAGCTCAAACCCTACCGGGCGGCGGCAAAGGCAGAGAAAGCGGCGTTCAAGGCGAATGTGGATTTCCAGTCTGCTTTTTGCCACCGCCGAGCCGCATATTTATGAAGCGGTTACGGCGGTTTTCTCATGCGCCGGGACAGACTTCACCGCAAAAGGAAAGACGGTGCTTTCGGACGGTTGGAAAGAGATTGAACGCAGATACCGGGCGACGCTGAAAGATAAGCCCGAAGCGGAGGACGGGGAAAATGCAGACGCGACGCTGCCGGAGCTTTCCGAGGGACAGGGCTTTCCTAACCCCGCCGCAAAAGTAACGGAGCATACCACAACGCCGCCGAAGCCCCACAGCGAAGCGTCGCTTCTCTCTGCTATGGAGCGAGCCGGGAACGGGGACACCGACCCGGACGCGGAACGCCGGGGGCTTGGCACTCCCGCCACCCGCGCCGCCGTCATTGAAAAACTGGTAAAGGGCGGCTTTGCAGAGCGCAAGGGGAAGCAGCTTATCCCCACGCAGAACGGAGCCGCCCTTATATCAGTGCTGCCGGATATGCTCACTTCCCCGCAGCTTACCGCAGAATGGGAAAACAATCTGACGCAGATAGCAAAGGGAGCCGCAGACCCCGGCGAATTTCTGTCCGGCATTGAAGCTATGACGCGGGAGCTTGTGCAGACACACGCCGCAGCACTGGACGGGAAAAAGGATTTGTTCCGGGAGGAAAAGCCCTCTGTCGGCAAATGCCCCCGTTGCGGTTCCCCCGTCCATGAGGGGAAGAAAAACTATTATTGCAGCAACAAAGAATGTGCCTTTGTCATGTGGAAGAACGACCGCTTTTTCGAGGAACGCAAGACCGCTTTTTCCGCGAAGATTGCCGCCGCGCTCCTTAAATCCGGCAAGGCGAATGTGAAAAAGCTCTATTCCCCGAAAACAGGCAAGACCTACGACGGAACTATCGTTTTAGCCGATACTGGCGGGAAATACGTCAACTACCGTATCGAAGTGCAGAAGAACTAAAAACTTGAATAGCAAGCATAGGAAGCGGGTACCCACTTCCGTAAATCCCTGTCCTGCCGCTGACGCGCCGGACGGGGATTTTGCTTGTTGGGAAGTTTCCCAAACCCTCTAAAAAATCTTGGCAAAGCGCACAGCCGCGCCGTAGTAGGGAGCGTACCAGAAAAGCGCGGCGGTGCGCCGCCATTTCAGAAAGGAGCGAATGAATGGAAATGAAGAAAGGCTATTCCGTATATGAGCATGACCGATTAGAACCGGCTGACAGTATGCGGATAGAGCGTAAAGTGTATTTTGAAGAAAAGACCGCTGACATTTCCGGGCTGACCACTCTGCCCTTAGAGCAGTTGCGGGCATTGCGGGAGGAATACGCGGCGGCTGAACAGGCAGCGTTTGCAGCCTTGCAGCAACAGGCGGCGGCTTGGGAAGAACAGGCGGGAAAGACGCTTGCCATTGACAAAGCCATTGAGTATGTAAGGACGCCCGAAGTCAAGCATACCGCTAACCAATGGGAAGCTGCCGACTACGGAAAGCACATCAGTAACCGCGTCTACCAAATGCGTTACCGCGTATCCGAGAATACCCGGTATGACAGGGAAAAAGAGAAATCTATCCCTTACTCATGGACGCTCTCATGGAGCATTTACACCAACAGCCCCCACCAATACGGACAGGCGAAAATCGCAGGACAGGAAAGAAAAGTCTTTGCGGACAAGGCGGCTATGGAAAAGTATCTGAACGGGCGTATCAAGGCATACGCACATTTATTCACTGAAATATCCCCCTCTATCCCACAGGAATATGCAGAACATTTCAAAGTAAACGGGCAGCTTTTACCCGGCTATTTTGTTGAGGGGGAAGAACGGACGCAGCCCGGACAGGAAACTGAAAAAACAGACGCAGCCCCCGCAGAACAGGCGGCGGGGCAGACCACCGGGCAGAGAAAGGAGCATGACCCTATGAGCGAGCAGTTTTCAATTCTTATCGACAGCCGCAGTCGCTTTGAAACAGGCGAACCGGGCGGCGTGTGGCTTCCCATGCCGACCACAACAGAGCAGCTTCATGCGGCTATGGAAAGCGTCGGCATTACCGCAGACAATCCGCAGGATTTTTTCATCAACGGGTATTCTTCTACGGAGGA
>CATLGV010000046.1 GCA_949948735.1 uncultured Lachnospiraceae bacterium | reverse complement strand
CCATACAAAAGGCGGCATAGACCAGCAGGCGCAGGAGTGAGTACATGGGTAACAATTTGCTACAAGTGCTGCAAGAGCAGCAGAACATCATTGAACAGCAAAGCAGGCTTATTGTGGATTTGACAGCAACGCTGGAAAACTGGGAGAGCGTAGCAGGGTACGACGGCGCAGGACTGAAAGAGCGGGCATTAAATTTGCATAAGCAGAAAGGCAGGATTTATGGAAATGAAGATTTTGGAATTTATCAACATGGCGGCAAACAACAAGGTAATTGAGCTGGTGGTACTTGCGATTGTGTTTGATACAATCTTTGGAGTGCTGCGGGCAGTGCGTGAAAAGAAGTTTAACAGCTGCGCAGGGATTGACGGGGCTATCCGAAAAGTGGGTATGCTGATTTCCCTTGTATTCATGCTGGCTATTGATATGCTGATAAAGGTTAATCTTATCGGCTTTATCCCAGAGGCGGCACGTAACCATTTGGGGCTTACGAGCGTGGGCGTGGCTGAATTTTTCGCACTTCTCTATATTGCCTATGAGGTAGTGAGCATCTTTAAGAACATGGCGCTTTGCGGGCTGCCCGTTAAGAAAGTCTGGGCGACGGTGCGGGCGTTTCTGGGGAAGTACACGGACGAGCTGCCAGACACGGACGAGCTGGACGGAAACAGCACCACGGGCAGCGTAGAGGGATACAGACAGCAGGAAAAATAATAAAACATAGACAGTATGCAGCAGGGCGCTTATGGGAAACCGTAGGCGCTTTTTGCGAATGAAAGGAGAGCAGACGGCATGGCAGAGATTAAGAGCGAACATACAAAGGATATGACGGCAGAGGAACGGGAAGAGCTGCGGGCGAGGGTGGAGAGCATGACACCAGAAGAGCTGCGGCAGTTTAGAAACTCTATGGACGCAGACAGCATGGGATTTTTTGGAGAGGAGAGCGTATAGCATGAAAAAGCCAGTAATAAACAAGCTGCTTACACCCTATAACTTTACGGACAAGAACAGCGACAAACGTATAAAATATATCGTTATCCATTACGTAGGGGCGCTGGGCGGCGCAAAGGCAAACTGCCAGTATTACGCAGGGCGGTATATTGGAGCGTCTGCACATTTCTTTGTAGGATTTGACGGGGAGATATGGCAGGCGGTGGAAACCGAGGACATAGCGTGGCACTGCGGCGCAAGCAGCTATAAGCACGCAGAGTGCAGAAACGCTAACAGTATCGGTATTGAGCTTTGCGTAAGGAAGAAAAGCACAGCCAGCATGGGGGCGACAGATAAGGACTGGTATTTTGAGGACGCAACGGTAGAGGCTGCGGCAGAGCTGACACGGTATTTAATGGAAAAGTACAACGTGCCTGCGTCGCACGTAATAAGGCATTATGACGTTACGGGGAAGATTTGCCCTAATCCATACGTATATAACACTACGGCGCATACGTGGGACGAGTTTAAGCGGCTGATAAGCAGCACTGCATCTGCTGGCGGCAGCCAGACAGAAAAGTTATACCGTGTGCGCAAGAGCTGGGAAGATGCAAAGAGCCAGATAGGGGCTTACTCTTCTCTGGATAATGCAAAGAAAGCCTGCACTGCTGGCTATAATGTTTATGACTGGGACGGTAAGGCAGTTTACAGCGTATTTGCGGGCGGCATGGTACAGAACGGTAACACGGAAAAGGCAATCTGGGACTATCTGGCAGGCAAGGGCTTAAACGCCTGCGCCGTGGCAGGCTTAATGGGTAATCTGTATGCGGAAAGCGGGCTTAATTCCTGCAATCTGCAAAACAGCTATAACAAGAGCCTTAATATGACAGATGCACAGTATACAGCTGCCGTGGATAATGGCAGTTATGGCAATTTTGTAAAGGACAAGGCGGGCTACGGGCTGGCGCAGTGGACGTACTACACCAGAAAGCAGGCGCTTTTTGACTATGCGAAAAAGGCGGGTGCATCTATCGGCAGTCTGGATATGCAGCTTGCTTTTTTGTGGGACGAGCTGCAAGGATATAAAACCGTTATCAATACCTTAAAGAGCGCAGGGAGCGTGCGGGCTGCCTCTGATGCCGTGCTGCTGGGATTTGAAAAGCCAGCAGACCAGAGCGAGGCGGTACAGAGAAAGCGGGCAGAGTACGGCGAGGCATATTATAAAAAGTATGCTGGCGGGCAGCAGGCAGAACCGCAGGAAAAACCGCAGGCGGCAGCAGGCGTGCCGTTTAAGGTTAAGGTAGATATATTAGACCTTAATATCAGAACGGGCGCAGGGACGGACTACGAAAAGACGGGAGAGCATACGGGTAAGGGTGTATTTACCATTACAGAAGTGAAAGCGGGCAAAGGAAGTACGGCAGGCTGGGGCAAGCTGAAAAGCGGCGCAGGCTGGATAAGCCTTGACTATGCCACACGCTTAGCGTAAGAAGAATGAGGGCAGGCGGCTTACGGGCTGCTTACCCTCTTATTTTTTTGAGGATATTACAGAATATGTATT
>CATLGV010000045.1 GCA_949948735.1 uncultured Lachnospiraceae bacterium | reverse complement strand
ATTATCTGCGGCAATGCCCTTTGACAGTGTTAATACTGTCCTGTCGTTGCCCGTCTCGCCTGCTGCCACTGCCTCATCCGTCTGGGTATGCGTTACCGCCGTGACCGTCCCGGAAATGCCGCCAGCCGCAAAAGCCATGCCCGGCGCTGCCTCGTCGCAGTAATATACTGTCACTGCTTTCTTTTCCTCTGCCACCGATACAATAGCGCACTGTATGTAGCGCTGCTTTTCCAGACTTTCAATTTTTGCCAGCAGATCAGCCGCCGCCAGCTGCCCGGCTGCCACCATAGCAAGGCAGTTGTAGTAATCGTCTTTTGTCTTTAATGTTTTGGGAAATCCTTTCATAATCTGCCCCTTTCCTTAAAATGTATTTGCAAGATAGGAATTGCCGATATATGCAATTCCCAATACTGCCGTTTCCTCTGTTCTTTCGTAATGCTGGCACATGTAGGCAGCTCCCAGATAGCATAAACCTAAAACGGCATCATGCTTATAATTTATGTTCCAGCCGTTTTCTACCAGCGTAAGCCGCCTGTCAAGCTCTGCCAGTGTCTCTGCCGTCTCCGCGCCGCCCGCCTCTGCCAGCTGCCGCAGCTGTTCTACCTTGTCTGTCAGCCCGTCTATTTGCAGTTGCAGGCTGCCTGCAATGTCCCCGCCCAGCTTTTCCTTTATGTCCTCAAACCATGCGTTAAACTCGCTTTCTGCCTCTGTCTGGAAAAGCGTAATTTTCGCCATGAAAGCGGTATAGGCTTTCAATAGCTCCGCGTCCCAGCCGTCAAGCGTACTTTCAAAAGAATTGTACCGCTCGCTGAACTGGTTCTCGTACTGGTTAAACAGGCTTTCTGTCATGGTTATGTAGTTCTCATAAATGCCCGCGATCTCACTTAAATACTTTTCCATATCCTGCTTATATATGCTGAACTCGTCCAGCACTGCCTGGCTGTAGGTTTTGAAAAAGTCATTAAACTGTTTCGTCAGTACGCTTGCGTCGATCTCTTCTATTGTGCCTTTCACAATGCCGCACAAGGCACTGTTAAACCGCTGGTCTGTAATATCCTTTGTCTGAATCTTTGTTACGCCTTTCCCCACGTAAATATCAGCTATGGCAAGCTCCCATATTTCCGTATTCCGGGTTAAGGCTGCTGCCGCAGGCTTTGCAGACGGCACGCCCTTTAAGACGGTCAGATACATGTCCCTCTGCGTCAAGTCCCAGCGTATAATTACCCGGTCTATGCGGTTAAGCGCCCCCTCTGCTGTGCTTAACGTAATACCCATGCTTACAGGGTTTCTGAAAGCGTAACCATTGATAAACGCATACCCGGCGTTTACCTTGATTTCCATTTTGTCATAGGCTATAACCTGTAGCCCGTCGCTGGGTTTCGGGAAAACGCCGTTTGCTATGAACGTGGCAAAATACCACGCCCAGTCCTCGGCTTTATATACCCTGTCGTATTCTTCATCTACCAGAATGGCATTGAACGGCAGACAATCAGCCATGCTTTTTACCTCACTTTCCTTATCTGGTCTACCAGCGTAGGCAGGCTGTCCCCAAACGTCGCCTCTATTTCCTCTGCGCCTTTCTGGTATGTCTCTGTTACTTCTGTTATCCGTGCATCAATCTGTATGCCCCACTTTGTTTCCTTGCATGTGATCCTGTCCCCTAAATCAAAGTCCTGCTTAAACTTAAGGTTAGAATTTGTGTTAATTGTGCTTACAAAATTTATGATCTTTCCGTAGTTTTCCAGCTCTGCCGCCGCCCTCGTCTTAAGCATCTGCAAATAGGTATTAAGCGGTATTGTTACCTCTGTTTCCCCGCTCTGGTATTTCCGGGCTATGTCCGTCGCGTCGCAAAACACCTCTGTAAGTTCCAGACCAGACGCGCCCTCTCCGTCTACCGTCGTCACTGGCTGGCTGCCGTTGTCGTCTGCCGCTCCCTGTATGTAAATGAAATTCCCGCAGTTTTCTATACTTGCTGTATATTCCTGCTCGTTTACATTGTCAAAATCCCGCGAAAAAATACAAGGCGTGTTTCCCTCGCTGTTTTTCGCGGTAAGGTCTTTGCCCTTATACAGATAAAAGCCGTACTGCCGCGATCTCTCGTTAATCAGAATGTCATAGCCCAGCTTTCCTGCCTGCGCTCTCGCCTTTACTTCCTGCCCCAGCTTTGCGTATACCTCGTTTGCGTACTCTACCGCGCTGCCTGCTATGGTTTCCTGCGCCAGCATGATAAAGCGCGGGAAACGGCGCTTTGTACCCGCACTGCTGCCGCAGTTATTCTTTACCATTGTGTTTATAATGCTCTGGTTCGTCGCCGTCGTTACGATCTGCGGGCTTATGCAGCGCTTGTTAAGCCACTGGCTAAGCATGTAGCCCTGTGCCTCTATCTGCTCTAACCCGTTCTCATCTTTGGTAATGTGTACATAGGTAATCTGCGCAGCCCTGCGCCAGATACCGCCCGCCGCGTCCGTCACTTCCCGCTTTCCGTCATGCTTTACAATAATATTGCCCTCGGTAAGCAGCCGTTTGTTATTGTCCGTGATCGGCGCAAGCAGATTGAACGTGCCTACATCAAAATACTTTACATGCCATAACAGGCTTGCCATTTCGTC
>CATLGV010000044.1 GCA_949948735.1 uncultured Lachnospiraceae bacterium | reverse complement strand
ACACTGCCTACGCTAAGCTCTATGCTTTCGCCCCTCTCATTGGTATAAACCAGCTTTTCATACATCATGCTAACACCGTCCTTGCTGCCTGCTTAAACTGCCGCTGCGCCTCTTTCTGCTGCTTTGCGTAGTCCGTCGTATTGGCGTATATATTCTGTGTGATATGTACTACCGGGCTGCCTGCTGCCCCGCCGCCTTTCGGCTTTGGTTTCCACGGCTCCCCGTCTATGTCGGCATCAGAGAAATTGACTTTTGCGCCTACGTCAAACTCCTGCGGTATGCTTTCCTCGATCTGCTTATTTACTTTTTTCATTTCATCAGAAAAGCCCACGCCGATACCCTGCGCCATAAATAAGCCTACCTCGTCCCGGAATTTTTTAGACGGGCTTTCAATCCCTAAAGCGCTCTTTGCAGCATCTAGCAGGCTATTTGCAAGGCTTGAAACTTTATCTTTTAACCAGTTCCAGCCATTGCTTATGCCGTTCCAGATACCCTGTACAATGTTGCTGCCGATTGTCGCAAAAGAACTGCCTATATTAGAGAAAGCATTTATAATTCCGTTTACGCAGTTTCGCATACCCTCTACGGCTTTATTTTTTACCTCTGTACCCCACTGGGCTACTTTGGAAATAGCGCCGGATATGCTGTTATAGATTTTCTGCGGAATCTCTTTTACTATGTTCACAACGCCCGTAACCATGCTGTTCATTACCTCGCGGGCTTTGCTTACCATATTTGCGCCCCACGTCGCTACCTTTGTCACCGCGCCTATGATACTATTCCAGATTTTCTGCGGTGTCTGCGTTACAATGTTCACGATTGCCGTAAGCATGGTATTCATTACCTCTTTGGCTTTGCTTACCATGTTCGCGCCCCACGTCGCTACCTTTGTCACCGCTCCTATGATACAGTTCCAGATTTTCTGCGGTGTCTGCGTTACAATGTTCACGATTGCCGTAAGCATGGTATTCATTACCTCTTTGGCTTTGCTTACCATGTTCGCGCCCCACGTCGCTACTTTGTTTACCGCTCCTATGATACAGTTCCAAATTTTTACAGGCGTTTCTTTCACAATGGTTACAATGTTCGTAAGCATTGTGTCCATTACCTCTTTGGCTTTTGCCTGCATATTTGCGCCCCACGTTGCTACTCTGGTAACTGCATTTATGATGCTATTCCAGATTTTCTGCGGCAGTTCCTTTACGATATTGATAACTTTCGCTACAAGCTCTTCTATCACCGTGCCGCCTTTTTCCTGCATACGTGCGCCCCATTCGGCAATTTTGTTTATGCCGTCTGCGATTGCCCCCGCGATCTGGGCGGGCAGCTCTGCCAGCTTTGTAACTATGCTTACTACCAGCTGCCCTGCTGCCGCTACGATCTTCGGCAGCCCCTCTACCAGCCCCGTAACAATGGCAACTATGATCTGCGGCATTGCCGCTATCAGCAGAGGGATTGCATCTATAATGCCGTCCACAAGCGCGATCACTATATCGCCAGCGCTTTCCAAAATCTTCGGTATTCCCTCAACCAGCGCATTGATAATGCTGGTTATGATCTGCGGCAGCCTCTCTATGATAACTGGCAGCGCGGCTATAATTCCGTCTGCCAGCCCGGTAACAAGCTGTAAGGCGGCATCTATCAGCATAGGGACATTGTTTATAAGCGTTTCAACGATTGTAAGCACTGCCTCTATAATGCTCGGTATGAGTGCGGGTAACGCCTGCCCCAGCCCGTCTGCCAGCCCTGCTATGATCTGTACCGCCCCGTCTGCTATGCTCGGTATCAGCGCTATAATGCCGTCCAGCAGTGTAGTAATGATCTCTGCGGCGCTTTCTGCCAGCGTCGGTATGGCATCTACAATGCCGTCCACAAGCGCCGTTATCATATCAACGCCTGCTTTTATGATCGTCGGCGCGCTCTCCACAATGCCACCTACAAGCCCGTTCACAAGCTCTACCGCAAAACCTGTAATCTGCGGCAGCATTTCAGAAAGCCCGCTTACCATATTCCCCAGCGCGTCCCCGAAACTCTGCGCCAGTTTTCCCATATCGCCGCCTGCATCAGCCGCGCCCTGCTGCAATTCATTTGCAAACTGGCTGAAAATCGGTAACGCCTGCTCTCCGATCGGCATGATAAAGCTGGTCTGTAAAATCCTGCCCGCGCCCTGCATTGCCTCCCCGAAAGTGTCATACTTTACAGCGTTGATCTGCCCCATTGCGTCTACAGTCTTGCTTATTTCCCCCTCTACGCCCATAAGTGCTGTGCAGGCATCCGCGCCCATATCTTCCCACATAGTACCCATAAGCCCTACGCCTGCCGTATACTGTAGGCTCTCGTCGTCGCAGTTCTTAAGCGCCTCGCTTATCTGGCTCATTGCCTCTTTTGCGCTGTCGCCCCCGGCTTGGAATTTCCCTACCAGCTCGTCCGCATTAAGCCCCAGACTTTTAAGGTATTCCCCCGCCGTGCCGTCGTTCATTCTTATGCTAAATTCCTTGAAAGCGTCGCCCATTTTGTCAACGCTCCATACTCCCGTATCTGCGCCGTTTTTAATGGAATTAAACATATCCTCTGCGCTAAGCCCTGCCTGCGCATACTGATTGCTGTATTCGTTGATAACGTCCAGTAAATCCCCGTTCTGGTTAAGCCCCTGCTGCGCCCCCTGCGCGATCAGGTTATAAGCCTCGTCGCCGGAAATACCAAATTTCTGCATAAGCTGCGTGGCTGCCCTTGTACTCTCGGCAACGTCCATATCAAACGTATCTCGCAGGGTTAAGGCGTTTGTAGTCATTTTTTCCAGCTCGTCTGCGCCCATATCCCCTGCCTGCTGCTTTACTGTCGCCATTGACGCGGCTATATCCTCGAATCCCTCTCCATAATTGCCGTTATAGATATTCTCCATAACTTGCTTGTACTGGTCTGCCTCGTCCGT
>CATLGV010000043.1 GCA_949948735.1 uncultured Lachnospiraceae bacterium | reverse complement strand
CCTCAGGCAGCGGGAGGGTTTCGAAGCCGGCGTCGTCAGTAGCGTCCTCAGGCAGCGGGAGGGCTTCGAAGCCGGCGTCCCCTGCGCCGTCCCGGGTGCAGGAGATGACCTCGTCCACCCGTCCGTCCTTACTGAGGGCTGCTGCCTGCCCGCTGTCAAGCCCGGTGTAAAGGACATGGGGGGAAACGGCAAGGTCCCGCTCTTCTTTCTTATCCATGCCAAAGGCAAAGCCGGCCAGCCCCGAAATAAGCGCGGCGGAAAGGGCAACCGTAATCATGATAAAAAGATTGCGCATTTTTCCTGATCTGAGGCTTCGTATGGTAAGCTTTCGGAGGATTGCGCCGTTATTGTTTTTCAGCATATGGATTTTCCCCCTTCTGTAATCTTACCGTCCTCGATGCGGACAATTCTGTCCGCAAGCTGTGCAATGTCGAGATTGTGAGTGATCATCACCAGGGTCTGTCCGAACGTTTCCGAAGTCTGCTTTAAAAGGCCGAGGACTTCCTGGCCCGTTTTGCTGTCAAGATTTCCCGTGGGCTCGTCGGCAAGGAGGATCGCAGGCTTAAACGCCAGGGCCCTTGCGATGGCGGCCCGCTGCTGCTGTCCTCCGGAAAGTTTGTTGGGAAAACGCTCCAGCTTATCCTCCAGGTGAAGCATTTTTACGATGTCGTCAATAAAGCTTTTGTCGGGCCTGGCGCCGTCCAGCTCGATGGGCATGACAATATTCTCATAGATGTTCAGCATGGGTACAAGGTTATAATTCTGGAAGACAAAGCCGATCTGCCTGCGGCGGAAGACCGTCAGCTCATCGGGGGACATTCCCGAGATTTCCCGGCCGTCTATTTTCACGCTGCCGGAGGTGGGATTGTCAAGGCCGCCCATCATGTTTAAAAGCGTGGATTTACCACTGCCGGAGGTTCCTACCACTGCCACGAATTCACCCCGCTCCACGGAGAAGTCAACGCCGTCCAGGGCCTTCACAAGGCTGTCGCCGCTGCCGTAATATTTTTTGAGATTTTCTGTTATCAGTATGTTCATTTCCGGTGCTCCCTGCAATTTGTATTTCTGCAGCAGTTCTATGGTTGATGCCCGTTACCCGTAGTAAGGTGGCTGCGGCCCGAACTGTTACATTGTTTTCAGTATAGCACCCAAATGTCTCAAAAATCTCTCAACTATATGAAGATTTCCGAAATCATCCTTTGCATGATTCCACAGGCAGGTTGATAATAAACTCTGCGCCGTGAGGCGGCTCCGATTTCACCGACAGAAATCCGCCCTGCCCTTGAATAATATTTCGGGCCAGAAACAGGCCAAGACCTAAGCCTTCCTCGGCTTTGGCGGCTTCGGAGCGGTAAAATCTCCCGAAGATTTTTGCCTGTTCGTTTTCTGGGATCCCCCTGCCGCTGTCCCTGACCCGGATCTGTATATAGAACTCGTTCCTGTCCGTTGAAATGCGGATGGATCCGTTTGGCGGCGTGTATTTTACCCCGTTGTCAAGGAGGTTGAACACGGCTTCGGCGGTCCATTTTTGATCGCAGAACACAGAAATTCCGTCCGGACAGTCCACCTGTACGTCGAGATTTTTCTGCTCGGCGGCGGGAGAAATCTGTGCCAGAGCTCCGGCAATCACTTCCGCTGCAGGGATTTTCTTTTTTTCAAAGGAAATAAGCCCGGTTTCAAGCCGGGACATTTTTACCAGCGCGTTCATGAGAAATTCCAGCTTTTCCGCCTGAGCGGCAGATAATTGCAGAAATTCCCTGCGCTTTTCCCCGTCAAGGTCCGGCCGCGACAACAGCTCCAGATACAGCTTGAGGTTTGCCGCAGGTGCCTTTACCTGATGTGAAATATCGGAGACAAGGGCCTGGAGCTTTTCTTTGTCCCGCCGTGCCTGCTTGCTCTTACCGTTTAAAATTTCATGCAGTCGTTTCAGCCGGATGTTGATCTTGCCGTCCAGAGTGTCCTCCGTAATGGTAAAATCAGGAGTTCTTTCGGCAGCCATATCGTCCAGGATGCGGCATAAGTCATGTGAAAACAGGTTGATTTTCCGGCGGTAACGAATTGTAACACAGAGGAGCATGGCTGCCGAAACAAGCGCTGCGGCGGAAACAAGCATCATCCCAATCATTGACATTCCCCATTCCAGACATAGCCGATGCCGTAAATTGTTTTAATATATTTGTGGTCCGCATCTTCAATTTTCCTCCGAATACGGTTGATATTTACGGTCAGCGTGTGCTCGTCCACATAGTTTTCTTTGCTGTCCCAGAGCTTTTCCAGCAGCATCCCGCGCGTAAGCACGCTGCCTTTGCTGCCTGTAAATATTTTCAGCAGCCGGTATTCGGTCGGGGTAAAGGCGATGTCCTCCGCGCCTGCAGAAGCCGTAAAGCCGGCAAAATCCACGGTGAGGAAGCCGTCGGCATAAACGTCTTCCCAAGCCCGGCGGCGCTTTAAAACGGCGGCAATTCTTTTCCGCAGGACGGGCAGCGAAAAAGGCTTTGTAATATAATCGTCCCCGCCGCAGTTAAAGCCCTGCAGCTCGTCCTGCTCCAGATCACGGCAGGTCAGGAAAATGACGGGAATCTCTTTGCTTATTTTTATTATACGGCATAGCTCAAAGCCTTCCGTATCGGGAAGATTTACATCCAGCAGTACAAGGTCTGCGCTGCTCAGATGCGCAAGGGCGGCCCGGCCGTTTTCGACGGGAATGACGCCGTAGCCCTCTGCCGCCAGGTCAAATGCCAGCCCGTTTCTAAGAGCGCCGTCATCCTCGGCTATCAGTATTGTGTACATAGTTTTTTCCCTTTTGCATTCGGTTCTGTCACAGAGTTTATTTTACATCAAATTAAAAAGCTGTCAACATGGCATCCCTGTTCGGACAAACTCTTTATCTTGTTTATGATCGGGCGAATGTGTATCTTTTCCGGCTTGCTTTCCGTGGAAGCTCTGGCGTATCAACGTTATCGAGCAGAGATTAAAAAGCTTCAAGTGTTTCGTCCTCCCAAAGATGCCTTGCAGCGGGGTTCATTGCTGATCCCTACGGCGACGCTTCCGAGGCAGAAAAGGATGCCGCACACGGCAGGGAAAATACGGATGGATTTCCGGCAGTACAAATTGACAGCGAAAATATATTGACAAAATCCAAAAAGTTGCATATTCTGTGTAGTAGATAAATCTCAAGTTTGGAAGCAAAATCGGCGTAACCCTTATAAACACTGGGCTGCGCCGATTTCTCTGTATAGCGTAATGGAACCTTTTTTGAGGTGATAAAAATTTTTTAGTAGTGTAATAGTCGCTGT
>CATLGV010000042.1 GCA_949948735.1 uncultured Lachnospiraceae bacterium | reverse complement strand
GTCGGCTGGTCTATAATGCCGCCCAGCGCGTTCCAATTTACGGAAAACTGCGGTACGCTTACGCTTCCGCCGTCCCCGTAGGATACCGAGTTCGTTGAAACGCTTATAACCGGTATTCTTGGCTTCGGGATCGTTATGGTCATATTCTCAAATGCTGCTTTTACCGCGCTCGCTGCGGAGCGGGCCGCGTCCGTAACGGTCGTTGCAAGGCGCTGCATTGCCGTCTGCGCGTTTGTGTTGGCCTTTTGCCATCCGCTGTCTAAAGCGGTGTTTATGTCTGTCCCCATGGTCGTTGCCGCCTGGGTTACTGCCTGGCTGTTTCCGGTCATCCCGGTTCCGATTGCTGTCGCTCCCTGGGTTCCGGCTGTCGTCATGGTAGTGGTAAATGCGGAAGTATCAACCGTAAGCGCCCCGGTATTGATAGGCGCCGCCGCGAGGCTGTCCGTTAAGCCGGTAGAAAATGCCTGACCGGCCTGCGCTCCCGCTGTCGTTGCTCCCGTTGTTTCCATGCTGCTGAAAGCGTTTGTTGCCATGCTGTTCGCCGCTGCCGTTACCGTTCCGGCGTTGCTGTTTATTCCGGATGCGTAGCTGTTCACAACAGCCGCGCTCTGGCTGGAAGTGTCCGGGATGTCAACCTCTCCGCCCGTGAATAGGCTTTTTATAGCGTTCCACAAGCTCTTTCCGGTGCTGACTATTCCGTCAATCAATCCCTTTATAATCTGGATGCCGACGTCGAGCCAGTTTGTAGAAAGAATGGCATCACCAATGGAAAGAATAAGCTGTCCAATAGCAGATAAAACTGTAGGCAACGCAGAAAGCAAACCACTTGCAAACGAAAGTATAATCTGTATGCCCCCCTGTATAATCGTTGGCAAATTTGCAACAATCCCTTGTAGGAGACTTAAAATTATCCTCAAACCGCTTTGCAAAATGGTAGGTAAAGCGGTTCCTATGCCTTGGATAAGACTAGATATCATCTGCGCCCCATTCTGCATAATTGTTGGTAAACCGCTTGCAATTCCCTGGGCTACATGATTTACCAATTGTGTTCCTTTGCTGAGCAAGTTCGGAAGCATAGTGCTTAATCCGTTGCCTATGAATGTTACAATCCTACTTCCCAAGCTAATCCAATTAAACGCCGTAAAAACTGATACAACAGCCTGAATGATCTGTGGAATATTGGCAATTAAAGTCGGAATTGCCTGTATTAAACCCGATGCCAATTTCCCTATGAGAATAATTCCTGTTGATAATAATTTTGGTGCATTATCGTTAATAATCCCGCAAATATTTGTTATAATGGTTGGAACCGTCTGAATAAATACAGGAATATTGTCAATAAGTGCCTGAGCGAGAGCCATAATCATTTCCAGCCCCGCGTCTACAATATTTCCAACGTTTTCCCGAATGGAAGCTGAAAAAAATAAAAGTGCTTCCATGGCGGTGGGTATCATCTGGGGCAAATTGTTCCTAATCCCGTCAGTAAACGTCTTAATAATATCAATACCAATACTTACAATACCGGGCAGACGCTGCATAATCCCGTTTAAAAAGTTTGTTATTGCTTCTATACCATTGCTGAACAACGCTGGTAACTGGCTTGTAATACTTGCCGCTAACTGCGTTATGATGTCGATTCCGGCAAGTATAACCTGCGGAACCAGGGTAAAAAGCCCCTCAACAAAAGCGCTCAATACGTCCGCCGCTGCGTCCGCAAGTGCGCCGGAGTTCTCTGTTATCCCTCCTATGAAGTTCTCCAAAAGGTCCACGCCCATGCTTACTACCTGCGGGGCGTATTCCGCTATTGTGTTTACTACTTCGGAAAGGCAGCCGCCTACTGCTCCGACCATGCCCTCCATGCCGCCTTCCTTGTATGCGTCGGAAAGCTCCCCGACCATACTGGTGGCTAACTGGGTCATTTCCCGTAATGGGCCGTTTAGGTCTTTGTATATGCTGATTCCCAAATCGGCAAGGCCGGACTTCAAGATGGCAATATCCCCGTTAAGGTTGTCAAGCTGAATAGCGTACATATTTTCGCAAGCTCCGGCGCTGTTCTCTACCGCTGCGCTTAACTCGTCGAACCGGTCCGCGCAATTTGAAAGCATGGCGTTTGCTGCCGTAAGGTCGGTTTTATTGAATAGCGTAGACAAAATACTGTCTTTCGAGGCGTTATCCATCCCGGCCATGGCTCCCTGCAAGTCCTTAAATACGTCGTTAAGGCCGCGCATATTCCCCTGGGCGTCGTATACGTCAACGCCTAAGCTCTGCAGGGAAGCTGCCGCCTTGTCCGTCGGGTTCTGCAAGGAAAGAATAATATTTCTAAGGTGTGTACCTCCTTCCGCTCCTTTTAGTCCGTTGTCGGCCAAAATGCCGAGCGCTGTGTTAAGTTCCGTAGTCCCTCCGGCGAGTCCCTTTGCCGTTCCGCCTACTGTTAAAATGGCTTCGCCCAACTGCGCGACGCTGGTGTTCGCCTTGCTGGCCGTCTGCGCCAACTGATCGGAAAACTGCGTAAGGTTCGCTTCCGTTGCTGCAATCCCCAGGGCGCTCATGCTGTCCGTTACCATGTCGCTGGCGTTTGCCAGGCTCATGGCTCCCGCCCCTGCAAGTTTTAGAACGGTCGGCAGCGCCGTCGCTGCCTTGTCCGCGTCGTAACCTGCAAGGGCTAAATAGTTCAAGGCTTCCGCCGCCTCCGTCGCTGAAAAGGCTGTACTTGCCCCGCACTCCCTGGCGGCGTTCTCCAATGTTTCAAAAGCCTTTTGCCCCTCCGCCGTGGTCTTGTCGATCAGCATGGTGGCGGCGACCTGGCTCATGGCTCCTTCAAACTCCTTACCGGTATTTATGGCAGCCATGCCTATGGCTCCTACGGCTGCCGCCGCTGCTGCTGTCGCTGCGCTGACCGCTTTCGTAATGCTGCCCAGGCCCTTTGTGGCCGCTCCGATGGCGCTCTTAAAAGAACTTTCAACCTTGCCCGCTATTTTAATAGCGATTTCCATTTCCTTGCCGCCGCTCGCTGCCATAAATCTCCGTCACCTCCTTTGCTATCTCCAATAATTCAAAAACGGACAGGCTCTCTAATGCGTCTAAGCCTGTCCGCAAAATAATTGAAAGATGTATTGTAAGTTTCCGAAGGCTGGAGCCGTCGGTGGGTTTTAGTCCTCGCCGTACAAAAAATTTGTTACGCGGTTTTTAATCTTGAGCGCCTCCTTCGGCGGAAGTGCCTTAAAAAATTCTACGGGCTTCCCGCTTGCCCTGGCGGAAATAAGGCAGGCGTATTCCAGGGACATTTCCGGTAATACGTTTACCGTTCCGCCGCGCTCAATGGTCTTGTTTACTGCGATCATGTCTGCTGCGCTTAAGCTCTCTAAGCCGCTTAAGTCCACGCTTTCATAGGTCGTTCCCTCGAAGGTGAATGGCTTCTTAAAGAATACCAGGAAAGGGTTGTCCTCCATCTCCTGCTTTTTCCTTGCCTCAACTGCTGCCGCCTCTGCCTCTGCTGCCTGGGTTAAATTTTTCTCCTTATCCATCAACACATTTTCCTCACTTTCTCTAATAAGTCTTTTCCGTGTACCTTGTAAACAAAGTTGAGCTTGTCAAGCTCAATCTCCGTTACGTTGTCGATCTCAATCAAAATATAAAGAAGCTCCAGCTTTATGCTGCTTCCCGT
>CATLGV010000041.1 GCA_949948735.1 uncultured Lachnospiraceae bacterium | reverse complement strand
CGAACGGCGGCGCGTCTTGGGAGCAAATTTACAATGGCGCTGCGCAAAGCATCAGCAACTATGTTGCATTCGGCACGCCGAGTGTTATTTACCGCGTGAAAGCTTATGACAGCGAAGGCGCGCAATCTGGCTGGCGCACCAGTTCTCAGATTACAGTTATCAACAACACCGCTCCCGGAACGCCGGGAGGCATTTATATCCCTGCAACTGTTTATGGAGATACGACTATCACTATCTCATGGGATGCAAGCTCGGATGCCGAAGGCAATCTGTCAGGCTACATCGCCGAGAAGAGCTATAACGGCGGCGTATCCTGGGAGCAAATCTACAACGGCGCTGCACGGGCAATTAACGATTATGTGCCGTTTGGCACGCCGACTGTGATGTATCGCGTCAAAGGCTGCGACAGCGAGGGCGCGCAGTCCGGTTACCGCACCAGCGCGCAGGTATCGGTTATCAACAATACGGCTCCCGGCACGCCTGGGGCGATCCGTATCCCATCCAGCATCTCCGGCGACACAACCATCACAATCTCTTGGGACGCAAGCTACGACGCCGAAAACAATGTCGGCGGCTACATCGTAGAGCGCAGCACCAACGGCGGCAGCGTTTGGGAGCAGATTTATCAGGGCGCGGGAACGAGCACAACGAACTTTGTAGCGTTTGGTACGCCGACCGTCATGTATCGTGTTAAGGCTTACGATAATTACGGTTTGCAGTCCGATTACCGCACCAGCACACAGGTTACGGTGCTTAACAATACGGCCCCGGCCACTCCGGCGAGTATTACAGTACCGATTACCGTAGACGGGGGCAAGCCGCTGACCATTACCTGGGGCGGCAGCTCGGACGCTGAAAACAATCTGGCGGGCTACTCCCTTGAGCGTCAGGTTGACGGCGGTTCCTGGGCGGTGATTTACACCGGCGCGGCGCTGTCCCATGTGGATACCATCACCAAGGGCTGGGGCAGCGTGGCATATCGCGTGCAGGCGTATGACGCGTATGATATGCGCAGCGGTTACGCGACATCGGCAACCCGCACGGTCAATAACAACACCGCACCGACGATTACAAGCACCACCGCCAACGGCAGCGACCTCGGGGAGAAAAACTCTGATTTCAGCGTATCTTATACGGTTTCAGATGTGGACAACGGCGACACATTGAAGGTGACAGAATCGCTTGACGGCGTTGTGCTGCGCTCCTTCGCGGCAGTATCCGGGTCAGGCTACAGCTTGAATGTGACCGGCCTGACGTATATGCGCTTGCTAAATGGTACCCATGTGCTGACCATCACGGCAAGCGATGGCAAGGCGGAGACAAAGCACACGCTGACATTTACCAAGTCCGTAACGGCGGTCATGGTCACCCTGGCCGAGCCGCTTCCCGCAGACGCGCCGATTACACTGTGCGTAATTTCCGTGACCGGCAGTATTCCGATTGACGCAGATTATACGGTCGAGGTGACCAATAACGGCAATGACGATTCGCCCGTTTGGGAAGACTGCACCGCCGCCGTCAAGAATGGCGCAAACCACGTGTTCACGAACAGCACCGCCATCAATGGCCCGGCGTTTAACTTCCGTGTCAGCGCGGCACGCGGCAGCAGCGGTATGGGCGGCTACATCACATCGATACAGGGAGGGTTTCAGTAATGGGTTTGACGAGGATTCGTTCTGATTCCGTCGCGGCGCTGCGGGCACAGAAAAGCCGCGCGGAATTGCAGGCGGAAAATGAGCAGCTGAAAGAAAAGGTTTCCACGCTGGAAGGGCAGCTGACCGATACCCAGTTGGCGCTCTGTGAAGTTTTTGAGCTGTGCGCCACGCTTGGTGAAAGCGGTGAATTGCAGTGATTGAGAAAAACCGGGGAAAAGAACAGCCCTCCACCGAAAGCAGCGTTCAGCAGAGGGTCAAGCAATTGGAGCGGACGTGTTTAATTTTGGCGGTCTGTATCTGCTTCCAGGCAATTTGCAGCATTGGATTGCTTGTCTCCTATAAGAGACTTGTCAGAATCAACGCTCAATATACAGAGATTGTCGCCCTCCTTTCGGAACGTATTGACGGCATCGAAAGCATTGTCACCCGCGTTTTCGCTGGATTGGATGAGAGCAATCAGCTCTTGGAGCAAATCGATTTGTGATTTCTGAAGTTCAAGCTCCTTCTCTTTTTGCAGGATTTGAGTTTCATTCTGCTGTATGATGACCTTATTTTGAGCAATTATTTGTTCGGCTTGTTGTCCAGATGAAAATGAACTGATTGCTGAATACACGGACAGCAAGAAACCAATTACTGCAATAATGCGGTCAAAACTCAGATTGCTTCTATAAAGGTTATCCAATTGAGGGGCGACGATTTCGTTATATTGTTCTTTCTGCTCATCTGATATGAATTGTTCATTTGACTTCACAAATTCATCCAAAGCTTTGAGGATTTGTACAAGTGGTGGGCGGATGACGATGATCGAACCATTTGGGAGTTGGATTTCTATTCCGTAAAATTTGCTTAAGTTTTTCAAGATCTTCTTTTCGTTCATGCTGCATTTCCCATTCGCTTTCATCAAGCGGTGGAAGGTATGTAATTGAGACTGACAATTGAATATGCACATCTTTTCTGCTCAGATTTTACCATATGTGCAGGAAGGATGCAACAGAAGGAGTGATTCGTATGGCTAAAGTCTATGCTAACCTTATCAGGAAGGGCCTGAAAACGATTGACGACGTGCCCGCCGCGCTGCGGGCCGAGGTCGAAGCGCGGCTGAAGGAGCTTGCCGATGTGTAGGCTTCAGATGTGGCTGCTGAAAATTCTGATTGGAAAGGAGGCGCAGGATATGGCAGTCGTTTACGCAACCCTGATTATCAAGGGCCGCAAGACGCTCGAACAGGTTCCCGCGATGCTGCGGGAGCAGGTCGGGCAGCTGCTGGAAGACCTCGAAGTCAAGGTCTGACACAGACGCAGCGAAAAGGCCGTTTCTGATGTCGGAAGCGGCTTTCCCGCAAATCAATTTGGAGCAAAGTGTTATCAGAACACGGCGAAACGTGATTAAAACGAAAACATGCCGGAGGTACAGCATTGAGTATCAGAGAAATCATATCAGACGGGAGCAGGCTGCTGCTGATTGCCTTAACCATTATCCAGATTGCTCCCGTCAAAATCAATCCGTGGTCAAGCTTGGCAAGGCTTATCAGGATCGCCATTTATGGCGATGTGTCCAAACGGCTTGACGCTATTGCGGCGAAGCTGGACAGCCATATAAACATGGACGACCGGCGCACGGCAGACGGACACCGTGCCCGTGTGCTGCATTTTAACAATGAGCTGCTGCGGGATATTTCTCACACAAAAGAGGAGTTCATTGAAGTCCTTGCCGAAATTGACCTGTATGAAAAGTATTGCCGGGAACATCCGGATTATCCCAATAACCGGGCTGTCCTTGCAATCGAAAACATCCGCGATATCTACAAAGAACGCCTGCAAAAGCACGATTTTTTGCAGGAGGGAAGTAAGGAGACAAAATTATGAACATTACACCGATTGTGCAGGCGGCAGCACTGCTGCTTGCGACAGTAATCACGGTATTTGTCGTACCGTACATCAAGAGCAAGACGACAGCCACCCAGCAAGGGCAAATCAACGCCTGGGTGCGGATTGCGGTTGCGGCGGTCGAGCAGACCTGCAAGGACACCAAAGGCAAAGAGAAAAAGCGGAAGGTGCTGGATTGGCTGCACCAACACGGGATTGTCGTTGATGAAGACCAGATCGACGCTATGATTGAAGCCGCCGTATTTGAACTTAAGAGCGGTATCATCCCGGTCGGCACAGGCGTTTTGATTTCGGAGGGCAGCAATGGAAATTAAGATCAAAACCGCCCGGAAGGAAAACTACAGCAGCGGGCGGAGCCGGAAAATCAAGTACATCGTGATCCACTAT
>CATLGV010000040.1 GCA_949948735.1 uncultured Lachnospiraceae bacterium | reverse complement strand
GAGGGGGATACCCTAAAATTACCCTACGGGCGTGCGCATACGTGGTGTAGGGGGTGTGGTGGGGCGCAGGAGAGGAAAGCGGGGTAAAAGGAATGGCAACAAAGACGGAAAAGACGAAAGAACAGCGCATTAAGTCTGAAAAGAGCAGGCTTAAGAAGATTTTCAAGGACTTAGACGAGAATAAGAAAAACTTAGTAACGCCGCTAATAGAAAAGGCTGCATTTATGAGCGTGGAGCTTGACGACTTGCAGGAAATCATAGAGCAGGACGGCTGGACGAGCGAGTATAAGAACGGCGAGAACCAGTACGGGACAAAGAAAAGCCCAGAGGCAGACACGTACATAGCATTAAGCAAGAATTATGCAGCAGTCATAAAGCAGCTGACCGATTTAGTACCAGCTGCAAAACGGAAGAAAAGCAGGCTAGAGGCGCTGCGGGAAGAGTAGGCGAAAGTGCCGTATAAAAACTATATCTATGAGTACCACGCTAAGATTACAAGCGGCGAAATTGTAGCGGGAAAATGGATAAAGGCAATATATAAAATCATTGTGGACGGGCTGGAAAAGCAGGAGTATTTTTTTAATGCAAAGGCGGCAAACAAGGCTATAAAGTTTATAGAAAATTTTTGCCACCACAGCAAGGGGCGCAACGATTTAATCAAGCTGGAACTATGGCAGAAAGCCATAGTTTCTGTAATTTTTGGAATACAAGACGCAGAAAAAACACGCATTTTCCGTGAGATTTTTATAGTAATTGGCAGAAAAAATGGAAAGAGTTTGTTTGCATCTGCGATTATTGCATACATGGTGTACCTAGAGCCAGAGTACGGGCAGGAAATCTATTGTTTAGCGCCGAAGTTAGACCAAGCAACGCTTGTGTATGACGGATTTTATAAAATGGTGCAGGCAGAGGACGAGCTAAACGAGCTGGCGAAAAAGCGGCGCAGCGATATTTACTACGAGGAAACAAACAGCTTTGTAAAGCCTATCGCATTTAACGCCAAGAAGTCTGACGGATTTAACCCGCAGCTGGTGGTATGTGACGAAATGGCGGCATGGAGCGGCGACGCAGGGCTAAAGCAGTATGAGGTTATGAAGTCTGCTTTAGGCGCACGCCGCCAGCCTATGATTTTATCTATCAGTACCGCAGGCTACATAAACGACAGCATTTATGATGAGCTGATGAAACGCAGCACCAGCTTTTTAAAGGGTAACAGCAAGGAAAGGCGGCTTTTGCCGTTCTTATACATGATAGACGACGTGGAAAAGTGGAACGATATAGAAGAGCTTAAGAAAGCTAACCCTAACATGGGTGTATCTGTACCAGAGAGCTTTTTCATGGACGAGATAGCAGTAGCAGAAAACAGCTTAAGCAAGCGGGCAGAATTTTTGACAAAATACTGCAATATCAAGCAGAACAGCTCTATAGCATGGCTGGAATATGCGACAGTGGACGGCGCAGGCATTGAAAAGACCTTAGAGGACTTTAGGGACTGCTACGCCGTGGGCGGCATAGACTTAAGCCAGACAACGGACTTGACCGCAGCCAGCGTGGTAATTGAAAGGGACGGCGTGCTTTATGCGTTCACTCAATTCTTTATGCCACGGGGCAGGGTGGAAACCTTGCAGGCTACGGACGGCGTGCCGTATGACATTTTTGTTAAAAAGGGGCTGATAACCTTAAGCGGCGACAACTACGTAGACTACCACGACGTATACGCATGGTTTACGGGGCTGGTGGAAAAATACGGCATTTACATACTCAAAATAGGGTATGACCGATACATGGCAAAATATCTGATTGAGGAATTGAAAGACTACGGTTTCCAGACAGACGACGTGCATCAAGGGGAGAACTTAACGCCAGTCATACGGGAGTTTGAGGGTATCATAAAGGACGGCAATTTCAAGATTGCAGACAACAATTTACTAAAGACACATTTCTTGAATGTTGCGCTTAAGCACAACATGGAAACAAGGAAATTCAGACCGATAAAGATAGAGCAGCGGGCGCATATCGACGGCTTTGTATCCGTCATAGACGCTATGACGGTACGGCAGAAATACTGGGAAGAGTGCGGCGAGCTGCTTAAAAACGCCGCATAGAAAGGAGAGTGGACGGTATCAAATTCTTAGACTATCTTTTTCATGGTAAAGAGCTACGCTATATCGACAGCTATTTTAAGATGCTGAACGGGTACAGCCCGACGTTTACCAGCTACAGCGGAGGCGTATATGAAATGGACTTGACCAGAACGGCAGTAAACAGCTTTGCCACGCATTGTAGCAAGCTAAAGCCAGAGATAGAGGGCAGCGCACTAAAGCGGCTGGAAAAGACGCTACAGCAAAAGCCTAACTATTTCATGGATACGACAAAATTCATAAAGAGGCTGGCAACTTATGTAGCGGTGGAACACACCGCTTTTATTGTGCCAGTAGAGGACAGATACGGCACGCTTATTGGCTGGTATCCCCTGCGGGCGCAGCGCTGCGAGGTAGTAGAGGCAGCAGGGCAAGTGTACTTACGGTATCTTTTTGGGAACGGGGAACACGGCGCTATCGAGTTTGAGCGTGTGGGGATTATGACGGACTTTGAATATACAGACGACCTTTTCGGAGAGGATAACCGCACGCTTAAGCCGACAATGCAGCTGATACATACGCAGAATGAGGGCATTATAAACGCCGTCAAAAATTCTGCAAATATCCGTTTTCTGGCAAAGGTGGCAAATATGCTGAAACCAGAGGACATAAAGAAAGAGCGGCAGCGGTTCACCGAGGAAAATTTAAGCGCAGAGAATGACAGCGGCATGATTATCTACGACAACAAATTCAGCGAGCTTAAGCAGGTGGAAAGCAAGCCATACACGCCAAACGCTTTGCAGATGCAGAACATACAAGAGAATGTATGCACGCACTTTGGTACAAACATGGATATTCTGCAAAACAAATTCAATGAGGAAACGTGGAACGCCTACTACGAGGGGAAAATAGAACCGTTTGCAATACAGCTATCGCTTGTAATGTCAAACATGAGCTTTACGGAGCGTGAGAGGGCGTGCGGTAATGCTATCATGTTTTCCGCTAACCGCCTGCAATATGCCAGCAACGCAACAAAGCTGCAAGTAAGCACACAGCTTTTTGACCGTGCATTATTAAACCGTGACGGCGTTATGGATATCTGGAATATGCCGCACGTAGAGGGCGGCGACAAGTATTATATCCGCAAGGAATACACGGAGATAAGCGAGCTGAAGAACAGCAGGGAAAAGCCGCAGATAATCATACAGCAAGCGCCGCAGGCGGGGCAGCAGGCAGCAGAGCCAGCAAAGGACGGACAGCAGCAGGAAACGCCGCCAGAGCCGCCAGAACCGCCGCAGGACGGCAGCGGAAAGAAAGAGGGTGTAAAAGATGCCGATTAAGAAAGAACGGGAATATAGGGCGCTGGCTGCGCCTCTGACCGCTGGGGCTGCCACAAAGCGGATACAGACAGACTTTTACGTAGAGGGCTACGCAACTACGTTTGATACGCCGTATCTGCTGTATGAGTTTGAGGACGGCACAAAGATTTACGAAAGAATAGACGCACACGCACTGGACGGCGCAGACATGGGCGACGTTATCATGCAGTACGACCATGCAGGCAGGGTATTTGCCCGCCAGTCAAATAAAACGCTTATCCTAGTCCCAGACCACAAGGGGCTTTTAGTTGCCGCCGATTTAGGCAGGACGGACTTAGCCCGTGGGCTTTACCAAGACATAGAGGAAGGCATGATAAATAAAATGTCATGGGGCTTTACGGTGGCAGAGGAAAGCTACGACAGACAGACGCACACAAGGACTATCATAAGAATTAAAAAGGTTTATGACGTATCAGCGGTTAGCATACCAGCAAACAGCGGTACGGAAATAAGCGCCCGTGCTTTTGCTGATAGGAGTTATGAGCAGGAGCGGCAGGAGTTGCTACAGAGGCGTATAAACTTACTAAAGATTATGGCGAGCTTATAAGAAAATCAAAAAAAGAAAAGGAGAACACAGACAATGAGATTAAAGGAAATCGAAACCAGATTAGCCCAGATTAGAGGGGAATTAACCACAAGGGCGGCAGAACTGAAAGACGAGGAAATAGCGGCGCTGGAAAGCGAGGTAACAGCCTTGCAGGAAGAGCGGGCGGCGATTATTGCGGCGGCTGAACGGCGCAATAACTTACTTGCCAGAATTGCGGCGGGCGAAACCGTAGGCGACGAGGCGGGCGACGGGAGCGGCGCAGCGCCCACGGTGCTTAGAAACTTTGCAGGGGCAGCAGGCGAGGGGCAGGACGACGGCGACAAGTACGGCAAAATGGAATACCGTAAGGCGTTCATGCAGTATGTGTGCAGGGGCGAGGAAATCCCCAAAGAGTACAGAGCCGACGCTATCAGCAAGACCACGGACGTAGGGGCGGTTATCCCTACAACGGTGCTTAACCAGATTGTAGAAAAGCTGGAAAGTACGGGCATGATTTTAGCGCTTGTA
>CATLGV010000039.1 GCA_949948735.1 uncultured Lachnospiraceae bacterium | reverse complement strand
TCAAGTGGTTTTTCAAGGCGTGGGTGGCGGTGTACCTTGTCACCCACACCTTTGATATTACTATGGCAGTCTTTGACGTTGCGCAGCACGTCGTTTCCGGCGCGGCGGGGGTGATAAGCGGCAGCACCAGCATTGATGTTGCCGCCGCCCTTGCTTCCATGCAGTCCGGGCTTGACGCAATGGAAATCCCCGAATTACTTTTGCTTGTCATGGAAACAAGCCTTGTGAGCCTTTGCATGAAAATTATGTCGGTGCTTATCACGGTGATCCTGTACGGCAGAATGATTGAAATATACCTTTACTGTTCCGTGTCGCCTATCCCGTTTGCAACAATGACGAACCGGGAATGGGGGCAGATCGGAAACAACTACTTAAAAGCCCTGTTCGCTATCGGTTTTCAAGGCTTCCTCATAATGATATGCGTCGGCATTTACGCGGTGCTGGTAAACAGCATGACCGTAGCGGATAACTTACACAGCGCGATTTTTTCCCTTGCGGCATATACTGTTATCCTTTGCTTTTCCCTGTTCAAATCCGGCGCACTTGCAAAGTCCATTTTCGCGGCGCACTAAAGGCGTGTCAAGGGTAGGGTGGAGATTTTCAGAGCGAAGCGGCGAAAATACGACCCGACCTTGACGCGGGGAAACCCCCATAGAATAGGGACAGGCAAAGGGCAAAGACTGACCTTTGCCTTGATTACCCTTTATGGGGATTGCAGGAAGCACACAGAAAGGAGGGACAAGAACCCATTGAAAAGAAATACGGCATAATCTACGCCGATCCCCCGTGGAAGTACGCACAGAAGCGGCTTTCCGGCGCGGCAGAACACCACTACCCGACCATGAGCATAGAGGAACTTTGTGCGCTCCCCGTGGCTGACTTTGCGGCAGAGGACAGCGCACTTTTTTTGTGGGCGACATTCCCCCAGCTCCCCGAAGCCCTGCGGCTTATCAAGGCTTGGGGCTTTACCTACAAAACCGCCGCCTTTGTATGGCTGAAACTCAATAAAAAATCCTATACATGGTTTTACGGCTTGGGATTTTGGACGCGGGGAAATGCTGAAATCTGCCTACTTGCCACACGGGGACACCCAAAGCGCAGATCGGCGGGAATACATCAATTCATTATCTCCCCCATAGAGCAGCACAGCAAAAAGCCGGACATTACGCGGGACAAAATCGTTGCCCTCATGGGCGACATTCCCCGGATAGAGCTTTTCGCAAGGCAGGAAACGGCGGGCTGGGACACATGGGGGAATGAAACCAAAAACAGCATAGAACTCTGACAGAAAGGAGGTTTTCGGTATGGCGTATGTACCCGTACCAAAGGATTTATCAAAAATAAAAACGAAAGTCGCCTTTAACCTTACGAAGCGGCAGATCGTTTGTTTCGCGGTAGCCCTCATTATCGGCTTGCCGCTTTTTTTCTTGCTAAAGGACAGCGCGGGAACCAGCGCGGCGGCGTTCGTGATGATCGTCGTCATGCTCCCCTGCTTCCTCATGGCAATGTACGAGAAGCACGGACAGCCCCTTGAAGTCGTGGTGAAAAACATCATTCAAACAAAATTTATCCGACCAAAGGAGCGACCCTATCAGACACAAAACCTATACGCTGTCTTGGAGAAGCAGCGGAAACTGGAAAAGGAGGTATCAGCGATTGTCAAAGGAAACAACCAAAGGCGGCGCACCGGGAAAAAGCCCCGGAACTAAACCGAAGCGGAAGCTGACCCGCGAGGAAAAGAAGCAGATCGCCGCCATGATCAGACAGGCAAAGGGGGACGGAAAGGCACACACCGCCCAGCAGACAATCCCCTACATCAACCTGTACCCGGACGGGATATGCCGGGTGACGGAAAAGAAATACAGCAAGAGCATTGTCTACGAGGATATAAACTACCAGCTTGCACAGGCAGACGACAAGACCGCCATTTTTGAGAACTGGTGCGATTTCCTCAACTACTTTGACGCTTCCGTGTCGGTGCAGCTCTCTTTCATCAATCAAGGGACTAAACGGGAAGAAGCGGAAAAGGCAATCAACATTCCGGCGCAGGACGACGCTTTCAACTCTATCCGCACGGAATACGGGGATATGCTCAAAAGCCAGCTTTCCAAAGGGAACAACGGGCTTGTGAAGCACAAATATATCACGTTCAGTATCGAAGCCGACAGCATGAGCGCGGCAAAATCCCGGCTTTCCCGTATTGAAACGGACATACTGAATAATTTTAAGGTTTTAGGCGTGACTGCCCGCCCCATGACGGGCTATGAGCGTTTACAGACCATGCACGGGGTATTCCACCCGGAGGGGGAGCCGTTCAACTTTGATTTCTCTTGGCTTGCACCGTCCGGGCTTACCACAAAGGATTTTATCGCGCCGCCCTCATTTCGTTTTGGCGAGGGGCGGTATTTCCGCATGGGGCGCAAAATCGGCGCGGTGTCGTTCTTACAGATACTTGCGCCGGAGTTAAACGACCGTATGCTTGCGGATATGTTAGACCTTGAAACGGGCGTGATCGTAAACTTACATATCCACAGTATCGACCAGACGGAAGCAATCAAGACCGTAAAGCGGAAAATCACCGACCTTGACAAAATGAAGATCGAGGAACAGAAAAAAGCTGTCCGCGCCGGGTATGACATGGATATAATTCCGTCCGACCTTGCCACGTTCGGCGGCGAAGCGAAAAATCTCTTGCAGGATTTACAGAGCCGCAACGAGCGTATGTTTCTGCTTACTTTCCTTGTGGTGAACATGGCAGATACGAAGCGGAAGCTGGAAAATGACATTTTCGCGGCGGCGGGCATTGCACAGAAATATAACTGCGCCCTCACCCGCCTTGACTACCAGCAGGAAGCGGGGCTAATGTCAAGCGTCCCTATCGGTGAGAACCTTATCCCCATACAGCGGGGCTTGACGACTTCCAGCACGGCAATCTTTATCCCCTTTATCACGCAGGAGCTTTTTCAGAGGGGCGCAAGCCTTTACTACGGCTTAAATGCCCTTAGTAACAACATGATACTCTGCGACCGCAAGCAGCTTAAAAACCCCAACGGCTTAATCCTTGGAACGCCGGGAAGCGGGAAATCCTTTGCGGCAAAGCGGGAAATGACAAACGCTTTCCTCATTACTGACGACAATATAATCATTTGCGACCCGGAAGCCGAGTATTACCCCCTTGTTAAACGGTTACAGGGACAGGTGATAAGGCTTTCCCCCACCAGCCCGCACTACGTCAACCCTATGGATATAAACCTCAACTATTCCGAGGACGACAACCCGCTTGCGCTGAAAAGCGATTTTATCCTCTCCCTTTGTGAGCTGATCGTCGGCGGCAAGGAGGGCTTGCAGCCCGTGGATAAGACAGTGATTGACCGTGCCGTGCGTAACGTCTACCGCCCTTTCCTTGCTGCCCCCGACCCGGCAAAAATGCCGATTTTGGGCGACCTCTACGACGAGCTTTTGAAGCAGCCGGAGCCGGAAGCGGCGCGTATCGCAGCGGCATTGGAGCTTTACGTTTCCGGGAGCCTTAACGTATTCAACCACCGTACCAACGTGGAACTTTCTAACCGCCTTGTCTGCTTTGATATTAAGCAGCTTGGGAAACAGCTCAAAAAGCTGGGTATGTTGATTGTTCAAGATCAAGTGTGGAACCGCGTCACCGTGAACCGGGCGGCGAAGAAGTCCACACGGTATTTCATGGACGAATTTCACTTGCTTTTGAAAGACGAACAGACAGCCGCTTACAGTGTGGAGATTTGGAAGCGTTTCAGAAAATGGGGCGGCATACCGACGGCAATCACGCAGAACGTCAAGGATTTGCTTGCTTCCCGCGAAGTGGAAAATATCTTTGAGAACAGCGATTTTGTCCTCATGCTCAATCAAGCGGCGGGCGACCGGGCTATCCTTGCGAAGCAGCTCAATATCTCCCCGCAGCAAATGTCTTACGTCACCCATTCCGAAGCGGGCGAGGGGCTTTTGTTCTATGACAACGTCATTCTGCCTTTTGTAGACCGCTTCCCGAAAGATACCGAGCTGTACCGCGTTATGACGACGAAGCCGGAGGAAGTGGGCGGCGCGTAACCCGCAGATTATTTTACCAACCTTGCGCCCTCTTGGGCGCAGATCGGAGGTGACAGACCATGCAGCAGTACAAAGCCCGCGACAAGATCACGCAGAAAATGACCCGTGACGGGGCTATCGAAGTGAACGAAAGCAAAGGCACAAAAAAGCGTATCAGCAAACGGGCGCGGGAAGCTGCCTTACAGAGAACCCCGGAGCAACAGGCGGCGCAGGACGCACAGGCAGCGCAGCCCATACCGGGCAATCCCGCGCCGGACATATCCCCCAACGCGCCGCCCCTGCCCCATGCGCCGGGGACGGAAGCCGCACAGGACACGGGAGCCGCCGAACGTGTTTTTGAACATATCGACGGGGCGCACACCCGCGCAGCCAGCAAAAAGGCGGCACGGAAAGCACAGGCAGAAGCGGAAAGCCGCGCCCACACTTCCCGGCTGCAATTCACCGAGGAAGAACGGGCAACGCCGGAGCTGGAAAAATACATCAAAAAATCCGACAAAGCCGCTGACAGGCTGGACGAAGCAAGGGAGAAAATCCCAAAGGAAAAGAAACTTGTCAAGGAACGGACTTTTGACGAAGCCACCGGGAAAGGCAAGACCCGCCTACGTTTCGAGGAACGGGAAAAGCCGCAGAACTACGGTAGGGAACATAAAAACCCGTTATCCCGTCCCGCGCAGGAAGCGGGTATTATCGTCCACAACAAGATACATTCCGTGGAAAAGGACAATTCCGGCGTGGAGGGTGCGCACAAGTCCGAGGAAACCGCCGAGAAAGCCGCAAAATACGGGGCGCGGAAAGTCAAGGAGGGCTACCGCAGCCACAAGCTGAAACCCTACCGGGCGGCGGCAAAGGCTGAAAAGGCGGCGCAGAAAGCAAACGCGAATTACCTCTACCAAAAGGCACTCCACGACAACCCGCAGATCGCCGCGTCCAACCCGTTCTCCCGGTATATGCAGAAGCAGCATATCAAAAAACAGTATGCAAAGACCGTCAAGGCACAGGGCGCAAAGTCTGTCAAGAACGCAGCCGAAAACACCCGGAAAGCCGCGAAAAAGACCGCCGAGGAAACAAAGAAAGCAATCGCATTTGTGGGGCGACACCCGGCGGGCGTATGTATCGCCATAGGTGCGCTGCTGCTGTTCATTATGGTTTCTTCCGCGCTGTCCTCTTGCGGGGCTATGTTTTCCGGCATGATAAACGGCATTGTCGGGACTTCCTACACGT
>CATLGV010000038.1 GCA_949948735.1 uncultured Lachnospiraceae bacterium | reverse complement strand
AAGGAGGTGACGATCATCCTCTCAATCTAATAAAACTATTATCTCCTATCAGACAGGAGATGTAAAGAAGCAGGTCTGAGGGTTTATAGGTATCCCTTGAACAACCTAAATACATTATACAAGGAGGGTAAGCGGAGTGAAATTTTTTGATTATTTATTCCACGGGAAAAAGCTGCAAATGATAGACAGCTATTTTAAAATGCTGAACGGCTACAGCCCGACGTTTACGAACTTTAACGGCGGCGTATACGAAATGGACTTAACAAGGGTGGCGATCAACAGTTTTGCCACACATTGCAGCAAGCTAAAGCCGGAGATCGAGGGGAGCGCCCTAAAGCATTTGGAAAGGGTATTGCAGTACAAACCCAATTATTTCATGGACACAACGAAATTCATAAAGCGTCTGGCGACGATCTTAGCGGTAGAACATACCGCTTTTATTGTGCCTGTTGAGGACGGGACAGGGAATTTATGCGGATTTTATCCCCTGCGGGCGCAGCGCTGCGAAGTGGTGGAGGCTGCCGGGCGGGTGTATCTGCGGTATCTTTTCGCAAACGGGGAGTATGGGGCGGTTGAGTTTGAAAAAGCCGGCATAATGACTGATTTTGAATACAGCGACGATCTTTTCGGGGAGGATAACAGCACGCTTAAGCCCACAATGCAGCTGATACATACCCAGAACGAGGGCATTATTAACGCGGTGAAAAATTCAGCAAGCATACGTTTCATGGCAAAAATAGCAAATTTGCTGAAGCCGGAGGATATAAAGGCAGAGCGGCAGAGGTTTACGGAGGACAATTTAAGCGCTGACAACAAAAGCGGCATGATTCTTTACGATAACAAGTTTACTGATGTGAAACAGGTGGAAAGCAAGCCGTATACACCAAACGCGCTGCAAATGCAGCAGATACAGGACAATGTATGTACGCATTTTGGTACAAACATGGATATTCTGCAAAATAAGTTTGACGAGGAAACATGGAACGCATATTACGAGGGGAAAATAGAACCTTTTGCAATCCAGTTATCGCTTGTCATGTCAAACATGGCATTTTCACAGCGGGAGCTTGCGCACGGGAACGCGATCACGTTTTCCGCAAACCGCCTGCAATATGCCAGCAATGCCACAAAGCTGCAAGTAAGTACACAGCTTTTTGACCGGGCGCTGCTTAACCGTAACGGTGTAATGGATATATGGAACATGCCGAATGTTGAGGACGGCGAAAAATATTATATACGCAAGGAATACACGGAAGTAAGCCAGCTGGGGAAAAGCGGGGAAAAGCAGCAGGTCATTATACAGCAGATGCCGCAGCCGGGGCAGCAGGCAGCAGGGACGGAGCCGGGGGAAGAACCGGCGCCGGACGATAAGGGACAGAAAGAGGGTGTAACAGATGCCGGTCAGGCAGGACAGGGAGTATAGGACGCTGGCAGCGCCATTATCGGCGCAGGCAGCGGGAAAGCGGATGGATACGGATTTCTATGTTGAAGGCTATGCCACAACGTTTGAAAGCCCGTATCTGCTTTATGAAATCGAGGGTACAAAGTTTTACGAAAGAATAGACGCGCACGCGCTGGACGGGGCAGACATGGGCGACGTAATTATGCAGTATGACCATGAGGGGCGCGTATTTGCCAGGCAGTCTAACGGTTCCCTTATTCTGATACCAGACCATAAAGGGCTTTTGATTGCAGCAGATTTAGGCAGGACGGACTTGGCGCGGGGGCTGTATCAGGACATACGGCAGGGCATGATAACTAAAATGTCGTGGGCTTTCACCGTAAAAACGGACAGCTACGACAGGGCAACGCATACAAGGACAATATTGGAGATCAAAAAGGTTTATGATGTATCAGCCGTGAGCATACCGGCAAACGGCGGTACTGAAATAAGCGCCCGCAGTTTTGCACATAGGAGTTATGAGGCAGAGAGGCAGGAGCGGCTTTTACAGCGGGCGAGGCTGTTAAAGATCAGAGCAAGTCTATAAAAAACAGAAAAGGAGATTGCAGGAAATGAACAGACTGAAAGAAATCGAGGAAAGGTTAGCCCAGATCAGGGGCGAGCTTGCCACAAGGGCAGCAGAGCTGACAGAGGCAGAGATCGCAGCACTGGAAACAGAGGTAACGGCATTGCAGGAAGAACGGGCGGCATTACAGGCGGCGGCAGAAAAGCGCAAGGCGTTGCTGGAAAAGATCGCAAACGGCGAGCCCGTAGGGGACGGCGGGGGAGAGGCAGCGCCCGCAACCGTGCTGCGCAATTTCAAGCCCGCGGAACATACCGACGACACCGGGGACAGATACGGCAGCATGGCATACAGAAAGGCGTTTATGCAGTATGTCTGCCGTGGCGCGGAAATACCGGCAGAATACCGGGCAGACGCAGTAAGCAAGACCACGGACGTAGGCGCGGTTATTCCCACAACCGTACTGAACCAGATCATAGAAAAGCTGGAAAGCACGGGCATGATCTTAGCCCTTGTAACAAGAACGGCGTACAAGGGAGGCGTGGGTATTCCCGTTTCCACGGTAAAGCCCGTGGCCACATGGGTAAACGAGGGGGCAGGCAGCGACAAGCTGAAAAAGGACATCAGGAAAGAGGGCATGATTACCTTTGCATACCATAAGCTGCGCTGCGCGGTAGCCGTATCCCTGGAAGTTGACACAATGGCAATGAGCGCTTTTGAAACGCTGCTTATCAACAATATTGTTGAGGCAATGACAAAGGCAATCGAGCAGGCAGTCATTGACGGTGACGGGACGGGGAAACCGAAAGGGATTTTACAGGAGACACCCGCGGACGGGCAGAGCATTGACAGCGCAAAGCCAGCCTATGCCGATCTGATTAACGCAGAGGCGGCATTGCCGCAGGCATACGAAAACGGGGCGGTATGGTGCATGAGCAAAAAGACGTTCATGCAGTATTACGGGCTGACAGATACCAACGGGCAGCCGATCGGCAGGGTAAATTACGGGATTGCCGGAAAGCCGGAGCGGACGCTTTTGGGCAGACCTGTAGTATGCTGCGACTACGTAACAAGCTACGCGGCAACGCTGGCAGCAGGCACGGCTTTTGCTTTCCTGTTCAATTTTAAGGATTATGTGCTGAATACCAATTACACTATGGGCGTAAAGCGGTATGAGGACAACGACACCGACGACACCGTAACAAAGGGTATCATGCTGGCAGACGGCAAGATGGTTGATAATAACAGTCTGGTAGTTATCCGGAAACTGAAAGCGGCGTAAGCCGGAGATCAATAAGGCGGCTGGCGTTTCCCACGCTGGCTGCCGGAAACGGGGTAAAGGGCATGAAAGGACATTTAGACGCAGGGCAGCTGAAAAACATGGATTATAAGAGCTTGCAGGCTTTGGCAAAGGATATGGGCGTAAGCGCTGCCGGAAAGGCAGAGGATATTATGGGCAGAATTGCAGCAGCAGAGACAGACGTACCAGAGGAAAACCAGCTTACAGAAGATGAAAAGGCGGCAGCAGCGGCGGCACGGCAGGAAGATGAACGGGCGGCAGAACTGGCAGCCAAAGGGCAGGAAGATGAAGCGCAGGCGGCAACAGCGGCAGGGGAAAAAGCAGCCGCCGGACAGAAAGCCACGGAAGATGCAGAGGCGGCAGCAGGGCTGGTTAAGGTAAAAGCCGTTACAAGGTTCTTGGACAGGCAGCTTAACCAGATTAAGGACGCAGGAGAGGCTTACAGCGTAAGCAGGGAGCGTGCGGCAGAGCTGGCGGCAGCAGGCGTGGCAGAGATTGTGGGATAACCAGAAAGAGGGTGCAGCGTATGGCGGCAGATGCCACCACATTAACGGAAAAAATGCGGGCGGCGCTGCGTGTCAGCAGCACCAGCGGGAAGATAACGGAAGAAATAGAAGACTGTATAGCCGCCTGCAAAGCTGACCTTGCAAATGACGGGATAAAAGCCGTTGACGAGGGCGACGCACTGATTATAAGGGCGGTAACTCTTTACTGTAAGGCAGAATTTGGCTATAACGGCAAGGCGGAGAAATTTAGGCAGTCGTACGACACGCTGAAAATGCGGCTTGCTTTGTCGCAGGAGTACAACACAGCGCCGCCCGTGTCCGAAACGGACACCGGGGGCGCAGAAAGCGGGGCATAATATGGCAGAATGGGCAGACGAGCTTACAATAATCAGCCAGCAGCCGCCAAACGAGCGGGTAAACGCCGGGGGCTTTGAGAATGAGCCGCAGGAGAGCGCCCGTACTGTTTTCTGCAACAAGAAGAAAGTAGGCTACAGCGAGTATTTTAAGAGCCAGCAGACGGGCAAGGTGGTAGAGGCGAAATGCGAGGTACATAAGGCAGACTATGGGGGCGAGGACACCGTAGAAATGGACGGGCGGCGCTTTTTCGTGCTTAAGACCTACGACATAGATGACGATACCATAGAGCTTACGCTTACGGACTTGCGACATAAGGACATGGGGACATAAAAGCGGCGGGGATACCGCCGCAGGAAATGTTAATCATTTATTTTTAAAGTATTTGGAACATTGATAGGTGGATTGTCTTTCAAAAAGCGTAATGTAATTTTACAGCCGTAAGAAATAGGTTCCCCGTTTTTTTGACCGCCGCCGTATACGTCAATATAGCTTATGCTTTCAATTCGCCCTATATTATCCTGTATAAAAGGTATCAATTCAGCGGGTATGTTCCCTATCTGCATATTGTTGACATAGACACCGTAAGCAGGCTGCCCTTTAAACTCATATTGCTTTATTTCAACGTCGGCATATTCATTAAACGGGCTATCGTGAAAATGAAGTTTACGCAAAATAAGCTGGCGTGAAGTACCGTCGTCATTATTAAAAGTTACACCAGTGACTTTTATAGGTGTAAATATGTATTTGGATTGACGTTGTGCAGGAGCGTTGTGCGCTGGCGTTGCGGCGGGAGTTCCTACCGTATCGGTATTTGCTGCATTATCCTGCAAGGATTGAGAAAATGAACCTTTGTTCGGGATAGGAGTAAAACTGTTAGAGGTTTGCGGCATTTCGTTATTTGTTTCTGCTGCTGGTTTAGAAGAACGGAAAGCCAAAAACGCAAAAACGCCACAGATAATAAGGCAGCCAACACCGCCAGAAACAAGCCCGCTAGAAAAACCGCTGAAAGAGGATAAAAGGAATAAGACGGCAAGGCAGGAAAAGACCATAGTTTTCTTTTTCATATAAAACACAACCTTTCTATCATTTTAAAGAAAATTATAGAACAATGTCGAATGAAAATCAACAGAAAGGGGGGTAAATAAAATGGCACAATTTAATACGGTGGGGCTTGAAGATGTAATAGAGGCGTTTAGCAGGAGAGAGCAGGCGGCAACAAGGGCAGTGCCTAAAATGTTGCAAGCGGGGGCAGCAGTGTTGGTAGAGGCACAAAGGGAAGAAGCAAAGGCTATGGGAATAGAGGAAACCGCTGGCTTTATTCAAGCCATTAAGTCTACGAAAGTGCAGGGAAACGATAGGAAAAAACATATAGATGTATATCCACAGGGTAGGGCAAAGCATGGTAACAACAGAAAGGGCGATAAAAGCAATGTAAGATATGCAACTATAGGATTTATAAATGAATATGGGACAAGTAAAAAAGCAGCACGTCCTTATATGACGGTAGCAAATGCGAAAGCACACGACAAAGTAATTGATGCGCAAATGGAAGTATGGGAGCGTGAAACGGGACAATGAGCAGCATAAAAGAGATTTTAGAGAGCGCAGGGCTGCCAGCACAGCGGGGCGTATATACTGGCAGATGCAAGCCGAAAGCCTATTATACTTTCCTGC
>CATLGV010000037.1 GCA_949948735.1 uncultured Lachnospiraceae bacterium | reverse complement strand
GAAGTAATAGAGAAAACGGAGATATACGAAAACAAGGCGGAAGTATTAAGCATTGAGTACACGCAGGCTGAGGACGGGAACCTGACACCGAAAATAACCATCGGCCAAAAGGAGCCGGACGACACCGGCGAGGACGCCGACACGGAAAGCCAGGAATAAGGGAGGTGGTAGACATTGTCGGACATTCTTAACACAATAGATAATTTACCGGATATCAGCTTTATAGACGGGCTTACATTGGAGGACTTGCAAAGTAAGATATTAACCGACTTCGTGGCGAAGTACCAGGAGGTCACGGGAAAGAAGATACAGCTTTCAAAATCGGACCCGAACCGCATTATTATGCTTTCTTGCGCTCAGATAATTTACCAGGGCTTGCAGAACATAGACAAGGCAGGCAAGATGAATTTTCTTAAATACGCCTACGACGACTACCTGGAGAATATGGGGGCGCTTAAGAAGGTTACAAGGAATCCGGCCAAGTTCGCGCAGGTTCCGGTCAAGTTCACGCTTTCCGGGAAAAGGGAGGCAGCCACCAGCATCCCCCAGGGGACCAGGGTAACGGCGGCTTACGAGGTTTACTTTGCTACGATTGAGTATGCAGAAATACCAGCAGGGGAAACGGAAATAACAGTTATGACGGAATGCACCGAGGCCGGGACGATTGGAAACGACTTTGCAGCCGGAGAGCTTACGACGCTGGTGGACCCTATAGGCTTTATTTCAAAAGTATCCAACACGGAGAAAAGCACCGGAGGGACAGAGGTGGAGTCCGACCAGAACATGGCAGAAAGAATTTACCTTGCACCTTCCAGCTATTCAACCGCAGGACCGGACGACGCCTATGAGTACTGGGTAAAGGACAGCAACCCGAACATAGGGGATGTTAAAATAACCAGCCCGACACCCGGCGTCGTAGATATACGCTTTGTTATGACAGACGGGACGGTCCCGGACGATACCACAATAGCAGCGACTACGGCAGCAGTAACCCAGAGAGGGAAACGCCCGCTTACAGACCATGTACAAGTAAAGAAGCCGGAAATTGAGGAATACAGCATAGACGTGACATATTACATTAACACCAGCGACAGCAACGCGGCCACGGCCATCCAGGCGCAGGTGGAAAGCGCCGTAGAAAAGTATAAGCTATGGCAGGCTTCCAAAGTTGGCCGGGACATTAACCCGGACGAGCTGATCGCCAACATAAACGACGCAGGAGCCAAAAGGGCGGTCGTAAGGGCGCCGGTTTTCCGCGTTATAGGCGAAACGGCAAAAGCCCAGTGTACCGGCGTAAACGTAATTTACGGAGGGCTTGAAGATGATTAGTTACTACGACGGGCAAATAACAGACATTCTGCCCGGAAACATAACCAAAAAGCCGGAAGTAAAGGCGTTGAGCTACGCGCTGCAGCAAGCCTGCCGCCTTCTTTACCGATACAGCAGGCGCTTATATATTTATACAAATTTGGACGAGCAGCCGGAGGAAGTTATAGACCTTTTAGCTTCGGAACTTCGTACCCAGTATTACCGGAGTACCCTGGACCTTGACACGAAACGGCGGCTTGTAAAAAATACGCTTATTTGGTATATGAGCGCAGGAACCCCGGAGGCCGTGGAGGAACTTGTAGCGGTTGTTTTCGGGGAAGGCGAAGTGAAAGAGTGGTACGAGTACGCCGACAAGCCTTATTATTTCAAAATTGCCACCAACGCTATATTAACGCCGGAGATGAACGACTTTTTTTCAATCATGATCCGGCGGGTAAAGAATACCCGGTCACATCTTCGGGCGATTGATATCCACCGGACCATAGAGCAAGAGCTTTTCGCAGGCGTAGGACAATTCCCAAACTACCGGCCTCCTGCAGTTATTGACGGCTACAGCGTAGACCGGAGGACGGAGCAGACCATACACGCCGGAGCAGCTACGCGCCAGGAGAACCACCCTGCGGTCATTGTAGACGGTTTTAAGGTTGAGGGCAAGGAAATCACCGGCGAAGTATTCACGGGCGCAGCAGGAGCCACCAGGACGCGCCAGGCGGCCATTGTGGACGGTTTTAGCTTCGAGGGTAAGCAAGTTATAGGGGAGGCATATATAGGCGGCGCTGTGACGGCCACAGAGCACCAGGCGGCCATTATAGAAGGTTTGGAGGAACACGCGGAATCGATAGAGGCCCAGGCATACGCCGGAGCTGCAGCAGGCCCAGGAGCGCCACAGAAACCGGCAGCAGTACGGGAAGGCTTAAGCACCCAGGGACAGACCGTAAGAGGGACTATTTCAGCCGGAGCGGCGGCTGGTAGTAAATATAAAAACATAGTAAGAGAATAGGAGGAAACAAGATGCCACAGCCATTTAACAACGCAGTAATGACCAACGCGGGGGCGCGGCTTCTTACCAGGGCGCAGGCCGGGGAAATAAAAATAGAGTTTACCCGGATCGCCACCGGAAACGGAAGCTACACCGCAGCGGAAAAGACGCTGGATGCCTTGCAGAAGCGCACGGCATTAAAATCGCTTAAGAATAGCTATCCCCTTTCGGATATTGACATATTCAGCGATTACAGCGTGAAGGTAACGGCGCTTATTACGAACCAGGACCCCGTAACGGGGCAGACGCTCGTAAACGCCGGGTATTACATTAACGAGATGGGCTTATACGCCAAAGTAAAGGACGGGGCAAGCAGCACCGAAGTGCTTTACAGCATCACCACGACCGCCGGGGACAACGGCGACTTTATGCCGCCCTACAACGGATATAATCCGGCGCAGATTACGCAGGATTATTTTGCTACCGTAAACAACAGCGCGGAGGTAACGATCAACAGCACCGGCGCGGCCCTTCTTGTTGAGGATGCCAACAAGATCCGGGACGACGCCACGAAGCAGAAGTACAAGCTGGGAATTGATAACGGCTTGATTTATATTCAGGAGGTAGACGAGTAATGGCAGGAGAAAAGATTTATATTGCAGACAAGGAAACGCTGGACAAGGTTTATAATATTTTGGCTTCCGATCCGGTTTACGGCTTCATTGAACATAACGACATTTTAAGCCCCAGCAGCCGGATCGAGTATATCGGGCTTAATAAGAATTTTACGCCCCTGGTAAGGAATAAGCAGAGCGGCGGAATGGCCTTGAACAGTTGGGCGGACTTCCCGATCATTAAGGCGAATAAGCCTTACATGGTACGGGCGGACGGTACGCCGGATTACAGACTGAAGGAAACAGACTATACCCAGCGCGAGGACGGCGGAGCTTCCGACGTTGCAAACAGCAGCTACAACGGCGGCGCCTTTTCCTGGCTTATGAAGATTTATAAAAACGAGGAAATGGTCGGCAACGACCGGATCGTGCGCTTTTCCCTTACCGCCCGCGACGGCTACGAGCCGGTGGGCTTCATTGACCCGAACAACCAGGAGCTGGAGGGCGTATGGCTGCCCATGTTCTACGGTTCCATTTTGGGAGCAGACGGCAGCAGCCCGAAGATGGTAAGCCTTGCGAACTTGCAGCCCACATATAACAATACCACGGATAAAGAAAAGGCAGCTATTACGAATTTCAGCAACCGGGCGGTGTTCTACGGCGGGCCGATTGTAGAAACCATTACCGACCTTCTTATTATGTTCGCAAAGACCACGAACCTGCAGGAAGCCTATGGGTACGGAAATTGTGCAGGCTACGACGCCAGCCAGGCCCCGACCTACGGAGTAAAGCGGAATGCCGTAGTAGGCGGTGGCCAGTTCTACGGAACCGACGATCAGCACAGCCTTAACAAGATTTTCCATAGCATTGTGATCGGCAGTTACCAGCAGTGGATGCGCGACCCTTACGAGGTAGTTGTAAACGGGCGGGTGAAGGTAAGCAAAAACTACACTTACGATCCGACCGGGGCAAAATATACGGACAGCGGGATCGCCGTACCGGATAACAAGACCTGGGACAGCAACCACAACGCCCTGGATTATCCGGCCCATTTCAGAACCGTGCCGGGGTACGGCAGTATCCCGGCTTTAGGAATGAACGGAGGGAGCAGCGCGACCGGAGGCTGCGACGGCTTATGGAGAAAAGACCCGAAGCAGACGTTTACGGGCGTTTGCCTACGGTTCGGGGCTTGCTACGATGGCCTCTACTGCGGCCCGCGGGCGCGGTATTGGTACGACACGGCCGGGGGTGCGGGCTGGGGCATCGGCGCCGCCGATCTTCTTTTACCACCTGTCGGCGTAGCCGTATAGGGGGGCCTGGGGGCGCGAAGCACTCCCCCAGAAGATACCGGAGCTTTGAAGCAGCGTAAAATATAAAAAAAATATAAGGGGATAGGGACGGCGTCACCTGGGGGCGTTTGCCTACGGTTCGGGAATTGCAACAATGGCCTCAACTGCGGCCCACGGGCGCGGAATTGGTACAACACAGCCGGGAATGCGAACTGGAACATCGGCGCCGCCTTTATTCTATTCATACGGAGCATTAACTTAAAGCCGTCCCTATTCCTACACCCCTGGGCGTTGAAATACGCCTTAACCGCCATAATTGGAAGGGTAAGTGGTAAATTAACTTGATACAGGGCGCACGGTAAAGCGGTCGCGCCTGCCGTGCGTAGAGGATAGAAGAAAAAATATTCTTATAGGAGTATTGCTTATGCGGAGGAAAGAGCTGTGGCTAAAAGCAACGGAAGCCACGGAGAAAAGAGGCGTAAAACAATACAAATATTTGTATCGCAAAATGCTTGACGAAAACATTATACGGAAGGCATATAAGAAGCTGCGGAAGGGCAAAACGAAGCGAAAAGAGATACAACAGATTGACGCCGATCTTGATAACGAAGTAACCGCCATGCGGCGGATGATAGAGAATACGAAGCCGCCGGACGTTCCCGTCGAACACCCGAAGCTGGCATACAGACCGAAAAGACGAACCCCGAAACTTATAAAAGAGAAGGGAAAGCTCCGAAAGATTTTTATGCCGGAGATACACGAGCAGTGGCTACACCACATAATAGTCCTTATTTTGGAGCCGATTATAACGGCCACGGCTTACCCATATTCCTGCGGCAGCTTCCCGAAGCGGGGCGCCCATTACGGAAAGAAAGCACTTTTAAAAATTATACGCAAAGGAAAGAATATACGGAACTTTGCAAAGATAGACATCCGCCACTTTTACGATAGCATACGGCTGAACATTCTTATGCGGGAGCTTCGCATAAGGATAAAGGACGAGCTTTTTCTTTACATAGTTGAGCTTTGCTTACAAGGCTTTAAGAAGGGAATACCCCTGGGCTTTTATATTTCACAATGGCTGGCTAATTATTTGTTGGAGCCTTTAGACCGTTTCATAACGGAAAAATTAGGAATTAAAAACCTTATACGCTACATGGACGACATAGTCATGGGCGACGACAACAAGAAGAAATTGCACAAGGCCATAGCTGAGATAAGGCAGTTTATAGGGCGCCGGTTCCGCTTGAAGCTAAAGAAAAATTACCAGGTTTTCAAGTTCAACTTTCAGAAAAAGAACGGGAAGGTCATAGGGCGCGTAATTGACTTCATGGGCTTTCTTTTCTTCCGAAACCGGACGACCATGCGGAAGGCTATTATGCTTTCAGCCACCAGGCTGGCAAAGAAGCTGGCCAGGGCGAAAGAGGCAGGAAGGGGATATTTCAAAAAGCACTTAGAGGCAATGTTAAGCTATATAGGCTGGTTTTCTTGCACGGACACATACGACGCATACCAGGACTATATTAAGCCGTTTGTAAAGGTACGGCAGCTTAAACAAATTATTTCAAAATTGACAAGGAGGGCAAACAAAAATGAAGCAGTGGACAAAGGAGCGAAGCGCCAGCAAACCGGCAGAGTTGCAGCTTGTGGCGCCTGACACTTACATCCAGCGCCGGAACATTCAGCAGGAGGAACACGCAGCGACAGAGGAAGCAGCAGCTTACACCGATTACGTCTGCGAGAGCAGGGAGATCCCCGTAAGCGAGTACGAGATGCTTAAAAGCATTGAGGAAATCCGGACGGAGGAAGCAGTAACGGCAGCTATTGACGAGTACACCATGCAGCTCATGGAAGGAGGGCTTTTATAATGGCTACGATTTTAGTAAACAGCCTTAAGCGGCTTTACGCGGCAGGCAGAGTGACGAAGGAGCAGATCGCAGAGAGGACGGAGAAGGGAACCATCACCGAGGCCGACTACCAGGAGATCACGGGGGAGGCTTATGGGGAATAGAAGCATAGACCCGCTCAAAGTAGTTGAGCAGCAAAACGCCATTATACGGATCCAGTCCGGAGTAATTGACGAGCTTTTCATACTTTTGATGCAGCATATTAGCGCCGAGGAGGCCGGGAGCCTTCCGTGTATTGCCAGGATTAACCAGGCGGCGGAAATCCGGGCGGGAATCGGCTTAGACTAATATTTCTACACTAAAAGGCAAAAGGCCCAGGAAACGGCGCAGGACGCGCCGTGGAAGGGGCT
>CATLGV010000036.1 GCA_949948735.1 uncultured Lachnospiraceae bacterium | reverse complement strand
TGACCTGTCCGGCAGGCGTGTACTCATACCCTTCTTTTACGCCGTCCGCAAAGCCGATTCCCGTGATCCTGCCCCAGCTGTCGGTATCGTAGGATATTTTATTGTGATTGCCGTCGATAATGCCGACAATCTGTCCTCTGGCATTGTATTCATACTGCTGAACGGTACGTTGTCCTGTCCCTCTGCCGTTCCCGCGCCGCACGTCCTTGATCTGTCCGTCTGCTTCATAGGCAAGCTCTGTCACGGCTCCGGATATATCGGTCTGTGTTATCGGCTGATTTTTCAGGTTATAGGTATTCTCCTGCACCAGCTCTCCCAGCGCGTTTGTGACACGGACACGGTTGCCCCTGCTGTCATAGGTATAGATTGCTCCCGCGCCGTTGTCGGTCTCCGGTTCATAGGCATAAGGGCTGACCGTTTTTGCGAGCTTATCATTCCTGTCATAGAGGTAACGCAGAACCGCGCCGCCGGGAGTCCTCCTGCGGGTCAGGCGGTTTTTCAGGTCATAACACAGTGTTGTCTCCATGTGTTCCCCGTCTTTGCCGAGAATAGTCTGATTCAACACATTGCCTGCCTCGTCATAGGCATACTGCACCCGTCTGTCGATTCCGTTCTTTACGTCAAGAATCCGCTCTTCCGTCAGGCGGTCGTCCGCGTCGTATTCCCTGCGGATTTCAAAGCCCTTGGGCGTAGTAATCTTAATCAGGTTTCCGTTTGCGTCATAGTCATAAGATGTGACAGCTTTGTCAGTTTCTCCGTTGCCTTGGATTTCCTCGGTTTTTCGGGTTTGCCAGCCGTTCTTGTTGTATGCATAGCGGATAACGCTGCGGATTCCTTCCGCAACGATGCGTTCCTCAAGGATTACATTTCCCAGACAGTCATAGTCATAGCGCACCTGCGCGCCAAAGTCGTCACATACCTGCGTCAGGTGGTTATTGGCGTCATAAGAGAAACGGATTGTATGCCACTCCTTCGGCTCCCCGTCCTTCTCTACCTCCTGCATCCCGTAGGATTCTTCTGTTTTATTGCCCTGAACGTCATAGGAATAAGCAATGACACGGTACAGTGTCTGCGTACTTTCTCCCGCAGAACTGTCTTCTGTCCCGGATTCACTTGCCGTTACTGTTTCCTTTATTTTTACCTGTTCCCGAATCTTCCAGCCTAATCTATTGTATGTATAGAGGATTTCTCCGCCTTCTCCGTCTGTCTCCCTTATGACCTGTCCGTTTCCGTTGTACGCATATGTATGCAGTACATTCCCGTCAGGATCGCATACTTCTGTCAGCCGTCCGCAGGCATCATAAGCATAGCGATACCCTGCCCCGTCGTCGGTATTTTCATCATAGGCTTCCGGCTGTACCTGCTTTATCATATTTCCATCCGCATCATAGAATCGCCGCTCTGTCCCGCCGTCCGGATACCGGATACGGATGCAGTTGCCGTCCGCGTCGTATTCATAGCGGATTCCTTCGCCGTCGTCGCCCTTATCTGCATAACTTACCGGATGGATCTTGTTGATAACATCTCCGTCAAAGTTGCGGAATACGCGCTGATGCTCTTTTAGGGGCGAGATGGTATCTACAACTCTTTCCAAAAAATCCCGCCGGTACTCATAGCCGCCTTCCTTCTTCTCCCACTGTACGGGCGGATAATAGGCCGTCAGGTTGCCCATGCGGTCATAGAACTTATGGCTGGTATAGCCTTCCCCGTCCGTGCGGCTGGTGACGAAGTTCCGGGAATTATACGCCATCTCCACCGTGCCGTAGGTATTGCTGATGGACAGTCTGCGGCCGACAGGGTCGTAGCTGTATGCAGTCTCTTCTCCTCTGGGGGTGGTGACGCGGCTGGGATGGACGTGGTTCGTTTCGTATTCTTTCAGGGTCCTGTTGCCGAGCGCGTCCTGCTCCACGGTGCATCTTCCCATGGAATCGTATTCTTTTCTGGTCTCCCGCCAGTGTTTATCGTCCAGCTTTTCCCGAATCAGGGTCTGATTATGCTGCCCATCATAGGTATACAGGCTCTCCCTGCCGTCGGTGTCCCATGTGCGGACGAGGTTATTGTCCGCGTCGTATTCATGGCGCACTTCGTAGCCGTCCGGGAAGGTTTCCCGGATGGCGCGTCCAAGGGCGTCATACGCCCATTCTTTTCTGTGGCCTGACCGGCTGATTTCTCCGATTTTCCTGTTATCGTCGGAGTATTCATATATCTCGCAGGTGCCGTCGTCGTAAAGCGTCCGCTCCTTCAGAAGCTGGTCGTTGTACGCATAGATTTCCGTCCTGCCGGTCTCGCTGTAATAAATGGTATTCCTGCGGTTTGCGTCGTCATAGGTAAAGGTCTGGTATACGCCGCCTGGGAAGCCCTGACGGGTGATTCTGCCTTTTTCGTCGTACGCGTTCTCGATATAGCGGCTGCCGTTCTGGTCGGTAACGGAGACGATATGTCCGTTTTCGTCATACTCATAGTGGGTAATGCCCTCGTCCGTGTGCACCACGTCGGTCAGATATCCGCCTGCGTAGCGGTACTGCATCCTGCGTCCGATCTCATCCGTCACCTGCACGATGCGTCCGTCCCGGCACTCCACCGCCAGCACGTTGCCTGAGGGCGTGGTGATGCGCTCGAGGCCCTGCTCGTTGTAGGAGAGCTGCAGCCTGAGGTTATTGGGATACGCCACATACGAGAGCCTGCCCTCCCTGTCATAAGCGCAGAGGGTATGCTCCACCGCGTCTGTAAGCAGGTATACCGCCTGCGGTGCGCAGCCGGATGCCTGCGGCAGGAATACCTCCTGCTCTGAACCCCCGGCAAGTCCCGCACAGCCAGCGTCCTCCGCATGGCCGTCATCCTGCACGCAGCAGGCACTCTCCGTCACCGTGAGCGCAAACCGGGCCGTGCCTCTGGTCTGGTTCACCCAGACGTCTCCCTGTCTTTCAAAGCACACGGAATGCCCTGTGACGGTTTCCAGATGGACGCGGAGGGTTCCCATATCCTGCGTATCCCGGTAGATTCTGCCTGCATAGGGGAAGCGCCAGCCCCTGTCGAATACGGAGTCTTTTCCGTCTGTGGAGTGGTAAGTCCTTTCCAGCTTCCATGCTGCTGGCAGGCCTGCCAGCAGGAAGTCCGTGGCGTGGATCACATAAGTGCCTGTAACGGCGTCCACGGGGTCGGCGACAAAGGCTGCAAGGGAATTGGCGAACGCGTTGCGCGCGAGGCTTTCCTTCCAGTCGAAGGGCTGCCCGGTCAGGGAGCTTATAAGACCGTCAAGCCCGGTGTCGACAATAGTTCCCACAAAGGCCTGTGTGAGCCTGCGCATGGCGGGGCTGTTCAGGTTCATCATGTCCATGATGCCGTCGGTGATTCCGGTGCCGGCATATCCCTGCAGGAAGCCGACGCCCATGCCCGCCAGCAGGTTCGCGGGGTCTATCCTGCCGGTCTCCACATACTGCCTGAAGCCCGCGGAAGCGACGTTCCCGGTGATCTGGAGGACGGCCTTGAGCCTGCACAGCTTGGGGCTGTTGAGGACCAGCTTTCCAATCTTGGACACTTTGGCCATCTTGCCGATGACGCTGCCGGACACGATGCCGAAGGTGATGTCGAGGGCCAGCTTGACCACCTCATAAAGCCAGTCGTCTCCGTGGCAGAGGGTGTCACGCACAAAGTTGTAGGTCTCGTCGAGGCTTCCGCTGCGCGCCGCGTGGACGTTTATTCCTCCCTCCAGGATTTCCACTGCGCCGACAACCGCCTCCCCTCCCGTGGCTGCCACGAACAGCACCTTTATCACAAAGGTCTTGACGCCCGGGACGAGCGCCGCGCCGCCTCCGGTGTGCACCAGCGCATAACAAACTACAATTGTCGCCGCAACAGTCGCAACCCTTGTAACGCCCTCCACGATCTGGCCGCGCCCTTCGATGTACTTGTCCACCAGCTTCTGCTGTGCCTGGTCGTTGATATTTTTTCGCATCTGCGCGTCGTTTGCCGCAAGCCGCAGGGAGACCTCGGCCCAGCTGTTGGGGGACGCAACGGGCGTCCGGTCCGTGGCGTTGAGCCGGACGAAGGCCGCGATGATTCTGGCCTCCTCCGTCAGCTCGACCTGCGCGCCGTCCTCTCCGACACGGAAGGTCAGGATGCCGGGCGCGCTCCCGGCGCCCCCGTCCGCTCCCGTTCCGGACGGGCCGCCTTCCGCGCCTTCATCCGCTTTCGTTCCGGCCCGCATGACCACTGCCCCGGCAGGGAGGCCGCCTTCCGCGGCGGGCTCCCCAAAGGCCAGGTTCCTGCCTGTTATCCTGATCTCCGTTCCCGCGATCATCGCGTTTCCCTGCGCGTCCAGCGACACGCAGGCCATCGCTTCGCTGTCGGAGCGCAGCGAAGCGGAGGAGGGCGTCAGCAGCAGCTCCGCGCCGTCCGTGTTGGAGAAGGATTTGTATCTGGGATCCTGCGGCGTGCACGCGGTACGCACCGCGTGTACCGCCACGGCGTCCCGCTCGTCGTCGCTGGGGAAGTAGATATGCACGCGGCTTCCCTTCTCCGGCATGCAGTAGATGAAGCTGCTCTCTATCGCGTAGGCGAAGTATCTCCCGTTGGGGCACGCGTCATACTCCGGGTCGATGTCGAAATGCACGCGCACGCAGCTTCCGGCGCGCTCCTTTACGGTCGCGGGGATGCTCATCCCGAAGATGTGCGGATTCTTCTTTGGCGGGCAGACTGTCCCCTTCCTTCTTCTGAGCGCGTAGCGGCGCACCAGCTCCCCGTTCACGGTGCGGTAGCTTATCCCCACGACGATGGCGCTGACGCCGTTGAAGCGCACGCCCTGTCCGAGAGATAGGTCGCAGCGCGCCTGCGCCTCCCAGCCGGTGTGCTCCTGCGGCAGGACGTCCAGCAGGCACCCGGCCCGGTACCAGCCGTCCATGTCCTTTGTCTCCGTGCAGGCCTCCGCCTCCAGGACGTACTCCTCCCCCGTCTCCGGTATCCCGAAGAAGGCGCGGCCGCACTCCGCGCTGCAGTCCGGCACGAGGAAGGTCCCGAAGCGGCTTGCGAGGCGCATAAGAAACGCCCATGCGCTCTCCTCGTACTGGAGCAGGAAATCGGGGATCACGGCCCCGTCCGTCACGCAGTCCCTGATCTCCGCGCCCGGATACGGCGCCAGCACCCTGTCCATGACCTCGCGGTAGGCTGCGTCCAGGTTGGTGAAGCTGCGGCTTTCGGGCGCAAGATCCCATTCCATGGTATGGGAGAGCGCGGTCAGCGCCAGCAGGCACAGGCCTTTTTCCTGTATCATGCGGACGCCGGTGATTCTGCCGGCAAACAGCATCCGCCCGTCCGCCGCGCGGACTGTGACGCCGTCCCCGTCGGCCGTCTCATGGATGGCCGGCGCTGTCCGTTCCTCCTGCGCGGTCAGGACAAGCTCTGCCGATACATGGCTGTTCAAGGCGGCGTCCAGCGCAAAGCTCTCCACCGCGGTCACGCCTTCCAGCGGGAGGCTGATTTGCAGTCCCTGATATGTAAGTTCCGTTCCCATCTTCCTGTTTTCTCCATCGCACGGGCTGGGCATATGCCGCCCGGATTCTCATATGGTCGTTATGTATCAGGGAAACGCTGATAAAAGCGTTTCCCTGGAATGTTTTCAATCATTCAGTGAGCGTTGTCCGCTTTCAATCCGGCGTATTACACAAAAATCGTACGCCGCCGGCTCCGGCAGATGGATTTTCTAAATATTCCGGCAAAGTTATTCCCACGGACGCGACCGCCCGCCATTCGCCATCCGTGGCTCAGGGTGGGCTTTGCGGAACATCGTGTTCCGCAATCGCTGGGAATGGTGCGGAATATCAAGAAAATCCTGTCTGCCTACGCTAGGCGGCTTAACGATGTTTTGTGTAATCCGCCTCAATAGGTAACTGACACTAATTGCTAATTTTATAATCCAATTTTTTAGAAGGTGGCCTATATGGAGACATAATTATATAAATTTTGATAACTGTGTACTCTCAAAACAATTTCCCCATCCATCACATTCATTAAACGAATATCTCTCAAAAAGCTTAATATCAACTAAATCAATATTGTTTTTTTTCATAATATCAATTGCTTGTTGTATCTTTTTTAACGTATTAGAACTGTAATCACGCAATTTGGAATATAACTCACACGTACCACATTCAAATATTATTTTTAAAAGCAAAAGTATTTCTTGATTAGAATTGCTATATAATTTATAAAGAGACTTAAATTCTTTTTCCGTAATGTATTCCGCATCTTCTATAGTATCTTCTAAAATACTATTAGGCATATATTCCGCAAGCTCATACATCCAATCATCTAAATATTGAACTTTTGTATATGACCATAGTTTTTCTAATATCCACCTCCATTCTTCTTTATTGCAATTATAATACAATAACAAATTTTCAAATAAGCATATTAAATATGCCATTCTTCCTCTAATTGATATATTCTTTAACGCTTTCATTTGTCTCACTCTCCTATCATCTAATGCGAAAACACATCTGCAACTCTGTCATCAAACGTATATATACAATTTTCACACATTAGTTTTGGTACATTATCTTTAGTATTAATGGTATACAAATACAAATCTGTAACATTTGCTCCCGAATTTAATGCTTGATTTACAGCATCCACCTCAGCACAATTCCCTAATCGATATTGATTTAAAGAATTTTCGGGAAACCATGATGCTATTGATGAATTAAGTGAATCTCCGCTCAGCTGTACACCTCTATTCATTCCATAATAATAATCTCCTGTTTTTGCATCATATACCACAGTTGCCGTATTAAACTTATCTAACTGTCTATTGGAATTAGCCAAACTTTCTTCCATTCTTGCCCATTGTATAGCAGCATCGTGCATCTGTTGCTGTGAAGGTATAGAAGAACTACTATTCTCACTCCCCTCATCTTCCCCAAACTTTGGTTCTACACAATCGGGATCTAGATTTTGTTGATTATACCCACTCGGATCCCAATACGTCACCGGATTATTCTTGCAGTACGCGTACAGATTCAACCCATCTCCCTGATAGGTATCCTCCTGCATAAACCTGCCAAGGACAGGATTATAGTACCTTGCCCTCAGATAATACTGCCCCGTCAGCTCATCATGCTGCTGTCCCGTGTAGCGGATACGGTTCGAGAGCTGTTCTTCTATTTCTGCTTCTACTCCGAATGCGTCATACCGGTAGCTATTGTAGACCTGACCATCCGTCCCTGTGATAAAGGCGGTATTTAGCTGCTCATCCCGATGATAATAATAAATCTCCTGCCCTCTTTGGAATGCATCAGTCCCTAATCCCAAATGATAACCTGTCTGCCCTTCCTTTCCTCCCTCCTCATGCAGAAGCTCTCCGTTGTGGTATACGAAGGCGGTTCTGTTTCCGTTTTCAAGCAGTTCAAACCGCAGATTTTCCACGTCATAACGGTTCTCCTGCACATCGCCGTTTTCCGTCTTAACCTTTGTCTGCTGATGGCGGCTGTTGTAGGAAAACTGGCGAATCCCCGAAGGATTCTTTTCTTCCATTATACCGCCCTGACAATCGTAAGTAAACTGTCTTTCGCCCTCTGTTCCGCGCTCTTTGGTCAGCTGGTTTTTCTCATTGTAAAAATAGCGGATTTCTCCCTGCACGTCTGTCTTTCGGATGCGATTCCCCGCCTTGTCATAGGCGTAGGAAACAGAAGCGCCGTTTCGCCGCTCTTCCAGAAGCTGTCCACGCACGTCGTAGCAATAGGAAACATCTATCGCATCGCTTCCCGCCGCAGTGCTTTCCAAAGGTGCATTTGCGTATGTCCCCGCCTTCGCTATCCGGTTCCCGTTGCCGTCATAGGCATATTTCAGGGATAACAGGGTCTTATCCGTCATTCTTGTCTCGAGGCTGACGATATTTCCGTCCGCATCATAGGTATAGGCTGTCTCCACGCCGTTGCCACAGCGGATATGGCTGATACGGTTCAGCGCATCATACTTGTAGCGCACTTCCATGCCGTTGTCATTGTA
>CATLGV010000035.1 GCA_949948735.1 uncultured Lachnospiraceae bacterium | reverse complement strand
AGGAAAAATTCAAGGACACCCAGCAGGAGATCATCAACATCATTGGCATGGACAGCCTCACGCTGAAAGCCTGCGCCCTTATCATGCAAGACCAGTACGGCCTCTTTTTACAGGCAGACAAAGAGGCCCGCATGAATATCCTCGGCAGCATTTTGGGGCTGGGAATTTATGCAGGCATGGAAACGCTGGCGGCGGAAAAGGCCACGGATACAAACCGCACTATCCGCACCCTGGCAGACAAGGCGGAAACCATTACCGCTGGATTGCCGGACAAGGGAGAGCTGGCGGCGCAGATCGAGGAAACGGAGGAGCGACGGAAAAGGCTTGAGGAGCAGGCGCAGGAAAAGGCGGCAGAGGTGGACGGCCTCAAGGTCAAACTGAATACGCAGATTGAGGCGGCAGGCCGGGTAATCAAGCTCAACAGCAAGATCACCACGCTCACGGCGCAGAAAGCCACCAAAGAGGCCGCAAAGACCTCACAGGTGGGAATTATCACGGCAGCCGACACAATCCTCGCAGGAGAGGCGGAGATCACCGCAGGCGTGGAAAAGCTCAACACCCTTTTGGAGCAGGAGAAAGAGCTGATTAAAGGCAAGGCCACTTATGACAACATCACTGCCCGAAAAAAGCAGATTGAGGGAGCGATCACGCTGGCGGAAACCTCGGCAAAGGAAATGAGGGAGAAAAAAGCCGCCCTTACGCTGATGAAGATTGGCCCCTTACAGCAGGCCCTCTCCCGTGAGGAGGAGCTGGCCGGGAAACACGCAGAGTACGAAAAGACGGCCAGCCGGATTGTGGAACTGGAAGCCCTTGCCCCGGACTACGAGGCGAAGAAAGCAGCGGTACAGACGGCGCAGGCGGAGGTAGACCGCCTTGACCGGGAATATAAGGCAGCGCACGAACGCCTCACGCTCCGGCTCGACACCCTGCGGAAAAAGGTGGAGCTTTTGAATGACAGCGGCTGCCCGGACGTGGAAAAGGCAAGCTGTAAATTCCTCGCAGACGCTTTAGAGGCGAAAAAGCAGCTCCCGGCGGCAGGCGCAGCGGTAGCAGACCTCGAAAACGAATACGCAGATAACCGTCAGAGTGCCGCAGATAGCCTCAGGCTGGCGCAAAAGGAATTAGGCGACAGTTTGTACCACCCGGAGGAAATCAACGCTCTCCGTGGCGTTCAGCTTGGTCTTGAGGCGGCGGAAAGGGAATATAACAGCCTCGAAGCACAGAGGAATGAGCTGAAACTGCTTACCGAGAGGGCGGAGGAGCTTGAGAAAGCCGTCACGGACGCAGAGGCGACCGCCGAAAAGGGCAAGGCAGAGCTGGCGGAGGTTACGGCACAGCTTACCAAAGTGGCGCAGGCCAGCGCAGATTATGACCGCCTGCAGGCAGAGATCGCAGTCGCCCGGCAGTGGACGGAGAAAGAAAAGCAGCTCCCGGTAGCACGGGAAAAGAAAGCGGCAGCGGCGCAGCGTGTCCTTGAGCTTGATACAGAACTGGAAACCATTGAGGCGGAGATTGCCGAGGCACGGGAGGAGCTGGCGCAGGAGCAGAGCAAGACCGTCGGCAAAGAGGTATTGCAGGCGCAGGTGGACGGCGCAGAGGAAATGATTAAGACTTTGCAGGAACACGCCCGGAGTGCAGACGTGACGCTGGGAGGCCTCAAGAAACAGTTGGAGCAGGCAGAAAAGAGGCTGGCGGAGGCGGCGGAGCTTCAGAAGCAGATGAACGAGCTGGGAGGCAAGGCTGCCGGGTACGAGGAGCTGAAAAAGGCATTTTCGCAGGACGGCATACCGCATAACATTATCCGCAGCATTATCCCGATCTTTGAGGCGACGGCGACCAATATTCTCGGTCAAATGTCGCAGGGGCATATGAGCGTGGAGTTTGTAACGGAAAAGATACTGAAATCCAACAGCAAGAAAGAGGTCACGACCCTTGACATCATCATCAACGACAGCGACACCGGGCGGCTCCCGTACATGAGCCGGAGCGGAGGCGAACGGGTAAAGGCGGCACTCTCTGTAATCCTTGCCCTTTCGGAGATTAAGAGCAGCAAGGCAGGCGTACAGCTCGGATTTCTGTTTATCGACGAGCCGCCTTTCCTCGACGCACCGGGAGTACAGGCATATTGCGACGCACTTGAGGCTATCCAGCAGCGGTATGGCAATCTCAAGGTAATGGCGATCACCCACGACCCGGCTATGAAGTCGAGATTTCCGCAGAGTGTTGACGTGGTAAAGACGGCAGAGGGCAGCAAAGTTATTTATGAATGATAAACGGGGCTATCCGGGGTTTTCCGCCCCGGATATGCCCGAAAAAAGGAGGTGTAGTCGTTGGGACGACCACGAAAGCAGACGGTAGATTACTTTCCGCATTTTGTCAGCACGGACAGCCGTACAAAATTCATACTTGAACAGAGCTGGGGGAACGACGGGTATGCCTTTTGGTTTAAGCTGCTGGAACTGCTCGGACGGAGCGAGGGACACTACTACGACTGCTCGGCAACGGCAAACGAGAAATACCTCGTTGCCTTGATGAAACTGGATAAGGACACGATCAGCGAAATACTTGAGGTACTGGCAGACCTCGGAAACATTGACAAAGAACTTTGGGAGGAGCGTAAGGTCATTTGGTGTCAGAGCCTCGTGGATAATTTGCAGGACGTATATTCAAAGAGGACGGTATCAGCACCCAAAAGGCCATTTGCGGAACCGACAGAGGAGGAAAGCCCGGCTCCTCCGGCCCCGGCAGAGGAAAAGCCGCCGGAGGACAAACCGAAGAAACGAGGCAGGCCGCCGGGGACAGGGGCGAAGTCGAAAAAGTCCGGGCCGCTGTCGAAAGAACAGCAGGCATTATTTGAGAGATTTTATGCGGCGTACCCGAAAAAGGTAGACCGGGCCACGGCAGAGAGGGCATGGGCGAAAATAGACCCCACGCCGGACGAAGCTATGACAGAGAAGATCATACAGGCGGTGGAGGCCTCGAAGAAATATGACAGCCGCTTCCGGGAGAGGCAGTATATACCGAACCCGGCGAGCTGGCTGAACGCAAAAGGCTATCTGAATGAGTGGACGCAGGAAGGAGGCAATAACTATGGCGGATTTAACCCGGATAGGGGACATGATGAACAGCCCCCGGCAGGAACCCCCGGAGGCTTCAAGCCGTCGGGAGGCTTCAAAGGCAACTGACAATATCATTACCCCGGCGCAGGCACAGGAAAGAGGAATACGGTGGGAGAAAGAGCCGCCGGAATGGGGTAAATGCGAGTTTTGCGGAAAAGAGCTTGAGGCAGAGGGGATTATAATCGGCGGAAAAATTTTTATATGGAAACCGATTGCGCCCCGGTGCAAGTGCGAGCAGGCACGGGCATATTGGGCGGAGTATGACAGGAAAGAGGCGGAGCGCAAGGTGGCCGAGGAGGAGTCGGAACGCCGGAGGGCCATGCAGGAGAAGATCAGCAGGCTACTCGGACAGAGCGGCATAAAGAAGCGTTTCCAGCAGCGGACATTTCCGAATTTCCGTTGTGACACCGCTGGGCGCAAGGAAAATTACACCATAGCCAAAAACTATGCGGATAACTTTGCATACCACAAGGCAAAGGGGGACGGCCTCTACATAGAGGGGACGAACGGAACAGGAAAGACGCACCTTGCGGCGGCGATTGCCCTGCAGCTTATCGGGGAGGGAATACCTGTAATCTGCAAGACCTCAAGCGACCTTTTGCAGGACATCAAGAAGTCTTTCGGCTTCGAGGGAGCAAAAGAGCATGAGGTACTGGATATTTACAAGAAAGTGGATTTGCTGATTATTGACGACCTCGGAAAAGAGCAATGCAGCGATTGGAGCATGAGTACCCTCTATGCCATTATGAACGACCGCTATGAGGACATGAAGCCGACCATTGTAACCACGAATTACAACGCCGACGATTTGGCCGACGCACTTACCCCGAAAGGGTACGACAACACTAAAATCGTGGCGATCATAAGCCGCCTCAAGGAAACCAGCGAAGTAATGACTATGGCATGGGAGGACATTAGAGGCAGCGTATAAGGAGGATTTCAATGCAAGACGGTATTTTTTACATACAGGCCCGTCGCTGCTTGAGGTGTGGACGGCTCCTTACCAGTAAAGAGGCCGTCGAGCGAGGGTATGGCTGCCAGTGCGCAGCGCAGGCGAAGAAAGCAGAGGAGGCAGCGAAACCAATACCGGGGCAAATGGGGCTGTTTGACTTTATCCCCGGAGAACAGGAGGAATAACATGGGATATTTGAAAGAGGTTCACGGTATGACAATGCTCGGCAACGTGCCGGAGGGGACTTGCCCGGAATGTGCAGTAAAACACGACCCGGAGCAGCCGCATAACCGGGATAGCCTTGCATATCAATATAAATTTTACGATCAGCACGGACGCTGGCCGACATGGGCAGACGCTATGGCGCACTGCCCGGAGGAAATCAAAAAACACTGGACGCAGGCATTGAGAGAGCGAGGTGTTGAGGTATGATGGAACAGGAGAAGCATTACCGGGAGGAGCTTTTCAAGCTCATGCAGGAGAACCCGGAGCTGCCTGTCTTCCCTATGGTGGATTACGAAATCATAGGCGAGGACTGCGGGCGTTGGCTCGGAGCTTGGGGGAGCAGCTACATAGGGGAATACCTCGTTTGCGAGGAGAGGGTATACTTCCGGGACGACAACGACCCCTCGGAGGTTGAGCGGCTTATTTGTGAGAGGCAGGGCGAGGAGATTTTTACATTATTGAATGACGAGGAGGCTAAGGAAACCTACGCAGAAATGCCGTGGATAAAGGCGATCATTGTCAACATTGATTTGCCGGGATAGGAGGCGCAGGCATGAAAAAGATTGAGAAACAATACCTTGATGTCCTCGAAAATCACGGCTGGGCGGTGAGCAGTTACACGGACGACGGCAGGGTAGAACTTGAGAAGTATTCCCCGGCAGGCGAGGACTTTTCAATATGCGTCGGAGTAGAAAATCTCCCGGCGGAAGTCAGAGAATACGCCGCAGGCTTCGACATTGATGAACACATAGAAATTTGGATTTTGGCAAAGCGGAGCGGCACGGGCGGCGTACCGTCTACCCGTGAGCTGGTAAAGGACGCAGAGGACATTGACAAAATGCTACAGGAGATAGCGGCGGCATTATCAAGGGCGGAGGAGGCGAGCGAGTGCGATACATGAAATTGACGCAAGCAGAGAGGGACAGACACCCCTCAATCCATTACACCGGGAGCGTCCGGGGAATGAAAAAGCTCGGATTTTGGGGAAAGCATGACCGCTGCGTGAGATGCGGACAGTATATCTACAATCTTTCAAGAGTGATAGGAACGGGATTTCCGTGGAGGTAAAGGAGGAACAGGCATTGACGGAAAAATCACAAATTGTCACGGGCGACGCATTGAGCGTACTCCGCCGGATTTCGGACAACTACATAGATTGCTGCGTTACCTCTCCGCCCTACTATGACTTGAGAGATTATGGTATAGACGGACAGATTGGCCTTGAGAGGACGGTTGACGAGTATATCTACAACCTTGTTGGCGTTTTCAGAGAGGTACGCAGGACGCTCCGCCCGGACGGAAAACTATGGATAAATATAGCGGACACCTATTCACAGAGCAGGCGCATGGGAGGGTATGTAAAGAAGAAAGAGCTATGCCTCATTCCTTACCGCCTCATACTGGAACTGCAGAAAGACGGCTGGTATGTGAGGCAGGACATTATCTGGAATAAACCAAACGCCATGCCGGAGAGTGTGAAAGACCGCTGCACCAAGAGCCATGAGTACATCTTTCTGCTGACAAAATCGGACAGGTACTATTTCGATTATGAGGCGATAAGAGAGCCTGCGGTAGGATTTGACAACAGGCCGCCAGCAGGCAGTCGGGGAGCGGCCACACCGAACCGACGCAGGAGAAAAGGGAACGCCAAAACATTCAGAGGCGGCGGAGCTTATACCAATCACGGAAGCTTCAATAATTCAGCCGATACGGAGCGAGAGAGCCACGGAAACAGCGAGAATGAAACAGGTCTTAGAAATAGGCGCAGCGTTTGGAATGTGGCGACACAGGGCTATGCAAAAGCGCATTTTGCAACATTCCCGGAAAAGCTCATTGAGCCTTGCATACTGGCAGGTTGCAGGCCGGCCGGAATTGTCCTCGACCCGTTTATAGGCAGCGGCACGACGGCGGTAGTTGCGGAGAAAAATGGCCGGGAGTTTATAGGGATTGACTTAAACCCGGATTATACGGAACTTTCAAAGAAACGGATAGAGGAAAATCAGTAAGGAGGACATGACAATGGCAGAGGTAAAAATCAGACAGACGCAGAGCGCAGGAGATCACAGCATGGAAACCACTTTTGAGGCAAAGGATATTGACCGCCTCGACACGGATTTAATCAAGGGGCTGTTTGGGACGCAGGAGGCGGCGAGAGAGCCGGAGAAAGAGATCAAGCTGGCGGACGTGCCGACGGCGCAGCCGGGATTGAAATGTGAGGTGGTGGCGATTTACGACAACGCAGGTATTCCCTCCATTATGCGCCGCTTCACCAAGACCACGGACAAGGAACTTTTCGGAGGCAGCGAAAAGACACACCCTGCATTTATTATCGGTGGCGTAGAGTATGACGAGATTTATCTTTCCGTCTACCCCAACTGCGAGATCAACGGAAAGCCGTACAGCCTGCCCTATCAGAAGCCGTGGACGAACATTACGAACGACGACGCAGCGAAAGCGTGTTTCAGTAAGGGCGAGGGCTGGCATATGCTGACGGCAGCGGAATGGGGACTACTGGCAGATACGAGCCTCATGCTCGGAACACTCCCCCACGGCAACACCAACGGCGGAAAGTACCATTCAGACCCGGCGGAGCATGGGGAGGAATACGACAATAGTAGCAAGACCCTCACAGGCAGCGGCCCGGCCACATGGACGCACGATCACACGCCGGAGGGGGTACACGACCTTTGCGGTAATGTATGGGAAATGGTGCGTGGCCTGCGGATAAAGAACGGCAGACTGCAGGCGGCGGAAAATAACGACGCAGCACTCGACATTGACCTCACGCAGGAGGGCGACGGCTGGAAACCCATTTATAACGACGACGGGGAAAGTATTGCCGTATCTGTATCGGGCGAAGAAATTACCATATGCACGGCGACCGAGATCGAACAGGACTACACCGGGACAGAGTGGGAGAATGTGATTATCGACTTCGAGAGCGAACAGCTCAAGGAGCTTGCATTATTCCCCGGAGAGCCGGAGGCATATTTCTATGTAGACAGCACCGACGGCGAATATTTCCCGATTCGTGGTGGCGGCTGGCTCGACGGTGCTCGTGCTGGCGTGATCTCTGCGAACCTCGACCACTCTCGTGCGTCTGTCAACCGCGGCATTGGCTTCCGCTCCGCTTATTTCAAGAAAAACTGATAACTGATTGCGGAGTAACTGACAGGGCGGCGATAGTCGCCCTATAGGGAAAGGAGAGCCAATGGCAAAGGCCAGCATAAAGAGAGGAGATATTTATTTCATCACGGGCATAGAGGCGACAGGCAGCGAGCAGGGAGGAGAACGCCCAGCGGTAATCGTAAGCAACGATATCGGGAACAAATACGCCCCAGTCGTGGAGGCGGTTTACCTCACGACAAAGAGAAAAACAGACATTCCCACGCACGTCTATATCAGCTCGGCGGAGCGTCCGTCAATCGCCCTTTGTGAGCAGATCGTAACGGTATGCAAAAGCAGGCTTGAGCGGTACATAGGGAGTGTTACGGTAGCGGAAATGCGCCGGATAGACAGAGCATTATCAACCAGTTTGGGAATACATAGAGCAGGAGGGAACACAATGGAGATCACCATGAAAACCCCGTTCGGGGAATTGAATTTTAATATGCCGGAGAAACAGGCATTAGACCTTATACAGAACGCTTTTCTGTATGCCTCACAGAAAGAGCCGGAGGAAACCCCCAGCGTGGCGCAGGAGCCGCCGAAAGCAGAGCAGCCTAAGAATAAGCCGCAGAGCCGGGTAGAGCGTCTTTTCGGGGATTTCAGAGGCAAGGCAGAGGAAAAAAGCGAGCCGGAGAAGCCGGAGGAACATGAGCCGGAGGAGTACCGGGGCTTTTTGCTTATCAAGTGTGAGCATTGTGGGAAAATCAAGGGATTTTGCGCAAAGACCCCGATCAGCGAATTTACCTGCGACTGCGGAGAAAAGACGGAGCTTTATGACCTAAAGCCTGCGCACCTGCATTGTAAGTGTGGGAGCAACTGGAAATACAAGACAAACATTACCGACGAAACATTTGACTATAACTGCCTTAACTGCGGTAGCCCGGTAGATTTGGAGCTGAACAGCCGCCGGAATACCTACGTCACGATTATAGACTGAGGAGGACATGGAAATGGAATTTAGAAGAATTTGCGACGACACCAGCGACATGGGAAATTGGGAAATGGCACACAACCATGTATTTGTCAAAAACGGCGAGGCGTGGTACAGGGATTTCGAGAGGGAAATTTCTGTCCGTGACCTTATGAGAGAGATTTGTAGTAAGCATGGCAGTTTGGCAGACGCAGGCGATATGGATAATGATACGCTCGACGAGTTACTTGCTGATGATTTGCAATACGGCACGGGCGATCTTGATGGGATTTTCGCTATGTTTTACAGAAGCCTCTACGGAATGGCAGATATTAGAGCGTGGCTGGAAGTTTATGAAAAGCACGGCCTCCCGACGACCATGCGCCCGGAAGTTTTACAGCAGGCGGTAGATGCCTACGGCAAAGAGGCGCAGACTGATATGGCAATCGAAGAAATGAGCGAACTTTCAAAAGCTCTGCTCAAGCACCGCCGGGCAGAAAAGTACCCGGAGGCATGGGACTATGAACGGACGAGGCAGAACATTTACGAGGAGATTGCAGACGTGATTATCATGCTTACCCAGCTTCTTATGATTTATGGCGGCAGGGAGGAAATTCAGAAAGATATTGACATCAAGGTATCACGACTTGCGGAGCGACTGAAAAACAAAGCGAAAGAGGCCGACGATACGAAAGAGAGAACCGAGCGCATACTCTTACGGCTCCATGAGGCCGGGGGCTGCGGCGCACAGGACGGCTATGCCGAGGGCTGGGACGAGGCCATAACAGAGGCAATCAGAATAGTCGAGGAGGAAACCGGGACAAGGATAGAGGAGGTGCTGGAATAAGGCATGGGAATGGAGAAAAACGGCGAGGGCTACCCCGACCCGACAGCAGGGACAGCGTGGAACAATATGCGCCGGGAGGAACGGCGGCAGGAAACAGAACGTCTCAACATGATAGGCAACCTTATCCCGGTAATGAAACAGACGGCGGAGCTTGCCGGATTTGAGGTAGTAGGCAGGATTGTCCTCAAGGATAAGGCCACCGGGAAAGAGTACCGATAGGAGGCAGGACTATGGGGGAGATTAAAAGATACCGTTGCGTAAAAGAGTGTGCATTTGAAAAATGCGACGACGACGGATTTTTCATTGAAAATGAGTACACATATGTTTTGCCGGGCAGCATTTGGCAGGAAAGCAAATATTTAATCGCAGGAGGCCCGGACAGCGTACACCTTGACAGGGAGGACGGCGAGCCAAATACATTGGAGTGGTGTGAACCGCTGAAAGAAACGCTGGCGGAATGTTTTGAGCAGATCGAGAGCATTTACGCATAGGAGGGTATATGGATAAAACAAAAATAGAGTGGTGCGACAGCACATGGAACCCGGTAACGGGCTGTAATCATAATTGCGAATATTGTTACGCTCGTGGGATAGCGACAAGATTTGGAGGAAAGGCGTTAAACATACCACATGAACTGAATACCCCGTTTTTATCACATGGGAAAAAGCAGCCGTATCCTTTTGGATTTACGCCAACACTTCACAGATACAGCCTCGGAAAATATGAGAAGAAAGCAGGCCGGACAATATTTGTATGTAGCATGGCAGACCTTTTCGGCTCGTGGGTGCCGGATAGCTGGATAGAGGAGGTTTTCGCAGCTTGCGAGAAAGCACCACAGCACAAGTATTTATTCCTCACCAAAAACCCAAAGAGATACGCCGATCTCGATTGGGCTGACAAGCTCCCGATAAGAGATAATATGTGGTACGGCACTTCGGTTACAAATGGGGCGCAGATGGAGCAGGCGGCGGACGCTTTTGGAGAAATGTCAGGGAAAGCAAAGACATTTTTTAGCATAGAGCCGATATTGGAGGATATAGTAGCCTCGAAAGGCTGGGCTATTGCAGATAACGGCAGCTACGCAAAGTGGATAATCTTAGGGGCGGAAACAGGCCGCCGGAAAGAAAAGGTAACGCCGGAGCGAGAGTGGATAAAGAAGATCGAAGACGATTGCGACGAGGGCGGAATACCGCTTTTTATGAAAGACAGCCTTATTCCTATTGTTGGAGAGGACGACATGAGGCGAGAGCTTCCGAGAGAATTAAGAGGGGTATCGGTATGAATGCAGAAGCAGAAATTATACAGAAAATGAAAGCTCAAATTGCAGAAATGCTTGATAAGCAAGCGGAAAAGCAGATAAATGAAAGAGTAAAGCAATTTAAGGAAGAACTTGCGAGGGAGAAAGGGAGAGCGATAGCCGACATAATGGAAGCGATAGAAATTTTAGTTTCCCAAACCCCGGCAGACAATTCCTTAAATTTCACCATTCATTATAAACCGGGGAGGAGGACACCATGAACGTAGTTATTTTAACGGGCAGGCTTACGGCGGAGCCGGAGCTGCGGTACACCCAGCAGAATGTACCTTGCACCTCCTTTAATTTGGCGGTAGACCGGGCCAGCAAAGGTGACGACGCAGATTTTCCCACGATTATCGCATGGAGGGAAACGGCTGAATTTGCCTG
>CATLGV010000034.1 GCA_949948735.1 uncultured Lachnospiraceae bacterium | reverse complement strand
GCGGTCGGGATACCGCTGCGGTATAACGATACCAGGGAGGCGTACAGGCTGTACCGTTTCGACTGCCAGTTCTCGGGGAGCGACTACGCGGACAGGCCGGCCTGGCTCGCCAATCAGGAGTTCCTGCAGGAGAACGGTTCCGATATGGTGTTCTTCCCCTATACGGAGAGCACCAGCTCCAGCAAAATAAAAATGCTGATTGAGAAAAAATTGCTTTGATTGTCAAAGGGCAGGATTTTTGTAGAGCCTGGCGGCTGATTTTTGCAAGGTAGTACGTCTTTATGGCTTGTTCGGACTGCGGATTTTATCTTCGATTGACAAGGGCATATATATAATTGAGAAGGAGGATGTGTTAATGGAATATTTTAATCGCGTGGTGGATGACATTACAGAGAGGGCAGGCCAAATAAAGGCAGAATTTTTATCCGGGCTTCAGGGAAAAAATCCCGTCATATTTGGAGCTGGAAACTGCGGACATAAGCTATACGGGCTGCTGCAGACATACGGGATTGCGGTGTCGTGTTTCTGGGATAACAGATTGCATGGCAATACGGATGCGGAAACAGGCATGAATATTATAAAACCGCAGGAGCGAAAGGCTGTGACAGACGATACGGTGGTGCTGGTGGGGGTTGACGGACAGGATGTCGACGGCCCGATATATCGACAGCTACGGTCGCTTGGATTTGATGAAGCACAGATACGTATTGTAAACAGATATTTTCATTGGATGCCGTTGACGTACTTGCAGGCAAACCTTGAAAAATACAGAAAGGCATATCAGCTGCTGGCGGACGAGCTTTCCAGACAGGTATATCTGGCAAAAATGAAAAATTTGTTTTTGATGACGGACATGGCGGAAGTTGTCAGTCCGGGCGGGGAAGAATATTTCGATAAAAAGCTTCTGCTAACGGATAATGAAATGTTTATAGATTGCGGCGGCTTTGACGGGGATACTGCAGCAAGGTTTGCAGAGCAATGCGGCGGAAGATACAGAGGCATTGTGATTTTTGAGCCGGAAGCGTGTAAAAAAGCAGAAATAAAGAGAAATATGGGCGCCAATCCCTATGAATTGTATCCGTTTGGTGTGTGGAGCAAACGCACAAGGCTTTATTTTAATGCTCTTGGTACGGAAAGTTCGCATATATCAGAGCGTGAAAGCGGCGGATGTATGATTGAGACGGCTTCGCTCGATGAAACTGTCTATGACAAGAGGCCTACTTACATAAAAATGGATATAGAGGGGGCGGAGCAGGAGGCGCTGAAAGGCGGCAGGAAAATTATACAGACGTACAAGCCCAAGCTGGCGGTTTGCATTTATCACAAGCCGGAAGACCTGTTTGACATTCCCATAATGATAAAGGAAATGATGCCGGTGTATGAGCTGTATGTGCGACAGTATACGAATGCGTGGTATGACACGGTGTTGTACGCGATTCCGGAATGCTGAGCGATAGTCTGTTTATTCCTTTGGTTCATAAAACAGTTGTCTTTTGGATGAAAATATGTATATTATAGAAGTAATCTTTTGATACGTCTGAGTTTTCAAAAACACGATTAGCAATAACAGGGAGAACACCAATGCACAAAAAATTTAAAGACCTTTATCTGGCGGGGGAGATTGAATTTGAGGCCATCGACGACTACAGCTACGAGTGGGGCATGAGCGACGAGGAGTGTACGCTTGCGCAGTATCTCGGCCTGAATGCCGAGGAGGAGGACGTCTGGGTCAGCGAAAGCGACGAGGCGCTGCAGGCGCTTCTGGATGCGCAGAAGCGCTGAATCAGATTATCGGAGGTTATCGTATGGACATCAGATCGCAATATGAACAAAGCAAACAAAACCGCGCCGTGCTCTGGTATGATGCGCCCGCAAAGGACTGGAACGAGGCGCTGCCTGTCGGAAACGGGCGCATCGGCGGTATGGTATTTGGCGGCATCGGCGGGGAACAGCTTCAGGTAAACGAGGATACCGTGTGGTACGGCGGGCCGATGGACCGGAATAATCCCAGCGCGAGGGAGAAGTTGCCGGTTATCCAGGGCCTTATAAAGGAAGGGAGGATTCACGAGGCGGAGCGGCTCTGCAAACAGGCGCTTGGCGGTACGCCGTTTGGTATGCGGATTTACCAGACCCTGGGCGATGTTTCGATTGATTATGATTTCGGAGCGGAGGTTTCCGCAAAGGACGTGACGGAATATGAGCGCGGGCTGGATGTGGAACGGGCGATGGCCTACACGCATTTCTGCTGGGACGATACGGTCTATGAGCGGGAGCTTTTTATGTCCGCGCCGGCGGACGTCTGCGTGATGCATCTTACGGCGTCGGGGAAGAACAGGCTGCGCCTTGAGGTCATGCAGAGCCGGCATCATATATACGAATATTCCCGAAGGGCCGGTGAGGACAGCATTATCCTTGGTGGGAATCTTGGCCGGGACGGCCTTGACTATGCGATGATGTGTAAGGCGGCAACGCCTGACGGCAGCATTGAGGTCATCGGGGAAAATATTGTGATAGCGGATGCGTCGGAGGTTTATCTGTATTGGAGCGCGGCGACGACCTATCGGGTAAAGGCGGATGCACAGGCTGCGCCCGAGGCGCTCCGGTTGGCGATTGCGTCATGGCTGGACAAGGCGGCTTCGCAGAGCTATGAGGAGCTTCGCGGAGCGCATATCGCGGACTACGGCTCCTATTTTAACCGCGTCGCGCTGCGTCTTGGCAGCGACGAGGATGCGATGCCGTCCTGTCAGAGCGGCGATATGTCCGTTCAGGAGGATGCAATACCGCCCTGTCAGAGCGGCGGCACGGTGCATTCAGGAGACAGCGCGGAAGCGCTGCGACTTCCTACGGACAAGCGCCTTGCGGCAGTTCAGAGCGGGACACCGGATTTGGGGCTGGAGCAGCTTTATTTTAATTTCGGACGTTATTTATTGATAAGCTGCAGCCGGCCGGGAACGCTGCCCGCGACCCTGCAGGGACTGTGGAATAAGGACATGGAAGCGCCGTGGGACGCGAAGTTTACGATTAATATCAACACGGAGATGAATTACTGGCCTGCGGAAATCTGCGATTTGGGGGACTGCCATCTGCCGTTGTTTGATTTGATGAAGCGGATGCTGCCAAACGGCAGGAAGACGGCGGAAGTAATGTACGGCTGCCGCGGCTTTGTGGCGCACCACAATACGGATATCTGGGGCGACACCGCGCCGCAGGATTTGTGGATTCCCGGGAGCTTCTGGGTGATGGGCGGCGCATGGCTCTGCACGCATATCTGGGCGCATTACGAATATACCGGTGACACGGCGTTTTTGCGGGAAATGTTTCCGATGATGCGCGAGGCGGCGCAGTTCTTTCTGGATTTCTGCATCGAGTATGAGCTGGAGGGCAATACATATCTGTGCACCTGTCCGAGCGTGTCGCCGGAGAATACCTTTATCCTGCCAAACGGCGAGCAGGGGTCCAATTCCATCGGCGTCACGATGGACAACCAGATCCTGCGGGATTTGTTTACGCAGTGCAATGCGGCTGCGGCGGTGCTTGGCATATCGGATGAGCTGGACGCGCAGATTCGCGCGGCCTGCGAGCGGCTGATACCGACCCGCATCGGCAGCGACGGCAGGATTCTGGAATGGTGTGCGGAATACGGGGAGAAGGAGCCGGGGCATCGGCATATCTCGCATCTGTACGGGCTGCACCCGTCCTGTCAGATTACAAAGGACGGCACGCCCGAGCTTGCGCAGGCGGCGGAGCTGACGCTCGAGAGGCGTCTTGCGGGCGGCGGCGGCCATACCGGCTGGAGCCGCGCGTGGATTATGAATCATTACGCGAAGCTCTGGGACGGGGAGAAGGCGTATGAAAACCTCCGCCAGCTCTTTATCAAATCCACCCTGCCGAATTTATTTGATAACCATCCGCCCTTCCAGATTGACGGAAACTTTGGCTCCATCGCGGCGATGGCGGAGATGCTGGTACAGAGCGACGCAAGGCGCATTGTACTGCTGCCGGCGCTGCCGGCTGCATGGGCGTGCGGAAGTCTCCGCGGCGTGCGGGTACGCGGGAATGCGCGGCTGAATATCGAGTGGAGCGGGGGAAGGCTGAAGACGGCGCAGATCTGCAGCGGCAGCGACGGCGTCCGCAGCTTCGTATATGACGGGCAGACCATCGCGCTCGTGCTGAAAAAGGACGAGTGGACGGAGATTACTTTTCAGTAAAGATGAAGGAAAATACGCCGGGCAGGGAGAAAATCTTCCCTGCCCGGCGCATTTTAAAATGTAATTTCCAGCGTATTTGCGCCGTTTGCTGGCGTAATAACAGAGTCGTTGCCCTCCATTGCGACCGTGCCGTTCTGAGCGCCGGCAACGTGCAGGTTGACCATGCGCACCGTGTAGGGCTTGCCACCCTGTGTGGTTACATGGATGGTATTTCCCTGACGCTTCACGGAGGCGGAGAGTGTTACGCTGTTGTCTGTGCCGTAAACTCTTGTCTCAAGGGTGACGCCGTCGTAGAGGGCGTATACGCGCAGCTCGCAGCCGTCCGCGTAATCATAATCCGGCCTGTCGTCGCGGGCGCCGACGGCGACAATGGAGTTCTCGCGCACCATGAGCGGGATGCTCAGGTAGCCGTGTGTCTCCTCCACCCAGGTGCCGCCCTTATATTCCTGTCCGGTAAAGAAGTTCGTCCAGACGCCGTTTGGCAGATAGTATTCGGCGCGGCCCTCATCGTTAAAGATGGGCGCAACCAGCAGACTGTCGCCGAGCATATACTGCTTATCCAGATAATGGCAGGTCCTGTCCTTTGTAAATTCCAGCACCATGCTGCGCATCGTCGGGATACCCTCCTTCGCTGCCGTAACGGCCGCCGTGTAGAGGTAAGGCATCAGCCTTGCCTTCAGGCGCGTGAAGAAGCGGACAACATCCACCGCCTCCTCGTCATAAACCCACGGAACGCGGTAGGACTGGCTGCCGTGCAGGCGGCTGTGTGACGAGAGCAGGCCAAAGGCTACCCAGCGCTTGTAGACGTCGGCGGTGGAGGTGTTCTCGAAGCCGCCGATGTCATGCGCCCAGAAGCCGAAGCCGGACATGCACAGGGACAGGCCGCCGCGCAGGCTTTCCTCCATGGATTCATAGTCGGACCAGCAGTCGCCGCCCCAGTGAACCGGGAACTTCTGTCCGCCGACTGTCGCAGAGCGGGCAAACAGCACGGCCTGTCCCCTGCCGCGCCTGCGCTCCAGCAGCTCGTACACGCACTGGTTATATAAATAGGTGTAATAGTTATGCATCTTTTTCGGGTCGGAGCCGTCATAGTAAATGACGTCGGTCGGTATCCGCTCGCCGAAGTCCGTTTTAAAGCAATCCACGCCCATATCCATAAGCGCTCCGAGCTTATCCTGGAACCATTTCCATGCGTCGGGATTGGTAAAGTCCACGATTGCCATGCCCGGCTGCCACATATCCCACTGCCATACCTGGCCGTTAGGACGTTTGATAAAATATCCCTTTTCCATGCCTTCGCGGAACAGGACAGACTCCTGCCCGATGTAGGAATTAATCCACACGCAGATATTCAGGCCCTTGTCCTTGATACGCCTGAGCATTCCGGCGGGATCCGGGAACACGCGGCTGTCCCAGAGGAAGTCGCTCCAGTGGAATTCCTTCATCCAAAAGCAGTCAAAATGGAAGGTGCGAAGCGGGATGCCGCGCTCCAGCATACCGTCCACAAAGCTCATTACCGTGTCCTCGTCGTAGTTTGTGGTAAACGAGGTGGACAGCCACAGACCGAAGGTCCAGGGGGCGGGAAGCCCGGGCTTTCCGGTAAGGTCGGTATACCGCCGCAGGACGTCCTTCATCTCGGGGCCGTTGATCAGGAAATAGTCCAGATATGTACCCGCCACGGAGAACCCGGCGCGCGTAACCATTTCCGTGCACAGCTCAAATTCCACCTTTTCAGGATGATTCACAAAGACGCCGTAGCCCTTATTGGAAATATAAAAGGGGATGTTTTTATAGCACTGCTCGGTGCTGGTGCCGCCGTCCGCATTCCAGATCTCGACGCTCTGGCCGTTCTTGACAAACGGCGTGAAGCGTTCGCCAAGTCCGTAGAGCAGCTCGCCGACGCCGACGCCAAGCTGCTGGCGCATATAGGTATCCGCGTTGTCGCCTCTGTCATAGGCCAGTCCCTTCCAGTCGGTTTTCATAAGGGCAAGGTCGCGGCCCTTGGATTCCGTAATCAGTTTGCCGTTTCTTGTATATTTCATGTACCAGCTGTCCTTGCCGATTTCAAGCGCAAGGGATCCGCTTTGGATGCGGATATACTCGTCGGTTTCCTCTACATGCAAAGGAAGCGCCGCCATATTGAGGTCAAAGGCGGGAGCTGTGTTGACCGCCCCTAAATGATGGTAGGTCCGGACACGCAGTACCTCCTCTGCGGGAGAGGTGATTACAAGCGTCAGGTTGATTCCGCCAAGTGTGTCGCCCCGGTGCTTGATTCGCGCTGTCGGGGCGCAAATCGTTACTTTGTCGTTTTCCACTTTGGTAAAGTAGGCCTGCTGTGGCGCGAAGCACTCGCAGCCCTCCTGCTGAAGCCAGCAGCCGTTACTGAATTTCATCGTTTCCTCCATTTCCGCGATGTGAACGATGGTCACATCTGCTTGAACAGCCCAGCCCTGCTGAGACTATGTGCATTATCGGGTTTGCAAATATTATAACACAGGCATGCGCAAAGAGAATGTAAAAAATAGTGACGTTTTGTAATACTTTTTAAATACCCTGCCAACCGGAGGGGAAGCCGTCAGGCGCAAAAGGTTTGACGATAAGGAAGCGGTATATTATAATTGAAGAAAGGGAAGAAAATACGCGTAAAGCAGTACGGAAATGGAGAAAAAGATGAGTGTTTATTTGAAGGAGTACATTTTTACATGGTTAAAGGCGCTGGTTCTATATGCAATCGGCGGATATTTGTTCGGGGCAGCAGGGGGGACCGGCTTTGATGTGATGGGCGGCGTTTTCCTGGCCGCGACGGTATTCGGATTTACGTTCTTTGAAAAGATTGTCCGTTTTAATCTGTTTGGCAACAGCGATTCCGTGATTATTTTCTGGATTTTAAAGGTGGTCATTTCCTGCCTGATAGGTATTATCGCGTTTCCTGTGGTAAATATCTATTATATTGTGCGTATTATAGTTGAAATTGTGCGCAGCTCCGGAAATGCGCGGTAAAAATACTGTTTGGGCTGAGAAAACATTTTTTTGTAATACTTTTTGCAGCAATTATGATATAATGTAGGTAGACATTATACCAGCGCCAATGGGCATAAATATACCGTAATTGCATAGCAATTTTACGGTTATATTCAATATCCAAGTAAAGGAGGGATTTCTATGAAATTAACGTTTGTGGGAGCGGATCATCAGGTAACCGGCAGCTGCCATTATATTGAGGCATGCGGCAGGCACATCCTGATAGACTGCGGTATGCAGCAGGGCTTTAATCCTTTCGAATGCTGCGATATTCCGGTAGAAGAGGCGAAGCTGGACTATGTGTTCCTGACACATGCCCATATAGACCATTCGGGCAATTTACCGCTTTTGTATGCCAGGGGGTTTCGGGGACACGTATACACGACAGAGGCGTCGGCGGATTTGTGCTCCATCATGCTTCGCGACTGTGCGCATATACAGATGCAGGAGGCGGAGTGGAAGAACCGGAAGGCAAAGCGCCATTCCGGCATAGAGCCGGTAGAGCCGGCATATACCATGGAGGATGCGGACGGCATCATCCGGAATATTGTTCCGTGCTCGTATAACAGCACGATACAGATATGCGACGGGATTGCCATACGGTTTACGGACATCGGGCATCTGCTTGGCTCGGCGAGCATCGAGGTCTGGCTTACAGAAGGAGATGTGACCAAAAAGCTTGTATTCTCGGGGGACATCGGCAACAAGAACCAGCCGCTCATCAAGGATCCGATTTACACCAGGGAGGCCGACTACGTGGTGATGGAGGCCACCTACGGGGACCGTATTCACGGAGAGGCAGCGCCGCATTATGTGGAGAATCTGGCGCAGGTGATTTCGGAAACCTTTGCCAGGGGCGGCAACGTGGTAATACCCTCCTTTGCGGTGGGCAGAACACAGGAAATCCTGTATTTTATCAGGAAAATCAAGGCGGACAATCTGGTGCCGGACTATCCGCGGTTTGAAGTATACGTCGACAGCCCGCTGGCGGTGGAGGCGACGGGCGTTTTCCAGAAGAATATATACACCTGCTTCGACGAGGAGGCAATGGAGCTGGTGCGCCATGGCATCAACCCGATTAATTTCCCCGGACTGAAGCTGGCCATCACAAGCGAGGAATCAAAACAGATTAACTTTGACGAAACGCCCAAGGTTATCATATCCGCGAGCGGCATGTGCGAGGCCGGACGAATCCGCCATCATTTAAAGCATAACCTGTGGCGGCCGGAGAGCACGATTTTGTTCGTAGGGTATCAGGCGGCCGGCACGTTAGGACGGCATCTGGTGGAAGGAACGGATGAGGTGAAGCTGTTTGGCGAGGTCGTGGAGGTAAGGGCGCAGATTAAGAAGCTGCCCGGAATGAGCGGACATGCGGACAAGAACGGATTGATCGAGTGGGTAAATGCCTTCGAGAAAAAGCCGGACTATGTGTTCCTTGTACACGGGGAGGACACGGTGTGCAAGGTGTTTGCGGAATGCCTGCGCACGGAGCACGGCCACAATACGTACGCGCCGTATTCCGGTACGAGAGTGGATTTGATAACGGGAGCTATCGAATACGAAGCAGCGCCGGTTGCACTCAAAAAGCGTGCGCATACGGTATCCGATGTCTTTGCGAGACTGCTCGCTGCCGGCCAGCGGCTGCTTGCGGTTATCCGTAAGAACGAGGGCGGCGCGAATAAGGATTTGGCGCGGTTTGCGGATCAGATCAATTCGCTTGCCGACAAGTGGGATTTATAGATACGGCGCTCAACCTGCGGTTGGATGAAAACGGTTTTCCATGAACAGATGTCGCATTGTTTTTTCTTCTGCTTCGGTATATAAAAAATATATACCGGATTACGGGTAAATATTTACTTTCATAGGAGGACGTGCAATGTTTCATCAGGAGGATTTTGGAAAACGGTTAAAATTATTCCGCAGGACGAAGGGTTTTACGCAAAAGGAGATTGCTTTTCGGATAGGCGTCTCCGAACAGGCGGTGTCGAAATGGGAGAACGGGGAGTGCCTTCCCGACGTATATAATCTGAAGCTGCTCGGACAGCTTCTGCACATTTCGGTGGATACCTTGTTGGACACGGAAATCGACAGGCCCGAAAAGGTGATAGAGACTGTCCGGATTGGCGGAGGCGAATTTGAGATCGTGGAAAAGCCCAAAACCATTCTCGCAGGAAAAGTCCTGTATGCAAAGGATTACGAAGATATCGACGCGTTTAACCGGGCGATAGACGCGGTGACCGGGGAGGAAAAGCAAACGGCCTTTGACCTGATTCGGGAAAGCGTGCTGCCCATTACCGATATTCATTTGAGCGTCAATTTCTGGTTGGATGAGAGCTGCCGGGCATACGGGTTTGTGCGGGAGGCAGAGACCCGGGAACAGCCGGACGGCATACAGATATATGAACTGCCGGCTTCTCTCTATATAAGAGCGTATACGAATAAGGGAAATGCGCAGCTTATCGCGAAGGAAGAATGCGAAATCTGGGAGCTCTTTGCCTATATCAGAGACTTCTTCATGCCGGCGCACGGCTTTGTGATGGCGGATAACGGTGCGCAGGAAATGGAAGTATTTGATTCGTTTGAACACCGGACGGGGTATGCGTATATGCCGGTGAGGAGGCGGCAGTGACGGCGGCACAGGCGGCAGCCATATACGATGAGAGATATGGCTGCCGGCAATTGACATCCGCCTCGGCGTCTGTTACAATAATACAGACAATTGAATAGCAGGAATGTCTTCAGGGCAGGGTGCAATTCCCGATCGGCGGTAACAGTCCGCGGGCGCGAAAGCGCGGGGTCTGGTGCAATTCCAGAACCGACGGTAACAGTCCGGATTAAAGAAGGTGTGTTGAAGCTGTCAGAAATACGCTGACAGTGATTTTTGCATACTCTTATTAATCGCGAAGCTGCTTTGTTGACATTTTCAATACACCTGAATCCAGACACCTGAAAGGCATGCCGGCCTTTCAGGTGTTAATTTTCTTTTCAGGAGGTATTACAAATGAATACTCGTAAAACAAAGAAGCTTGCAGTCTTGGGGATGCTCTGTGCACTCGCCTATATCGCGGCGGCTGTCCTGCGGTTTCCGGTTGTGCTTTTCCTGCGGTACGATCCCAAGGATATTGTCATCGCGATTGCCGGGCTGGCGTATGGTCCGGCAGCCGCGGCTGTGGTGACGCTGGTGGTTTCTGCCGCGCAGCTGTTTACCGTGAGCGGCACCGGACTTTTGGGCTGTCTGATGAACGTCGTCTCAAGCTGCGCCTTTGCCTGCCCGGCAGCGCTGCTCTACAGGAGAAGGCCCGGATTTGCCCGGGCGGCGCGGGGGCTTGCCTGCGGCTGGCTTTGCCAGATTGCGGGGATGATGCTCTGGAATTACTGGATTGCCCCGGTTTATATGGGGGTATCGCGGGCAGAGATGGTACCGCTTCTGTTTACGGCTTTTCTGCCCTTTAATGTGATGAAGGGCGGCCTGAATGCGGCCGCCACGCTGATCCTGTGGCGTTATCTGCAGGCATTTATACCGGAGAAGGGCTGATTGGACGCAGCAGTCCGGTACTTCCTCAGAAAAATATTGACTTTTACCTGCGTTGGGATGATAATGATATCAAAATTATTTAAAATACGAGCAGAAGGGAGTCCCAGGCAGATTTGTACGGAAAACAAATCTGCGGACGGAGAAAGGAGTAGGGGAAGTATGGAAAAGAAAAATCTGGATTGGTCAAGTCTTGGCTTCGGGTACAGACAGACAGAGCAGCGCTATGTTACGAATTTCAAGGACGGCGCGTGGGATGCGGGAGGTCTTACGGAGGACGCGAATATCGTGATGAGCGAGTGCGCGGGCGTACTGCAGTATGCGCAGACCTGCTTTGAGGGCTTAAAGGCATATACCACACAGGACGGGCGGACTGTGGTTTTCCGGCCTGATTTAAACGAACAGCGGATGCATGACAGCTGTGAGCGTCTGGAAATGCCTGTGCTGCCGCAGGGACGTTTTGTGGAGGCGGTAAAGCAGGTGGTAAAGGCCAACGAGGCGTATGTGCCGCCGTTTGGCTCGGGCGCGACCCTGTATGTCCGGCCGTATATGTTCGGTATCAATCCGGTTATCGGCGTAAAGCCCGCGGACGAGTATCAGTTCAGGATTTTCTGTACGCCTGTAGGGCCGTATTTTAAAGGCGGCGCCAAGCCCCTCACCATCAAGGTAAGCGAATTTGACCGCGCAGCGCCCCACGGGACAGGCCATATCAAGGCAGGACTGAACTATGCGATGAGCCTGCATGCGATTGTGACCGCGCATAAAGAGGGCTTCGATGAGAATATGTATCTGGATCCCGCTACGCGCACCAGGGTGGAGGAGACCGGCGGCGCAAACTTCCTGTTTGTCACAAAGGACAATAAAGTGGTAACGCCCAAGTCCGACAGCATTCTGCCGTCGATTACGCGCCGCTCCCTGATGATTGTCGCGAAGGAGTATCTCGGCCTGGAGGTAGAGGAGCGCGAGGTTTTGTTTGACGAGGTGAAGGATTTTGCGGAGTGCGGCCTCTGCGGTACGGCGGCGGTAATCTCCCCGGTCGGCAAGATTGTGAACAGGGGCGAGGAAATCTGCCTGCCCTCCGGCATGACGGAGATGGGCCCGGTTACGAAGAAGCTCTACGATACCCTGACGGGGATTCAGATGGGAGAACTTGAGGCGCCCAAGGGATGGATTGTGGAGATATGATCTGAATATGGGCTTTTACAGAGCGGAATCATAAAGGCCGTATATAGTATAGAGCAGGCGGAAACCTGGCAGGTGCAGGTTTCCGCCTGTCTTTTGTGCGACAGGAAAATGCGGCAAATGGATTTACGCAGAGCCGGTTTTCTGGTTCTGGCTTTATCTGTATGATACAGGGATTTTTATCCCTGCTCTTTTATTGAAAAGGTGTGTTCTTTTATTGAAAAGTGGTAGTAGACGGATGTAGGAAGATTATGGTAAGGTTAAATATAAGGGACAGCTTGCCGGAAGATTGTACCAATAATTTTACATAACAGACGTACAAATTGAGGTTACACTTGGAAATATACTTACCCTTTATCGTCCGTGCCGTCAAGACAAAAAAAGTGTGAACATGAAATTTAATAATTTCCGCTCTGAATATCCCTTACAATCATGCGTTTTAGCTTATCCTGCAAGGTTTCCCTGCTCGTTTCGCTAAAGTGGCAAGTCACAAGGTAAGTCGTTTTGCCTATGGTCTTTACAAGGTGCGGGCGGCGTTCTTTGGTCTGCTGTTCCACGTTGTTTTCTGACATATACATAAATCTCCTTTACATGAAAAGAGGGCATACAGAGTAATCTCCATACGTCCGCTGTTGATAGTGGCTGTCGTTCCCTTATCCGCATGAAATTGACAGTGCGGTTTCCGGCATATATACTTGTGGCTTACTGTCAAAAATGGCAGAAAAAATGTTGTATCAACGGATAAGAGAGGTAATGAACATGGGAAAAATGATAGTGCTGACGTTTTCGGACAGTGAGGAA
>CATLGV010000033.1 GCA_949948735.1 uncultured Lachnospiraceae bacterium | reverse complement strand
AGGAGTTTTGAATTATGGCAGCAAACAAGATTGACCGTATCAACCGGGAGATTGAAAAGACCCGCGAGAAGATCACCGAGTATCAGAACAAACTGAAAGGGCTGGAAGCACAGAAAACCGAAGCGGAGAATTTGCAGATCGTCCAGCTTGTGCGCTCTATGCGCCTTTCCCCGCAGGAGCTTACTTCCATGCTGTCCGGGGGCGCAATCCCCGGCATGACACCCGCACCTACATACAATGACGAACAGGAGGAAACCGATAATGAAGAATAAGAAAACCCTTAAAATGCTTTTGACCCTTTGCGCCGCCTTTATCCTCATGGGCGGCTTTTCTGTTACCGCTTATGCGCAAGTGCCGGAGGGAGCCGACGACACCACCGACGACAGCGGCGTTGTCTACGAGGAACCTCAAAAGGAAGAACCCCTTACCCCGGACGGGAACGCGACCCTTGTTGACGATTTCGGCGGCAACAAGCAGCTTATCACCGTGACGACCAAAAACGGCAACTATTTTTATATCCTCATTGACCGGGACGACGAGGGCGAGAACACCGTGCATTTCCTCAATCAAGTGGACGAAGCCGACCTTATGGCACTCATGGAGGACGGGGAAGCGAAAACGGAGCCGCCCGTTGTCTGCAACTGTACGGATAAATGCGAAGCCGGGAAAGTAAACGTGAGCTGCCCCGTATGCAGCACCAACATGACCGCTTGCAGCGGCAAGGCAGCGGAGCCGGAAACAGAGGAACCCACAGAGCAGCCGGAAAAGAAAAGCAATACGGGCGGGCTTGTGGTATTCCTCATTGTGGCACTCTTAGGCGGCGGGGGCGCGTTCTATTATTTCAAAGTGATGAAGCCGAAGCAGGACGTAAAGGGCGGCACAGACCTTGACGATTTCGACTTTGACGATTACGACGAGGACGAGCCGGAAGCTGATGAAGAAGCCGGGGACGACGGAGGAACGGAGGACGACGAGGAATGACACTATTCACCGACAACCCCTTAGAAAGAATGATGATACAGAAACCGGGTGACGGGCGGCGGGGAAAACCGCCGCCCGCTTCCATTCCCCCGCGCTGTAAGGGCTGTCCCTATAACCGGGAGCCGCCCTGCGTGGGGTACTGTATCAAGAAGCTGTCCGAAAAGAAAACGGGAAAATGAAAGGAGGATTTTTCAGTGCAGTTAGTTATCGCAGAAAAGCCCAGCGTCGCGGGGAGTATCGCCGCCGCGCTTGGCGTGAAAGAAAAGAAAGACGGATATATCGAGGGCGGGGGCTACCTCATTTCTTGGTGTGTCGGTCATTTGGTGGAGCTTGCGCAAGCTGCCGCCTACGGGGAGCAGTACAGGAAATGGAGTTATGAGAGCTTACCCATTCTGCCGGAGGAATGGCAGTACACCGTATCAACGGACAAGGAAAAACAGTTTGCAACCTTAAAGGAGCTTATGCACCGCGCCGACGTTTCCGAAGTGGTGAACGCCTGCGACGCTGGACGCGAGGGCGAATTGATCTTCCGCTTTGTCTATAACATGGCAGAGTGCAACAAGCCTATGCGCCGCTTGTGGATTTCCTCAATGGAGGACAGCGCGATTAAGGCGGGCTTTGCCGACTTAGGGGACGGGCGGGACTATGACGCGCTCTATGCTTCCGCATTGTGCCGCGCAAAGGCTGACTGGATCATCGGTATCAATGCAACGCGCCTTTTCTCCTGCCTGTATGACAAGACCTTGAACGTGGGACGGGTGCAGACCCCGACCTTAAAAATGCTCACCGACCGGGGCGCGGCGATCTCCCATTTCAAAAAAGAAAAATACTACCATGTGCGGCTTGACTTATCCGGCGCGGAAGCCGCCAGCGAAAAGATTTCGGATAAGAAGAACGCCGACGAACTGAAAGCAGCTTGTGAAGCAGCACAGGCGGTATGCGTTTCCCTCACCAAAGAAGAAAAGAGAGCCGCCCCGCCGAAGCTCTTTGACCTCACTTCCTTACAGCGGGAAGCCAATAAAATCTACGGCTATACGGCGAAGCAGACCCTTGACCTTGCACAGACCTTATATGAAAAACGGCTGCTGACCTATCCCCGGACAGACAGCGCATTTCTTACGGACGACATGGGCGACACGGCAGCAAAGACCGTTTCCATGTTATCCGAAAAACTCCCCTTTATGGAGGGCGCAGAATTTACGCCGGATATTTCCCGGACGCTTGACAGCAGCAAAGTTTCAGACCACCACGCAATCATTCCTACTATGGAGCTTGCAAAGACCGACCTTGCGACGCTGCCGGAAAGTGAAAAAAATATCCTCACCCTTGCAGGGGCGCGTCTTATTTTCGCTGCCGCCGAGCCGCATATCTTTGAAGCGGTCACGGCGGTTTTCTCATGCGCAGACATGGAATTTACGGCGCGGGGAAAGACGGTTCTTGCGGGCGGCTGGAAAGAGCTGGAACGCCGTTTCCGGGCGACCTTAAAGGGCAAGCCCGACCCGGAGGACACAGAGGGCGACGGAGAAAATACCCTGCCGGAGCTTACCGAGGGACAGACCTTGGAACACCCGGCGGCAAAGGTGACGGAGCATTTCACGACACCGCCGAAGCCCCACAACGAAGCAACCCTTTTGTCGGCAATGGAACGCGCCGGGAACGAGGACACCGACCCGGACGCGGAACGCCGGGGGCTTGGCACACCCGCCACCCGCGCCGCTGTCATTGAAAAGCTGGTGAAGTCCGGCTTTGTGGAGCGCAAGGGCAAGCAGCTTATCCCAACGGAAAACGGAAACGCGCTTATCTCCATTCTGCCGGATATGCTGACCTCTCCCATGCTGACCGCTGAATGGGAAAACACGCTGACGCAGATCGCAAAGGGAGCCGCCGACGCCGGGGACTTCATGGCGGGCATTGAAGCTATGGCGCGGGAGCTGGTAAAAACAAATACCACCGCAGATAAAAGCAAGGCGACTTTCACGGATAAGGACGAAAAGCCCTCTATCGGTAAATGCCCCCGGTGCGGTTCCCCTGTCCGGGAGGGGCGGCTGAACTTCTACTGCTCTAACCGGGAGTGCGCCTTTACCATGTGGAAAAACGACCGTTTCTTTGAAGAAAGGAAAGTTGCCTTTTCCCCGAAGATCGCCGCCGCGCTCTTAAAATCCGGCAAGGCAAACGTCAAGGGCTTGTATTCCCCGAAAACAGGCAAAACCTACGACGGAGCCATTGTTTTAGCCGATACAGGCGGGAAGTATGTCAACTATAAGATTGAGCTACCGAAGAAAAAATAAGTTTTTTAGCAAGCATAGGAAAAGAGTACCCTTTTCCGTATTTTCTCCCTCATGCGCTGCGGCGCGTCGGTTGAAAATTGCTTGTTGGGAAGTTTCCCAAACCCTCTTGAAAAGATAAAAAGACTTGGCAGGACGCAGGGGCGCGGTGTAGTACGGCAAAGGAGCCGGAACGCCGCGCCCTTTTTCTGCCCTTATGGAAAGGAGGAATGAAGCAATGGCAAGTTTACGGGACGCGGTAAAGGACTATCAGGACGAGCTGCGGGCGGGGATTGCATGGGTGGCGTTTTGGCGGGAGGGGCGGTCATGGAACAGCGATTACATCTACCTTGAAACAGACGACACCCTCACCCCGGAGGACAGGGGACGCTTGCAGGAGATACAGGCAAAAGACCCCGCCGCCGTTGTACTTAACGGCTACTACTGCGGCTACTTGGGCGAGGACATGAACCTTGACGGGCTGACCGCCGGGGTGCGCCGCCACTATGAAAACAGCTATAACAATATCGCTGACTTTATCGAAGCCCACGACGACAGGCTTCCCCCGGAGGTGATCGAGGAAGCGCGGGAAGCCGCCCACGCCGCAGGGCTTCCCTTTTCGGAAAAGCCATACCGGGACGGGGACTTTGACCCTTATGTATTTGACGGGAGCATGAGCCTTGAAGATTACGACCTCATGCACCGCATGATGAACGAAGAAAGGAGCAAGCGAATGAGCGAAACATTTTCAGTCTTGATTGACAGCCGCAGCCGCTTTGAAACCGGGCAACCGGGCGGCGTGTGGCTATCCATGCCGACCACCACGGAGCAGCTTCACGAAGCAATGAAAAGCGTCGGCATTACTGCGGAGAACCCGCAGGATTTTTTTATCAATGGCTTTGCCAATACCGAGGAATACCCCTTTGACGTGCCGCTTCCTGTTATCCAGCGCAGCACCATTGACGAGCTGAATTATTTAGGAAATCTGCTTATCATGCAGAGTGACGACGACCGGGATAAATTCACGGCGGCGGTGACGCTGGGGGAACACGCAGAGAGCGTGAAAGACCTTATCAACCTTGCACAGAACCTTGACTGCTACTGGATATATCCCACCGTCCGAAGCGAAGCCGACTATGGCTATTACCTCATTGACGAGCTGGACGAATTGGAGCTGCCCGAAGAAGCAAAGAAATATTTCAAGTACGAGGAATACGGGCGGGACGCGGTAAAGAAAGACCGGGGACGGTTCACGGAGCAGGGCTATATCTACAACAACGGGAACACCTTTTCACAGTGGTACAACGGGCGCGAAAGCGACATACCGCAGGAATACAAGGCAATGAGCTTTCCGGAGCCGGAACGCCCCGCCCCGGATAAGCTGGAAAAGGACGAAGCCGCGCCGGGACAGGAAGCCACAGGGCAACAGCCGCAGCCGGAAACAGCACCCCAGCCGCGCCCGGTCAACCCGATTATCCTCACCGCCGACAAGCCCGCTGAAAAGCTGAAAGAGATCACAGACCGCTTGGAGCAGGGAATTACAGAATTGTTTGACAGTGAACGCTACAAGGAATATCTGCAAGTCATGTCAAAATTCCACAATTACAGCTTCAACAATACGCTGCTGATCGCCATGCAGAAGCCCGACGCTTCCCTTATCGCCGGATTTAACGCATGGAAAAACAACTTTGGACGGAACGTAATGCGCGGGGAAAAGGGCATACGCATACTTGCCCCGTCGCCGTACAAAATCCGGCAGGAGGTAGAAAAGAAAGACCCGCAGACGGGAAAGACAGTGATCGGGAAAGACGGGAAGCCCGTCACGGAAACAAAGGAAATCCAAATCCCCGCCTATAAAGTCGTCGCCGTGTTCGACGTGTCGCAGACCGAGGGGCGGGAGCTTCCCAGCATTTCCGCAAACGAGCTGACCGGGGACGTGGAACAATACGAGGATTTTTTCGCCGCACTGGAAAAGACCTCTCCCGTCCCTATGGGCTTTGAGAAGATCGAGGGGACAGCCCACGGCTACTACCACTTGGAGGAAAAGCGGATTGCCATTGACGAGGGAATGAGCGAGCTTCAGAACCTAAAGACCGCTATCCATGAGATCGCCCACGCGAAGCTGCACGACATTGACCTTAACGCCCCGCAGGAGGAACAGGGGGACAGACCCGACCGCCGCACCCGTGAAGTACAGGCGGAAAGTATCGCTTACACGGTATGCCAGCATTACGGGCTTGACACGTCTGATTATTCCTTTGGGTACGTCGCCGGGTGGAGCAGCGGGCGGGAGCTTGCGGAGCTGAAAACTTCCCTTGAAACAATCCGAGCCACCGCCGCCGAGATTATCAACAGCATTGACGGGCATTTTGCAGAATTGCAGAAAGAACGGGGAGCCGCAAAAGAACAGGAAGCGGAAACACAGACCCCGCCCGACCTTACCGCCGAGCCGACCGTCACAATCCTTTGGAGTGAAAGCAGCCAGTTACGGGAGGGCGAAACAATCCCCCTGTCCCGTGCAAACACCCTCATTGAAGCCCTTGACGAAGCGAACCTTGAAAGCCCCGGTTACGATAAGACCGCGTTCCGCATTGATTTTGTGATGAACGGCAAAGCCGACCAATACGAGGGGCGGCAGGACTTAGGCGACGGGGAGGGCGCATTGATTGAGCATATCGAAAAATACCACGCCTACTATGCCAATGACCCCTACTGGAATAACTTTCTTTTACAGCATGAGGGCAAGGAAGCACTGGAAGCCGACAAGGAACACCGGGCTTTTCTCTTGAATGAATTTGTCCCCTATCTGAAACTGCATTGCAACCTCTCTGAAATGGAGCGTATCGCCGGGGAAGCCCTGCAAAAAGACAATCTGACCCCTGCTGAAACCGCCTACCATACCGCCATGCAAGCCTATGTTTCCGAGTGCCGGGGGCTTATCAATCAAGGCGAATATAACTTACCGCCTGTTCCCCAGCTCAAAGATTTTGACGTGGAGCTGGAAGCCTATAAAGAACACGTCAAGGAGGAAATCGCGCAGGAAGCAGCCGCCGCAGGAATGACCGTGGAAGAATACGCCGCCAATGGGTACGAGCCTTACGCCGAGCCGAAGCCGGAATTTATTTACAAAATGGAAGCCAATCCCCGGAGTGAAAATGCAAATGATACATTTTTCCTGCAAGCCTATGAAAAAGAGGGGGACGGTAAAGCAATCCCCCGTGACGTGCTTTTTATCGGAACGCCGGAACAATGCCGGGAGCTTTTAGGGAAACTGGAAACTGGGGAGCTGACACAGGAACAGGTGAAAGAAATGTTTGCACAGAAACAAACACAGGAAGCGCAGACCGCCGAGCAGCCGGAGCCGGAAAAAGCTGATACCCACACACGGAAAGAAACCACAACAGAAAAAGCTGATACGCCGGAACAGGCAGAGCCAGCCGCCACCGAAGCCACGCAGACTTCCACCACGGAACAGCCGGAAACAACGGTTACATACTATCCAATCAGCGAAGCAGCGGCGAAACGGGCAAAGGAAGCAATCAGTTATTCCGATTACAAGCCCGGAAGCGCAACGGCAGAATACCGCCACTATGTAGACGAAGCCGCCGAGCTTGCCACAAGGCAGAAAAAGCGCGTTGACCCCTCTTTCCATGCGAAGATCGACGGGCTGCTTGACACCTACGCCCGGAAGTTAGCGGCAAATATGAACAAGGGCTATGAGATCACCGCCCGCGTCCCCTCTATCCTCATTACCGGGGGAAGCAATTTCCCTGTCCGCAAAAAGGAAAAGCAGAACGCCGCCGCAGATAAAAATATGCAGGAGTTTAACGAGATACAGGGCTTGCTTGACAAAATCCGCAGTACCGGCATGGGCGGTATCAGTGCCGACGACCCGGACGCTGTTTCTAAGCTGGAAAGCAAACTTGCAAAGCTGGAAACCTTACAGGAAACCATGAAAGCGGTCAATGCCTACTACCGCAAAAACAAGACCCTTGACGGCTGCCCCCACTTATCCACGGAGCAGATCGAAAAGCTGAAAGCGTCCATGTCCGGGAGCTACCGGGCAAATCCGAAACCCTTTGAGAGCTACCAGCTATCCAACAACAACGCGGAAATCCACAGGCTGAAAGACCGTATCACCGCCCTTACCCGCCGTAAAGAATTAGGCTATGTGGGCTGGGAGTTTGACGGGGGACGTGTGGAAGCCAATACAGCGGATAACCGCTTACAGATTTTCTTTGATGAAAAGCCGGATAAGGAAATCCGGGAAGAACTGAAAGGGAACGGCTTCCGCTATGCGCCCAGCGCGGAAGCATGGCAGCGGCAGCTTAACGATAACGCCATTTATGCCGCCGACCGTATTCAGTGCATACAGCCCCTTACCGGGGAACGCCCTACCGAGTTACAGAAACGGGCAAGGCAGGAAGCAGCCGCGCAGAAACAGACCGAGCCGGAGCAGCCGCAGGAAGCCGCACAGGACACGGAGCCGGGGGACGCTGCCACGCCGGAAACATTCTGCAAGGTGCGGCAGAACCCATACAGCGACAGCCGGGAAAACAGCCATATTTTACAGGAGTATATCGCGCAGGATAACGGCATGGCGAAGCTGGGGGATATTCTCTACATGGGAACGCCGGAGAAATGCCGGGAGCTTTTGGGGAAGCTGGAAGCCGGGGAACTGACACAGGGCGACGTGAAAGAGCTTTATGCAAAGGCGCAGGAAGCACAGCCCACCGCCGAGCCGGGACAGGAAACGCCGGAACCCGCCACGCCGGGGAAAGAGCCGGACAAAGACACCTTTACCATTTACCAGCTAAAGGACGGGGACGGTATGCGGGACTATCATTTCGAGCCTTACGACCGCCTGCAGGCGGCGGGGCTTGCCGTGGAAACAGCGAATTATAATCTAATCTACACCGCAGAACTCACGCCGGGGACTTCCCTTGAAGATATTTATACCCGTTTCAATATCGACCACCCCGCAGACTTTAGGGGACACAGCCTTTCCGTATCGGATATAGTGGTGCTTCATCAGAACGGGCAGGACACCGCCCATTACGTTGACAGTTTCGGCTATAAGGAAGTGCCGGAGTTTTTGCAGGAGCAGACACAGCAGCTTACCCCCGACACCCGCATGACCGGGGAGCAGATCAGAACGCCACGCGGGAGCTTTTCTGTAACCGATATGACCGCCGAGCAAATGAGAGCCGCCGGGTACGGGCTTCACCATACGTCGGAGGACGGGAAATACCTCATTATGGGGAACGGCACACAGGCGTTTGCAGTCGCCGCCGAACAGCGGGAAAAGGCAAATCCCCTAAAGCACGTCGAGGACACTATCGAGCAGAACGACAACAATTTTGACGGTATCATCAACAACACCCCTACCACTGACGAACTGGAAGCAAAAGCAAGGAGCGGCGAACAGATCTCCCTTTCCGAGTATGCCGCCGCGCTGAAAGCGGAGCAGGAACAGGGCAAGGAAAAGAAGCCGGGGAAAAAGGCTGAAAAGAAGCCCTCTATCCGGGCGCAGCTTAAAGCTGACAAGGAACGGGCGGCGCAGAAGAAACAGACAAGAAGCAAGTCGCAGGACTTGGAAAGGAGCTGACCCTATGGAAAAACTGAATAAATTTGAAGATGTGGACGTGTTCGCTTCCCTTGAAGCCATAATGAAGCAGAACACAGGATTTTATCAGAGTGACTTTGACATTGACAAAAAGATCATTGCAGAAAAGGCGGCAAGCCCCAATAAAGAGGATAAGCCCCTTTTATGGCTTTCCCGCCCGTCCGGGACGTACTGCTTCCGTGAGCGTGACGTTTTCATCAAGGACACCGCCCCTAACAACACATGGCGTTTCTATAAGGAGCAGACCCGCGACTTTATCCTTGCGTATGCCGTGGAGCTGACCGGGGAACAGGACGGGAAGATCAAGGGCAACCTGTATGAGCTGGACTATGAAAAGCATTATGAGTGCGTCAAGGATAACACGGTTGACGCAGGGACGGTGACGCTTGTTTATGAGCAGGGGACACGGGAGCAGCCAGCCGGACAGCACTTTGACGGTTATCCCGATCCCCAGCTTGGGAAGTTTGAATATTTTGAAACACAGCCAAAAGACCCGGAAGCCCTGCAATCCCTGTTACGGGAGGAAAAGCGCAGCCGGGATAAGCTGACACAGGGGGACTTTGGGGCGCATATCGAAGCCCTGCATAACAATCTGATCGAGCGGGAAGCGCGGCGCATTGTGGCAGATATGAAAAAGCTGTCTGCCCCCAACAGCCCGGACAAAGCTCATTTCATGGTGGAGCTGTCCCCGGTATTCACCCGGCTTGCGTCCACAAAGGACACGGAACGGCTTTTCTCCATGCTGCCCTATAAGACCCTTTCCTTTTCCGCACTGAAAGACCAGCGCGGCACATACGCGCTGATTGGAAAGGACGAGAACCGGGACAGGGAGGTAAAAAAGCCCCGCCCCTCTGTCCGGGCGCAGCTTGCACAGGATAAAAAGAGAACCGCCCCGAAAAAAGCGGCGGCAAAAAAGAAAGATCACGGATTGGAGGTATGAGCATGAACAGATTTAACGGTAATTTCACGGTGGAAGAAACCAACCTTTTGAGTATCTACATGACAGGCAGCAAGGAGGGGCTTGTAGTAGCCATGAACGCCGCACTGCCCTTTATGGAGGGGGAAATGCGGGACTTTGCCGCCCACACCCTTGAAAAAGTGGTACGCATGACCGAAGCGGAATTTGCGGGGCTTGCCGTTTACCCCGCCGACGAGGTATGAGCGAGATTAAGCGGCTCACGCCGCCCCAAAGCCGGAAAGTCAACGCCCTTGTGCGCCGGACGTGCTGCAACTGCGATAACGGGAATTGTATCTTGCTGGACGACGGGGACTATTGCGTATGCCCGCAGCTCATTTCCTATTCCCTGCTCTGTAAATGGTTCCGCATTGCGGTACTGCCCGCCGATAAGGAGCTGTACGCCGAGCTATACCATACGGAAGATATGCGCCGTTGTAGTGTGTGCGGTGCGCCCTTTGCGTCCAGCTCCAACCGGGCTATTTACTGCCCGGACTGCCGGAAACGTATCACCCGCAGACAGACCGCCGAGCGCATGAGGAAAATGCGGGGGAATGTGACGCGATAGGGGCAAAACAAGCCTTGATTTATGCGGCTTTCCGGGCGGGAAAATGAAGCGGCAAGGGATTTATACCTTTACCCCCGGAAATGCCGTTCTATTGCGTAACATTTTGGTATCTGCACCCATAAGAAAACCGGGGCGCGGTGGCTATGATGATAGCTGCCGCGTCCCGGCTTTTCCTTTGTAATCGACAATACCAATTTCTTCCCAAAAGTGTTATTATAAAGTAAATTAGTCCCTAAAACACAACGCAACCTAAATTTTCGTAACCGCAACGATTGGTTGACACAGATTAAATATGTGTTGGTGGTACGCAACCAACGAATTGTGGTATCTTTCTATTGGAGGTGATAAACATGAACATAGCAGAAAGACTTCAAGAACTGCGTAAAAAAGCGGGCTATTCACAAGAGCAAGTTGCTGAAATGCTTGGAATTTCAAGGCAAGCTATTTCAAAATGGGAAAGCGGGCAAGGAAATCCAGAAATTGACAATGTAATTAAACTGACAGAGATTTATGATGTAAGTGCTGATTACATTTTGTTGGGAAAAGAAAGTAGCACTATTGTCACAACTTCTGAAAAAAAACGGCTAAGTAAAGAAGCCCGAAAGACAATAGGTATAATATCCATTATAGCAGCAACGGCGACTATTACAGTGCTGTTTATTATAGCACTGGGACTTATGGCAAAATATGTGTTGTAGAAAAGGAGATAATTATGGGACTAATTAAAAAATTTTTGCTTATTACTTCATTAGGTATGATAATGCTTACAATGGGAGGTTGCGTTTATTCTAACAATAAAGGGTGGAATGATATGACTTCTGAAGAAAAGCAAGATGTTCGGCAAAATTTTGAAGAAATAGAAAGTGATTTAAGACAAGACTTTGCGAGTGATGATATTGGAGATAAATTTGCTTCATTTATTCTTGATACTGTCGAGCAAGCTATTGATAGCGCAGATTAGGCTGAAACAGAGAATAGAGTGTGACGCGATAGGGGCAAAACAAGCCTTGATTTATGCGGCTTTCCGGGCGGGAAAATGACGCGGCAAGGGATTTATACCTTTACCCCCGTAAATGCCGTTCTATTGCGTAACATTTTGGTATCTGCACCCATAAGAAAACCGGGGCGCGGTGGCTATGTGATAGCTGCCGCGTCCCGGTTTTCTTTTTGCCCTACAAACTGGAATTAGTTTAATCCAATAACAGGATTACTTGTTATATGTTTGTTTTCATTCTTTACTGTAAATACTTATTTTTTCTGCATAATTGATACTTATGATTGGTTCCCCTGAACCTGATTCAAGACCGTTTTCTTTAAGTATGTCATTCGGGTCATTTATTATCGCGTCCCGGCTCAGACCTAAGTCCATACTTATATTATCAGGGAATTTATCAAAATAAATCGAAACGTCGTTGAAACTATCGGAAGCTGAACCATCCAAAGTAATATTGTGTGTCAAATACTCCGCCTCTAAATCAAGATATACAGCAGATGAATTATCTGCATGAACCAACACGTCCGAATCAAGAGCATGTATTGAAATCACTCTAAAATCGCCAGCTACCACAATTTCTTCAAATTCTTTTTGCGGTATGTCAATAATGGGGGAACCGAGAATATCATTATCTTCGTCTGGATTTTCCATCAGGATTTCTATGTTGAGTATTTCTCCCTTTTTGTCACAGTGAACTGTATATGTATGAGCAGTATTCAAATCTCCATTATAAAATTCAAAGTTTTCGCTTTCGCTTCGCCGTATGACAATAGATTTAGAATTGCCGCTTATATTAACCTGTTCAAAATTTTCAGCAGCAACGTCCTCATATATTTTTTCCGGGCTATCCTGAACCGTTGCATCAGGAGGGTTAGAGTTATCTGTTGTGCAAGCGGTCAAACCAGCCATGCCTATAAGCATAACCAATAGAATCATTGTTCTTTTCGCAAAATTTTTTTCAGAAGTTAGTTTTTCGCTCATTATTATTCATCCTTTCAAAATTTTGATTTGTTTAATTCTGAATTACCAGTTCCTATTATATGATTTCAAAACTCAAAAATCAATAGCTTTATGACATTATCCGCGCTCTGTCTGTCTTTCCCGTTCCGGGTGCCTTTCTGCCTGTAAAATGCTGTCTATGTTCCGCTTGATAACATCATACTCTGCAACCTGTTTTTTCAGCTTGCCATAGTCGGCATAAAGGGCTTCTTTCTGCTCTTGCAGCTTCTCATATTCCGCTTGCAGCGCGGGGACGCTGGGGAGCTTCCCGCCGATCTGCGCCGCTTTCAGTGCCTTTGCAGCGGCTTCATGTAAGATAATTCCCCGTTCATGCTCTGCCCGGTACTTCTCTTTGTTCCGGG
>CATLGV010000032.1 GCA_949948735.1 uncultured Lachnospiraceae bacterium | reverse complement strand
TCGCACAGTTGGAACGGGAAACGATACAGAAGCGGGTGACGGACGCTTACTATTCCCGCAGTCAGCGGGGCTTCAAGATGGGCGGGAAAGCCCCCTACGGCTTCCATACGGAGCCTATCAAGATGGACGGTATCAACACAAAGCGGCTGGTGGTGAACCCGGAGGAAGCGGCAAATATCCGGCTGATGTTTGAGATGTACGCCGAGCCGACAACCTCCTATGGGGATATTACCCGCTACTTTGCGGAGCAGGGCATTTTGTTTAATGGACGGGAACTGATACGCCCCACGCTGGCGCAGATGTTACGCAACCCCATCTATGTGCAGGCGGACTTGGATGTGTACGAATTTTTCAAGAGCCAGGGAACGGTGCTTGTCAATGACGCCGCCGACTTCACAGGCATGAACGGGTGCTATCTCTATCAAGGCCGGGACGTGAAACCGGACAAGGCCCAAAGCCTGAAAGACCAAATGCTGGTGCTTGCGCCCCATGAGGGCATTGTCCCCTCGGACACATGGCTGACCTGCCGCAAGAAGCTGATGAACAACATGAAAATCCAGTCCGCGCGGAAAGCCATCCATACATGGCTGGCAGGGAAAATCAAGTGCGGAAATTGCGGATATGCCCTTATGAGTATCTTCAATCCCTCCGGCAGACAGTACCTCCGCTGTACGAAACAGCTGGATAATAAAAGCTGCCCCGGCTGTGGGAAAATCATCACGGCGGAACTGGAAGCGGTGGTGTATCAACAGATGGTGAAAAAGCTGGACAGCTACAAGACGCTGACAGGCAGGAAAAAGGTGGCAAAGGCCAACCCCAAAATCACCGCTTTGCAAGTGGAACTTGCCCATGTGGACGGCGAGATTGAAAAGCTGGTAGACAGTCTGACAGGCGCAAACAATGTGCTGCTCTCCTATGTGAATGTGAAGGTAGCCGAACTGGACGGCCGCAAGCAGGAACTTCTGGCGAAGATAGCGGAGTTGACGGTGGAAGCCATCAGCCCGGAACAGGTCAGCCAGATTTCCGGCTACCTCGACACTTGGGACAGCGTATCCTTTGACGACAAGCGGCGGGTGGTGGATTTGATGATTACCACCATTGCCGCTACAAGCGACAGCTTGAACATCACATGGAAAATCTGACGGGCATATCAGCGCCCGTCAGACCGTTACCCTGTGTAGTCCCTTGTAAACTGACCTAAGTCATTGTAAAAAACGCATTATATTCAATCGTATAAACTTAATAATTTTTCGTTATTTATTCTATCAAACAAATAAATTCTAAAAATCTCTTCTTGGAAAACATATTTCTTCTCTCGGGTAATCGCATTCTCCACTTCTCTTATAATTTGCTTCTCAAGAAGTGATTTCACCATTTTTCTTGCCTCCTCTTTTCTTATTTCATTGTCTTGTATAGATAAACCGGCTTCTATACTTTCCTTAGTAAACTCATACGGGCAAGATTTCACATCTGCATCCGCAAGTGATAATACTATACCTTTTTCATCAGATTCTAAAGTTTCCAACAAAATTGCATATCTTTGTTCCTCAGAAACTATCACATTTTTAAGGCCACCCAACAAGTCTTTTTCCACTATTGTAAATTCATTGGGTATGCTGTTATATCTTTCCAACATGCAATTAAATGTTTCATTTCCTAAAAGCTGTATATTATAAGGATATCCACAAGTTATATTAAGAAATAAATCTTCACACTTATTCTCTATTTCAGTTGGAATTTCAGTCCTTTTTAGACATGCCTGTAGGACGCCTCTTGAATACTCTTCATTTAGCGGTAATAAATTTATGTGTTTAACTATACGGTGAAATGCTGGCTGACTATTATTTAATGTATCAAATAATGAATTTTGCCCTACCAAAATAAAAGATAAATAGTCATCACCCTTCCTATTTAGCTGTTCCAATACTACTTTAATAAAATGTGCTATATTATATTGTGGATTTATCTGATCAAGTTCATCTAAAACAATATTTATATGTGGTTCCACATAAACTTGCGTATATTTATGTATTATTTCAATAAATGAAGTGACCAGCGTATTATCTTTCTTTGTTTCTGTTTCTTCTATTGCTATCTTAGATTTAATAAACCCCAAAATTGCAACATCAAATTCTTTGGCTCTAATTTTGTACTTTTCTCTACACTCTTCAATTTGTTCTTCTAAATCGTTAATAATACTCAAAATAATCGTCTCAATCGTATCATCCGGCGTACACACATAGCTAACCGTGATAAATTTAGGCATACTAATCTCAAGAGCACATCTTTTTAATAAAGTATCATCACCCTTAATTATCTTTTGCAACTGATAACAAAATGACGATTTTCCTATTCCTCTCGTCCCAGTAATTAACAAACTTTTATCATTATATAATTGATAGATGCCCTGCCTTAATTCTTCTGGTCTAAGCCCGTATACAATGGGATCTGTCTCCAAACCGGATGATCTAAATGGTGTTTTTATTATTATGCTCATGTAATTATGATTCCTCTCATCATCATATACATCAAATCTTCCATATGCTTCTCTCCTTCTTTTAAATATCGATTTATCCTATTTTACTCCAACACCGTCAATAAATTCAACTCATAATTGCAGCTATATTTTCCTGTTTTTCGGTTATACTACCCGTATCAAAAAGCAGGAGGTCACAATGAAAGCAGCTGACAAGAATAAGAGCATCCCCACGATTCCGAAGGGGACATGGGAAAGCGGCATCGTCATTGACAAAAAGGAGCGTTCCCAAAAGCAGCATCAAAACGATATCACTACCGACATCCAGGGAAACGGCTATCCGATAATTCGGGAGGAGCAGAAGCATTGCCCTTAATTGACAAAGGTATATACGGTCAGGACCAAGTACATTGCTGTGTCCTGATTACATAATTCATGTCCGGATCATCTGTCATAGCATACTCCCGTCTCTCCCTGCATATACTACTCAGGAGGTATTTTTTATGAAGCACTTAAAACACTATACCATCATCGGCATTATTTTTGTCACCATCATGGGCACGCTTGCGCACTTCCTGTACGATTGGTCAGGTAAAAACCGTGTCGTCGGCCTTTTTACGCCAGTTAATGAATCCGTTTGGGAGCATATGAAGCTGCTGTTCTTTCCCATGCTTCTATATACGCTTTTAATGATTTTCAAATTCAGGAAACAGTATCCGTGCATTTCCTCTGCTTTATGCTTTGGCCTTTCGCTGGGAACGCTGCTGATTCCTGTCCTTTTCTACGCCTATACGGCTGTCCTTGGCAAAAATATCCTTATTTTGGATGTCTGCACGTTCATTCTAAGCATTATAATCGCATTCTGGCTCTCCTATAAGCTTACATTATCCTGCCGGCTGGAGCCGTATACGTTTTTATTGTGCTGTCTCGTCGGCATTCTTTTTATTTGCTTTATGCTGTTTACCTGTCATCCTCCGGCAGCTGAAATCTTTGAAGATCCCACGCATTCACAGGCCTTGAATACCTACTCCTCCCTCACTGCCTGATGCAGCCCAGTCCGTCACATGTTTTCCCCCTGTTTTCTTTGCGTTTCTTATTGCTTTTACCCCCGAAAAGTGTAATAATGGAAACCGAACAAACCATTTTATACGGAGGACTCACATGAAAACTTTAGTGATACCCGAAAATTATCACTCTTCTTTAAACCTGCACGATACGCAGATTGCAATCAAAACAGTAAAGGATTTCTTCCAGCACCAGCTGGCGGCGCATCTCAATCTCGAGCGCGTGTCCGCGCCGCTTTTTGTAGATCCCTTATCCGGACTGAACGACAACCTGAACGGAGTCGAGCGTCCCGTCGCCTTTGACATCCGGGAACAAAACGGCAGGCAGGCCGAGGTCGTGCAGTCGCTGGCCAAATGGAAGCGCTACGCGCTGAAGAAATACGGCTTTGCCCTCGGCGAAGGCATTTACACCGATATGAACGCGATTCGCCGCGACGAAGACACCGACAATATCCACTCTATTTTTGTAGACCAGTGGGATTGGGAGCGCATTATCACCAGAGAGGACCGTCATATGGACACCTTCAAGGCAGTTGTGAAAAAGGTCTACAAATGCCTCAAGAATACAGAAAAATACATGGCGATACAGTACGAATACATAGAGGAAATGCTTCCGGATGAAATATTCTTCATCACTACACAGGAGCTTGCCGAAATCTTCCCCGACAATACGCCAAAGGAGCGGGAATATTATATTGCCAAAGCCAAGGGCGCCGTATGCATTATGAAAATCGGCGACAAGCTTGAGAACGGAAAGCCGCACGACGGACGGGCGCCCGATTATGACGACTGGTCTCTCAACGGCGATATTCTGGTATACTATCCGGTACTGGACATCGCGCTGGAGCTGTCCTCCATGGGAATCCGCGTTGACAGGGCTTCGCTGCTCTCCCAGCTGGAAAAAGCCGGCTGCATGGAGCGCGCCGAGCTGCCTTACCAGAAGGCCGTTATCAACGAAGAGCTTCCCTTTACCATTGGCGGCGGAATCGGCCAATCCAGAATATGTATGTTTTTCCTGAGAAAGGCGCATATAGGCGAGGTGCAATCCTCCCTCTGGCCCGAAAACATTATAGAGATGTGTAACGAAAAAGGCGTGCAGCTATTATAAGCTGCACGTCCTTTTATTATCTTCCCGCATAGTTTTCAAAGCTTATGCTCATCCGTACATCCCCGGATATGCCCTTGATGGAGCCGCCAAACTCGTACTCCCACATGCCAAACTCATACGGGTATTCCGGCTCATCCGCATCCTGCGCATACCACACGTCATAGCCCTCCAGCCGCTCCATATCCACCATGGTCATCAGCCATTCCATATCGCCGTAGATCATCGGCGTATATCCGGAGTCCGCAACCACCTTCATAAACGCGCGCGCGATATCCGACTTTTCCTTTACGTCAAGCGCATCAATGCGGGGCATATCGTCCTCAACATCCTTCATTACAAACACAACCGGATATGTTATATCATACCGCTCGATTGCGTCCAGAAGCACATCGGCCTCCTCGCGCGCCTCAGACTTTGTTACCGCCTGTGAACAAAAATAAACGCCGATATCAAGCCCTGCCTCGTAAGCGGCCTTCAGATTGGTCTTATAATTCTCGTCCATAACGATTCGGCCGCTGCTATAGCCTCTCGCACCGACCTTAATCATACAAAAGTCACAGCCTGCTTTCTTAAGCTTGTCAAAATCAATCTCCCCCTGGCTTGCGTCTATACTGACGCCAAACCATGACGCAGGCTTTCCGTCGCGGTAATATTTCATAACCGGCTTCTGATACTTCAGATTGTCAAAATCATATTTGTTCCTGGCCAGATCCTCGCTGATATCCACCCATTCCTTCGTACCGTCCGAATGAAGCACCCGAATGCGCGTCTCCCGCTCCTCTTCTTCCTCTTCTTCTTTCTCCTCGTCTTCCTTATCCGTCTCCGTATCCTTTAAGTTTTCCCGCTCAGCCATGTCGTAGGTCGTCGTCTTTCCGGATGTCGAATCGTCCGTCGCGGAGGCGCTTTGGTCCACGTCACTGTCCTTAGATCCGTCAATGACCGTTTCACCGGTGGTCTGATTGGTGACTGTCCCGTTATTCCTGTTGGCGCTGCTGCCGCTTTCCCTTCCCGTATCCGGCAGCGTCCAGATATCAAGCTGATCCGCCGTAAGCTTACTGCTCTCTATCACGCGCTCCGAATCGTTCTGATTCGGCGTATTGCCCGCTGTCTCACGTGCCTCCCGCTGTGCAACGGCAGCCGCGTAGCCGCTTCCGTCCGAGCGGCTGCCTGACCGGTTGACCCAGAATACCAGCGCCGTCACCCCAAGAATAACCGTAGACATAATCAGCGCCATATAAATATATGTCATATTGGAACCGGAACCGCGTCGTTCATTATAATTGTCATCATCAAACAGTCTCATGTATACCCCCTTGAAATACTGCACCCAAGTGACATATATGATTATAGCATAATTGTAACCCCAATTACAATTCCATTATCGCTTTCTTCGGGCACTTCTCCCTGCATGCGCCGCACCCGGTGCATTTGCTCTGATCAATGTGCGCATGGAAATCCTCTACGGTAATTGCCCCCACAGGACACACCTTTACACAGAGGCTGCAGCCGATACAGCCGCTCTGGCACGCCTTCATGGTCACAGGCCCCTTATCCCTGGAGCTGCAGGCTACCACAGACTTCGCCGCATACGGTATCAGTTCGATCAGGGCCTTGGGACACGCGGCGATACATTTGCCGCACGCCTTGCATTTTTCCCTGTCCACTACCGCAATCCCGTTTTGAATATGGATTGCGTCAAAGGGACAAGCCTTCACACAGTTCCCGTATCCGAGACAGCCATGATTGCAGGATTTCGCTCCGCCGTCCGGCACATACCCCACCATGCTGCAGTCCGCAACGCCGGTATATTCATAATTCTGCGTTGTTTTTGCGCAGTCGCCCGCGCACTTTACAAACGCCGTCATCCGCACGGTTTCTCCGGCCTCCACGCCCATAATGGACGCAATCGTCCGGCCAACCGCTTCGCCGCCTACAGGGCAGGCGTTTACGGGCGCTTCGCCCTTTACAACCGCAGCCGCAAGTCCGGAGCATCCGGGAAACCCGCAGCCGCCGCAGTTATTTCCCGGGAGTGCGGCAAGCACCGCCTCCTCCCGTTCGTCGACCTCCACCTTGAAGACAATGCTCGCAACGCCAAGGAAGAGTCCCAGAAATAATCCCACTCCGCCAACCACCGCTACGGCAGTTAAAATCGCTGAAATACTCATTTTTACAACCATGCTCCTTTCTAGCCTGCAGGTCTGGACGCTGCCTACAGCAGGCCCGAAAACCCACAAAAAGCAATTGCCATAAGCCCTGCCGTTATCAGGACAATCGGCATTCCCCGAAACGATTCCGGAATATCGTTATATGCAATCTTCTCCCGGATGCCTGCCAGTATCACAATCGCAATCAAAAATCCGACCGCTGTTGAAAATCCGCTGACAATACTGAAGCCGATGCCGTATTCCTTCTGCACGTTCGTGAGCGCAATACCCAGCACCGCACAGTTTGTCGTAATCAGCGGCAGATAAACGCCAAGCGCCTGATACAGGGACGGCACATATTTCTTCAGAAACATCTCCACAAACTGCACCAGCGCGGCAATAACCAATATAAAAACAATTGTCTGCAAATATGTAATATCAAACGGTACCAGCACGAACCGATAAATAACAGCCGTCACACCCGATGCAATCGTTATGACAAAGATAACCGCCCCGCCCATGCCGACTGCCGTATTGACCTTCTTGGAAACCCCGAGAAAAGGGCACAGTCCCAAAAACTGGCTCAGCACGACATTGCTTACCAAAGAGGAGCTGATCATCAACACGAATAAATCCTTTACTACCTCCAGCATTTCCTACTCCTTTTCTGCGCCGTCTCTTAGCGCCTTGTCCTTGTCTTCGGATTTGTCCGGTACGCTGCCCACTGCTCCGGGCGCCGCATCCACATCCATAAACCGGCGTGCACAGCCGCTGTCCGAACAGCCTGCGCAGTCCGTACTGCATCCGGACTGTATTTTATCTGCACTGTGCCCTTTTTCCTCCAGCTTCCGTTTCACGCGGTTTTGCAGCGCCGTCAGCGCGGCAAGCACAAAGAACGCGCCGGGAGCAAGCACAAAAATACTGATTGGTACATATTCCAGCGGCTCTGCTCTGCCGATAAGTCCCGAAACAGCCGCAAGCGCCCTGTTGATGACCGGAATCCCGAACAGCTCTCCCGCACCCAGAAGCTCACGCACCGCACCGATCACCGTGAGCGCCGCCGTAAAGCCAAGCCCCATGCCAAGACCGTCAAAGATTGACAAAATCACCGGATTCTTGGATGCAAAGGACTCTGCACGCCCGAGAATAATACAGTTTACTACAATCAACGGAATATACAGGCCAAGCGCCGCATACAGGCTTGGGATAAAGCCCTCAAGCAGCAGCTCCACTACCGTAACAAAGGAAGCCACAATCACAATAAACGCGGGAATACGCACCCGGTTGGGTATTACGTGCCGCAGCAGTGATATAATCGCATTGCTGAGCACCAGCACCGCCGTCGTTGTGAGTCCCATGCCAAGGCCGTTTATCGCCGACGTCGTAACCGCAAGCGTCGGGCACATGCCCAGCATCAGCACAAAGGTAGGATTTTCCTTCACAAGTCCGTTAAAAAACACCGCCATCGGACTTTGCGTTTTTTTCTTGATATCGCTCATTGCGCGGCACCTCCTTCCGCTCCCGCAAGCATGCTGTTAAAAAATGCCAGACCGCCGTTTACGCCGTTTACAATCGCCTTTGTCGTGATTGTTGCACCGCTGATTGCATCAATCTCGCTGTCCTTTGCGGCGCCCGACTTGGTATAGGTAAACTCCGTTACCTTCTTATCTGAGAACTGCGGCACAAGCACGTCGCCCGCCTTCATGCCAAGACCCGCAGTCTCGGATATGCTCAGAAGCGAAATACCGTTGAGTGTGCCGTCCAGCGTCACACCCATGGAAAACTGAATATCCCCGCCGTAACCGCCGTGCGCCGTAACCGTGATGACATATCCGAGAAGCTGCCCCGAGCTGTCCAGCGCCTGCATGACCTCGTCAATATCCACCTGCGGGTCAAGTCCCGCCGCAAAATACGCCGTCGGTCCGTCCGCGCCTGCTACAGGCTCAAAGGCTTCGGCCTGCGTAAATACATTTTTACAGGCCTCTGCCTTGGCCCTGGCCTTTTGCTGCGCAATCGGCTCCTTGGTCACATCATATACAAGCCCCAGCAGAAAGCCCGCGACAAGCGTTATCGCAAAAAGAATGAACGCATCCTTTACCATTGCTTTCTTTTCCGTATTCATGCCTGTTTTCCTCCCTTCCGAACCGCGCGCTTACCAAAGGCGGCAGGCCGCGTCACCTGCTCAATCAGAGGGACCAGCAGATTTCCCAGAATAATCGCATAAGAAACACCCTCCGCCGACGGCCCGAACAACCGGAAGATACCGGTCATCACGCCAAGGAAAATGCCAAACAGATACTGCCCGTTCTTTGTAATCGGACGCGTCACATAATCCGTCGCCATAAAAAACGCACCCAGCATCAGACCGCCGCCCGCAAGCTCGGACAGCAGATAAGTCCCGTCAATGCCGCGTCCGCCGAAAATCAGGACAAATACGGCGAAGCTCAGAATATAGGAGGCCGGAACCCGCAGGTCTATGACCTTCATCACCAGCAGAAACACCGCGCCCGCCAGCAGGGCGATCATGCTTGTCTCCCCGATGGTCCCCGCGGTACGCCCGATAATCATATCCGTCAGCGCCACGCTTCCCTCCCCGCTCTTAATCACGGCAAGCGGCGTCGCGCCCGTATATGCGTCACAATCAAAATTGGTCATAATCGAGGTGAAAGAAATCAGCAGGAAGCATCTTGCTCCCAGCGCCGGATTCATAAAATTCTGCCCCAGGCCGCCAAACAGCATTTTCACAACAATAATGGCAAACAAACCGCCGATAACCCCTATCCAAAGAGGCGCCATGGGCGGCAGGTTCAGCGCCAGCAGCAGGCCGGTAACGACCGCCGAAAAGTCTCCGATGCTGCTTTTCTTCTTCATGCACCGGGTATATATGTACTCCGCAAGAACCGTTGTCGCAACAGTCGTCAAAATCAGCAAAAGCGCATGGATGCCGAAATTATATACGCCAAAGGCCGCCGCCGGCAGCAGCGCGATAACCACGTACTGCATGATGCGCGCCGTTGTATCCTTCGACCGGACATGCGGATTGGATGATACCTTTAAAATTGAACTCACGTCAATGCTCCTCCTTATCCCTGCTTCTTTCGGTTGGCAAGAACCGTTTTTCTCATAGACTTAATGGATTGGGTCAGCTGACGCTTTGCCGGACAGACATAGCTGCAGCAGCCGCATTCGCAGCACTCCATACCGTCGTTTGCCACAAACGCCTCCGCGTCGTGATGCTCCGCAATCACCGCAAGCCTGCGCGGCACAACCCTTCCCGGACATGCCTCCACACATCTGCCGCAATTGATACAGGGCCCCGGCTCCATCATGGAAACCTCGTCCCTGGTCATGCATAGCAGCGCCGAAGCGGTTTTCGTCGTCGGCACGTCCAGATCAAACAGCGCAAACCCCATCATCGGGCCGCCCGAAACCACCTTTTCCGGTTCTGACTTGAAGCCGCCGGCCTCCTCTATCAAATCCCTGTAATTCATGCCGATTCGCACATAGAAATTGCGCGGATCCCTGACTGCGTCGCCCGTGACCGTAACAATCCTGTTCATCAGGGGCCTGCCCTCTTTTACCGCATGGTATACCGCCACAATCGTATCCACGTTATCCACCACGCAGCCCGCGTCCGCCGGAAGCATGGACGAATTAATCTCCCTGCCTGTCGTCGCATAAATAATCTGGCGCTCCGCTCCCTGCGGGTATTTTGTTTTAAGCGCCTTGACCGTAATCCGTTCCTCGTTCTCCACAAGCCCGCCAAGAAGCGCAATACAATCCGGCTTGTTATCCTCGATTGCCAGAATGCCCTGCGCATTGTCAAACAGCCTCAGAATGATTTTCAGCCCTTCGACAAGCTTCTCCGGCTCCTCGAGCATCCTCCGGTAATCCGAGGTGAGATACGGCTCGCACTCCGCACAGTTTGCAATGACATATTCTATCTTCTCAGGCTCCTTCGGGGAAAGCTTCACATGCGTCGGGAATCCCGCGCCGCCCATGCCGACGACGCCGGCCTCTTTAATCAGCTCGACGATTTCCTTCTTATCAAGCGCTTCGGGATCATTCGGCGTATACGACACCTCCTCAAAAAGCCTGTCATTGTCAATAATAATCGCGTTGACCATGTCCCCGGTTACTACGCGCCGCGGCTCGATTGCCTTGACCGTACCGGATACCGTAGCGTAAATCGGCGCGGACACGAAGCCGCCGGCCTCAGCAATCTTCTGTCCCGTAAGTACCCTGTCGCCTTTTTTGACAACCGGCACTGCCGGCGCGCCGATATGCTGGCTCAGCGGATATACCATCTCCCCCTGCGGCACAATCGCTTTCATCGGTTTATCCTTGGACAGCGCCTTACCGTCCCACGGATGAACCCCGCCGTGAAATGTGAGTTTCGCCATATCTGTTTTCCCTCTTTTCTTAAAGTTATTCATATCTATTACTATACCTTAATTTCAATTATTTTTCCACCCACTTTCAGTGATTTCACACTAACTTTTGACACGGACGGCCGCTTGTGGTAACTTATTATTATATGAACCTTTCCTTGAAGAGCCTGTGGTCAACGGAGGGTAGAAAGGATTGTGCGCAAAGCACGGAACACACCTATGAAATGTATTCAAAAAAGCCTCAAAAAGCTTACTCCGGGTTATCCGCTGGAAAACCTGTGTACACCGGCGCAGACCTTGTTTATCGATATTGAAACCACCGGCCTCTATGTCAGAAGCTCCAACCTCTATATGATTGGCTGCGCGTATCTTGACACAGACAGCCGCCCCTGTGCGTGGCACTGCATCCAATGGTTTGCTGAGAATTATGAGGATGAAGTTAATGTGCTGAAAGCATTTGCCGCTTTTGCGGACAACTACCGCTATCTGATTCATTTTAACGGCAATCAGTTTGACGTCCCCTATCTCGAGAAAAAGCTGGAACAGTACCATATCGGCTTTTCCCTGAATGACTTTGAGGGAATCGATATATACCGGCGCATCGCCCCCTATAAGGCATTCCTGAAACTGCCCGACTGCAGGCAGAAAACAATCGAGAGCTTTTTGAACGCATCGCGCGAGGACAAATACTCCGGCCGGGAGCTGATCGATGTTTATCACGATTATGTTCTGGATAACAGCCCCGAGAAGGAACAGCTGCTTCTGCTGCACAACGAGGAGGATCTGCGCGGAATGTTTGAGATTATTGCCGCGCTTGCCGTTCCCGATTTGTTCCGTCTGCCCATAAAGGTCACCAAGGTGCAGGCCAATCACTACAAGGATATCAATCAGACGCAGCGCTCCGAAATCATTATGAATCTGCGGCTGCCGGCCCCGCTTCCCGGGAGTGTTTCCTACAGTGCGTACGGCTGCTATTTCAGCGGCAGCGGCCCCGACGGAAAGCTCAGTGTTCCTATTTATGAGGAAGAAATGAAATACTTTTACGCCAATTACAAGGACTATTACTATCTTCCCAAGGAAGATATGGCTGTGCATAAGTCCGTAGCCGCCTTCGTTGACAGGGGATACCGCAAGCCGGCCACCGCGCGCACCTGCTACACCCGAAAAGCGTCCTCCTATCTGCCGCAGGGCGAAGCGCTTTTTACGCCGTTCTTTAAACGCAGCTACGACGATAAGGAGCTGTTCTTTGAATTGACGGACGAATTCAAAACCCAGCGCGAATTCTTCAACATATACGCGCACCATATATTGGAGATGATGATTTCTTAATCCCTTTCCAAACATCAAAACGCAGGCTCATCGGCCTGCGTTTCTGACGTCCATGTCATTTCTTTACATAGAAGAACGAATTCTTCCGGTCAAAATTAATCTCCTTGTAGTTCATAATCTGCTCCGTGCTTCCGATAAAGAGAATACCCTTCTCCTTCAGGGAGGTATTAAACTTGCGGAACACCTCGTCCTTGGCCTCCTCGGTAAAGTAAATCAGTACATTTCTGCACACAATCAAATCGCACCTGTCAGGATATGTATCCCGCAACAGATTATGCTGCTTAAACTGGACTCTCGACTTAATCTCCTCCGAAATCTGGTAGGAAGGCCCTACCTTGGTAAAGTATTTCTTCTTGAGATCCTCCGGCACAGATGCCACGCTCTTCTCATTATATAAACCAAGCTTTGCCTTCTCAATAACCTGTTTGTCAATATCCGTCGCCATAATGGTTATCTGATTCAGCGGAATATGCCTTGACAGGGCCATCACGAGCGAATAAGGCTCGTCTCCTGTCGAGCATGCCGCGCTCCAAACCTTAAGATTTTTGCCGAATCTGCTGATAAGCTCCGGAATAATCTCCTTATCCATCAGGCTCCACTGCTCCGGATTCCTGTAAAACTCAGAGACATTAATCGTAAGATAATTCACAAAATCCTCAAAAACAGCTTTATCGTCACGAAGCTTTACGACAAACTTGTCATAGCCGGTCACCTTATGCTTTGCTATCAGCGTATCAATCCGGCGCTTCATCTGCTTCTCCTTATAGGCGTCAAGGTTTATCTTAGTAAGGGCATAGACCTCCTTTTTAAAGTACTCATAATCATATGCCATTCCAAGCTCCTCCTTTCATGTTCTTCATTAAAATCCCCGGTATTCGTCAACATACGGTATTCGTTATAATAATAACAAATTGCTCTGAGAATTTCAACATCCTCAGAGCAATATTCATGCGAACTTTATAAATTATTTGTGACGATTATTCTGCGGCGTCCTCCGCTTCCTGCTTCGCGATAACGGCATCAATGTCAACAGATACCACATCCGCGTCATTATCCTCTGCCGCTGTGTCTGCCTGCTCTTTCGCCTCCGGTGCCAGCAGCGCCTTGATGCTGAGGCTGATCTTTCTGCCTTCCTCATTGAAGTCGACAACCTTTGCGGTTACCTCCTGTCCGACAGACAGCGCATCGGACGGCTTCTCAATATGCTCCTTGGCAATCTGGGAAACATGAAGCAGAGCGTCAATTCCCGGCTCAAGCTCCACGAATGCACCAAAGTCTGTCATTCTGGCAACCCGGCCTGTTACCTCTGTGCCGACCGCATACTTCTCAGCCGCGTTCTTCCAGGGATTGGAGTCGTCAAACTTCAGCGATAACGCTACCTTGCTGCCGTCAATATCCTTAATTAATACCTTCAATACCTCGCCAACCTTAAATACCTTCTTCGGGTTCTCAACACGGCCCCATGACATCTCGGAAATATGCAGCAGACCGTCCACACCGCCAAGGTCAATGAACGCGCCGAAGTCCGTAACGTTCTTTACCGTACCCTCTACAACATCGCCGACGCTGATACGCTCAAACAGCTCCTTCTGCATCTCCGCCTTCTTCGCTACGATAAGCTGCTTGCGGTCTCCGATGTATCTTCTTCTCTTGGGATTGTACTCGCTGATAACAAACTCAATATCCTGTCCTGCGTACTTGCTCAAATCCTTCTCATAAATATCTGAAACAAGGCTTGCGGGGATAAAGATACGAACCTCATCGACAACAACGCTCAGACCGCCGTCAAGCACCTGAGATACCTTTGCCGTCAAAACTTCCCTGTTGTTAAAGGCTTCCTCAATCCTCTTGTTGCCTCTGTCTGCGGCAAGCCGCTTGTAGGTAAGAAGAACCTGTCCCTCACCGTCGTTTACTTTAAGAACCTTAACCTCCATCTTATCACCGGATTTAATGATAGTTGTAAGGTCGACATTCGGCTCGTTGGTATATTCGTTGCTCGTAAGTATGCCGTCTGACTTGTAACCGATATTAAGGATTGCTTCATCCGGTTTTACGTCGATGACTGTACCTTCAATTACCTCTCCTGTATGAATAGTTTTTAATGATTCTTCTAACATTTGTTCAAAAGTTAATTCTGACATAATTTTGAACCTCCTCAATTATTTTGTTTGGGGTAGAA
>CATLGV010000031.1 GCA_949948735.1 uncultured Lachnospiraceae bacterium | reverse complement strand
CCGTTCGACTTGCATGTGTTAAGCACGCCGCCAGCGTTCATCCTGAGCCAGGATCAAACTCTCATGTTGAAGCTTGATTCCGGACACCAGTTCTTCTGGCTTCCGTGACCGTCCAGACAGGCTCCGCGGACATCTCCAAATCCCTTATATAAGGCATCTCTCAAATATCCCGTCTCCCGCTTCCGGTCTCTTTACTATTAGGTTTTGTTCTCTGAATATTCTTCTTAGAATTTTCAGGGTCGCATTACTGTTTATTTGTCAAGGTTCTGTGCTTATCTCATTCGTGATAGCTTAGATAGTTTATCATAAGCTGTCATATTATGTCAAGCACTTTTTCACTTTTATCATAAAGCTGCGCCTCCGCACATCTCAACGACGTTTCTTATATTACCATTAGAGGAAACATCTGTCAACAACAAATTATAAAATTTTTAAGGTTTCTCACAAGACGCCTTTTCGCCCATTATTTCCTCTATCCGTCCGGCAATAATCTCGCGCATATCCTCTCTGTTTTTGCCGATAGCAAAGGCAAGCTCCGTATACAGGTTGTTTTCCGCCACCTTGAAGAAATGCTCGTCAACAGAAGTGTTTTTCTTTCCCTGCGCCGTCCTTTGCTGCTTTCTGTGATACATGCTCTTAATGATGCTGACCAGCCTTGTCAGATCGCAGCTCTGAATAGCCTCCTTATATTTTTGTTCTCTCTGCTTATCATCGGAAATCCACGCCTCGTCAATATTCGGGATTTCCTCTATAATCCTCCACGCCTCTTCCTCCGTAATAACCTTGCGCAGCCCGCTGTCCTTCCTGTCCGTCGGCACATAGAGCTTCGAATTTGTTTCATTCAACGGTGAAAGGAAAAAATAGAGCCGTTCCTTGTTCGCCGCAGATATATCCAGATGCCCGATATTGTCAATCCGGCAGATCCCACTGCTTCCCTTAATTACAAAGTCACCAATTTTAAACATATTTTCCATACCCTTCCGCACGTTTCCTTTCTTTTTATTATAGCATTAAAAAAAAGCCTTTGTAAGAAATTTTTCCCACAAAAAGCTTTTTTTAGTATCTTTTTCTTTATTTTTCCAGTATTATCTTTGTCCGGCATTTTTCTGTCAGCACAAAGCGCCTTTGGGCCTGCCGCCAGCCATTTTTATGCTTTGATAAATTCGAGTATTTCTGATTTGGGCTTCGCCCCGACAGAGGTCGCCGCCGGCGCCCCGTTCTTAAACAGAATCAGCGTCGGAATAGACATTACTTTATACTGAAACGCCACAGTATCCGCCTCGTCCGTATTTACTTTGCATACCTTTACATCCGTTACTTCCTCTGCTACCTCATCGATAATCGGCGAAAGCATCTTGCACGGCCCGCACCACGGTGCCCAGAAATCCACTAATACCGGAATATCCGACTGCAATACCTCCCGCTCAAAATTCTCCTCTGTTAAATGTATTACTGCCATCGCTCTTTTTCCCTCCGTTTCCAATTTATACCGCTTCAGCCAACAACCGGATACACACACCCTGTTAATTGAAGGTACAGCATTAGTATACCATCAAAATCAGAAATTAGTAAACTGTTTTATGCACACAATCGCGTTATGGCGTTTCACCCTCTTTATTCTCCCCATTCAGTACCATGGAAATAATATGTGCAATCGGCTCACACGAATTCATCGCCTCCTCGACAGTATTTGTCTGGGAACCCAGCTCTATCAGCAGGCTCTTGGGACGATAGTGGAGGTTATAACGGTAACCCTTCAGATATATTCGTCTGGTCAGTCCCGGATAATATTCCTCCGCGGCAAGCTGCATCTGGAAGGCAAAGGACAAATTGTCCTGCACATAGGGATTGGGCAGCGACGTCAGCTCGCCGCGTTCTCTCGTATAGCTTAGCCCGTTAAAAAACATAAACTTTGCCATGGGCATATCCTGTATCGTTGTAACCAGATGCGTATCCTTATTCGTCTCATCCCGGTGCAAATCAATAATAACCTCTATAGAGGGATTTTCCCGCAGCACCTCCTCCAATCCGACCATCGCGTTAGAATACGCGTAATCCCTGCTCTCCACATCATACTGCCCCATATGGTGTATAACATTAAAGCCGTAGCGTGTTCGCAGAATATCGCAAAGGTGTTCTCCTACCCCCAAAATCGTCGTATCAATTTCCCCTGTCGAATCTATGTATGCTTCCTGTGAATGCGTGTGATAAACAAGGATCTGCGGGGCGCTGGCATCCTGCTTAAGCGTTGCGTCAAAATTCATCAGCGTGTCATATTGTACCTGCTCCTCCCGCAGCAGCGTGGTCGGATCCTCCGTATAAAAGGTTTTCTTGATAAATCCGGCTTCCCGCAGCTGATCCCTGGAATAAACGGCCGCCGGCGCGGCTGCCGGTACAAAAAGGCCGCTCTCCTCAGCGGCCCTGATCGCCGCCTGATTCTCGGATATAACTGCCTCCTGCAGCAAATCCATGTTCTCGGATGCCGCCGCTTCCTGCAGCAAATCCATGTTCTCGGATGCCGCCGCTTCCTGCAGCGAATCCATGTTCTCGGTTCTGACTGCCTCCTGCAGCGTATCCATTGCCGGCGTTATCTCCTCCGGGCCGGCTGCCTGATTCCCCTGTACCAGCTCTGTCGGCTCCTGCGGCTGCCCCTGCATGTGTTCCCGCACAGCCGCCAGCTCCAGATCATTTTCACGCGTATATTGCTCTATCGGAACGTTTTTCCACAGAACATGCCACGCCCACTCCTTAATATTTCTTTGCTCCCAGTCACTGTCCATGTACAGCCAGAAGGGATTATACAGCCGGACGCACTGTATCAGCATTTCTTCATACAATTCCGCTCCGACTGACCGCTCTCCGTCCCGGATGTCCCTGACAGCCCTAAAGAATAGCTGTAGAAAAAAGAATAAAAGAATAGCCGACACCACTAATCTTTTCTTAATTCCTATCCTCAAATTTAAGTCCCTTCTTCCTGCTCCATTTCGAGGGCAATATTGATTGCCTCCGATAACGTGAAGCTAAGCCGCTTCGTTGTCTCGTCTATATTCTTCGCAGTCACATACATATTATGAAGCTGAGTATCCGCACTGTTCCTGAAATAGTCCAATGAGGCTTTTCCACCGTCATACTCATGCGAAAGCTTCTCAAGCGCGTCGCATACAATCGTTCCCGCATCGACTACCATCGGAATCCCTATCGCAATTACCGGAACGCCCAGGCTTTCCTGCGTGAGCGCGTTTCTGTGATTCCCTACGCCGGATCCGGGATGGATGCCCGTATCCGTTATCTGTACAGTGCGGTTCAGACGTCTTGTACTCCTTGCGGCAAGCGCATCTATTACTATAACTATGTCCGGCTGTGTTTCCTTTATGACACCCTTTATAATTTCCGATGTTTCCATGCCGGTTTTGGCCATTACTCCGGGCACCAGCGCACTTATCTGATGGATTTTTTCGGCGCGGTATGCCTGCTTGCCGTATTCCCTGATGATATGCCGCGTAATAAACAGATTATCCACGGTACTCGGCCCTAATGCATCGGCAGTGACATCCCGATTTCCCAGACCGACGATCAGGACGGACTTTTCATGCTCAATATCGGGAAGCACGTCCCGGAGCAGCCCTGCCAGCTCTTCCGATATCTCCCTGTGATAATCCTCGTCAGCCTCCTGCAGGCTGGGCGCCTCCAGCGTAACATACGTGCCCATCGGTTTTCCCATACTTTTTGCCGCGTTTTTGCTTGTTATCACCACCTTCGAAATATGGACGTCCTCCATCACATCATATTCCTCCAGCGTTACGCCATGTATATGGCCTGCGTCCTGCTTTCGTACGCTCTCTGTCGCCTCCAGCGCCAAATCCGTTCTAATCTGAAACTGCTGCATACATATCCCCCATTTCTACTGTCTGCTTCCTTTATCCATATACCCGCATATCAGACGGCCACAGAAGCCGCCCGCTTCCTCTGCACCTTTCACAGGCCGCCAAATATCCGGTTTTGCAATTCGATAAATACATGAACTGATGCCGTATTTCCTATATAAAATTTCTCCATTTTTTTTAAGAATATGTATTGACAGATTGATTTGCATAATTTACAATATCTAAGTATGTTTCCATTAAAACGTCCGTGTCCGGATTTAATGGAGCTGTTTTGAAAAATATCGTGGAAATGGGGAGGTGTCAAGCATGGCAAATATCAAATCTGCTAAAAAGAGAATTTTGGTCAACAGAACAAAAGCCGAGAGAAATAAAGCAATCAGATCCGGCGTAAAGACCGCTATGAAGAAGGTTTTTACTGCTGTAGAGGCGAATGATAAGGAGGCTGCCGCTGCTGCTTTGTTAAACGCTACAAGCGTAATCAATAAAGCTGCAACCAAGGGCGTATATCATAAGAATAACGCTTCCAGAAAAGTTTCCCGCTTGTCTAAGGCTGTAAATCAGATGGCTTAATAGAATAAATAAAAACAACCCATACCGTCATGTGGGTTGTTTTTTTGTCTTCTTTCACCATTGCGTCTCAGGGAAGCCCCGCCGCGTGCTTCTCGTTCATCCAGGCAATCGCCTGCGCCAGCCCTTCCTCACTGAATGCAAAGCTCTCGGTAAGCTTTTTTTCATCCGGCGTCGCCGCAAAGCCAAAGGGCTCACGCCAAACAAAGACCTTGAGCCTTTTTTCCTCGTCCACAGTCTCCTGGCGCAGCAGAAAGCGCATTCCCTTATGGCTTCCGGTAAAATCCTCTTTCTTTACAAAATTCAACGACAGAAAGTCTGCTCTGGTCAGCATTCTCTTCCTCCTTTAGCACGGCTGCTCCCATATCACGCCCGTCTGGTCCAGTACCTCCATAAGAGAACCATCCCACGACACATACCGGTATGCGGGAGCATCCTGCGCGTGAAATACGGGATACCTGTTAATATAAAAAGAATCCATGCCGGCTGCAGCCGCCCCGGCGATATCGGATTTCAGCTCATTCCCTATCATAATGCACTGCTCTTTTTGCAGTCCGTAGCGTTCACAGCAGATATTGTAAAAATCCGGATCCGGCTTCATACAGCCCTCATCGGACGAAATCAGGATACCGTCAAAATAGGGCACCAGACCTGTTTTTTCCAATTCCTGCCATGTAAAGGCGCGCTGCGCGTTCGACAGCAGATAAATCCTCTTTCCGGCTGCCTTCAGCGCCCGCAGGCATGCCAGCGTATCCGGAAACAGGCACAGATAAATCAGAGAAATATTGCGGAAGCTCTCACAAAGCCTTACAATCTCCTCCTCCGACAGGATATAGCCCTTTACCGCAAAAATCTCGCCAAATACCGCCTCAATCTGAATCTCTGGCTTTGCGTGGCGGCTTTCAAGCGCCGCGCGTTCCCTGTAAGCTTGCTCCGTCTCCGTATACAGCCGCTCAAACTGCTTCCATGCAAAGGCATACCCCTGCCTGCGAAGCCATTTCGCATACTTCTTGAAAAAATTTTTGCTGTGCTCGTCCGTGTGAATATCAATCAGGGTTCCGTATAAATCAAAAATATAATTCTGGTATACCGCCATTGCATCCTCCATTCTCTGTCCGCTTCCTACATTTCCCACAGACGCTCATCCTTCAACACGCCCGCCTCGTCAAAATCCGGAATAAACTGCCCGCCTGCCGCTCCGCGCTCCTGTATAAAAGCGTTTTCCACACCCAGCTCTATCGCGTAGTCCACCACGCGCTCGTATTCGCGCCGCGTCAGCCGCCTGTCTATCTCGGGAAATTGTATTAAATCGCCAAAAGGCGTGTACTGATTCAGAATGCTGATATAAATATCGTTTCCGTACGCATGATACAGATATGCGATAATCTCTTTCGCGTCCCGGACGCCCTGCGGCATGACAAGATGGCGCACAATCACGCCGCGGCGCATCCGTTCCCCGTCAAAAACAGGAGCTCCTGTCTGGCGCACCATCTCCGCAATCGCGGCGGACGCCGCCTCAAAATAATCCGGCGCCTTAGAATACCGCGCGGCACGCTGCGTATCTCTGTATTTCAAATCCGGCAGATAAATATCCACCAGCCCGTCCAGCCGCCCAAGCGTCTCCACCGTCTCGTAGCTGCCGGTATTGTAGACAATCGGGAGCCGCAGCCCCTGCCCTTTTACACGCTCCAATGCAGCGGCAATCTGAGGAACATACTGTGTCGGCGTGACCAGATTAATATTCTCCGCGCCCTTTTCCTGCAGAAGCCAGAATACCCGTTCCAGCTGCTTCTGTGTCAGCTCCATCCCCTTGCCGTCGTGCGCAATACTCTGATTCTGGCAGAAAACGCAGCGCAGCGGACAGCCCGAAAAGAACACGGCGCCCGAACCCTTCGTACCGCTGATGCACGGTTCCTCCCATTCGTGCAGGGATGCGCGCGCCACTCGTATTTTGTCCGTCATTTTACAAAAGCCCACGCTCCCGTTTGCCCTGTCCGCATTGCAGCCTCTGTGACAGAGCACACATCCCTGTACCTCCATATGCCACCGTCCTTTAGTCAAATACCCCGCCGCAAGCAGTGGGGAATGCTTTCATCAGAGCTTAAAGATCAGATCATGGTTAATCTGCTTGGCCTCTTTTACAATCTGCCGCTCCTGTCCCTTCAGATACAGTCTAAGCTGCGCCAGCTCGCCCTCGTCAAAGCCCTCAGCGCGCACCACATTGCGGCTTGGCAGAATGAGCTCGGCGTAATCCCTGCGGTTATCGTGCTTTCGCTCAAAGCACACATGAATGACCTTGCCCCTTTTCCCCGGCAGCAGGCCCGTATGTGTCATCACAATCTTGTCCGCATTTTTGATGTCAAAATCCATGAGCGCCTCCTCAAGTCAAACTTCTATTTTATCCGGTACTGCTCTGCCTCCTCCTCTGTAAGTGGTCTGCCCAGCGCTTTTACCGCATCAATCAATTTCCGCCATTCATAACGCTTCCCGTCCGATGGCTCTGTCAGTCTTCCGTCTTTTGCATAGTCCGCAATATCTTCAAACAACAAACCGGTTCTTTTCTTATTCATCGTCAGCATTCCACCACCTGCTTTCTAATATATTTCTCTATGAATAGCAGCCGATACGCTGTTTCCACCTGCCCGCCCGTACTTCTTCTCACCAGACAATCCGTAAACCCGTCTATCAGAATATCTACTTCCAATGTATTAGTCTTTCTCAATAGTATAACATATTCCCAGGTATATTGCTATCAAAACCGCTCGTTTACAGATACTGTGAATCAAATTCGAAAAATCTGCTGAAGTCCCATGCTTCTGACATAATCAATCCATTACTGCCTGTTATCGGACTCTGTTCCCAGACATTCAACTATTTTATTCATCATATCACAGAATATTCTAAATAGCCATACACAACTACATGATGCGACGCTATTTTTCATACGCGTCCTTCTTCCGGACGCCCCCTCACCAAAAGGCACCTCTAATTCACAAGACCAATGATTCCGGCACGCGGCACCGTACGCCTTGTATTTTTTGTATCAAAAAAACGCACTCCCATTATGACTCTCCATAATACGAAGTGCGTTTTGGCTTTCTATATCTTTTCTGTCAATTCAAATATCTTAGTAGCACACAATCTTCCCGAAATCCGCCTTTAAGGAAGCGCCGCCTACCAGGCCGCCGTCGATATCCGGCTGTGCGAACAGCTCCGCCGCGTTGCCCGCGTTCACAGAACCGCCGTACTGGATGCGGACTGCGTCGGCCGTTGCCGCGTCGTACATTTCAGCGATACACTCGCGGATGCCCTTGCAGACCTCCTCCGCCTGCTCCGTCGTCGCTGTCTTGCCCGTACCGATAGCCCAGATGGGCTCATACGCGATCACCAGCTTCTTGACCTGATCCGCCGTAATGCCTGCCAAATCGGACTTAATCTGCAGGCGAATCCAATCCATCGTAACGCCCATCTCGCGCTGCTCCAGAGACTCGCCACAGCACAGAATCGGGGTAAGATTATGCTCAAACGCCTTCTTTACCTTCTTGTTGAGCGTGCAGTCGCACTCCTTGAAGTAATCGCGCCGCTCGGAATGGCCGATAATAACGTACTCCACGCCTGCGTCTACAAGCATTTCCGGAGAAATCTCGCCTGTATAAGCGCCCTTCTCCTCATAGTACATATTCTCCGCGCCAACCTTTACATTGGTGCCCTTTACCGCTTCCACCACGGGAATGATGTCAATTGCCGGTACGCAGTAAACCACATCCACTGCGTCGTTCTGTACCAGCGGCTTTAATTCCTCAACCAGCTTTACCGCCTGGCTCGGCGTCATATTCATCTTCCAGTTACCGGCTATAATCTTTCTTCTTGCCATGTTCTCCATTCTCCTTAACTATTTTATAGACATTCCGATTTAATCCATCGCTCATTTGCGAAGAATGCACACGGATTTGCAAGGGAAACTGCTGCTTCGCAGCGCAAATCCGGTGCGGGAAACGCTTTAATCAGCGTTTCCCTAATAATTAGTCGATTGATTATTTGTCATCCGCCGCAACAACGCCCGGAAGCTCCTTGCCCTCCAAAAACTCAAGGGAAGCGCCGCCGCCCGTAGAGATATGGCTCATCTTATCCGCAAAGCCCAGCTGGTTTACTGCAGCCGCAGAGTCGCCGCCGCCGATAATCGTGGTAGCCTCTGTCTCTGCCAGCGCCTTTGCCACAGCGATGGTTCCCTTTGCAAGCGTGGGATTCTCGAATACACCCATAGGCCCGTTCCATACAACGGTCTTCGCTGACTTCACAGCATCCGCGAACAGCTCCGCCGTCTTCGTGCCAATATCAAGGCCTTCTTTTCCGGCCGGGATCTTATCCGCGTCTACAACCTCTACCGCAATCTCCGCGTCAATCGGATTGGGGAAGCCGTCTGCAATCGTGGTGTCAATCGGAAGAAGGAGTTTCTTGCCAAGCTTCTCCGCCTTTGCCATCATTTCCTTACAATAGTCAATCTTCTCGTCGTCTACAAGGGAATTACCAATCTCATAGCCCTTTGCCTTCAGGAAGGTGAACGCCATACCGCCGCCGATAATCAGCGTATCACACTTCTCCAGCAGATTGTTGATAACGTTGAGCTTATCTGCAACCTTCGCGCCGCCGAGAATTGCAACGAACGGTCTTACCGGATTCTCTACCGCATTGCCAAGGAATTCGATCTCCTTCTGCATCAGATAGCCGACTGCGTTCTCGCCGCCCTTTGCCGTAATGCACTTTGTCACGCCTGCAACGGACGCATGCGCCCTGTGGGAAGATCCAAAAGCGTCGCATACATATACGTCAGCCAGATCCGCCAGCTCCTGGCTGAACGCCTCGCCGTTCTTCGTCTCCTCCGCACCGCGGAACCGCGTATTCTGCAGCAATACAACGTCGCCCTCTTTCATTGCCGCAACTGCCGCCGTAGCCGCCTCTCCGGTTACATTGTAGTCTGCCACAAAGTTTACTTCCTTGCCAAGCTTCTCTGAAAGCCGCTTTGCCACCGGCGCCAGAGACTCGCCCTCGTTCGGGCCGTTCTTTACCTTGCCCAGATGTGAGCAGAGAATCACCTTGCCGCCGTCCTTGATCAACTTCTGAATCGTCGGAAGCGCCGCGACAATACGTGTCTCATCCGTAATCTCGCCACCCTTGAGCGGTACGTTAAAATCGCATCTTACAAGGACTCTCTTTCCGCTAACGTTGATATCATCTACTGATTTCTTGTTTAATCCCATATCTGTTTCCTCCATTTATTCAATCTTTGAAAAACGCCGTCTTATACACACTGACGCAATTTGCCGTAGTACAAAAAGAAAGGTCCGGTCCATAAGACCGGACCTTAACAGGCCTTTGACTATGCCAGCTCTGAGAAGTACTTGATTGTTCTGACCATCTGAGAAGTATAGCTGTTCTCATTATCATACCAGGAAACAACCTGTACCTGTGTATTGCCATCCTCCATCGGCGCTACCATTGTCTGCGTAGCATCGAACAGCGAACCGTATGTCATACCGATAACGTCGGAAGATACGATCTCATCGGTATTATATCCATAAGACTCTGTCTGAGCAGCCTTCATTGCATCGTTAATCTGATCCTTTGTTACGTTACCCTTTACAACCGCTACCAGAATGGTAGTAGAGCCTGTCGGGGTCGGTACACGCTGTGCGGAACCAATCAGCTTGCCGTTGAGCTCCGGAATAACAAGGCCGATAGCCTTTGCTGCGCCGGTTGAATTCGGAACGATGTTCTGTGCGCCTGCACGGCTTCTTCTCTTGTCGCCCTTTCTCTGAGGTCCGTCCAGAATCATCTGGTCACCCGTGTAAGCATGAACGGTTGTCATAATACCGGACTGGATAGGCGCCAGATCATTCAGTGCCTTCGCCATCGGCGCCAGGCAGTTTGTCGTACAGGAAGCTGCCGAGATAACGGTATCAGAAGCCTTCAGTGTCTCGTGATTTACATTATAAACGATCGTAGGAAGGTCATTTCCTGCCGGAGCAGAGATAACTACTTTGCGAGCGCCTGCCGTAATATGAGCAGATGCCTTATCCTTAGAGGTATAGAAGCCTGTACACTCCAGTACAACGTCAACCTTCAGATCTCCCCAGGGAAGCTTGGAAGCGTCTGCTTCTTTATAGATCGTAATCTTCTTGCCGTTTACAGTGATAGAGTCCTCACCGAATGTTACGGCATCCGCATACTTGTACTTGCCCTGCGCCGTATCATACTTTAATAAATGAGCCAGCATTTCCGGACTTGTCAAGTCATTGATTGCTACTACCTCGTACCCTTCCGCATCAAACATCTGTCTGAATGCAAGACGGCCGATACGACCAAAACCATTGATTGCTACTCTTACTGCCATGTTAAATTCCTCCTAAATCGATAAATTTAATTTTATCTTTTTATATCTTGCCCCAAAAATTTGTGTTTTCACACAAATGATTGACAAAATTTTATCAGCAATCTAATTTTACCTAATTATGGCATAAAATTCAAGACATATTTTCAAAAAAACAAAAAAACTTTTGCACTATTTATTCTTCCGATTTTGTGATAAACTATAGGGGAATTCCCTTCTCTGAAACGGGAATATCCAAAAACACAGAAAAACGAGGTTTTCAACAATGGCAATAAAAGCAGATTTCCATGTGCATTCCAATTTTTCGGGAGACAGCGACGCGCCGATGGAGGCCATGATACAAAAAGCAATTTCGCTGGGCCTGACGCATCTGTGCATCACGGAGCACTACGATCCCGACTATATATATGCCGACGGCAAGGAGGGAATGTTCGAATTAAATACCGATTCGTATCTGTATGAGCTTTTGAAGCAGCGTGAACGCTGGCGCGATCAGATTCAGGTCGGCTTTGGCGTAGAGCTTGGTCTCCAGCCGCATCTGAAACGCGAGCTTGCCGTCTACTCCAAATCAAAGGAATTTGATTTTATTATCGGCTCCTCCCACATATGCCATCGCAGAGATCCTTATTATCCGGCCTTTTTTGAAGGGCGTACGGAGGACGAAGCGCATCGGGAATATTTTGAATCCATCCTTGAATGTATCCGAACGCTGCCGTATTTTGACGTATACGGCCACCTTGATTATGTCGTCCGCTACGGCCCGACGAAAAACGACGGCTACACATACGCAAAGCACGCGGACGTCTTTGACCGTATCCTGTCTGCCCTGATCGAAAACGAAAAAGGCCTCGAGCTGAATACAGGCGGCTTCCGTTATGCGCTGGGGCAGCCAAATCCCTGTATTGAGATTTTAAAGCGCTACCGCGCGCTCGGCGGTGAGATCATCACCGTCGGCTCGGACGCCCACGACCCCGGCGGAATTGCCCGTGAATTTGACAAGGCCGCCGATATTCTCAAGGAATGCGGTTTCCGGTATTACTGTATTTTTCAGGGCAGGATGCCCGAATACCTCAGGCTGTAATCCCTTGGATTGGCAGGCGCATATACGGTTATGCGCTGATAATCGTTCCGCCGCCGTACACATAGTCATTCTGGTAAAATACGACTGCCTGCCCGGGCGTGACTGCCCGGACAGGCTCTTTAAAGCTGCATGCTACATGCTGCCCGTCCAGCCGCTCGATCACGCAGGGCGTACCGCCGTGCGAATAGCGGATCTTGGCGAGTACCTCCGTCGGCCCTGTAAGCTCCTCCACCGCCATAAAATTCAATTCCCCGCATATCAGCCTGTCTGTATACACCTCCTGATCGGAGCCGATCACCACCTCGTTTGTCTGCGGCCGAATCTCCGTCACAAACACCGGATACCCCATTGCCAGATTCAGTCCTTTGCGCTGGCCTATCGTATAATGAACGATTCCTTTGTGCTGCCCCAGTATCCTGCCGGCAGTATCCACAAAGCTGCCAGGCGGCGGCACACGTCCTGCAGCCTCGCGCGCCACCACCGCCGCATAATCCCCATCGGGGACAAAACAAATATCCTGGCTGTCCGGCTTGGCCGCAACCGGAAGCGCAAGACGCGCGGCAATTTCCCGAATCTCTTCCTTTTCGTAATCCCCTATGGGCATCAGCGTATGCGCAAGCTGCTCCTGCGTAAGGCTGTACAGGGCATATGTCTGATCCTTCTTTGCCGTCACGGAATTTTTCACCACATATCTGCCGTTGGAAAGCCTGTCAATGCGCGCGTAGTGCCCCGTGGCAATATAATCCGCTCCCAGCGCCATGCTCCGCCCAAGAAGGGCCTCCCATTTCACATAACGGTTGCACAGGATGCACGGATTTGGCGTACAGCCTCTAAGATAGCTCTCCACGAAGGGCGCAAGCACCTCGTCGCGGAACTCCTTTCTAAAATTCATCACATAATGGGGAATATCGAGAACCGCCGCAGCCTGCCTTGCATCCTCAACGGCGCTGAGCCCGCAGCATCCGCCGTCCTCCGCCGCCCGGTCCGCATCCTCCTGCCAGATCTGCATGGTGACGCCGATCACGTCATATCCCTGCCGCTTCAGCAGATATACCGCCACCGCCGAATCCACGCCGCCCGACATGCCGACAACCACCTTTTTTGCCATACTGTTCCCCTTTCTGCCGCTTCCCCCGCAGGAAGCTTCGCCAATGCCCCCCGACCGTAAATATCGCTTTATCATAGCATTCCTCCGCAGGACTGTCAATCAACCCGCGCACGCTTCAGGCATATTTGACCTGCTTTGCCATAAACTGTAAATATATCTTTTTCAAGGATGATGCCCTATGCAGCTTCGCAAATATCTGAAAAACCCTATTGTTACAGGCACTTTCCTCCTGACCTTCGCCGGACTTGTCACCAAACTGATCGGATTCTTTTACCGCATTTTTCTGTCGCGTATCTTCCATGAGGAGGGACTTGGCGTCATCGGCCTTATCGCCCCCGTGATGGTACTCGTACATTCCGTATGCGCCGGCGGCCTGCAGAACGCCATCACGCGCTTTGTCGCCGCCTCCAAAAAGGAAAAAGCCTCGGAAGGCTACGGCTATCTTTTCACGGGTATTGTCATTTCCGTGCTTTTATCCGCAGTAATGTCCTATGCTGTTTTTCACCATGCCTCCTTTATCGCGCGGACCGTTATCGGGGAACCACGTTGTATCCCGCTCCTGCAAATCAGCGCGTTATCCTTTCCGCTTGCGTCGCTTCACTGCTGCATCAACGGATTTTTTTACGGGCGGAAGCAGGCAGCCGTTCCCGCGCTCTCCATGCTGATAGAGCAGCTTACCCGCGTGATCACCGTATATCTGCTGTATGCAGCCTTTTTAAAGCTCGGCGCCAGGCCCTCCCTTTCCTTTACATGCATCGGCATGCTTATCGGTGAATTTGCCTCCGCCGGCTTCTCGTGCCTCGTTTTGCTTGCAAGGTCAAGAAAAGCCTCCGGAAAGCACAGCCGTCTTCTGTCCCTGCAAAAAGGGCAGGCGCTGTTTGTGATGGCGCTTCCGCTGAGCATGAACCGCATATGCATCAGCCTGCTTTCGTCCATCGAAACGATTCAGCTTCCCAAAAAGCTTGTTGCAAGCGGCCTCACATCCGCAAATGCGCTCTCTCTTTACGGCATCTTTTCCGGCATGGCTTTTCCGCTGATTATGTTTCCCAGCGCTCTTACAGGCGCTGCCGCATCGCTGCTGCTGCCAACCGTCTCCGAAGCCCAGGCCAGTGGGAACGACCGGCGAATCAGCCGTACAATCGGGCTCACCATCGGAATCTGCTTTCTGCTTGGCGTTTTTTGCATGCTGTTTTTCCTTGTCTTTGCGGATTTTCTGGGCAGCTTCCTGTTCCACAGCCGGGACGCCGCCAGCCAAATACGTTCCCTCGCCTTTGTATGCCCCTTTTTATACCTCTCCGGCACGCTCTCGAGCATCCTGCACGGTTTGGGCAGAACCGGAATCACCTTTGTTTTCAATCTTCTGACCATCCTGCTGCGGCTGGGCTTCGTCCTCTTTGCCGTTCCCGCAATCGGCTTCTCCGGATATTTCTACGGTATCCTGTGCAGCCAAATCTTTCTTGACCTGCTAATTATCCTTGCGCTAAAGCGATATATCATATATAATTAGTGTTTGGAAAATCCGGGTACAGCCCGGCGCTAAAGAAAAATACGCAAAAAGGAGAGCGAACATGAGCTTTGAATATATAAAAAGACTGCCGACGCCCGATCAGATTATCGAGGAATTTCCCGTTCCCGCAAAAATACAGGAGCTCAAGGAAGCCCGGGACGCCCAGATTAAGGACGTCCTTGCGGGACGCTCCGACAGATTTATCGTTATTATCGGCCCCTGCTCCGCTGACAATGAGGACGCCGTATGCGAGTATGTATCCCGCCTTGCGCAGGTCAACGAAAAAGTACAGGACAAGCTGCTGCTGATTCCCAGAGTCTATACAAACAAGCCCCGGACCACAGGCGAGGGCTACAAGGGAATCGTACACCAGCCCGACCCGGAAAAAGGCACGGACTTCTTAAAAGGGATTATCGCCATGCGCAAGATGCAGATTCGAGCAATGAGCGTATCGGATCTGACTGCCGCCGATGAGATGCTGTATCCCGAAAACTGGGGGTATGTCGCCGATTTGCTTTCCTATGTCGCTATCGGCGCGCGCTCCGTAGAGGACCAGCAGCACCGGCTTGTCGCAAGCGGCTTCGATGTCCCCGCAGGCATGAAAAATCCTACCAGCGGCGATTTGAGCATCGCGCTCAATTCCGTCTATGCGGCACAGCATTCCCATCCCTTTATTTACCGGGGCTGGGAGGTCAACACAACAGGCAATCCCTACACGCACATTATTCTGCGCGGCGCGGTAAACAAGCACGGAAACAGCATCCCCAACTATCATTATGAGGACCTGATGCTGCTTCTGGAAAAATACAACGAACGGGATTTATTGAATCCGGCCTGCATTATCGACGCAAACCATAATAACTCCAACAAGATGTTCAAGGAGCAAATCCGGATTGTAAAAGAAATCATGCACTCCCGCAAGCACAGCAGCGACATTCGCCGGCTCGTAAAGGGCGTGATGGTAGAAAGCTATCTGGAGGAAGGCTGTCAGAAAATCGGCGAGCATATTTACGGCAAATCCATCACAGACCCATGTCTTGGCTGGAAAGACACGCAAGACCTGCTTCTTCGGATTGCCGAATCGGTATAAGACGCGCGTACGCCTGTGTCGTCGAAATATCCGAATGTCCCAAAACGGCCTGGACACGGTGCAGATCCGCCCCTCTTGCGACCATATGCGCCGCAAGGGAATGGCGCAGCGTATGCGGCGTAATGGCAGTGGCGATATCCGCTTTTCGGGCATAATGCTTGATAAGCTTCCAAAATCCCTGTCTGCTCATCGGTTTGCCCGAACAGTTGACAAACAGCATGTCCGACGCCGCATCAGACAGCAGCCTGAACCGCGCCTTTTTTAAGTAGTTGTCCAGCGCCTCTCTGGCCGTTCCGTCAAACGACACCGTGCGCTGCCTGTCGTGATCCCCGCAGACAATAGTGCCTGTACGCATATCCAAATCCGTCACACGCAGCGCGATCAGCTCCGATACGCGCAGCCCTGCGGCATACAGCAGCTCCAGCATTGCCTTGTCCCGTATCTCCTTGGGCGAATCGCCCCCCGGCTGCTTCATCAGCCATACCGTCTCCTCCGGCGTCAAAATCTCCGGCGCGCGCTTTTCGATTCGGGGCGCCTTCAATCCGTTGGAAACATCCTCTGACACAATATTTTCCCTGTAAAGATAATGAAAAAATGATTTTATCGCCGCAATATTTCTTGATATCGTAGAAGCCGCAAAATGCTTTCTCTCCATATCCGCAACATAAGCGGCCAAGTCCTGCGCGGTAATCCGATTCACTTCCACGATTCCCCGAAGCGCCAGATACTGCCGCAGCTTCGTCAGATCCCTCTTATAGGACAATTCCGTATTGGTTGAAGTTTTCTTCACATTATGCAGATAAAAAATACAGCTGTCAATTTCTCTCTCCATAATCCGGAACCCCTTTCGCAATGCATGATGCCCTTTCCTTTTGTTTTTATTATATATGTGGCGGCAGGTAAAAATCAAATGGTTTTTCACAAAATCCAAACGGTTTTGCCATTCTTTTGCACATGCTTCCGATGGCGTTCTCAGAACAGAAGCGCAAGCCTTTTGAGGATTTCAGGATTAATATAGGTTTCCGACAAAATACCCAGGAAAAAGATCCCCAGAATAATCAGAAAATTTCTTGCCTCCACAAGGCGGGCAGGCAGACCGCGTCTTCTTTTCCCGTTACCGGAAACGGCCCCCTTATTCGCCTTCCACGCCTTGCGAAAGACAAGCAGCAGTGCAAACGCATAAAATATCCCATGCGGAAGAAACAGCAGCACGGAGAGCAAAAGCCCCAGAACCCCATACTGGTACACCGCGGCAAATACAAGCAGCGCAAGCTCAAAACCGCACCACCCCAGAAGCCCGTATGCCAGCACGCCTCCGACCGTACTGGTGGCACACAGCAAAACAAAAATAAGCTGTCCAAACCGGACGCCGAATATATACTCCAGCAGCCCGCCCTTATTCACCAGAAAATTCTTTATTTCCGAAAAGCTGTCTATGGAGAAAAGCCCCCGGATGAAATCCCCGTTTCCTTTTATGCCTCCGCTCAAATAAAAAAACACCATACCCAGGCAGAAGCCTGTCATAAAGACAAGCATTCTGCCGTCGGGTACCGTATTCCTATAACGCATCCGCTTATAAACAACCTCCGCACGCGGCGCTTCCTCCCGCACGGCCTCTGTCCGTACGGGTTCCCTCTCTGCCGGGTTCTGTACAGGCTTATTCCCTTCATAGGTGCCAAATCTATTCATCGAAATCTCATTTCGCCAAACAATATACTTGTTTAAGCTTATGAATCAATGGACAAATTTATTCTTATACGCCAGAATCGCCGCGATTGTTTTTGCGTCCTCAATATCGCCCCGGTAAATCATTCCCTCCAGCGTTTCAAGGGCATACGCATGTACATCGACAAACTCATCCTCGTCCAGATGCTGTGTTGTCTTTCTTAAATCCGTCGCGAGAAAAATGTCGATTTTCTCATTGCAGAAGGCAACCGTTGTCCGGATGGTGATAAGCTTCTCTATCTTGCCGCACCGATAGCCCGTTTCCTCCTCCAGCTCCCTTGCCGCGGCGTCTATCGTCGGCTCATCGGGATTCAGTCCCCCAGCCGGAATCTCGAGCGTAAACCGGTCAAGTGCATTCCTGTACTGTCTGACCATCAAAAGCCTGCCGTCTTCAAGCACACCCACGGCAGCGGCCGCTCCATTATGTCCTACAAAATCATACAGCTCCGTTTTTCCGTCCGGCAGCACTACCGTATCCCTGTAATATTTTGTGATCGCGCCTTCACACTGCAGCTCTCTCTTGATACGTCTGATCTCCTGCTCCATTACCCGCACCGTCCTTGTTTTTTAATTATGTTATATCACAAAAACATCTAGTGCGCCACCATTCCCTCAATTTCTTTTGCAATGCACCGGAGTGGTTCGCCGTATTCGCCCAGCTTCCGGGCCTCCGCCAAAATGTCCTCATACACAGCCTGCAGCTTCTTTTTGACTTCATCCCTGTCTGCCGCGCGATCCGCATACGCAGCTGCGTTGGCCAGCCTGCCGCATACAGCCTCCAGCGCAGTCTTCTGTTCCTCACACAGGCACCCGTTCAGCTTCTGCAGCTCTCCCTTTAAATAGAACAGCAGTATATTTCCCTGAAAAGCCATGTCCTTACATGCCTTATCTTCCATGCGTTCCACCACGGCGCTCTTTGGCGGCTGTACAAGCGCCTGTGCCAAATCTCCTGACAATGCCTGAAAAAATGCCATTGTTTCGCAAAGCTGTTCCCGGAATTTTGCAATTTTTTCAAAAGCCTCCCCCGCCGGAGACACGCGCAGCGCATCCACATCCGCCGCAAACGCAATAATGTCGAGTTGAAGAAGGGCATCCTCCAGGCTGCCGACGCTGATTGATTCCAGCGGCACAGCGCAAAGCGAATCCACAACCGTCTTCAGCGCCTCTGCGCTGTGGGCATATGCGCCTTCCTTCTCCGCCGACAGCTCTGCCACCGCTTCCTGGCCTGCCTTGGCGGTCTGCTCTATCCTTGTCTGCGCGTTTTCTCTCATATCATGGAAAATCAATGCGGACAGCTCGCCAAAAAGTCCTGCGAGTTTTCCCGATTTTTCATGCGCTTCCTGTGCCAGCTGCCCGCATGCAGCGCATATCGGATCAAACAGCTCACGGTGCTCCGGTTTTGCCCTTGAAACAGTCAGTCTTGCCTGAAACGCCGTAATATCCGACCAGAATACCGCATCCTCTATCGCCTTTATCAGTATAAAGCGCGCCGATATCGCATCCGGCTGCTGTGCGATTCGCGTAATACGCTCGAGCGTCTGCGTAAGCTGCACCGCCATAGCATCCGTTCTGTCGGCAATAAATTCCCACAGCCGCGTGTAAGCCGGTAAATCCGCAGATATTGCTTCCCCGCGCTTTCTCGTAAATGCCGCCGTTTCTCTGGCGCGGACAATCAGACCGTTCAACTCCCGAAGCATTTCATCGGTAACTTTTGAATATAACATAGCACATCTCTCCTTCTGCATAACAGGGGAGGCAATCGACAGATGGTACCGTCTGTATTCCGTAGGCGTTACGCCCATATACGCCCGAAAAGCGCGTATAAAGCCTTCATGGGAATCATATCCGTATTGGAGAGCAACCGCAAGAACGGACGCCCCCCCTTGGGCCAGCTCCTTTGCAGCCAGCGCCATCCTCCGCCTGGCTACATACCGCATAACGCTGTCGCCCACAAGCTCCCGGAACATACGCTGATAATGGTATTTGGAGAAATGGATACTGTCCGCAAGGCTTTCCACAGTCAGCTTCTCCCGAATCCGCTCCTCTATCACTGTCAAAGAGCGGAATACCGGATGATCGTTATTCATATGCTTCACCTCCCAATGATAAGTTACAAATACAGCATACCGCCGCCGCAAAAATATTTCTTGACCCGGCGTGCGGTTTCCCATATAAAAAACCGCCGTGAATTATAAATAATACAATTCACAGCGGTCTGCATTTCATGTTACATGAATTACTTCGCGTATTCAACAACACGAGATTCCCTGATAACATTGACCTTAATCTGTCCGGGATATTCCAGCTCTGCTTCTATCTGCTTTGAAATATCACGCGCGAGCAGTATCATGTCAGCATCGTTAATCTGCTCAGGAACTACCATAACACGAACCTCTCTGCCTGCCTGAATAGCAAAAGATTTATCGACACCTTTAAAATTGTTGGTTATTTCTTCTAATTGTTTTAATCTGGTTGTATATGTTTCCAGCGTCTCACGTCTTGCACCCGGTCTCGCGGCGGAAATCGTATCCGCAGCCTGTACCAGACAGGCAATCAGTGACTGTGCCTCCACATCGCCGTGATGCGACTCTACAGCGTTGATAACAACCGCAGATTCCTTATATTTTCTACACAAATCCGCACCAAGCTGTATGTGTGAGCCCTCCATCTCATGGTCAACTGCCTTCCCAATGTCATGGAGCAGACCCGCTCTTTTGGCCATCCGCACATCCAATCCCATTTCGGCGGCCAACAAACCTGTAAGGTGTGCCACCTCAATCGAATGCTTCAACGCATTCTGGCCATAGCTTGTTCGAAACCGCATCTTACCGAGAAGCTTTACCAGCTCCGGATGAATACCGTGCACTCCTACCTCCAGAGTAGCGGACTCACCCTCCTCTTTAATCATTACCTCTACTTCTCTCTGCGCCTTTTCAACCATCTCTTCGATTCTCGCCGGATGGATACGCCCATCTACGATAAGCTTCTCAAGGGCAATTCTTGCAACCTCTCTTCTAATCGGGTCAAATCCGGAAAGGATAACTGCCTCCGGTGTATCGTCAATAATCAGCTCAACACCTGTCAGCGTCTCAAGCGTCCTGATATTCCGCCCCTCCCGACCGATAATTCTTCCCTTCATCTCATCATTTGGAAGCTGCACCACAGAAATCGTAGTCTCGGATACATGGTCCGCAGCGCATTTTTGAATAGCTGTCACGACGTACTCTCTCGCCTTCTTACCCGCTTCTTCTTTCGCCCTGTTTTCCATTTCCTTAATCATTACCGCAGTTTCATGTTTTACTTCATCTTCAACAATTTTTAATAAATGCTCTTTTGCCTGTTCAGAGGTTAATCCCGAAATTCGTTCGAGTTCCTGCACCCGTTCCTCGTTGAGCCTTGCAACGACTTCTCTCTGTTTTGCAAGCTCTTCTTCACGTGCAACTAAGCCCGCTTCCTTCTTTTCGATGGAATCAGCCTTCTTATCAATGCTCTCCTCCTTCTGCTGTACCCGCCTCTCATAGCGCTGCGCTTCCGCCCTGCGCTCTTTGATTTCCTTGTCGAGCTCATTCCTTGTCCGAATGGATTCCTCCTTGATTTCAAGAAGTCCCTCTCGCTTTTTGGTCTCAGCAGTCTTGAGTGCCTCATCAATAATTGACCGCGCCTCATCCTCCGCATTCCCAATTGTCTGTTCGACATGCTTCTTGTAATTGGAAAATGCCAGAAAGCTGACTATTACACATAATGCAATGATAACAATTGCTTCTATTGCATAGTACATGTACAGGAGCACCTCCTTATTTAGTTTTCATTGTACAATCTCAAGCGGAATATCATATTCAATATTCCGACTGCATATTATTCAAATGCACATCCTGTGCAAGATGTGCATGAATTAGATGCTGATATTACAACACATCAATTTTACCCTTTATAAACAATTATGTCAATAGCAATCCTCTCAAAATTGAATTAAAATCTGTAGGATTACAATACATGTGTTACAACTGAATAAATAAAAAGCAGGGATACCGGCCTTTGTGTTATAGTTTAGTCACCACAACTTAACAAAAACAAAAAGGAGTTCCCTGCTATGGCTACTACTAT
>CATLGV010000030.1 GCA_949948735.1 uncultured Lachnospiraceae bacterium | reverse complement strand
TATGGTATAATGTCGAAAGACATTATACTTGCCCGAATGGGCATGAAAATACCGTAATTGCGCTAGCAATTATGGTATAATGTTGATATTAGATATTTAAAATAATGGGGAGGCTTAGATGGAGCAGCTGTTTATAACGAACATAACAATTAAAAAAGTCAGGCACTTAAAAGATATTTCTATTCCCTTGCCGGAAAATCAAATGAAGCACTTGATACTGACCGGGAAAAACGGAAGCGGCAAGACAAGCGTTGTGGAGGCTCTGGCGGGTTACCTGAATAATGCTTATACGGATAAATATTTTGGGGATAGAGAGAAATGGCTGAATATAGCGAAAAAACAGAATGATATGGTGGATACAGACAGCGTGAGTGAAAGTCAGGTTTTAAGATCGGAAATGAAATTGCGTAAAAGTAAAGACGAATACAATCAAAGCAGATGTGGCTTGGATGTACAATTCAATCAGAAGGTAGGAGATATTTTTTCATTAAGGGAAAAATATCACTATATATTGGCATACTACAGGGCGGACAGGACGTTTCAGGCAGAACAGCCAAAGCATGTTGAGAAGGTGGAATTAAAAGACGATTACGGATTGACGGAATTTCCGCGCAATGAATTTGTGAAGTATTTGCTGGATCTGAAAATGACGGAGGCCTTGGCAAGAAATAACAAAAATACAGAGAAAGCAAATGAGATTCAGACATGGTTTGAGAAGCTGGGGCAGCTTTTGAAGCAAATATTTGACGACGAGACCGCACAGATGGTATTTGATGAGGAAACCTTCGAATTTCACATGCTGCAGCAGGGCAGGGAGCAGTTTGACCTTAATACGCTGTCCGGCGGCTATCAGGCGGTACTGGATATTGTATTGGATATGATAATGCGGATGCAGAACCGGACGAAGCGTTCATTTGACTTTAACCTTCCGGGGATTGTGCTGATTGACGAGATTGAAACGCATCTGCATCTGGAGCTTCAAAAAAATATCATGCCGCTTTTGACGACCGTTTTTCCGAATATTCAATTTATCGTGACGTCCCACTCCCCTTTTATACTAAACAGTTTGGAGAATGCGGTGATTTATGATTTGGAGAAGCATCTTCTGGTAGACGCAGTCTGCTAAGGTGGGAGTCGGCATTTTCGGGGGGGGGTATCACTATGGCAAAGCTTTATTATTATTACGGCGCGATGAACAGCTCAAAAACGGCAAATGCCCTGATGACGCATTTTAACTATGAAGAGGTCGGGCAGCGGGCGCTGCTGTGCAAGACGGAGACGGACAGCAGGGACGGCGTGCGCAAAATTCGTTCGCGCATCGGGCTGGAGATGGAGTGCGTGCTGCTGCATGAGCTGCAGGAGATGGATGAGGAGCAGATACGCTCATACGACTGCATTATCGTGGACGAGGTGCAGTTTGCAAGCGCTCAGCAGATTGATTTTTTATCGGATATCGTTGATTTTATGGAGGTGCCGGTCGTGTGCTACGGGCTGCGGGCGGATTTTCAGAACAAGCTGTTTCCGGGCAGCGAGCGGCTGATTACGATTGCGGACTGCATTCAGGAGATTAAGACCGTCTGCTGGTGCGGCCGGAAGGCGACAAGCAACGCCCGCTATAACAGGGACGGCATTATCCGCGACGGGGAACAGGTCGTGCTGGGGGCAAACGACCAGTATGTGGCGCTTTGCAGGCGGCATTTTAAGCTGGGAATGCTGGGGCCCAATATCAAAAAAGCGCTGGAAGAGAAAGCTGAAAATTAAATCATTTTAAGAAAGTCCGGCACAGCGGAAAATTGAATAATGTGACAGCGGAGGACGAATATGGCACAGTCGATGATGCATTTACTGATTGCAGATAAAATATACAAAAAATGCGGTTCAATTCATTTATATGGTGATTTCCTGTCAGGAAGTATTGCGCCGGATGCAGTTCATGTAAAAGAGAATTACACAAGAGAAATAAAAGACAGTTCGCATTATGGATTTAACGATAAAAGTGAATTAGACTATTTTGATACATTTTTCAGTAAGTACCATACATCTGAAAATAGAGATTTTGTAGCTGGCTATCTCGTTCATTTGCTCTCCGATATGATATGGTATCACACTGTCAGAGTGCCATTCAAAGAAGAATTTCGTAAAGCGCCTTTGCACAATATGTCAATGAATGAGGCTTACTATGCGGATTGCGAACAGATAGAACAATTGATGTTTTGGGAGAAGGATGCTCCTTGTATTATAGAGGCTTTGAATACAGGCAATGCATATTCATTGGGAGGATTGATTGACTCGGAGAGTGTAAAAGTATGGAAAGAAAAATTGATTTTGGAGTACAGCAATAAGAAGAATATGCCGGTCCATACGCAATATATATCAGAGCGGAATATACGCGATTACATAGCGGATTGTGCCGGAAAATGTACGGAATATTTAAGGAATAAAATATGACACAGGGGTGGATGCGCTGGAGGAGCGGTAATGCATAATATTCAAATCAAGACAGAACGTCTGCTGCTGCGCCCGCTTAAAATCGCGGACGCGGAGGAGGTGTTTGCGTGGGTTGGCGATGAACGGGTAGCGCGGTATATGTGTTATACCACTTATACAGATATTGAACAGGTAAGGGAGTGGCTTGCCTTTGTTGAGAAGGATACCAGCACATACCTTTTCGGCTTTGAGCGCATTTTGGACGGCAGGCTGATTGGCAGCGGCGATATTGGATGGAATCCCGCAAAGGGCTGCTGGGGCTTTGGATACAATCTCCGGTATGACTGCTGGGGGATGGGATACGCTACGGAGGCAGTAAAGGCAATGATGGACTATGCCCGCGTAAATTTTGGCGCGCACAAATTTGCCTCCTCGCATTGTGAGCCCAATCTGGCCTCGGGGAACGTTATGAAAAAGTGCGGCCTGCATTTTGTGGGGTACGGAACCTTTCAGAAGCTGGACGGAAGTATGCGGACGCGCTCGATGGAATATGAAGGAGAGTCAAATGAACAATAAAGAAATACTGAGAATCGCGCAGCAGCAGTCGGCATATGACTGCTGCTGTAAGGCGGAGGATTTCCTGAAAAACGAAAATGTGGTATGCGAAGCCTTTGAATCGGCGTACGCCAGAAAATATCTGAAGCTGCCGCATATCTGCAGTCTGGTGTCTTACGGCAGCAATATTGTTGCCTGCGGGCAAAAGGAGCTATTGCCGGAAATAGAAGGGTTTATCAACGACGCGCCGTACATCGCCGCCTGCTTTGAGACGCCCCGGCTGTACCTGCTCAATGATATTCTCGCGAAGGCTGACGCAAGAGTATGCTTTATGGGGGCATGCTTTCTGCCGGACATTGACAGGGTGTACGGGGCGGAGCCTTCCTGCCCGTATGAACTGCGGGTCTTGACGGCGGAGGATTTCGCGGATTTATATGTACCGGCGTGGAGCAACGCTCTGTGCGAGGACAGAAAGCAGCTCGACGTTCTGGGCGTCGGCGCTTACGAAAAGGGAATGCTTGTCGGGCTTGCGGGATGCTCGGCGGACTGCGATTCCATGTGGCAGATTGGTGTGGACGTCCTCCCCGGGTACAGAAGACAGGGGATTGCCGGCGCGCTCACAAACCGTCTTGCGCGGGAGGTTTTTGACCGCGGGAAAGTGCCGTTTTACTCCGCGGCATGGTCTAATGTTATCTCCCGGAAGAACGCGGTTCGAAGCGGCTTTATCCCTGCGTGGGTGGAAGCGGCCGCAAGACCCAATGCGGAGATAGCGAAGCGGCTTGGCGGTTAGCGTAAAACCGCATTGACAGACCGGCAGGCATGTGCTAAACTTTCCTTAAGTTAAAAGGGAGTAGTTGGCTATGTGCAATCAACATACCCCGGAAGCCCGGCAGGGCCTTCGTGGTTGCACATCTTTCAGATACCATTGAAAGGACAAGACTTTTGACGTGATCCTCGTGACGCGTCAGAAGTCTTTTTTAATTTTATGACCGTATCAGAAAATTTTTTAAATGTATTTATCAAATAATAAATAATATATAGAAGCAAAAAGAAAACGGAGGGGTTTTTATGGAAATCGCACTACAATTCCTGTTACTGGCGGTTGGCTTTGTGATGCTGATGAAAGGGGCGGACTGGTTTGTGGACGGCGCGTCGAGGGTGGCGGACAGGTTCGGCATTCCTCATATTGTGATCGGGCTGACCATCGTCGCGTTCGGAACCAGCGCGCCGGAGGCGGCCATCAGCATCAGCGCAGCCATAAAGGGCAGCGTTGATTTGGCGATCAGCAACGTGCTGGGCAGCAATATTATGAATGTCCTGCTGATACTCGGGCTGGCGGCAATCATCTGTCCGCTTGCGGTAAAGAAAAGCAGCATTCGGTTTGATATTCCGTTTACATTTCTGGTGTCGATTATGCTGCTTGCGTGCGGTGCGCTGGGCGGACAGCTTACCCGTATGGACGGCATTATCTTCTGGGTGCTTTTGATCATTGACGTGATTTATATGATACGCCTGACCCGCAAAAGCCAGACCGGCGCGGCGGCTCTGCCGCAGGAGGAGGCGCCGGAGCCCGGGGAGAACAGGGTCTGGAAATCCCTGCTGCTGATACTGGTGGGAGGAGCGATGATCATAGTCGGCTCAGATGTGACTGTGGACGCGGCGACAGCCATTGCGAAGGCTTTTGGAATGGACGAGCGCCTGATCGGCCTTACGATCGTTGCTTTCGGCACATCGCTGCCGGAGTTGGTGACCTCCTGTATGGCGGCCAGAAAGAAGGAGACCGATATTGCGGTGGGCAATATCGTAGGCTCCAATTTGTTTAATATTCTGTTCGTGCTGGGAACAACCGCGGTGATTACGCCGATTGCGTATACCTCGGCGTTTATCGTGGACAATATTGTGGCGATTGCCGTGATGCTGCTTTTGTGGCTGCTGGTGTTCCGCAGCAAAAAGCTCAGCCGTGCGAACGGCGTGCTGTTTCTGGCGCTGTACGCCATATATTTTGCGAATCTGATGATAAATGCGTAATCAAAGCTTCCGCTGGCTCATCGCCGAATTGTGGTAGGCAGGATTTTGCGTGACGTCCTCGTCAAACCAGTCGGGCGGGATGAACGCGTCAGCCGCCTCGATGCTCGGGAATTCGACCTCCGCCATCGTCAGAGGCGCAAAAGGGGCGTCAAAGATATCCAGCTCAATCGACAGCACAGGCGGCTCGGGCGGGGTAAAATCCGCATGAAACCGCGGATGGTCGAGCGGGATCACATAGCGCTTTTTGGAGATGACGTTCCCGTCCGCCTTTTCCAGAAGATGACGGTAGGAGGCTTCGTCAAGCGGGAGATTGTACTCCGCGTGCGCCATCATGCCGTCCCCTTTATAGGTGAGCGTATACCGGTCGTTGGATTTGCGGACCCGGACGACGGGGGCAACGTTCAGATAAGCCTGCTGGATACATTTGCAGGGATAGGCTTCCAGATTATCGGGAAGCCTTTTTATAGTATATTTGCGTTCTATTTCCATATTTTCCATAGAAATCCTCCGTTCTTGACGCACCTGCGGATTTGGGCGCAAGCACAATATTTGCAATACGAACTTTGTTGGTTATGAAACAAAGCCTTCCGCGCAAAAATGCTTCTGCAAAATTTTTGAGCATGACAGATAAATCGTTTGGTAATTGACCAATATTATGTTAAAATAAGTGAAGAATAATTGCAATCATAATTTCGGGAGGTTTTTCCGGATTTATGGATGAAGAAAAGGAGCATGGTTATAAGTATGAAGAAGGCGGGTATTTTTTTTGCGACGGGTTATGAGGAAATCGAAGCGCTGACGGTGGTGGATCTGCTCCGGCGCGCGGGGATTGAAGCGGTGTGCGTTGCAATTGACAACGAGAAGCAGGTGACGGGCAGCCATCAAATCACGGTTTCCATGGATACAGGCATTGATGCGGTTGATTTTGACAGTCTGGATATGATTGTCTGCCCGGGCGGCATGCCGGGCGCAAAAAGCCTTGACGCGTGTACGAAGCTTACCGATAAGATTAAGGAATTTTATGAGAACGGCAAGCTGATCGGCGCGATTTGCGCGGCGCCGATGATTTTCGGACATATGGGGCTGGTTCAGGGCAGAAGAGCGTGCATTTATCCTGGAATGGAGGCTGAGCTTGCGGGCGCGGAGGTTGTGTACGACAAGGTGGTCCGTTCCGACAATGTGATTACGAGCCGCGGCATGGGGACGGCGATTGCGTTCGGACTGGAAATCGTGGCTGCGCTTCTTGACCGTGAGACGGCGGATGCGCTCGGCGAGAAAATCGTGTATGGGAAAGACGCGGTCTGAGGGAATATTGAAATGAGAACGAGGTGGAGCATATGTTGAAAAGCCGGGAAGAGTTATTTTATTTCATATTGAATAACAGCCAGGAATGCATCATACGGTATGACGCGCACGGCTGTATCGAGTATTGCAACGAGCGGCTGCTTGAGCTGACCGGATACAGGGCGGAGGAGCTTAGAGGCGTTTATATCGGAGAGCTGATTCAGAATACCTTTGAGATTGCGGAGAACCGCGTGCGGCTTCTTGCAGCCTTTGAGGATATGCAGGTGATCGAGACAGATATTTATCGCAGGAACAAGACCTGTTTTCCGGTGGAGATCAAGGTGATTTCCGTTGATTATAACGGCGCGCAGGATTTTATCTGTACGGCAGTCGACATGACGCGGTACAAAGAAAGCATCCGGCGGCTGGAGGATACGACGGTGCAGATGCAGGAATCCATGAAGGCCAGGGATTCCTTTGTGGCGAACGTTACGCACGAGCTCCGGACGCCGGTCAACGGCATTAAGGGACATACGGAGCTTTTGATGGAAAAGGAGCAGGATTTCCAGACAAGCAATTATCTCAAGCTGATTCTGGACTGCTGCAGCACCATGGAGGGTATTATCAATAATATCCTGGATTTCTCCAAGCTGGAGGCCGGGAAGTTCCAGCTGGATGAGAAGCCGTTTTCCTTCAGCGATTTTATGACCAAGATGGAAAAAATGTTTACCATGCTGGCGATGCGCAAGGGCCTGCGGTTTATGATGAATGTATCGGAGGACATTCCGGATAAGCTGATCGGGGATGAGCTGCGTCTTACGCAGATTTTGAACAATCTCATATCCAATGCGGTCAAATTCACCGAGAAGGGCTATGTCGGCGTGGAGGTTTCCCTGAATACCAGAATTGACGACGAGCTGGAGCTGTTTTTTATGGTGGTGGATACCGGTATCGGTCTTTCCAGAGAGGATAAGGATAAGCTCTTCAAGAGCTTCTCACAGGTGGACGCTTCCATTACCCGGAAATTTGGCGGCACGGGGCTTGGACTGGTCATCACCAAGGAGCTTGTCGGGATGATGCACGGAAAGGTCTGGGCCGACGGCCAGAAGGGAAAGGGATCGACCTTCTCCTTTACGATTCGCCTACGGCAGGAGCAGAGCACAGCGCCGGGTGAGGAATCGCTGCTGCACACATGGAAGGCGTCGAGCAGTGCGACCAGAATAGCCGCAGAAAATGATTTGATGTATGAATTTGGCAGCGATATTAACGTCCGTGAGCTGAAGAAAAACCTTGAAAAGATGAACATCAGCATGGATATGGACAATTGGCAGAAGGCGGAGGGCTTTGCCACGGCTGTCAAGCAGCTGGTATCAGGCGGCTCCAAGGAGCTTCAGAAGCAGGCGTTCCGGATGGAGATGGCAATCCGCAAGTCGGACTGCGACAAGGCCAGACAATGTGCGGAAGCGGTTAAGGAAATGCTTCGCAGCGAGATAAAAGGATTGGTGAATTGATATGGAAAATAGACGTATCGGCAGGGACAATATCAGGATATTGATTGTGGATGACGTTGAAGTAAATCTTCTGCTTCTGGAGGAAATCATCAAGAATATGGGATATGAGCCGCTTTTGGCGCAGAGTGTCAAAGAAGCGCTGAAGATTATGGAGGAGGGCGAGCAGCTGCCGCAGATTATCTTGTCGGACATATCGATGCCGGAAATCGACGGCTTTGCCTTCTGCGCCATGCTGAAAAAGGATCCGTATACGAGGGACATACCGGTGATTTTCATATCGGCGATGGACACTGCCTCCGATTTGAGCAAGGGCTTCGCGCTCGGTGCGGTCGACTACATACCAAAGCCCTTTGACAGGACGGAGGTGGAGATGCGCATTACGACGCATTTAAAGATTTATACCATGCAGAAAAACCTGGAGGAGAATAACAGGAACCTGAATCTTGTGGTTGCGCGGCAGATGGAGAAGCACCGCATCGAGCAGAAGAACATTATGACGGCGTTTGCAAGACTGATAGAGAACAAGGAAAACGTCGGCGGGAATCATTACAGGCACATTCTGTACAACAGCCGGATTTTGGCGGCAGGCATGCAGCTTTCGCCGATGTTTGAGGACGAAATCAGCGACGACTTTATCGAGACCATCGAGGCCAGCTCAGGGCTCCACGACATCGGCAAGATAATGATGCCGGATTCGATTTTGCTCAAAAACGACGTATTTACAAAGGAAGAGCGCGAGCAGATGAAGACGCACGCGGAAATCGGCGCCAGGACGCTGATCGACATCTATGAGGGCGTGGAGCGCAATGATTTTGTGAATATGGCGATTGACATCGCCTGGTATCACCACGAGAGCTGGGACGGCTCGGGCTATCCCAAGGGGCTCAAGGGCAGGGAGATTCCGCTGGCGGCGCGTATTGTAAAGGTGGTTGACGTGTTCGACGCCATGATCAGCAAGCGCAGATACAAGGAAGCGCTGCCGCTGGAGACCGCGCTGGAATACATCCAGTCGAACGCAGGCATTATTTTTGATCCGGATATCGTCAGGGTGTTCATGCGCATCTATCGAAATTTTGACGGAATTGCGCCTGAAAACGAGTAAACGACTACTAAAATATACCACTTATAAAAAAAACACCTCCGTTAATACTAGGATTAAGATGAGCGACAAAAAGCTTGTCTTTAGAAATAGATAACCCAAAATAAGAAAGAAAAAATTACGGAGGTGTAGTGATATGGCATCACAGAACAGATCAAACAGAGTAGAAGTTCCTGAGGCAAAGGCGGCAATGGACCGTTTTAAGACAGAGGTAGCATCAGAGCTTGGTGTGAACTTAAAGGAAGGCTATAATGGCGATTTGACATCCAAGGAAGCCGGAAGCATCGGCGGCGAGATGGTCAGACGTATGATCAAGAGCTATGAAGAGTCAATGAAATAAGGACTTCTAACAATAAAATTTCCGGAATGAAATTTTAAAAATCGAATTTCTGAAATAAAAAGAGGCCGCGTCATAATACAGAGTGATGCGGCTTCTTTTTGGCAGAAAATTTTTCAGGGAAGCATAACGGAGAGAATCTGCCTTTTATTGCCGATTTTTTCTCACTTTAGGCTTTTATTTTTTTTTTTGCTATGCTATAATTGTAAAATGACTGCACACAGAGCCGGAAAAGGTTAAAGATAATGGAAATACGGATAGAGCAGTATAGTATTCGCAAGGAGGAAATGAGACAAATGAGTTTACAGGTGGAGAAGTTAGAAGGAAATATGGCAAAGCTTACAATAGAAGCATCCGCGGAGGATTTTGAGGCAGCGATTGAGAAGGCTTACCAGAAGAATAAGAAGAAGCTGAGCATTCCCGGCTTCCGCAAGGGCAAGGTGCCCCGCAGGATGCTTGAGCAGATGTACGGCAAGGATATTTTCTTTGAGGATGCGGCCAACGAGCTTATTCCCGGCGCATACGCGAAGGCGGTTGACGAGTGCACGGAGGAGATCGTTTCCCAGCCGAAGGTCGACGTGGTACAGATGGAGGCGGGGAAGCCGTTTATCTTTACCGCGGAGGTAGCGCTTAAGCCGGAGGTTACGCTTGGCAGGTATAAGGGCGTTGAGGTAGAGAAGGCGGATACCGGCGTTACAGACGAGGAAGTCAATGCGGCAATCGATAAGGAGCGCGAGAGCAACGCAAGAACCATCTCTGTAGAGGACAGAGGCGTTCAGGACGGCGATATGACAGTGCTCGATTTCGAGGGCTTTGTGGACGGCGTTGCGTTTGAGGGCGGAAAGGGCGAGAACTATCCGCTGACAATCGGCTCCAACACGTTTATTCCGGGCTTTGAGGAGCAGCTTATCGGTGCGCAAATCGACAAAGAGGTGGAAGTAAACGTTACATTCCCGGAGGATTATCAGGCAGAGGAGCTGGCAGGAAAGCCGGCAGTGTTTAAATGCACAATTAAGGAAATCAAGGAGAAGGAGCTGCCGGAGCTGGACGATGAGTTTGCCAGCGAGGTTTCCGAATTTGATACGCTTGCGGAGTACCGCGAGGACGTAAAGAAGCGGTTGACCGAAAAAAAGGAAGAGGAAGCAAAGAACGAAAAGGAAAACAAGGTCGTGGAGGCGATTATCGCCGATGCGCAGATGGATATTCCGGAGGCTATGATCGCGACGCAGCAGCGTCAGATGGCCGACGACTTTGCGCAGAGGCTCCAGATGCAGGGGCTTTCCATTGACCAGTATTTCCAGTTTACCGGACTTGACAGAGCAGCCTTCCTTGGCCAGATGAAGCCGCAGGCAGAGGCGAGAATCAAGTCGCGCCTGGTTCTGGAGGCGGTTGCGAAGGCAGAGCATATAGAGGCGAGCGAGGAAGAATATCAGGAAGAGCTTCAGAAGATGGCAGAGGCATATCATATGGAGGTTGAGAAGCTTACGGAGATGGTTGGCGACTTTGAGCAGAAGGCAATCAAAGAGGATATCTGTGTCCGCAAGGCTGCCGATTTTGTTGTGGAGCAGGCTGTAGAGAAATAAGCAAACGGAGGTAAGTCGAATGAGTTTAGTCCCATATGTCGTTGAGCAGACGAGCCGCGGAGAGCGGTCTTATGATATTTATTCAAGACTTTTAAAGGAACGTATTATTTTTCTGGGTGAGGAAGTAAATGAGACAACGGCCAGCCTTGTTGTGGCGCAGCTGCTGTTTTTGGAATCCGAGGATACGGATAAGGATATACAGCTTTATATTAACAGCCCGGGCGGTTCCGTTACGGCGGGAATGGCCATCTACGATACCATGCGTTACATTAAGTGCGACGTATCCACCATCTGCATCGGCATGGCGGCCAGCATGGGCGCGTTCCTGCTGGCGGGCGGTACAAAGGGCAAGCGGCTGGCGCTTCCCAACGCCGAGATTATGATTCATCAGCCGCTTGGCGGGGCGCAGGGACAGGCGACCGAGATTGAGATTGCAGCGAAGCATATCCTGAGGACGAAGCAGAAGCTGAACACGATTCTCGCCGAGAACTGTAATCAGCCCTACGATGTTATTGCGGCCGACACGGAGCGCGATAACTGGAAAACGGCAGAGGAAGCCCGCGAATACGGCCTGATTGACCGTGTGATTGTTGACAGGGCGGAGCAGAAGGCAGAATAAGGCTGTCCGACGATATAGCTGTATTTAGTTGAGAAGTAAGGGAGAAAAATGATGGCAGGAAAAAACACTGATGGAAAGGTAAGATGTTCTTTCTGCAACAAGACGCAGGACCAGGTCAGAAAGCTGATAGCAGGCCCTGTCGGTGTTTATATTTGCGATGAGTGCGTGGATATCTGCGCGGATATTATTGAAGAGGAATACGAGGAAGAGCGGGTTGAGACCGGCCTGGACATCAACCTGTTAAAGCCCGTAGAGATTAAGGAGTTTTTGGACGAGTATGTCATCGGACAGGAGGACGCGAAGAAGGTATTGTCCGTAGCGGTCTATAACCACTACAAGCGCGTTCTGGCCGAGAAGGATACCGACGTTGAGCTTCAGAAGAGCAATATCATTATGATAGGGCCGACCGGTTCGGGAAAGACATATCTTGCGCAGACACTGGCCAAGATTATCAATGTGCCGTTTGCCATAGCCGACGCGACGACGCTGACGGAGGCCGGTTATGTGGGCGAGGATGTGGAGAATATCCTGCTCAAGCTCATCCAGTCGGCAGACTACGACGTGGAGCGTGCGCAGTTTGGCATTATCTACATTGACGAGATTGACAAGATTACCAAGAAGAGCGAGAACGTATCCATCACAAGAGATGTGTCCGGAGAGGGTGTTCAGCAGGCACTCTTAAAGATTGTGGAGGGTACGGTGGCAAGCGTTCCGCCCCAGGGCGGCAGGAAGCATCCGCATCAGGAGCTGATTCAGATTGATACGACCAATATCCTGTTTATCTGCGGCGGGGCCTTTGACGGTCTGGATAAGATTGTCGAGACAAGGCTTGACCGCAAGTCCATCGGCTTTAACAAGAGTATAGCGGATAAGACCGAGCGGGACATCGGGGCGATTCTGAAGGAGGTCACGCCGCAGGATTTGACAAAATACGGTTTGATACCGGAGTTCGTAGGCCGTGTACCGATCAACGTTTCACTGGAGGGGCTTGATAAGGAGGCGCTGGTCCGGATTCTGAAGGAGCCCAGGAGCGCGCTGATCAAGCAATACCAGAAGCTTTTTGAGTTTGACGACGTAAAGCTTTCCTTTGAGCCGGATGCGATAGACGCGATTGCCCAGAAGGCATTGGAGCGGAAGACGGGCGCCAGAGGGCTGCGCTCCATCATGGAAAACATTATGATGGACGTCATGTATGAGATACCGTCCGACGATACCATCGAGAGCTGTCTGATTACAAAGGAAGCCGTAGAGGGAACAAGCCAGCCTTTCATAGTACACCGCGAGGCAGTGCATACTGAGCGCGAGAAAAAGGCGAAATAATCTGATGAAGTAGCAAAAATGCCGCCTTTTTGGCGGCGTTTTTCGCTTGTGCCGCAGGAAATTGTGCGTAAATAAAGAAAGTGGGATTTTGCATGAATAGTTACGAATTACCGATGGTAGCGCTTCGAGGGCTCACAGTGCTGCCGGACATGATTATACATTTTGATTTAAGCAGGGAAGTGTCAAAGGAGGCGGTAAAGCAGGCATTAGGCGAGGAACAGCAGATCTTTCTGGTGACGCAGCGGGATTCCGAGGGGGAGGTACAGGATAAGGAGAGCCTGTATCACACGGGCACGGTAGCTGTGGTAAAGCAGGTCACCAAGCTTCCCAACGATATTGACAGGGTGATGGTGGAGGGCCTGTTCAGGGCGAGGCTGCAGGAGCTTTGCGGCAACGAGGGAAAATACTTCAGCGCCGTGGTTGAGGAGCTGGCCGAGGACAGGGATACGCTTGAGCCGGAGCAGGAGGAGGCGCTGATTCGCTCTCTCAAGGAAGTCTTTGCGACGTATGTGCGGTTCTACCCCAAAATCGGCAAGAGCCTCAAGCGCTGTTTTGAGGAGGAGAACCGGCTGGCTTATCTGATGAATCAGATTTTGATCAACACGCCGTTTTCCTATGACCAGAAACAGGATATTCTTGAGCTTGAGGGGATACAGGAGCGGTGTGAGGCGCTGATAGCCCTGATTATGAACGAGGCGCAGATTGCGGCAATCCGCGCACAGCTGGCGGTGAAGATTAAGGAGAAAATCGACAAAAACCAGAAGGATTATGTCCTGCGCGAGCAGCTTGAATATATTCGGGAGGAGCTGGGCGACAAGGATTCCTATTCGGATGTGGAGCATTATGAGGCGGCGCTGGAGAAGCTCAAGGCAGATAGCAGCGTGAAGGAAAAGATTAAGAAGGAAATCGCGCGTCTCAAGACCGTGATGGGGGCAAGCTCGGAGAGCGCGGTAGAACGGCTTTATATAGAAACGCTGCTGGAGCTTCCGTGGAATAAGGTGTCGAAGGATACGAACGACATCCGCAAGGCGGAGGCGATACTGGAACGGGATCATTACGGCCTGGAGAAGGTGAAGGAGCGCATTATCGAATATCTGGCAGTCCGTTGTTTTACCACCAAGGGGGACGCGCCGATTCTGTGCCTGGTGGGACCGCCCGGAATCGGAAAGACTTCCATCGCGCGGGCAATTGCGGAGGCGTTGGGCAAGAAGTATGTGCGCATCTGCCTGGGCGGCGTGCGGGACGAGGCCGAGATTCGCGGACACCGCAAAACTTATATCGGCGCGATGCCGGGCAGCATCGCAAACGGGCTAAAGCAGGCTGCGGTGAGCAATCCGCTGATGCTGCTGGATGAGATTGACAAGGTGAGCAGCGACTATAAGGGAGATACCTCCTCCGCGCTGCTCGAGGTGCTTGACCCGGAGCAGAACTGCCATTTCCGGGATCATTATGTGGAGATACCGCTGGATTTGTCCAGGGTCCTGTTCATTGCGACGGCGAATGATGCCGGGAATATTCCGCGGCCGCTGTTGGACAGAATGGACCTGATAGAGGTCGGCAGCTATACCGCCAACGAAAAGTTTCACATTGCCAAGAAGCATCTGCTTGACAAACAGCTTAAGAATAACGGACTGGACAGAGAACGCCTTTCCGTCAGCGACAACGCGCTGCGCTGCATTATTTCGGATTACACGCGGGAGGCGGGCGTGCGGAATCTGGAACGGAAGCTGGGAGCGGTATGCCGGAAGGCGGCGCTGGAAATCCTCAGGCAGAAGGATGCGGCAAAGTGTGTCAGGGTGACCAGCCAGAATATCGGGAAATATCTCGGCAAGCCGCGCTATAAGATCGATATGGCAAACGAGCAGGATGATGTCGGAATCGTGCGGGGGCTGGCATGGACAAGCGTCGGCGGCGATACGCTTCAGATAGAGGTGAATGTCATGCCGGGAAAGGGCGAGCTTGAGCTTACCGGACAGATGGGGGATGTGATGAAGGAGTCGGCGCGGACTGGTATCAGCTATATCCGGTCGATTGCGCCGGGGTATAAGATACCGCCCGAATTTTTTAAGGAAAATGACTTTCATATACATATTCCCGAGGGAGCGGTGCCAAAGGACGGGCCTTCCGCGGGAATAACCATGGCAACGGCGCTGTTGTCGGCGATAACCGGGACGCCGGTGAAAGCAAAGGTAGCGATGACCGGCGAGATAACGCTGCGCGGCAGAGTGCTGCCAATCGGCGGCCTGAAGGAGAAGCTGACAGCGGCAAAGTGCGCGGGGATTACAACGGTTCTGGTTCCCAAAAAGAACGAGAAGGACGTCGCGGAAATTTCTGCCGAGGTAAAATCAGGTATGGAAATCCTCTTTGTCGAGACGATGGACGAGGTCCTTGCGCTGGCGTTTGCCCGCAGGATACGGCGTACAAAAAAGTAGCCGGAAACAGGAGCATATATGGTAATAAAAAATGTAAATCTGGAAACGGTTATCGGGGTGACGAGCAAAATCCCCGATAACCATATGATGGAGCTTGCTTTTGCGGGAAAGAGCAACGTGGGGAAATCCTCGCTGATCAACGCGCTGATGAACCGCAAGGCGCTGGCGCGGACCAGCGCGCAGCCGGGAAAGACGCAGACCATAAATTTTTACAATATCAACAACGAGCTGTATTTTGTGGATCTACCGGGATACGGTTATGCAAAGGTCAGCCTGCAGGAAAAGGAAAAATGGGGTAAAATGATAGAGAAGTATCTGCGGCAGTCGAAGGTGCTTGCAGCGGTATTTCTGCTGATCGATATCCGGCATGAGCCGTCTGCCAATGACCGGCAGATGTATGCGTGGATTCAGGCAAACGGATTTCAGCCGATTATCATTGCGACCAAGTCGGACAAGATAACGCGGTCGCAGCTTCCCAGGCATGTGAAAATGGTGCGGGAGGGGCTTGCGGCCGGGAAGGATACGATAATCATACCGTTTTCGGCAAAGTCCAAGCAGGGCAGGGAGGAAATCTATGCGCTGATTGACGGCTTGATGGCGCCGGCGGCGGAATAATGTGTTGAAGGAGGCGTCTGCGGCGCGTGCGCGCAGACGGAGGGAGGCTGGAAATGGAAGAAAAGGGAGAGCGAAACAGAAACCTGAAGCTGGTGGTGAACCTGATTATTTCCCTGGTGATACTGCTTGTATGTATTTTTCTGATACCGCGTATTGTCTTGTTTTTTATGCCGTTTATCATCGGATGGCTGATTTCCTGCGTGGCAAACCCTATGGTGGTGGTGCTTGAGCGAAAGCTTAAAATCCGGCGTAAGGCGGGGACCGTGGTGGTTATCGTACTGGCGATAGCAGCCGTCAGCGGGGTCGGATATCTGGCGGTCAGCATTCTGATAAGGCAGCTGGTGGGGTTTATCGTCGATGCGCCCCAGATGTGGGATTCCGTAATGCGGGATCTTGACAAGCTTGGTGATTTTGTCAATCAGCATATCGGAAATATTGCGCCCAAGCTCAATAAGGCGATAACCAATATCGGGAATATCCTGGGAGAGACAATCAGCAGCCTGCCCGCCAAAGTGAACCTTGAGAGCTTTGAAGGAATGGGGAATATGGTCGGCAGTATTGCCAACGGCATTATTGTGTTCATCATGTGCATGCTGTCCGCTTATTTCTTTATCGCCGACAGGGAGTGGGTTTACCGCTTTATGAACCGGTTTATACCGGGCGGGATTAAGCAGAAATACGAGGTGCTGTACCGGAGCCTGCGTCAGGCGGTCGGCGGGTATTTTAAGGCGCAGTTCCGCATCGAGATATGGATGTATCTGCTGATATTGATTGGCATCAGCATTTTGCAGGTGCGGTATGCGATTTTGATTGCGCTTCTGATTGCTTTTCTGGATTTTCTTCCGTTTTTCGGAACCGGGGCGGTGCTGGTGCCATGGGCTGTTATCACCGCGTTTGGCGGGAATTATGTACGTGCTGCCGGTTTTCTGGTGATATGGGGCGTGGGACAGCTGGTGCGTCAGCTGATACAGCCTAAGATTATGGGAGATTCCATTGGAATGGATCCGATTCCCACGTTGTTCCTGCTGTTTGTGGGATACCGGCTGGCAGGCGTCGGCGGGATGCTGATCGCTGTTCCGCTGGGAATTATTCTGGTCAATATGAACGAGGCAGGCATTTTTGATACGCCCAAGTACAGCATAAAAATCCTGGCGGCGCGTCTGAACCGGTACAGAAGGCTTGACGGGGAGGATATGAAGGAGCTGGAGGAGCGCCGGCACGAAGAGGGTGAATAAATGCGGAATTTTAAAATCATTTTACAGTATGAAGGAACGCGGTATCAGGGATGGCAGCGGCAGGCTTCCACCGGAAATACCATTCAGGGAAAGCTGGAAGCGATACTGGGGAAGATGACAGGCGTAGAAGCGGTGCAGGTGGACGGGGCGGGCCGTACCGATGCGGGCGTGCACGCATACGGGCAGGCGGCAGGCTTTAAGCTTGATACGGACAGGACGCCGGAGGCGGTGCTGGCGTACCTGAATCAGTATCTGCCGGAGGACATCGGCGTGATTGCGATAGAGGAGATGCCGGAACGCTTCCACTGCAGGCTGCATGCCAGAGGAAAGACCTACCGCTACCGGATATGGAACAGTGCGCTGCCGCCTGTTTTTGAGCGGCGGTATGTGTATGAATATCCGCAGCCGCTTGACATTGAGGCAATGCGCAGGGCGGCTGCCCTGCTTGTGGGCACCCATGATTTTAAAGCGTTTACGTCAACGAAGAAGGGGAAAAAATCGACGGTTCGGACGATTGAGGAGCTTCGGATTGAGACGGCCGGGGAACGGGAGATTCAGCTGACCTACCGGGGGGACGGCTTTTTGTACCACATGGTGCGCATCCTGACGGGGACGCTGATAGAGGTGGGCAGCGGTGCCCGCAGGCCCGAAGAGATGGCGGAGCTGCTGGCCTGCGGCCTGCGGGAACGGGCAGGGGCGCTGGCGCCCGCAAAGGGACTGGCCCTGATGGAGGTGCGGTATTAGCGGCCTGCGTGTGAAAGCCCCTTTACAAATACTGGAAGAATATATTAAAATAAGTAACAGTTCAGCTGTGGCGCGGATAGAGGGAGGTTCATTATGAGCGATACAGAAAGAAATGTGGAGGAAAACGGTACACAGGAGAAAGAGACCGTATCCAGAAATTTTATCGAGCAGATGATAGACAAGGACTTGGCGGAGGGCGTCTACGACAGGGTGCATACGAGATTTCCGCCGGAGCCCAACGGGTATCTTCATATCGGGCATGCAAAGTCGATACTGGTCAACTACGGGCTGGCACAGGAGTATGGCGGAAAGTTTAACATGCGTTTTGACGACACCAACCCGACCAAGGAAGATATTGAGTTTGTGGAGTCAATCAAAGAAGATGTGAAGTGGCTTGGCGCAGACTGGGAGGACAGGCTGTTCTTCGCCTCCGATTACTTTGATCAGATGTATGAGGGCGCGGTAAAGCTGATTAAGAAGGGGAAGGCGTACGTGTCCGACCTCTCGGCGGAGCAGATTAAGGAATACAGAGGCTCCTTTACGGAGCCGGGGAAGGAGGATCCCTCTGTCGGACGCACGGTGGAGGAAAACCTGCGGCTGTTTGAGGAGATGAAGGACGGCAAATACGCCGACGGTGAAAAGGTGCTGCGCGCGCGAATCGACATGGCGTCCCCGAATATCAATATGCGGGATCCGGTCATTTATCGTGTGGCGCATATGACGCACCACAATACCGGCGACAAATGGTGTATTTACCCCATGTATGATTTTGCGCACCCGATTGAGGATGCGATTGAGGGGATTACGCATTCTATCTGTACGCTGGAATTTGAGGATCACCGGCCGCTCTACGACTGGGTCGTGCGGGAGCTGGAGTACCCGAATCCGCCAAGGCAGATTGAGCAGGCCAAGATGTATCTGACCAATGTGGTAACCGGGAAACGCTATATCAAGAAGCTGGTGCAGGAGCATATTGTCGACGGCTGGGACGATCCGAGGCTGGTATCGATTGCGGCGCTGCGCAGGCGCGGCTTTACGCCGGAGTCGATACGCAGATTTGTGGAGCTGTGCGGTGTGAGCAAAGCAAATTCTTCCACGGACTATGCGATGCTGGAGTATTGCATCCGGGAGGATCTGAAGCTGAAAAAGCCGCGTATGATGGCGGCGCTTGACCCGGTGAAGCTTATAATCGACAATTATCCCGAGGGAGCGGTGGAATATCTGGAGGTGCCCAACAACCTTGAAAACGAGTCGTTGGGATCCAGAAAGGTGCCGTTTTGCAGGGAGCTTTATATCGACAGGGAGGACTTTATGGAGGAGCCGCCCAGGAAATATTTCCGGCTGTTTCCCGGCAACGAGGTACGCCTGATGAGTGCGTATTTTGTGACCTGCGTCGGGTTTGAGAAGGATGCGGACGGCAGGGTTACGACGGTGCACTGTACCTATGACCCGGAGACGAAGCAGGGGAGCGGCTTTACCGGAAGGAAGGTCAAGGGGACGATTCACTGGGTGCCTGCGCCGTACGCGGTGAAGGCTGAGGTCAGGCTGTATGAGAACCTGATTGACGAGGAGAAGGGCGTCTATAACGAGGAGGACGGCTCCTTAAATCTCAATCCCAATTCGCTTACCGTGTTGAAGGAATGCTATGTGGAGCCGGCGCTGAAGGATGCAAAGCCCTATGACAGCTTTCAGTTTGTGCGGCAGGGATTTTTCAATGTGGACTGCAGGGATTCAAAGCCGGACGCACTGGTATTCAACCGCATAGTATCCCTGAAAAGCTCGTTTGTGCTGCCAAAGCAGGCACAGGTAGGAGATAAAGACTGAAAACGAAAAGCTTTGAGCTTAAAGGTTAATGCTTTGCAGCCCGGGCCTGCAGGCTATGAAGGAGCATGGTTATAAGTATGAAGTATAAATGTTTGGTTTTGGACCATGACGATACAGTGGTAAACAGTACGGCGACGATTCATCATCCTGCGTTTCTGGAGGCTTTAAAGCTTCTGCGCCCCGGCGAGACGATTTCGCTTGAGGATTATTTCAGGGATAATTTTGATCCCGGCTTTACGGAAATGTGTACCGGGAAGTACGGTATGACGGAGCAGGAAATCGAGACGGAGGTACAGTGCTGGCGCGATTATGTGGCAAAGCATACGGCGAAGGCCTACGACGGCATGAAGGAGCTGATAGCGCGTCAGAAAGCGCAGGGCGGCCTGGTATGCGTGGTATCGCACTCTTATGACTTTAACATCCGGCGGGATTATGAGGCGAACAGCCTCCCGATGCCGGATATGATATTTGGGTGGGAATATCCGTCCGAGCAGAGAAAACCGAGCACGTATGCGCTGGAGACGATCGCCCGCAAGTACGGCCTTGCGCCGTCGGAGATGGTGATGGTGGACGACCTAAAGCCCGGCTACGATATGGCCAGGGCCTATGGCGTGCCCTTTGTGGGAGCGGGCTGGGCCAACGATATTGTGCAGATACGGGAATTCATGCAGAAAAACAGTGATTTCTATTTTGATTCGGTAGAAAAGCTGTACCATTTTCTGTTCTGTTAGGAGCGACAAAAAGCAGGCCTGCGGGCCTGCTTTTGAAGGTCTATTCCTCATCAGAGTCGTCGAAGAATTCTTCGGTATTGGTATTTTTTGCCTCTTCCTTTACCGGCTCCTTGGGTTCATCACTGTTTTCGGCGGATGAAGAGGGCATTTCCATATCGGTGTATGCGGCGCTGCCGGAAGAGGTCACCTCTCCGATAAACTCCTGCGCCTTGTCGAGCCTTTCCTTTGCCTTGTCAATGGTTTCGATGACCTTTTCACCCAGAATCCCTTTGGCGTTATCAAGGTCGAGCGCGACATGGGGACGGCTTTTGGGAGGGCACGCACAGGCTGCGTCGGAGGAGAAGTCCTCATCCTCCAAGTCCTCGTCAAAGCTGTCGAAATCGTCGAAGTCGTCCGTATCATCTAAGGGATCATTTTTCCTGCTCTGAAGATAATGATAGGTTCCTGCTGCGACAGCACCGGCAAGGGCGCTGAATAGTACGAATTTACCGAATTTTTTTGCCATGAAATGGTCTCCTTTCAGATTTCAGATTTGTCTCTATTTTAATACTATTTTATGGAAATGAAAAGAGAGTATGTAAAATTTTTAATTTTCAAATTTGGGTTGAATAGTTTTTCAGAGTATGTTAAGATAAATATCGACTGTAAAAGTCAACTAATGGATAAAGCGCCGGATTGTCCGGCGGATGATATACGATAAGGGTTGTGAAATAATGGAGGTACACATGAACGAAAAATTCTTTGACTTGCCAAGGGAGAAGCAGGACCGTATGATCAACGGTGCGCTGGAGGTGTTTTCCCAAAACGGCTTTAAACATGCCAGCACAGACGATATGGTGAAGGCCGTTGGCGTAAGCAAGGGGCTTTGGTTCCATTATTTCGGATCCAAGGCGGGGTTATATGTTTTTGTGTACGAGTACAGCGTGAAATACATACTGCTCGAGCTGTCGACCGTCATTGACGAGGAAGAGCGGGATTTTTTTGAGATGACAAGACAAATCGAGCTTACCCGCTCAAAAATCTCAAAAAATTATCCGTTTATGACCGCCTTTATCGGAAAAGCGGCGGTTGAGACGGACACGGAGATTGCCGGGCAGACCGCGGAAGCGGGAAGGGCGCTGCGCGAGAAATTATCCGGCCTGATTAAAAATACCGAGGTTCCGGGCGTGGAGGACAAGGCGCGCCGCGACAGGGTTAAGCGGCTGACCGCGTATATGACAGAGGGCGTGATTCGGGAAAAGACCCTTGCGGGAACGGATGCGGAAGGGATCTATAAGGAAATCAGGGCCTATCTTGATTTTATCAAAGAGACCGTCTGCTGACGGGCGATACGCGCCCGGCTGGCAGACGGCCTGCATGAGTTTACTTTTTTTGCTGATAGACAGGGGCGGCGGGATAGCCGCCCTTTAGCTTCTGCATACCGCGCTGTATGGCGTCCCTGGAGTTCTTCCAGTCTGCGTCCTGATTGCGGTAGTCAAATTTCTCGACCATCCAGCTTACATCCTCCGAAACGCGCTGCATATTGCGTTCCATCAGCGGAAAAACCGTCGCGAAGAATTCGCTGCTCTGCCTGTCCGAAAGCTTTTCTACCGCGGCCTGACACAAATCCCCGAAATGGACCAGACAAAAGCCCTTGCTCTCTTCGAGCTTTCTGCGGAAGTCGGCGTCCTTCTTATACATATGAAAGAAGGTATCGAGATATCGGGCATAGGTATCCTCATATTGCCGGCATATATAGCAGGACTGCTGTTTTTCGTAGACCCATGCGGTCATCGTGTTGTTGGCTTCTCTGGATTTTTTAAAACGGTCGGTGAAGGAGAGCTTCGCGGGCTTGAATTTCTTGATTTCGCCGGAAAGCTCGCCGTTTATTTTCTGATAGTGCGTCTTTAAAATCCAGGCGTTTCCCAGCGTGTTTCCATATTGAAACATTTTCAGAAAGTGGGCGCGGCAGAACCCCGCTTTGTCGGTGCGCTCACGGATATCGCTCTCCATATAGGAGGAGCCGGAGCCAAGCGTAAAGTCCAAAAGATCCTGCTCGAGCTTCTGCTCGATAAAGCAGAAGGGGCATTCATCGTCTGCGGTCATTGCGTCGTTGAGCGGGATGGTATATAGTTGTTCTTTCATAGACAGCCTCCGTTTTTGTAATAGTATGTGGCAGGCTTTTGCCGACAGGACGCCCTGTCAGCGGAGCCGTTTTGTACCTGATATGATTGTAACACAGATACGGTGCGCTAGGGAAGCGCAAGAAAAATTATTAATTTTCAGAAAACTATATAAAAATGGGTAAAAATATGCTACACTGAAAATAAAGATAAACATCCTGGGAAATGGAATGGAGGGAGAATTATGGGGAAATTTATGGTGGCTGGCTTTGTACAGTATGAGACGATTGTAAAGGTAAATGAGCTGCCGGTACCGTATAAGCAGTTTGACAGCATTCCGGATATGGTTGACACAGAAATAGGCGGTGCGGGTTTTAATGAAGCGATGGCCCTTACGTGGCTTGGCAACAGTGTGGATTTTATGAGCATGGTGGCAAAGGATCTGTCCCAGGAGGAGATCAAGACATTCCTGAAATTTAAGAATGTAAATCTGAGTACGGACTTTGTAATCCCTAAGCTGGACGGGATGCCGACCTCTGTTATTTTGTATTGTAAGGGGAAGAAGCAGACCTTTGAGGATGTGAAGGATATCCGGACGGTTCCTTATGATTATGAGCTTCTGGAAAAGCAGATACAGGATAAGGACATGGTGCTGATATCGAACTGTAATTTCTGCCGTCCGATTATTGAGCTGGCCAGGAAATATCATAAGCCGCTGGCAGTCAACGTGCGGAGCATGCGTGCGGAGAAGGTTGCCCAGAAGGCGGATTTTCTGGCTGCGGCGGATATTCTCTATATCAGCGATGACGAGGTGGAGAGCACGCCGTATGAGTGTATTGATGAGTGCAGACAGAAGTACGATCCGGAGATTATCATTATGGGTATCGGGGATAAGGGCGTTATCCTGTATACCAAGGCAGACAACAGCGTGATCGAGTATAAGCCGGTAAAGACAAATGAGATCGTCAATACCGTGGGGGCAGGAAACGCATTGTTTTCCGCATTTCTGCACTACTACGTAAAGACAGGCGACGCCAAGGAAGCGATTCGCAACGGACTGCTGTTTGCTTCATATAAGATCGGATTTGTGGGAACCTCCAACGGATTTATGACAGAGGAGCAGATTGACCAGTGGAAGCGTTTGATTTGGAATAAGTAAAGACGAGGGGTGCGGCGAGAAGCCGCACCTTGTATTATGTAGCTGCGGAGCTAATTGAATCAAAGAAAAAATGTTAAGCAATGTCATATGTAAAAGATATGTAGGTTTGTCAAACATATGTTACACCGATGCAGGATAATCCTTGAGTACCTGATTGGGAGTCTTCCAGCCGAGCGGCCGCATGGGGAAGTTGTTATAGTCCCTGCGGTTATAGATCGTAAGCTGCTTGGCAAAGTCCTCAAAGGAGTAGAAGGTATGGGTGGCATAGAA
>CATLGV010000029.1 GCA_949948735.1 uncultured Lachnospiraceae bacterium | reverse complement strand
ATAGTAGTAGCCATAGCAGGGAACTCCTTTTTGTTTTTGTTAAGTTGTGGTGACTAAACTATAACACAAAGGCCGGTATCCCTGCTTTTTATTTATTCAGTTGTAACACATGTATTGTAATCCTACATAAGCAATGTCATATGTAAAAGATAATACTTGATGGACTATGAATAATGTTATATAATGTTTAAAAAGGCATAAGGTGGTAGAAAGTAGTGGAACAAGGCATTCTTTATAAACCAGAATACAATTTATTAAGAGATGCATATTTGGGAAATAAAGATATTCTTCGCAATAAATTAAATTATTTAGCTCAAATGGCTCAAACGGAGCAGTGGGATTATAAAGGTACGTCTGATAAACCTATTTTGTATAATTATTTATGTTATACATACGACAGAGTCAAAACCGAGAATAAGATTGAAATACTAGAAGATGATATGGCTATGTGTTTTAATACAGGGTTGTTGACTGAATATGGGGCTGATATATATGCATATTTTGTGAAAAATACGAATTCTTATGCTAAGGAAGGGCAAAACTGGTTTTTGCATGGATTTAAGCAACGTTCTGACAGTGAAATGAGGCAGTTTAAAAAATATCCGGATATCGCGGATTACTTTACCACACCGGCTGACTTTATTTATGATAAGGCGCTTGATATATCGATAGACTATAATCATATCATTGATGATAATTATGATAGATTTGTTACTGTAGGATTAACAGACAAATATATGATAAATGGTTTATTGGAAAATGCAGTTAAAAGAATCGTAGAAAAGGTAAAACGCAATTATAAATTAGCAATTCCGCAATATTACACGGATAAGGCTACAAATGAGTCTAAAATCCAGTTATTACTACCATTGTTTTTGCAAAGTAAGGATGTTGCAGATCTGGCTCTTGTAGTTGATAAAGGAGAGTATGGATATGTGGGAAAGACTATTTTGACATTAGAATGGGCATATGTCAATTCGAGAAGAATAGTGCGTCCGGATGTTGACTGGTTAAAAATATAAAAAAGTATTGTTTTTTTTTCGCATTTAGTATATACTAATAAGGTATTTAATAATATTATGTTTAGTATATTTAAAGAGTGTTTTAAAAAACAAAAAGATTTAAAGAGTATATTTAGAACTTATAAGACGAGGGCTGCTGACGGCAGCCCTCTTTTATTGTTTAAGGCAGAATCGGCGCTGCCGTGCTGTCCTCCAGATAAATATACCGCAGGAACGCAATGGCGTTTTCCATGCTGTTTGAGTTCACGACAAAGCACAGAACAGGTTCTCTGTTTACATAGTAGTAGTATTCGTTGAGCTTTGGGGAGTCGGTAACATAGATGCCGACAGGAAGCTCGAGTGCGCCTTCGCCGACTCTGGCGTAGTAGAGCTTGTCCTTAAAGGCCTCCAGCAGATCCGGCGGAAGCACCTGGGTAATGTCATGGAGGCACTCCGCTCTGGCAAAGTAGTCGGCCGTGGCGGTGTCGCCCACAATGACGTCAAGCTCTCCGGTGGAGATAACGGCCATCGCCTTTTCCAGCCCCATATAGATGTCGAAATTGGGATTCTCGGACTCGTAATAGTTCATGGTGGCGTCAATATAGACCTCATGCTCCCTGGTGTCGATGCCGGCATATTCGGCAAAGCCGTCGGCCAGACCGGTATTGGAGGAATCGCCGGTGTCGTTGTAGAAGAAAGCCGCAAACGCGGTGTCCGAAGGGCCTGTCAGCATGGCATGCACAAGATAAGCGACAAGGATAACGGCTGCCGCGGCGATGAGCGTTCCCTTTAGATAGTATTCCCTGAAATATGACAGCTTTTCCCGCAGCGGCGCGCCCTTAAGCTTGGCGTTCTGCTCGCGGATTTCGTCATGCATGGACTTGTTCTGATCCCGGTTCTTATTGTACACTTCCATAAAAATAACCATACCTTTCCTGCTGCCGTGTATATTGCGTAAGATAATCATAGCGTCATACCCGGCCAAAAGTCAATCCGGCAGAGCATTAATTTTTTCTAAATCTTGAATATTGGCTTGATTTGTAGGACGAGAAAGAATATTATTATTGTAAAACCATATGAGGAAGGAAATGAGCGGTATGAATGAAAGCTACAAGGAACTACTGGTAAAAAAGGAACGGGACATAAAGCAGACGCTGCTGCGGGTAATCTGCATTATACCGACGGCGCTGGTCGGCTTTTTGACATTGATTACAGGGAATATCATCCTGTTTATTGTGACGGTTGCGCTGGGCGTTTTAGATTATTTTGTATTTCAGTGGACGGATGTCGAATACGAGTATCTCTATCTTGATAAGGAGGTCACGATTGATAAGATTATGGCCAAGACCCGCAGAAAGAGAGCCTGCGTAATCGATGTGCAGAAGATCGAGATTTTGGCGCCGGTGACATCCCATCAGCTTGACAGCTACAGAAACAGGGAGGTAAAGACGCTTGACTACAGTGCGGGAAGGGACTTGCCGGAGCAGAAGCTCTACGCCGCATATTATGAGGGAAATCAGAAGTACCAGTTGAATCTTACAGAGGATTTTGCCAAGACCATCAGAGGAATCATTCCCCGAAAAGTATTTACGGAATAGCTATATGAATGCTTGACAAGAGGCGTGCTCTCTTGTATAATTTTGAACAATTAAACTGTTCAACATTTTATAGTAATTTAATAATTCATAGGAGGAAGAAAAATGGGTCAGATTATTGGCGAGGGAATCACCTTTGACGACGTACTTTTAGTTCCAAGCTATTCACAGGTAATACCAAATCAAGTGGATTTGAGTACTTGGTTGACAAAAGAAATCAAGCTAAACATCCCTATGATGAGCGCCGGAATGGATACTGTCACAGAGCACAGGATGGCAATTGCAATGGCCAGACAGGGTGGTATCGGCATTATCCATAAGAATATGTCCATCGAAGCGCAGGCAGAGGAAGTGGACAAGGTAAAGCGCTCGGAGAACGGTGTTATCACGGACCCTTTTTCATTAACTCCCGAACATACACTTGCGGACGCGGATGCGCTGATGGCAAAGTTCCGGATTTCCGGCGTACCGGTTACGGAGGGCAGAAGGCTCGTCGGAATCATCACCAACCGCGACCTGAAATTCGAGACAGATTACACAAAGAAAATCAAGGAATCCATGACCTCCGAGGGCCTGATTACGGCAAAGGAAGGCATTACGCTGGAGGAGGCCAAGAAAATTCTCGCGGCGGCAAGGAAGGAAAAGCTTCCGATTGTCGACGATAATTATAATCTGAAGGGACTTATCACAATCAAAGATATTGAGAAGACCATCAAGTATCCGCTGGCGGCAAAGGATGAGCAGGGAAGGCTTTTGTGCGGCGCGGGCGTCGGCATTACGGCGAATGTGCTTGACCGCGTGGAAGCGCTTGTCAACGCCAAGGTCGACGTGATTGTGCTTGACAGTGCGCACGGTCATTCCGAGAATGTGCTCAGATGCCTTAAGATGATCAAGGAGCATTATCCGACGCTTCAGGTGATTGCGGGCAATGTGGCGACCGGGGAGGCGACAAGGGCGTTGATCGAGGCAGGGGCTGACGCGGTAAAGGTCGGCATCGGACCCGGCTCCATCTGTACGACACGCGTGGTTGCGGGCATTGGCGTACCGCAGATTACGGCGATTATGAATGCTTATGAGGTGGCAAAGGGGTATGGTATCCCCATTATTGCCGACGGCGGCATTAAGTATTCGGGCGATATGACAAAGGCTATCGCGGCAGGCGGCAACGTTTGCATGATGGGCAGTATTTTTGCCGGATGTGAGGAAAGCCCGGGAACCTTTGAGCTGTTTCAGGGCAGGAAATACAAAGTATACCGAGGGATGGGGTCCATTGCGGCGATGGAGAACGGCAGCAAGGACCGTTACTTCCAGTCCGATGCGAAGAAGCTTGTTCCGGAGGGCGTTGAGGGACGTGTCGCGTACAAGGGGAATGTTGAGGATACGGTATTCCAGCTGATGGGCGGCCTGCGCTCCGGTATGGGCTATTGCGGCACTGCGACCATCGAGGAGCTGAAGGAGAACGGCAGGTTCGTTAAGATCTCTGCAGCTGCCCTGCGGGAGAGCCATCCGCATGACATTCATATCACAAAAGAAGCGCCGAATTACAGTGTTGAAGAATAGGTGATAAGCCGGAATTGGATTAGGTTAAGAGCATGGGACGCTGTCACCGGATTGTGGCAGCGTTTTTTATCTTAAGGAAATTGCGGCAGCGTAAATCATTTCAGGAAGAATGCGGAAGGGGAAAGGCTTTTTTCCTGTTCGATTATACGGCATATGCGTGGGGGAGAGTATGCGTTTAAAAGATTTGGAGATCTATGACACCATAACGATTCAGACACATGATAATCCGGATGCGGACGCGATTGCATCCGGTTTTGCCCTGTATACTTATTTCAGGGACAGGGTTGGCGAGGTATCGCTGGTATACAGCGGGAGAAACAAAATACAAAAGACAGATTTGCGGCTGATGGTGGAGAAGCTGGGCATTCCCATCCGGTACCGTGCGCCGGAGGAGGGGAAGCTTAAGGGGCTGCTGATTACCGTGGACTGTCAGTACGGGGCGGGCAATATCTCCTGCTTTAAGGCTGAGAGCGTTGTCGTGATCGATCATCACCAGCAGGAGATTGCGACGGACGGCCTGGACGGCTATGAGATTGTATCCAATCTTGGCAGCTGCGCGACCCTTGTGTGGAAGCTGCTGATGGAGGAGCATTTTCCCGTCAACGAGAATATACAGGTGGGAACGGCGCTGTATTACGGTCTCTATCGCGATACAAGCCAGTTTACGGAGCTGTATTATCCGCTCGACAGGGATATGCGCGAGGCGGTCTCTTTTGACAAGAACATTATGTATCTTCTGAAAAATTCAAATCTTTCTCTAAAAGAGCTTGAAATTGCGGGGATTGCGCTGATACGGTATATTTATAACAGGGATTTTCATTACGCGATTATCCGTACACATGCGTGCGACCCGAATCTTCTGGGGCTTATCAGTGATTTTCTGATACAGGTGGATGAGATTCACACCTGCGTCGTGTACAACCATGTTGACGACGGCTACAAGTTTTCTGTGCGCAGCTGCATTCGGGAGGTCAATGCGAGTGAATTTGCGCAGTATCTGTCGCAGGGCATTGGCTCCGGCGGCGGGCATGCGGAGCGCGCGGGCGGCTTTCTCTATAAGCGCAGGTATGAGCGGCATTATCCGGCGCTCAACGGAGAGACTTATTTTGGCAATAAAATGAAGCAGTATTTTGAGAGCTTTGACATTATCGATGTTTCGGCCGGCGGGCTGGATACGGAGCGGATGCAGCGCTACGAGGGCAGGCAGGAGACGGCGGGATATGTGAAGGCATCCACGTTAATGCCGTCCGGCACGCAGTGCGTTATCCGGACGCTCGACGGCGATATACAGTTTTTGATTGACGATAAACGGTATATTCTGATTGACGGCAGCGGCAGGGTAAAGGTGATTTCGGAGGAGCAGTTTCACGAGAATTATGAGCCGCTTCCCGGCGTCTGTGACATCCGGCTGGAATATACGCCGCGGTTAAAGGACAAGGCGACGAATACCTTTAAGGATTTGGTACAGCATATGCAGCCCTGCACGAGCAAGCGGGCGGTGCGTGTGCTGGTGCGGCAGCTTTCGCGGGGGGTCAAGGTCTTTACGCCCAAGGCGGGGGACGCTTATATTCTTGGCAATCCGGGGGATTATCTGGTGGTAAACAGCGAAGACCTGCAGGATATCAGCGTTGTAGAGCAGAGCGTGTTCCACAAGCTGTATTGTGAGCTTTGAGAAGTATGAGACAGCTTACAGGCCGGAGGGACTGGGCTGCGGTCAATAAAGATGAATGAGGATGAGAAAGGTATGGTGGTTCAGATGAAGGACACAGTGGAAATAAGATGGCACGGACGCGGCGGACAGGGGGCAAAGACTGCCGCGCTGCTGCTTGCGGACGTAGCGTTTAAAACGGGCAAGTATGTTCAGGGGTTCCCGGAATACGGGCCGGAGCGCATGGGCGCGCCGATTACGGCATATAACCGTATCAGCAGCAGCCCGATTACGATACATTCCAATATATATGAGCCGGATTATGTGGTGGTGGTTGACGAGAGCCTTCTCGACAGCATTGACGTGACTAGGGGACTGAAGGAAAGCGGCGCCGTTATCATTAATTCGGAGCGCACAAGGGAGGAGCTGCTCGAGCACCTTCACGGCTATCAGGGCGCAGTTTATACGATTAACGCCAAGCAGATTTCGCTCAAAGCGCTCGGGAAAAATTATCCGAATTCGCCCATGCTTGCGGCGGCGGTGGCGGTGTCTAACGTAATGGACAAAAATGAATTTTTAAAAGAGATGAAGACCTCGTTTCAGCATAAGTTCGCAAAGAAGCCGGAGGTCATTGCCGGCAATATGCTTGCACTGGAGATGGCCTTCCATGAAGCAAGCTAGTATGAGAAAGGAGGGGTGAAGGGCGCATATGGAGAAGATACAGGACAGGATTAACGAGCAGAGCCCGTGGCAGCAGATTACGGAGGGCAATAAAATATTTGAGCCGGCGACTTCAAGGGCCTTTTGCACCGGCGAGTGGAGAACCGCGGCGCCTGTATGGGACAGGGAAAAGTGCAGACAGTGTCTGCTGTGTACGCCGGTCTGCCCGGATTCGTCGATTCCCGTGCATGAGGGGAAACGGGAGGACTTTGATTACGACCATTGCAAGGGGTGCGGCATCTGTGCGCGGGTCTGCCCGTTTGACGCAATCCGCATGGACGATAAAAATTAATCTTTTACAGAGACAGAATGGAGAAATGGTAAAAAAATGGCAATCAGAGAACGTTTATCAGGGAATGAAGCGGTGGCATACGCAATCAAACAGATTAATCCCGATGTAATGCCGGCATTTCCGATCACACCATCGACGGAGATACCGCAATATGTGGCGGCTTATATTGCAAACGGTGAAATCGATACTGAATTTATCCATGTGGAGAGTGAGCACAGCGCGATGAGCGCGACCATCGGCGCATCGGCGGCAGGGGCAAGGGCTTTGACGGCAACCTCCTCATGCGGAATGGCGCTTATGTGGGAAGAGCTGTATGTCGCGGCCTCTGACCGGCTTCCGATTGTGCTGGCGCTGGTGAACAGGGCGCTTTCGGGGCCGATTAATATCAATGCGGATCATTCCGACAGCATGGGGGCCAGAGACAGCGGCTGGATACAGATCTATGCGGAGTCGAATCAGGAGGTGTATGACAATTTCCTCCAGGCATATCCGATTGCGGAGCATGAAAAGGTGCATCTGCCGGTTATGGTGTGCCAGGACGGCTTTATTACAAGCCACGGCGTGGAAAATATCCTGCTGGTGGAGGACGACAGGGTGAAGGCGTTTGTCGGGGAGTACGAGCCGCAGCATTACCTGCTGCATCCGACACAGCGGATGGCGGTAGGGCCTTATGCCGTTTCCAATTATTACATGGAGACGAAGCGCGCGCAGCGTCAGGCAATGCTTGAGGCAAAGCAGGTAATCCTTGACGTCGCGGCAAGATTTGAGGAGATGACGGGCAGGAGATACGGCTTCTTTGAGGCGTACAGGATGGAGGACGCAGCCTGCGCGATTGTGCTGATCGGCTCTGCGGCAGGTACCTGTAAGGCGGCGGTTGACCATATCAGAAATACGACGGGTAAAAAGGTCGGCCTGATAAAAATCAGGGTGTTCCGCCCTTTTCCGGAGGAGGAGCTTGCACAGGCGCTTGCCGGTGTGGAGGCAGTGGCTGTGCTGGACAGAAGCGAGATGTTTTCAGGGACCTCCGGACCGCTCGGCGCAGAGGTGCGCGCGGCGATGTATCAGGCGCGCTGTAAGGCGGAGGTGGTGAATTATTTCTACGGTCTCGGCGGCAGAGACATTACGGTTTCGGATTTTGAGGCAGTCTATGACGGGCTCGAGACGCTGGCAAGGACACATGAGGTCACGGATATGTACCGGTATATCGGCCTGCGCGAGGCGTAGGAAAGGGAGGATTCACCACATGGAAAATACATATGATTTTAAGAAGGTAATGAGCAAGCCGGAACGACTTGCCCCGGGGCATCGGATGTGCGCGGGCTGCGGCGGCACCATTACCGTGCGGACGGTGCTTCGGGCGCTGGAGGAGGACGACAGGGCCGTTATCGGGAATGCGACCGGCTGTCTGGAGGTTTCTTCCTTTATGTACCCGTACACTGCCTATGAGGACAGCTATATCCATAACGCCTTTGAGAATGCGGGGGCGACCTTATCCGGTGTGGAGACGGCTTACCGGGTACTGAAGAAAAAGGGAAAGCTTACGGAGGATTTTAAGTTTATCACCTTCGGCGGGGACGGCGGTACCTATGATATCGGCTTTCAGTCGCTGTCCGGCGCGATGGAGCGCGGCCATGACATGGTATATGTATGCTATGACAACGGCGCGTATATGAATACCGGCACGCAGCGCTCCTCCGCGACACCGCAGTATGCGGATACGACGACGACGCCGGTCGGCAGGGTGTCAAACGGAAAGGTCCAGGTGAGAAAGGATCTGGCGGCCATCATAGCGGAGCATTATGTGCCCTATGTAGGACAGAGTACGTTTACCGCGAACTTCAAGGATTTGTATACAAAGGCGCGGAAAGCGATTTACACGCCGGGGGCGGCGTTTTTGAATGTCCTGTCGCCCTGTCCCAGAGGCTGGGGCTATGAGCCTGCCGAGATGATGGATATCTGCAAAATGGCGGTGGAAACGTGCTACTGGCCGTTGTTTGAGGTGATTGACGGAAAGTGGATACTAAGCTATGCGCCCAGGCATAAGCTGCCGATTGAGGAATTCCTAAAGTCGCAGAAACGGTTTAAGCATTTGTTTCAGAAGGGGAACGAGGAGCTGATCGCCTGCTTCCAGGCGGAGGTCGATAAGAGATGGGACGCGCTTTGCAGCCGGTGTGAATAAGAGAAAATAAAAAGAGAATGCAAAGAGAAAATGCTTTGCATTCTTTTTATGTATCGCTGCCGCCCTGCGCCTGGGCTTTCTCCTCGTAAGCGCTGCGGATGGCTTCAATCTCGGCCTGCTTCTTGGCCTCGTCCTCAGCGGCTTCGCGCAGCAGACGCTCATAAATCGCATTGGCTTCCTGGATAATCTCATCCTGCTCCGGCGGCAGCACAACGGCCTTGGAGGAACCGCCGCCGGAGAGAAGCATGTCTACAGTGTTCTGATTATTGGAGCCGCTCATAATGGCGTCAAGCGCCGCCTGCGTATCGGAATCTACGGGCTTTTGTCCATATAAGCCGGAGTAAGACCCGGTAGCGGCATTGTATGCCGACGCGTCGCAGGCATGCTCGTCATGCTGCTCAAGAGCGGGCTGCTTCTGTGCCTCGAGGCGGAGCGCTTCCTCCTCCTCGGACTTTGAAGGCCATATCCGTACAACTACAGGATTATAAACGACCAACCACCATTTAATGACATGCGGGTAGTATTTTTTTAAGAAGTAGGCCGTGTTGGCATCCATAACTGTTTCTCACCATCTTTCAACTATAGATAAGTCTATCTTAACATATATCGGCAAAAAAATATATGAAATTAACAATTTTTTTGGGGAAAAGCAAAAATTAAACAAAAATAAAAAGGATAATAATAGTATAAACTAAATTGACAAGATGAAAAATTGTGTTAGAATTTTTGTTATAGAAACAATAGAACAAGTAAAACAAATGCCATACGACGAAAAGGAGGCGGCTTATGAATATTCAGAAATTCACACAAAAATCAATAGAGGCGGTCAATGCCTGTGAGAAGCTTGCCATGGAATACGGCAATCAGGAGCTCGAGCAGGAGCATCTGCTGTATGCGCTGCTGACCATCGACGACAGCCTGATTTTGAAGCTGGTTGAGAAGATGGAGATCAATAAGGATTATTTTCTTGACAGGGCGGCCGGGGCGCTTGAGAAGCGGGTGAAGGTGCAGGGCGGACAGCTCTATATCGGCCAGTACCTGAATAAGGTCTTAATCAGCGCCGAGGACGAGGCAAAGCGCATGGGGGATGCGTATGTGTCCGTTGAGCATCTGTTCCTGTCCATGCTGCAGAATCCGAATAAAGAGCTTAAGGAGATTTTCAGGGAATACGGGATTACCAGGGAACGCTTCTTAAAAGCGCTTTCCGCGGTGCGCGGCAATCAGCGCGTTACCAGCGATAACCCTGAGGCGACCTATGATACGCTGGAAAAGTACGGTCAGGATCTGGTCGAGAAGGCCAGGAACCAAAAGCTGGATCCGGTGATCGGGCGCGATAACGAGATTCGCAATATCATTCGTATTCTTTCCAGAAAGACCAAGAATAATCCGGTGCTGATCGGCGAACCGGGCGTCGGCAAGACTGCCGTTGTGGAAGGACTTGCGCAGCGAATCGTCCGCGGGGACGTGCCGCAGGGACTGAAGGATAAGAAGGTATTCTCCCTTGATATGGGCGCGCTGGTAGCGGGCGCAAAGTACAGGGGCGAGTTTGAGGAGCGGCTGAAGGCGGTTCTTGAGGATGTGAAGAGCAGCGACGGACAGATTATCCTTTTTATCGACGAGCTGCACACGATTGTCGGCGCGGGCAAATCGGAGGGAGCGATGGACGCCGGCAATATGCTCAAGCCGATGCTTGCCAGAGGGGAGCTGCACTGCATCGGTGCGACGACGCTCGACGAGTACCGGCAGTACATCGAGAAGGATCCCGCGCTGGAGCGCCGGTTTCAGCCGGTGCTTGTGGATGAGCCCACGGTGGAGGATACCATCAGTATTCTGAGAGGCTTGAAGGAGCGCTATGAGGTGTTCCACGGCGTGAAGATTATGGATAACGCGCTGGTAAGCGCCGCGGCGCTGTCGAACCGGTATATAACCGACCGGTTTCTGCCGGATAAGGCGATAGACCTTGTGGATGAGGCCTGCGCCATGATTAAGACGGAGCTTGATACGCTGCCTGCCGAGCTGGATGAGCTTCAGCGCCGTATGATGCAGATGGAAATCGAGGTAGCCGCGCTCAAAAAGGAGGAGGACCGCTTAAGCCGTGAGCGTCTTGAAGCGCTGCAGGCGGAGCTTGCGGAGCAGAAGGCGGCCTTCGACAACCGCAAAGCGCAGTGGGACAACGAGAAGGCCTGCGTGGAGCGCCTGTCCGGCCTGCGTGAAGAGATTGAGGAGATGAACAATCAGATTCAAATCGCACAGCGCGAGGGAAATCTGGAAAAGGCGGCGGAGCTCAGCTACGGCAGACTCCCCCAGCTCAAGCGCGAGCTGGAAGCGGAGGAGGAAAAGGTCAACACAAGGGAGCTGTCCCTGGTACATGAAAGCGTGTCGGAGGAGGAGATTGCCAGAATCATATCGCGTTGGACGGGGATACCGGTTGCCCGGCTTAATGAGAGCGAGCGCAATAAGACCCTGCACCTGGACGAGGAGCTGCATCAGCGCGTTATCGGGCAGGATGAGGGCGTTACCAAGGTTACCGAGGCGATTATCCGCTCCAAGGCAGGTATTAAGGATCCGGAGAAGCCCATTGGCTCTTTCCTGTTTCTCGGGCCTACCGGCGTCGGGAAGACGGAGCTTGCAAAGGCGCTGGCAGCATCCCTGTTTGACGATGAGTCCAACATGGTGCGGATTGACATGAGCGAATATATGGAGAAGCATTCCGTATCCAGGCTGATCGGAGCGCCTCCCGGATATGTGGGCTATGACGAGGGCGGCCAGCTTACGGAGGCGGTGCGCAGGAAGCCGTACAGCGTCGTCCTGTTTGACGAGGTGGAAAAGGCGCACCCCGATGTATTCAATATTCTGCTGCAGGTGCTTGACGACGGCCGGATTACCGACTCGCAGGGACGTACGGTAGACTTTAAGAATACGATTCTGATTATGACCTCCAATATCGGCGCGCAGTATCTGCTCGAGGGAATTGACGCGGACGGTAATATCGGGCAGCAGGCGGAGGATCTGGTGATGCGTGAGCTGCGCGCGCATTTCAGGCCGGAGTTTCTGAATCGTCTGGATGAGACGATTTTGTTTAAGCCGCTTACGAAGGAGAACATCGGCGGGATTATCGCGCTGATTATCAAGGATATTAACCGACGGCTTGCGGATAAGGAGCTTGCCATCCGGATAAGCGACCGGGCCCGGCAGTTTATTGTCGAGAACGGTTATGATCCGATATACGGCGCGCGGCCGCTGAAACGCTATATTCAGAAGCATGTTGAGACGCTTGCGGCGAAGCTGATTCTGTCCGATGCGGTAAAGACGGGTGATACCATATTGATCGAGCTGGATGCGTCAGGGAATGCATTGACGGCGATAAGAGAAGAGGCTTAGGGGATTTCCCTAAGCCTCTTGCGGTATGGCGTTTGTATGCGGAGGCGTCCCCGCTTACTGGGGGGCTTGTGTCTGCGGCGTCTCTGCCTGCGGGATATCCTCCGGCTGTGGCAGCGCGTCGGTCTGTGGGATGTCCTCCGGCTGCGGAGATGCCTCTGTCTGTGGGATATCCTCCGCCTGCGGAGCCTCCTGCGCCTGCGAAGCGGCCTCCGCCATGGCCGGGGTTATGATAGCATGCTGCAGCAGGAAATCCTTCCAGATGGGGTAATACTGTGCCTTGACATGCACCTGGTCCCAGGTGTAGGAATCTATCAGGGCGCCATCTGAACAAAACTCGCTTTCGTTGATATCGATGTAGAAAATGTCCCGCTGGTTGGCCAGAGTGGATATAAGCTGGTTGCGGGCGGAGATATTTTCGTTGTTGATGTACGGACTCTCACCGGACCGCGATTTGGTTATGAGCAGATTGCCCTGTATAAAGATGAGGGCCTGCGGCTGCAATTCCCGGATGCTTTCCACAACGGCGCGATAGTCCTCGTAGAAGGTTTCGGGCGTACCGGTACCGCACTCGTTGATGCCTACCATCAGGTAGATTTTCGCGAATTGATTCTGCGAGAGAACCTCTTTTACGGAGGTTTTCTTCCCGTTGAAGGTAACCTTGGGCTTGTCATAATCAAATATGGTCAGGGAGGTCTTGCACAGGAAGGTCGTCTGGTCCATATTGCAGTAATCCCGGATGCCTACCGTGCGGGAATCCCCGATAAAGCAGGCGTCGTAAAAATAATCGTCGCCGGCGGTGGTAAAGGCGTAGGTCTGCGGCTCCTCAGGGGTACTCAGCTCCTGTATTTCAGCGGAGCCTCGCGCTGCGTCTGAAACGGGCGTTACCGCCAAGCCCTCCACCGAGTCGGAGACTGCCGCCAGCTCGGAGACCGCAAAGGAGGCCGTGGGAACGACCGCCAGCTCTGCCGGAGGGTCAGGGAGATACAGCTTGTCGTGAATGCCCTGCATCGCGGCCACAAACGGCAGATTGGTCGACGCAAATCCGGTATCGTTATGATAGTGCCTCAGGTTCCAATAGCCTCCGAGTATGGAAAATAAAAAAGTGGACAGTAATAGTAAAGCGGGCAGCAGATAAGGCCCCTTGCTGCTTTGATTCATAAAAACCTCCAGTAGTAAATTAAAATCTAAAGTACAAAAACGGATTGTTGATTCCGATTGCCAGAAAGTATACGGCGTACCAGAACACAAACAGTGCAATGCCGATGCCTGCGCCCTTATGACGTATTTTGTCATAAAGCTTCTCCGGGTAATGCGTTGAGAATATCAGGCATAGCAGAATAAGCGGCGCATATGTCATAAGCTGCGTGATAAAATCGTTCGGATTGAGCGTAGCGCCAACGCCGAAAAACGGGAACATCCGTCCGAGATAGACGCCAAGCTCCGAGAAATCACTGATAGCAAACAGCACCCAGCTTACCGGGATATAAAAAGCCATATATATATGCGAGAAAATGCGCGAAAGGAGGCCGGGGTGCGTCAGCCACTTTAACGTCAGGTTTTTCTCGATAATCTGCATGACGAAGATAAAAACGCCCCACAGGATAAAGTTCCATGCGGCGCCGTGCCAGAAGCCGACCAGAAACCATACGACAAACAGATTGAAAATCGTGCGTATCCGGCCCTTGCGGTTGCCCCCAAGGGGGATATAGACGTATTCCTTAAACCAGCTGCCCAGCGTAATATGCCAGCGGCGCCAGAATTCGGTGACGCTCCTGGACATATACGGATGGCGGAAGTTTACCGGCATCGTAAAGCCCAGCATCTCTCCGAGACCGACGGCCATATAGGAATAGCCGCAAAAATCAAAATAAAGCTGCATGGAGTAGGCAAAGGCGCCCAGCCATGCCAGCGGCGTGGAAATGCTCTCGAAACCGATGGTGCATACCTCGTTCCACAAAAGACCGATGCGGTTTGCCAGAATGACCTTATAGCCAAGTCCGACAATAAAGGTTTTGAGTCCGTTGTCAAACTTTTCGATGGAGATGGTACGCCGCTTCAGCTCCTCGCGGATGTCGGAATACACAACAATCGGGCCGGCAATAAGCTGTGGAAACATGCACAGATATGCGCCCAGATTCACAATGGAATCGTCCGCCCGCACCTTTCCGCGGTAAACGTCTATGATATAAGAAGCGATTTGGAAGGTATAAAAGCTGATGCCAAGAGGGAGCGTCAGCTGCAGCGTATAGAACTGCCAGTCGACGTCCGCCGCCTGCAGCAGGGCGTTTATATTTTCTATAAAAAAGTTTATGTATTTGTAGAACAGCAGAACGCCAAAATTATAGAACATTGCAAGTAAAAACAGCGTTGTCTTTATTTTGGGGCGGCGCCGGAAATATTCGATAAATCTGCCAAACCAGTAATTTACAAATATCGAGATGAGAATCAAAAATAAATAATACGGCTCACCCAGGCTGTAAAATACCAGGCTGCCGACAAACAGCAGGGTATTTCTTGCGCTGGGGGACGCGGCATAATATAAGGCCAGAAAAACCGGCAGAAACAGAAAAATGAACGATAAACTGCTAAAGACCATGATATCCCCCTAAAAACACGAGCGGGTCTTACAACGACCCTGCCTTCAAACGAAGACAGTTCCTATTATAACAAAAACGGTACACAGATACAATATACAACTGTAACGAAGGGTATTGCAGTTTTAGCGGCAAAAATATATAATTTTATTGTAATTCGGGCGGGCGTGCAGGCGTGTCCGGGTAAAAGTGAAGCAGAGGAGGCAGGAATGAAGGCTTGCAGACGCAGTGTGCGAATCAGTTTAATCACGGTTGTTATGACGCTGGCCTTTTGCGGCTGCGCATTCCGGAGCGGCGAGAACGGTACGGGCCCCAGGGTGGTGCTGACGACGGGCTTTGGAGAGGACGAGGTATTCCGTATCGAGAAGTCTTCCTGTACCCTCTCGGAGATCATGGTGTACATGACCAACATTAAGAACCAGTACGAGGAGGCATACGGAAAGGAAATATGGGACTCGTCCTACAACGGTGAGACGCTGGAGGAAAACATCAAAAATACGGTGCTTGCCAGAATCGCGCGCATTAAGGCGATGAATCTGCTCGCACAGGAGCAGGGGGTCGCGCTGTCGCAGGAGGAGCTGGACAAAGCCGCGCAGGCAGGCCAAATCTATTTCGCTTCCCTGAGTGAGACGGAGCGGGAGCTGATGGGCGTAGACGAGGCATTGATCGTCAGGATGTACGAGGAGTATGCGCTTGCCGCAAAGGTATACGAATATTTAATAGCGGACATCAATCCGGAAATCAGTGACGATGAGGCGCGGACGATTACCGTGCAGCATATTTTGATAAAGACATACTCGGTGAATGAGAATAACGAAGCGGTGCCGTATTCGGAGATGGACAAGCGCGAGGCCTATCAGAAGGCGCTGGAGGTATACCGGCGGGCGCGCAACGGAGAGGAGTTTGCCAGCCTGATTGCGGAGTACAGCGAGGATGAGAACGCTTCCTATTCCTTCGGAAAGGGCAGCTTTGAGAAAGCCTTCGAGGACGCCGCCTTTAATCTCGGAACGGGAGAAATCAGCGGCATAGTCGAGACGGCGCAGGGATATCATATTATCAAATGTATCAGCACCTTCGACCGGGACGAGACGGACCGGAACAAGATGAAAATCGTTGAACAGCGGCGCAAGGAGGTATTCAGCGAGGAATATTCCGGCTTCGTGGAGGGGCTGACAAGAAATATTGATCAGGAGCTGTGGGAATCCGTGGGATTTATTGAGGACAGCTCGGTGACAACCAGCAGCTTTTTCGAGGTGTACCATTCCGTGATGGATGACGCTGCGGAATGATATTGTTTAAATGAATTAAGGCAAAATGAAGCCGCAGGCGGGAAAGCCTGCGGCTCGCTTAATTTTTTATCAGGACAGCCCTGGTTTCTGTGCCGATACGCAGTAACAGCAGAATATGGTCCTCTGTCTCCATAAGGCTCTGCGAGGTCTGGAATACGATAAAGCCGCTTTTGGTCTCGCCGGGGGCCAGTGTGCTTCCGGTGAGATCGCCACCGCCAAGGAGCGAGACGGGAGCATACTGCAGACCGCTGGAAATCGCGAGCTCCACCATGAGTTCATCGGACATGATTACCATGGGCAGGAAGTCGCTGTCCTTTGTCCCGTGGTTGGTAATATCCATGTCAATTCGGAAAAAGGACTTTCCCTCATCCGGCTCAAAGTACATTGAACCGCTGGTAATTTTTCCGAGTTCAGTGGCAGCCGTTACTGTGATGGTCCAGTTTCCGATTTCCGTGCTGTCGCCAATAGGCTGCGCACCGCTTAGATAGCTTTCAAGCTCTTCCCGGTTCCCTGCCCGGCGGGTCTCCTCTGCCTGCAGAAGCAGTCCGCGGGAAAGACGGCAGCCGGTCCGCGCTTCGATCAGCTCCCGGTCGATGATATCAGGGGTATCGTATTCGCCGCAGGCGGGCTGCCGGTCTCCGGTCTCCGACTCCGCCCAGTACACGCGGGCAATGGTTTCCGTGCGGCCCCGCTCATTGGTTTCTTCTTCAAATTCGAGGAAAAACCATGAGGTCTGCTCATTGGATGTAATGGAAAAGCTGTCTTGCGCTGCCTGCGGATTCCAGCCTTCGTCCTCGGACAGGCGATATAATTCGGCAAAATGCAATTTTGTTGACAGCTGCGGATATTCCGTCGCGCCATCGTCCGTCTCTACCGTCAATCCGTCCGTGTCGGTGTAAAAGGCGGTTACGGCGTCCTGTGTCAGATAATCCAGCGGATCTCCCAGATAATATTGGCAGATACAGGCGACATAATCATCTCCGATACGTTTTGCAATCTGGTCGGAATCGTTGATATGGCGGTTCGCAATCTGTCGGTCATCAGGAATGTGAATCACGGCCGGTTCATAGCCTTTTAAATCAGGGGTGCGAAGTTCAACACGGATATCAGCGCAGTTCCAACCGTTTGAAACGGTTCCCAACGTAAATTCTGCGGGGAGTCCTGCTTCTGCGTAGGCTGCGGCCAGCTCGGACAGTGTCCGGCTGAGCGCCTCTATCCCGGCATAGCCGTCGATGGCTGCGACCAGCTCCTTTTCGGTGGTGCCGGGCTCCAGCGGAAGTCCCAGCTTTTTAGCCTCGTTCAGAACAAAAACTGTGGGATATGTATCGTCAAAGCCCTTGTTGGTATATTCGGGACCGACGGGAAATACCTTAAATTCCAGTTCCGGATTCTCCTTTGGAATCGCCTTGTAGTATACGGAAGCTTCACCAGAGATTTCTTCAAGCTCAAATTTCTGGTTATAGCGGTTTTCCAGATATTCCGAAACCTCCGGATAGGGAGATTTTTCCCCTGCGGCGCAGCCGGACAACAGCGCCGCGACAGCGCAGAAAAGTATGACGTGACAGCGTTTTTTCATTTTCATAATCATGCTCCTTCCAATAGCCTGCAAGCTTGGGCTGCAAAGAACAAACTCAGCGCTGCTGAGACGATGCGCATTAACAAGCCCTTGTCAATTGAGGCTATTGTATCATAACAGACGTCGAATGAGAAGCGGGTTAAAAAATAAACAAAGTCTAAACAAAATATAAATTATTAGCACTCGATGCGTTTGAGTGCTAATTTTGCCTTGACTTTTCATCAGGCCGGGATTAAACTATTCTACAGACAGAGGGGAACCCTCTGATAAATGAGAGAAAGGAATGAAAGCATTATGGCAGAGAAGCGCGGAAGCTTGTCAATTAACAGCGAAAATATTTTTCCGATTATCAAGAAGTGGTTGTATTCGGATCACGACATTTTTTACAGGGAGCTGATTTCTAACGGCTGCGACGCCATCACGAAGCTCAAAAAGCTCGAGATGATGGGAGAGTATACATTCCCGGAAGGGGTAAAGAAGGATATTCACATTATCGCGAACCCGGAGGCAAAGACGCTCAAATTCATCGATACCGGACTTGGCATGACGGCGGACGAGGTCGAGGAGTATATCAATCAGATTGCTTTTTCCGGTGCGACGGATTTTATCGAGAAATATAAGGACAAGGCCAATGACGATCAGATTATCGGGCATTTCGGGCTTGGCTTCTACTCTGCGTTCATGGTGGCGGACGAGGTGCATATTGATACGCTCTCCTATAAGGAAGGGGCGGCGCCCGTACATTGGGAGTGCGACGGCGGCACGGAGTTTACCATGACCGAGGGAGACCGGACGGCGGTCGGCACGGAGATTACGCTTTTTATCAATGAGGACTGTCTGGAGTTCTGCAATGAATACAAGGCGAGAGAGGTTATCAAAAAGTACTGCTCCTTCATGCCGTATGAGATTTATCTGGAGAAGGCGAACGCGCCGGAGGAATTTGAGACCATTGATCCGGCGGATAAGAAGGACGACGACGTTGTCGTAGAGACGCTCGAGGAGGAGAAGGAGGTACCGGGTGCGGAAGGCGCGGAGCCGACGAAGGAAAAGGTCACGAAGCTCAAGATTAAGAAGCGTCCCGTGCCCTTGAACGACACGCATCCGCTCTGGACAAAGCATCCCAATGAGTGCACAAAGGAGGAGTATCTGGACTTTTACCGCAAGGTATTTATGGATTATAAGGAGCCGCTGTTCTGGATTCACCTGAATATGGACTATCCGTTTAACATGAAGGGGATTTTGTATTTCCCCAAGATTAACATGGAGTACGAATCCATCGAGGGCACCATCAAATTATACAACAATCAGGTATTTATCGCGGACAATATCAAGGAGGTCATTCCGGAGTTCCTGCTGCTGCTCAAGGGTGTGATCGACTGTCCGGACCTGCCGCTGAACGTATCCAGAAGCGCGCTGCAAAATGACGGATTTGTCACAAAAATCAGCGAATATATTACGAAGAAGGTCGCGGATAAGCTTTCCGGCATGTGCAAAACGGACAAGGAAAACTATGAGAAATACTGGGATGACATCAGCCCGTTTATCAAGTTTGGCTGCCTGAAGGACGATAAGTTCTGCGAGAAGATGACAGACTATATTCTGTTCAAGAACCTTGACGGCGAGTATCTGACGCTGCCGGAGTGCCTGGAGGTCAAGAAGGTTGATCCGGATGAAAAGGAGGCAGAGACATCCTCCTCGGAGGCAGAGGCATCCTCCACGACAGAAAGCGCGGCCGGGGCGGAAGCGTCGGCTACAGACGCGGAGACCGGCGAAAAGGTTGAGGCGGAGATCATAAACGAAGCGGAAGAGGAGGATGTGGAGATACCGACCGAGGACGCGGAGACAAAGGAGAAGATTATTTACTATGTGACCGATCTCGTGCAGCAGAGCCAGTATGTCAATATGTTCAGGAAGGCGAAGATGGATGCGGTGGTGCTGCCCGATAAGATTGACCAGCCCTTCGTATCGCAGCTGGAGGCAAAGAACGAGGGCATCAAGTTCTCCCGCATTGACGCGGATCTGACGGATACCTTCAAGACTAAGAATTCCAAGAAGGTCGAGGAGGAGCTTGCAAAGAAGAGCGAGGAGGTTTCCAGGCTGTTCAAGAAGGCGGTTAAGAAGGACAATATTACGGTTAAGGTCGAGAAGCTCAAGAACAAGGATATTGCGTCCATGATTACCGTATCCGAGGAGACGCGCAGGATGCAGGATATGATGAAGATGTACGCGATGCCGGGCATGGGTATGATGGGCATGGGAAAAGAAGGCGAGACGCTGATTTTGAATGCCAACAACAAGCTTGTGGAGTATGTGCTGGAGAACCAGACAGGCGAAAATGTGGATCTCATCTGCGAGCAGCTTTATGATCTGGCGCTGCTGCAGCAGGCGCCGCTGCAGCCCGAGGCCATGACAAAGTTTATCAACAGAAGCAATAAGATTATGATGCTGTTGACAAAATAAGAAGAATAATATGCGCAATAAAACGGGAATCAGGGTGATTCCCGTTTTTGCGGATAAGAAATAAAGACGTCGCAAAATGGAATTGCCTAACGGTGGCGGGCATGATAAAATTGAACATAGAAACGCACTATGACAGGTGAGGAGAAGGTGAGGCAGGGATGGCACAGTCAGTGGGAGAGATTTTGGCGGCGGCAAAAAAGGAAGGGGCGTCGGACGTTCATATTGTCGTCGGGATACCGCCTAAAATGCGGGTAAACGGAGTCCTGCGCGCGATGCGGGGCGAGCGTCTGCAGCCGGCGGATACGATGGAAATGGCGATTCATGTGATGAATGACAAGCAAAAGCAGTACTTCGAAGAAAACGGTGAAGTTGAGTTTTCGCTGGAAATACCGGGAGGCGGGCGCTGTAGAGCCAATGTCTATAAACAGAAGGGCTCTATTGCGCTGGCTTTCCGTATTGTGGAGGCTGCGCCGCCGTCTCTGGAGGAGCTTGGCAGACCGGAGATAATTGCAAAGCTGTGTCAGAGCAGAAGCGGGCTGATACTGGTGACAGGGCCGGCCGCAAGCGGGAAGTCCACCACACTCGCAGCGATGGTCGACAGGATAAATGCGCACCGGGAGGCGCATATCCTGTCGCTTGAAGCGCCGATTGAATACGTACATCTGCACAAGCAGTCCGTTGTGACACAGCGCGAAGTCGGCGCGGATACCATATCGTACGGGAGCGCTTTAAAAGCGGCGCGGCATGAAAATCCCGATGTGCTCGTTATCGATGCGCTGCGCGATATCGAGACGCTTGGCGCGGCGGTTGAGGCTGCGGAGGCGGGGCTTCTTGTGCTGTCAACAATGCAGACAATCGGCGTGGCCAATACGGTGGACCGGATGATTGAAGCGGTTCTGCCGTATCAACAGCGTCTGCTGCGCATGCAGCTTGCCAATGTGCTTACGGCGGTTATTTCACAGCAGCTGGTTCCCGCAGCGGACGGGAAGGAGCGCATTGCCGTGTTTGAGATTATGTACACAAACAATGCGGCGAGGAAGGTGATTCGCGAAGGAAAGCCGGCGCTGCTTACCCGTGTCATTGAGGCAGGTCATAAGACCGGTCAAAAGTCAGGCCATGAGGCCGGCATGATTACCATGGATGAAGCGCTGCTCGGGCTGGTCCGGGAGAACCGGATTACGCGGCAGACGGCGGCTGCTTATGCGCTGGAGCCGGAGCTTATGCGTACAAAGCTTACGCAGCCGGCAGAACCGACGATATAAATTTTACAGGGATAGATGACAAATTTTTGAAAAAGGGTATAATTGCTAATAGAGATACCCTCAATTGACAAGGGAATACACGTGCATGCTCCTGTCAATTGAGGGTATAGAAATGGAGGACAAAAATGAGGGATTATCCGAAGCCGCAGGAGGTATACAGGCATTTTAAAGGAAACTGCTATCAGATTATAACGCTGGCGCGCAATTCCGAGACAAGCGAGAAGATGGTGGTGTACCAGCAGCTGTACGCGCCGTATGAGGTTTACGTGCGTCCGCTGGAGATGTTTATGAGCAGAGTGGACACAAGGAAATATCCGCATGAAACGCAGAAATACCGCTTTGAACGGCTGCGGCTGCGGGAGCCGGAGGAGGCATTCAAAGAGCCGGAGGCGGCAGGAGACGTGAAACGGCAGCCGGTGCAAAATATCGCGGCGCCGCAAAGCGCAGCAGTGCCCTGCGATACCGCCGCGGTGCGGGAGGGCGCAGACGGACAGGAGGAGACGGCCGGGCTTGCACCGGAGCTTCTGGCATTTCTGGATGCGGACAGCTATGAGCGCAAGCTCGAGATTTTGAGCATGCTGCATCCCAGAATCACAGACGAAATGATAGATACGATGGCGGTGAGCCTGGATACGGAGGTAAAGGACGGCGATATAGAGCAGCGTTATAACGAGATCAAAAACTGCCTGTTGATGATGGAGCGTTTTGAGTGCAACCGGCTTCGGTAGGCGCAACAGTATTTTTGGATGGAGGAATATATGAAGCTTTTAACGATAGCGATTCCCTGCTATAATTCATCGGGATATATGAGAAAGTGCATTGATTCCCTGCTTCCGGGCGGGGAGGATGTGGAGATTTTGATTGTAAACGACGGATCCACGGATAATACCGCAGACATTGCGGAGGAGTATCGGGAGCGCTTCCCGAGCATTATTAAGGTCATCAATCAGGAAAACGGCGGACACGGCTCTGCGGTGAACACCGGCATGAAGTATGCGAGGGGATTATATTTTAAGGTGGTGGACAGCGACGACTGGGTAAGCCAGGGCGCATATATGCAGATATTGAGCCTTCTGCGGGATTTACTCAAGGACGGGAAATCCGTTGACATGCTGATCAGCAATTTCGTCTATGAGAAGGTGGGTGAAAAGCATAAAAAAGTAATGAGATATCGCCATGCCCTGCCGCAGGACCGGATTTTTACATGGAAGGATGTGCGCCATTTCCGTGTGGGACAGTATATCCTGATGCATTCCGTGATTTACAGGACAAAGCTTCTGCATGAATGCGGGCTGAAGCTTCCGGAGCATACTTTTTATGTGGACAATGTTTTTGTGTTCAACCCGCTGCCATATGTCCGGACAATGTATTATCTGGACGTCAATTTTTACCGCTACTATATCGGACGTGAAGACCAGTCGGTCAACGAGCAGATTATGATCAGCCGTATCGATCAGCAGATAAAGGTAAACAAGCTGATGATTGACTATTATATAGAAGAGATGCCGCGGATTCATGCCAACGGGAAGGTGCGCAAATATATGCGCAATTACCTGGACATCATTACGACGGTTTCCTCGGTGCTGCTGATACGCTCCGGTCTTGAGGAGAATCTCGAAAAGAAAAAGGAGCTGTGGAATTATATTCGCGAAAAGGACATTATGCTGTGGGCGCGCATGCGGACGGGACTTCTTGGAAACGCCATGAATCTCCCGGGAAAAATTGGCAGGAGGATTACGGTCGACGGATATCGTATTTGCCAGCGCATTTTCCACTTTAATTGACAGGGGACTTGTAAAACAGGCAAAAAACAGTTATACTAAGGAAGCGTTGATGGATTCATCGCTTCCTTGGAGCTTCCGGCGGATGCACATGGATTTGCGAGGAAATATACTGCTTTGTGCCGGATTGTGACGGTAATTATAATATGGAGGTAGGATTGCATATGTACACATTGGATGAGGTAAGAAACGTAGACCCGCAGATTGCGGATGCGATTGTGGAGGAGCAGAAGCGGCAGAACAGCCATATCGAGCTGATTGCTTCCGAGAACTGGGTAAGCAAGGCGGTTATGGCGGCGATGGGAAGCCCCCTGACCAACAAATACGCGGAGGGATATCCGGGAAAGCGCTATTATGGCGGCTGCGAATGCGTGGACGTGGTAGAAAATCTTGCGATTGAGCGTGCGAAGGCGCTTTTCGGATGTGACTATGCAAATGTGCAGCCGCATTCCGGCGCGCAGGCGAATATGGCAGTGCAGTTTGCCGTGCTGCAGCCGGGCGATACCATTATGGGAATGAACCTGGATCACGGCGGACATCTGACGCATGGTTCACCGGTAAATATGTCCGGTAAGTATTTCCATGTTGTGCCCTACGGTGTAGACGATAACGGCTTTTTGGATTACGACAAAATGAGAGAGACGGCGCTTGCGTGCAAGCCCAAAATGATTATTGCCGGCGCCAGCGCATATGCCAGAACCATTGATTTCAAGCGGTTCCGGGAAGTATGCGACGAGGTGGGCGCGGTTCTCATGGTAGATATGGCGCATATTGCGGGACTGGTGGCGGCAGGACTGCATCCAAGCCCGATTCCGTACGCGGACGTTGTGACGACGACGACGCACAAGACGCTGCGCGGCCCTCGCGGAGGACTGATTCTTGCAAATAGGGAAGCGGCTGAGAAATACAATTTCAACAAAGCGATTTTCCCGGGGATTCAGGGCGGTCCGCTGATGCATGTAATCGCGGCGAAGGCAGTATGCTTTCAGGAGGCACTGGGGGAGGACTTCAAGGTATACCAGCAGCAAATCATCAAAAATGCGCAGGCTCTTTGCAAGGGCCTTATGGACAGGGACATTAAGATCGTGTCCGGCGGCACCGACAACCATTTAATGCTTGTTGACCTTACTACATATGACCTTACCGGTAAGGCGGTGGAGAAGCTGATGGATGAAGCGCATATTACCTGTAATAAGAACACCATTCCCAATGATCCGAAGTCCCCGTTCGTTACGAGCGGCATTCGTCTGGGTACGCCTGCGGTTACGAGCCGCGGCATGAAGGAGGACGATATGAACCAGATTGCGGAGGCCATTGCAATCGTGATCAAGGAGCAGGAAAACGGTGTGGCGAAGGCGCGTACAATGGTACAGGCGCTTACGGAGAAGTATCCGTTGATGTAATGTGCGAACCCTTTGACGAAATGGAATAGTATAGAATTATATGAGAGAAGAACTGACAAGTAGAGAAAAAAGACGGCGCAGACGCATCCGGAATCAGGTTCTGGCGTATCTGGTGCTCGCCGTGTTTGCGGTACTGGTGATAACTGGCGGATATTTTGGCGTAAGGAAGGTCATAGGGTATCTGGAGGACTACAATCAGAAGGTGAGCGACGCGATGGCGGAGGCAGAGTCTAATCTGGCAAGCGAGCCGGAGAGCAGCGCACCGGAGGAGCCAAGCGAGCCTTATTCCGAGCCGGAGCCCGTGCAGGACGAGCCGGATCCGCTTGACGAGCTTGTGGAAGGATATCTGCAGGACATGACGCTGGAGGAGATGGTGGCCGGGATGTTTATGGTTTCACCGGAAGCGATTACCGGCGTGCAGACCGTGGTGCAGGCAGGAGCGGGAACAGAGGCCGCGCTTGCGGCGCATCCGGTAGGCGGTCTCGTCTATACAAAGAAAAACTTCAAATCAGAAGAGCAGTTTGAAACCATGCTGGCCAATACCAACACGTACGCGGGCTATCCGCTGTTTCTTGCGGTTGCAAGGGAATGCGGCGGGCAGACAGATTTCGGAATAGAGGCTACGGCGGACGCGTCGTCCCTGACCGATGCGGCGGGTGTGGAGGAGGCCTATGCGGTGATTGCCGGTAAGCTGGCTGCATACGGCATTAATATGAATCTGGCGCCGCTGGCGGAGGTGGTTCCCGAGGACGGGGACGCTGCGCTGCGCGCACGTTCCTTCGGGTCAGATGCGGCTGCGGCTGCGCCGCTGGTCTGCGCCGCGATACAGACAATGCAGGCCGCGGAGATCAGCGCCGTAGTACAGAAGTTTCCGGGCGCAGGCGCCGGGACCAAGTCGATGGAGGAGCTGAACAACTGCGAGTTTATCATTTACAACGCGGCAATCCAAAACGGCGTGGACTGCATTATGGTATCCCATGTCAGCGCGCAGGGGGCGACCGGGGAGGATGTTCCAAGTTCATTGTCCTCCGTGATGATAACGGACGTACTGCGGGGCACAATGGGCTTTCAGGGCGTAATCGTAACGGACTGGCTCAATGACAGTGCGGTTACCGGGCGCTACGGCTCCGCGGAAGCCGCGATAATGGCGATTCATGCGGGGGCGGATCTTCTTCTGGAGCCGGAGGATTATCAGGAGGCTTATGAGGGCGTTCTTCAGGCAGTAACGGATGGCACAATTTCACAGGAGCGTATTGAGGAATCGCTGCGGCGGATTTATCGGTTAAAGTACAAATATGTGCTGCAGAACGCATCGGAAACGTCATTGCAGTAACTGCTGCGGAATAAAGTTGTTGACATCGTGGTGAAAGTGTAGTAATATATATCTTGTTCGTGATATATATTGCATGCGATAGTGGCGTAGTTGGTAACGCGCGACCTTGCCAAGGTCGAGACCGCGGGTTCGAGCCCCGTCTATCGCTCTTAGATAAGGCAACTGTTCTGCAGTTGCCTTGTTTTATGCACAGGCCCGCATTAGGAAGATAGCCGCCAAGCGGCATGCGGGCCGCGCGGCGGGCAGTGAAGCAGGCTTCACTGCCCGATTGGACAGCCCCGGAGGAAGTATGTCATCAAACCGATAAATCGGTTCGCTGACGGGTGCCCATGCGGTGGCAAAACTTGGGGCAGGTTAGGCGCGTTAAAGTTCCTTGGCTTTTATGACGATATATAATATAATGATACCAGAGTCAAAGGTTCCGTGTTTTTATAATTATTGTACGTGGGAATCTGACCGGGCAGGAATGGGGGATCTGTATGAGAAAGGCGCAGAAGGCGCAGGCGGGAGAGCTTGCAATGCTGCTTGAGCAGGCACACGATGAGATCAGGGAAGCGGTCGATGCGGGCAGGGACAGCATGGCGGCGGAGCTGCTGGCGCAGTGCCAGGAGGGCGCTATCCGGTTAGGGGAATTGATCGAGAAGACGGAGGGGGAGGGCTTTTCGACAATCGCCCTTTTAGAGGGGTACTGTGAGCTTGTATACCAGGTGCATGAGGAGCTTACAGGCGGAGCGGCTGTCAATGCCAACCATGTATACAAAAAGCTGCGCAAGGCGCTGATTCAGATACAGAACAGCATCCGCAGCGATATCAGGGTACGGCTGGAAATGGCGTTTCTTCCGTATAAAGCGTCCATGTGGGATTCGCTGGAAAGCGTCTGGATGGCGGCGGACGCCGACCCGGACTGCGATGCGTATGTGGTTCCCATTCCGTATTATGACAAGAATAATGACGGTTCCCTGGGGACTTATCATTATGAAGGCAGTGAGCTGCCGGCGGATGTGCCGGTGGTCCCGTATGATACATATGATCTTGAACAGCGGAGACCGGATGTGATTTACATCCATAATCCATATGATAACAGCAATTTTGTCACAACCGTTGATCCGCGGTTTTATTCCGCGGAGCTGAAAAAATATACGGATCTGTTGGTGTATATACCTTATTATTCTACAACCGGCGGCATGTCGGAGGGACAGGCTTCGTGTCCGGCATATTACAATGCGGACTATATTGTCATTCAGGCGGCGAAGTACCGCAGGTTTTTTGACGGACGGATACCGGACGACAAATTTCTTGTGATGGGCTCCCCGAAGTTTGACAGGGTGATTCGCCTGTGTGAGAATCCGCCCGATCCGCCCGCGGACTGGAAAGAGAAGATGCAGATGCAGGGCGGGAAGCGCAAAAAGGTGTATTTCTACAATACCAGTATTGGCGGAATGCTCTCAAATACAGAGCAGTTCCTGAAAAAAATGGCGTATGTCTTCAAATGCTTTAAGGGCAGGGAGGACGCATGTCTCCTGTGGCGGCCGCATCCGCTGATGGCGTCCACCTTTGATTCGCTGCGTCCACAGTACCGTCCACGGTACGAGGAGCTCAAGCGACAGTTTATTGAGGAGGACTGGGGAATTTTTGACGAAACACCGGATATTGAGAGTACGATTGCGCTGTGCGACGCTTATATCGGGGATTCCGCGACCAGCGTTACCTCGCTGTTTGGCGTGGCGGGGAAGCCGCTGTTTATTTTGAACAATGCGATTGACAGCGCGCCGGAGGAAGACGACTGGCGCGGGGAAGTGATTAATCCCGTTTTTGACAGATGGGGGGATGACCGGTACTGGGTTACTTCGAATAATCAGCTGTGGTTTTCGGAGAAGAACGACTATCATTACAGGTTTTATATGGATCTGGAGACAGCGTATGCCGGCGGCAGCTATTATATGAAGGCAATAGAGGTCAACAATAAGATTTATGTGCTTCCGTGTAACGCCCGGAATCTGTTGGTGATAGAGGATAAAAAAATCCGTAAAATCGAGTTTCAGTTT
>CATLGV010000028.1 GCA_949948735.1 uncultured Lachnospiraceae bacterium | reverse complement strand
CCTTATATAAGGCATCTCTCAAATATCCCGTCTCCCGCTTCCGGTCTCTTTACTTTTAGGTTTTGTTCTCTGAATATTCTTCTTAGAATTTTCAGGGTCGCATTACTGTTTATTTGTCAAGGTTCTGCGCATCGCTTTACCAGCGACAGCTTTCATATATTACCACATGTTGTCATATCTTGTCAATCAGTTTTTATATATTTTTTTCCCTTTGCGGAAAAGTATTCCTGTTACCCTGTTCCAAAGGATCCGGAAATATTGAATATATTTTTGAGATACTTGGGTCGGCTATTAGAAAGCCAAAAGTTACCTTCAATTAACAAGGGCGTGTATGCTCTTGTCAATTGAAGGTAGAACCATTTCACACAATATTCCCGCCTTAATTGCCCGGCTTATCGTGGATTTCACTGTGCAATTCCTGTAACGATTTCACCTTGCTCCCCTCGTGAGTCCGCAGATAATGAATCCCCTCGGCAGTTGCCCTCGCAGCCGCAACCGTAGTAATGTAAGGTATTTTTGCCTTGATTGCCGCCTTTCTCAGGTAGCTGTCGTCATGGACGCTGTATTTCCCAATCGGCGAGTTAATGATAAGGCAAAAGTCGCCATTGGTGATCATATCCCCGACGTTGGGCCTTCCCTCATAAAGCTTCTTCGCCTTCTTCGCCGGAATGCCCGCTGCGGTAATAAGGTCGCAGGTTCCGCTTGTCGCTACGATTTCAAAGCCGTCCCCCGCAAGGCTTCGTGCAATCTCCACAACCTCATCCTTATCCTTCTTATTTACCGAAATCAACACAGTCCCTTCTAACGGAAGCTTTGACTGAACCGCTTCCTGCGCCTTGAAAAACGCCTCGCCATAAGAGCAGGACAGACCAAGCACCTCTCCGGTAGAACGCATTTCCGGTCCGAGAACCGGATCCACCTCCGGAAACATATTGAAGGGGAATACCGCTTCCTTCACGCCATAATAAGGAATTACTTTTTCTTTCAAATCGGGAACGGGTGAAGGGCGTCCCGTGATTTCGGAAGTAATAATCTCTGTTGCAAGCGGAACCATACGGATATTACATACCTTTGACACCAGCGGAACTGTCCGTGATGCTCTCGGATTGGCTTCCAGAACAAAGACCTTTCCGTTTTCAATCGCGTACTGCATATTCATCAGTCCCTTTACATGCATTTCTTCTGCGATTTTCCTCGTGTATTCCTTGATTGTCTCCACATTTTCCGGCTGAATGTGTACAGACGGTATAATACATGCGGAGTCTCCCGAATGAATGCCCGCAAGCTCAATATGCTCCATAACGGCGGGTACAAAGGCATGCGTCCCGTCGCTGATGGCATCCGCCTCACACTCCAGCGCATGGTTTAAGAACCGGTCAATCAAAATCGGGCGGTCCGGCGTCACGCCTACAGCTGCTTTCATATATTCCGCCATGCTCTCATCATCATAAACCACTTCCATGCCTCTGCCGCCAAGAACATACGACGGTCTTACCATGACCGGATAACCGATTCCGTTCGCTATGGAAAGCGCTTCCTCCACGGTCGTCGCCATGCCGGATTCCGGCATCGGAATCCCAAGCTTATCCATCATAGCGCGGAACTGGTCTCTGTCTTCAGCCAGATCAATTACGGCAGGAGACGTTCCCAAAATCTTTACCCCGTTCTTCTCCAGCTCTGACGCCAGATTAAGCGGCGTCTGTCCGCCAAACTGCGCAATCACGCCGACCGGCTTTTCTTTTTTATAAATGCTCAGAACATCTTCCAGCGTGAGCGGCTCAAAGTACAGCTTATCAGAGGTGTCGTAGTCTGTTGAAACCGTCTCCGGGTTGCAGTTGACAATAATAGTCTCAAAGCCAAGCTGCCTTAACGCTATCGCAGCATGTACGCAGCAGTAATCAAATTCGATTCCCTGGCCGATTCTGTTGGGCCCGCCTCCGAGAATCATAATCTTCGGCTTATCTGTATTGACCGGATTCTTATCCGGCGCATTGTACGTAGAATAATAGTATGCGCTGTCCTTCGTCCCGCTTACATGCACGCCTTCCCATGCTTCCTCCACGCCTAATTCCATACGCCGGTTCCGGACATCCGCTTCCGGGATTTCCAGAAGCTGGCTTAAGTATTTATCGGAAAATCCATCCTTTTTTGCCGCAATCAGCATTTCGTCTGTCGGAAGACCGCCCTTGTATTGTAAAATTGCCTCTTCCTCTTCGACAAGCTCCTTCATCTGCGCAATAAAGTACGCCTTCACTTTGGTGATTTCAAATATTTCATCGACAGTTGCTCCCTTGCGAAGCGCCTCATACATAAGGAAATGGCGTTCGCTGGACGGCGTTATCAACCGCTGCAGCAGCTCTTCCCTGGACAGTGAGGCAAAATCCTTGACATGCCCCAATCCATAGCGCCCTGTTTCCAATGAACGAATAGCTTTCTGGAAAGCTTCCTTGTAGGTTTTTCCGATACTCATAACCTCGCCTACCGCGCGCATCTGCGTTCCAAGCTTGTCCTCCACCCCTTTAAACTTCTCAAAGGCCCAGCGCGCAAACTTAATCACTACGTAGTCGCCGTCGGGCACATACTTGTCCAGGGTCCCATACTTACCGCAGGGAATATCCTTCAGCGTAAGCCCCGCGGCCAGCATGGAGGATACCAGCGCAATCGGAAAGCCTGTCGCCTTGGAAGCCAGTGCAGACGAACGGGAGGTCCGGGGATTAATCTCGATAACAATGATGCGGTCTGTCACCGGATCATGCGCAAACTGCACGTTGGTTCCGCCGATTACCTGAACTGCTTCCACAATCCTGTAGGCCTGCTCCTGCAGTCTCTTCTGGCAGTCCTGTGATATTGTAAGCATCGGGGCCGAGCAGAAGGAATCTCCTGTATGAACGCCCAGAGGGTCTATATTTTCAATGAAGCAGACGGTAATAATGTTATTCTCCGCGTCACGGACGACTTCAAGCTCCAGCTCCTCCCAGCCTAAAACGGATTCTTCTACCAGAACCTGTCCCACCAGGCTTGCCTGAAGCCCTCTGGCACAGACTACCTTTAATTCTTCTTTATTGTAAACAAGTCCGCCGCCGGCGCCGCCCATCGTGTAGGCAGGGCGGAGAACCACCGGATAACCCAGCTTTTCCGCAATGCTAAGCGCTTCATCTACAGAATAAGCGACTTCACTGCGCGCCATCTCGATGCCGAGCTGATTCATCGTCTTCTTGAACTCAATGCGGTCCTCTCCCCGCTCAATGGCATCCACCTGCACGCCGATAACTTTGACGTTATATTTATCCAAAACACCGGCTTTATTTAACTCTGCGCACAAATTAAGCCCGGACTGCCCTCCCAGATTCGGAAGCAAAGCATCGGGGCGCTCTTTCGCAATAATCTGCTCCAATCGTTCTACGTTAAGCGGTTCTATATAGGTCACATCCGCTGTCTCCGGGTCGGTCATAATCGTCGCGGGATTGGAATTGACCAATACGATTTCATATCCGAGCTTCCTGAGCGCTTTACACGCCTGCGTCCCCGAATAATCAAATTCGCACGCCTGACCTATAATAATCGGACCTGAACCTATAATCAGCACCTTATGAATGTCTGTTCTGCGCGGCATAAATATCCTCCATCCTTAAAAATGACTGTTTCTGCATATTTTCTTCCGTCTCCTATTCTATCATTGCACATACCATACTGTCAATTTTAACCTGCATTTTGTAGCGGCCAGCGTTTTTCGTCGAAAACGCCTCTATAAAATCTTCATAATTTCAGACAGATTATCAACCTCATAATCCGCCTGTTCACGTTCAGAGGTTTTCTTCCAGTATTTTCCAAATCCCTGCTTCACCCAAATCGTTTTCATCCCGAGCGCTTTGGCGGGTATAATGTCATTGTCAATCCTGTCGCCGACCATCACCGCATGCTGTGGCTTACAGTCTGCCCGGTTAAGAGCGATTTCGAAAATTCTTCTGTCCGGCTTGGCTGTTCCTTCTTCTGCCGAAGCGACGACCAGCCTGATATACTGTAATATTCCAAATGCCTTCAATCTTTCTTCCGTACCCAACGACTGATTTGCAATGACACCTATGTCATATTTTTGACTTAATTTCCTTAAACACGCTTCCGTTTCGCTATATGGAATTTCGCAGTCATGCCTCCACTTGGGCCTCTTTACATCCAAAAGCTTTATTATTTCCAAATCGCCTTTTTTATTCTCCTTATAAAACGCCAACGCCGTCTGATAAACATATTCATAGGATACATCTGCCATTTTGGCAACACTTTTCAGCCTTTCCTCATAGGCCTTGCTTTCATCTATTAATGTAGAGCCAACGTCAAAAAATATCCATTTAATATTCTCCATGATATTCCTTCCGTAAATACCGCTTATCATTTCGCTGTATTTTTTGACAAAAATCATTCAGTATCTTTTATATTGAAATTAAATCCTTTATCGTCTGTCAAATATCTGCTCTTATTCAATAATTCATTTTGTTCATCCGGATTTACATAAACGTGGCGGTCAAAATGCCCGCCACGTCCAGTCTTCTTTACTTCACAACAATATTCACAATCTTGCCCTTGACGTAGATCTCCTTCACCACGGTCTTTCCGGCGATAGCGGCCTTAACCGTCTCGACCTCCTTTGCTTTGGCAACGGCGGAAGCGCTCTCCTCGTCCACCGCCAGCTCCACGGTGCCCTTGACCTTGCCGTTTACCTGAACGCCGATGACAACGGTATCCTCCCGAACCGCCTCCTCGTCGTATACCGGCCACGGCTCATAGGCGATGGTATCCTGATGTCCCAAAATCTCCCAGAGCTCCTCGCCCGCATGCGGACAGATGCAGGAGAACATCTTGACAAAGCCCTCCGCGTATTCCATCGGGCATTTTCCTGCCTTGTACGCCGCATTCATAAAAATCATCAGCTGGCTGATGGCCGTATTGAACCCAAGCTGTTCAAAGTCGTTTGTGACCTTTTTCACGGTCTGGTGATAAATCTTCGTCAGCGTATCGTCCTGCGCCGTAGTAAGGTTGTCGGCATTGGTAAAATACGCCCATACGCGGTTGATAAATCGCCTTGCACCCTCTACGCCCTGCTGGCTCCAGGGCTTGGACACCTCCAGAGGCCCCATGAACATCTCATAGAGACGCAGGGTATCCGCGCCGAAATCCCGGACAATATCGCTGGGATTCACTACAAATTCCGGAAACCGCTTGCCCATCTTAATGCCGTTTGCACCTAAAATCATTCCCTGATGCACCAGCTTCCGGAACGGCTCCTTCACGGGAGACAGCCCTTTATCATAGAGATAGCGGTTCCAGATGCGGGAATACATCAGGTGTCCTACCGCATGCTCCGGCCCGCCGATATATAAATCCACCGGCAGCCAGTGCTTGAGCAGCTCCTGATTGGCAAATTCCTTATCGTTGTCAGGATCAATGTAACGCATAAAATACCAGCTGGAGCCTGCGCTTCCGGGCATGGTAGACGTCTCTCGGACGCCCTTTACACCGTTTCTGTCGTAAGCCTTCCACTCCTGCGCGTTTTCCAGCGGCGCCTTGCCGTTCCTGCCCTTATAGTCCTCCAGCTCCGGCAGAATCAGGGGCAGCTCCTCGTCAGGCAGCGCATAGATTTCCCCGCTTTCGGTGTGCACCACCGGCACAGGCTCACCCCAATAGCGCTGTCTTGCAAAAATCCACTCACGGAAGTGATAATTTACCGTCTTGCGCGCAACGCCCTGCTTCACCAGCTTATCCGTGATTGCCTCCTTGGCCTCCTCCACGGTCAGGCCGTCAAACTCCTCGGAGTTCATCAATTTGCAGCCCTTCCCCAGATACTCTCCCTTTTCAAAAGCCTTCTCGCTGACGTCCCCGCCGCCGATTACCTGAACCATGGGAATATTGTGCGCAACGGCATACTCAAAATCGCGCTGGTCGTGGGAAGGAACCGCCATTACCGCGCCCGTTCCGTAGTTGGCAAGCACGAAATCGCCGATATAGAGCGGCACTTCTTTTCCGTTTACCGGGTTCACGGCGTAAAGCCCCTTCAGCACGCACCCGGACTTGGTCTTGTTCAGCTCCGTGCGGTCCATATCGTTTTTCTTTAACGTCTCGTCAATATATGCCTGAACCTCTTCCTTATTCTCAACGCGGGGCATAATATCCTTCACAATCTGTCCGTCCGGCGCCAGCACCATAAACGTAATGCCGTAGATGGTCTCGATGCAGGTCGTATAGATGGAGAAGCTGCCGCCGCCTACGATTTGGAAATCCACCTCCACGCCCTCAGACCTGCCAATCCAGTGCCGCTGAATATCCTTGGTGGACTCGGGCCAGTCAATCTCCTCCAGCCCCTCCAGCAGCTTTTCCGCAAAAGCGGGCTGGTTAATCACCCATTGCTTCATGTTTTTGCGTATCACCGGATAGCCGCCCCGCTCGGATTTGCCGTCGATAACCTCGTCGTTAGACAATACCGTTCCCAGCTCCTCGCACCAGTTTACCGGCATGTCGATATATTTTGCGTAGCCGTCCAGATAAAGCTGCTTAAATATCCACTGCGTCCATTTGTAAAAGGAGGGATCGCTGGTGGCAATCATTTTCGACCAGTCATAGTCAAAGCCCAGCTCCTTAAGCTGGTTCGAAAAGGTCTCTATATTTTCCTGGGTAAAGCCCTTTGGATGATTCCCCGTGCTCACCGCATACTGCTCCGCAGGCAGCCCAAACGAATCATAGCCCATGGGATGCAGCACATTATAGCCCTGCATGCGCTTCATGCGCGACATAATATCCGTGGCGGTATACCCCTCCGGATGCCCCGCATGAAGACCTACGCCCGAGGGATACGGGAACATATCCAGCGCATAATACTTAGGCTTACTGAAATCCCACACATCCGTCTTAAAGGTCTCGTGCTCGGCCCAATACCTCTGCCATTTTTTTTCAATCTCTCTGGGATTGTACACTTTTTCCATTTTTAATCCTTCTCCCTTCTCAGTCTGCAAATCCGGCGCGGGAAACGCTGATTAAAGCGTTTCCCTAAATTTGCTCAACAGCCGGGCAAAATAAAATCCCTCCGTCTCAAATCAAGAGACGAAAGGACATGAAATCCGCCGCGGTACCACTCTTATTCAGGAATACTCCTGCACTCAAATTCTGTAACGGGAATACCCGCCGAGGGCTACTTTATTTCACCTTCGGAGCTCAAGGACGAGTTCAAAGCTTCCCGTACCGTCTCGCACCAGCCGACGGCTCTCTGCACCGTGATACGCTTCTACTGCTTCCTGTCACTGCCTTTTCAATATAAAGGTATTTTACCTTCTGAGGGCGGAATTGTCAAACAAAAATGTAAATAAATTTACTGAAATTCCTCCGTGGCATAGACGCCCTGCCACATATTGCCGTCCGAGCGGTGATACTCCCTTATGACCGTCCCGTCCGCCTTTGTATATACAATCAGAAATACCTGCCCCGGCTCAATTGCCATAGGGTAATTATTATAGGGCAGCACGTTCCCCGTCACGGGTCTGTCCTTAAAATCATCATACGCGTCTTCCAGACGCCAGAATTCCCTGCACTGGAAATCCGGAAAAACTGCCGATAAATCGACCTTGCCAAAATAGGACGCCGTATACGCCTTCCCGTCGATTTCAATGGTATCCACACGCTCCGCCTCATTCTGCAGCGTCAAATCCTCCGTGTGCAGCGCATCGCCATATTTCTCATGGAGCTGCCCCGCCATGCAGGGAACCGAACGGGTCTCATAATCCATTGCCCCGACCGCGGTATGCGCGTTTCCGTATATCCCCATTATATCCGCACCATCCAGACGGTCATATTCCCGGATGAAATTTTCGACCATCTTGTTTTCACGATATACCGTATCCGCATGCTCGTAATAATACCGCCCCTGTTCGATATTTTCCATGGCGCGCCTGTACGTCTCCGACTGTTCCTTTCCCTGAGACTCCAGATACGCCAGAAAGCGCTTTCCTGTCGTATCATATTGATGTCCGACGTCCGTTCCGTGAAAAACAGTCTCCGGACAGTCCGCTTTTATCCGCTTATAAAAATCAAGAACCGCCTGAGCATGCAGGGCAGTCCCCTCCCACTCCTGATACAGCTGCTCCAAAACAGCGTCGTCGGCCGACTGCATCCAGAGATTCAGATATTCCGCGTCGTAATATGGCAGCTCCACAAACAAATCCCGCATACCGTTATTCCGGTAATATGACAGCCACAGCTCCAGCTCCTTTTCCAGAATGCCTTCGACAGCGTGCTGTTCCCCGTACAGGAAAATATCGCCCGGCTGTTTTCTCTTCTCCGTCATTGATTTTATCATAAAAGCGCCTCCCAAAATCGCTGCTCCCAAAACGACTGTCATAACAACCGCTATTTTTTTACTGAGCCCGGTTTTTTTCTCCATACGCACGCTCCTTTTCACAAACACAAAATTCAATGTGTGAAACGCCCAGACCAGCGTTTCCCTGACAAGCTGCTCTCCGCATGTAATTCTATCATAACGCCGCCTGCATGGCTATACCTTTTCGGTTTCTTCTATAAAAGAATTGTTATGGCAATCGCCGTTTTAATGGTTTATACTAGTATTATGAAAATCAAACGACTATCCATCTACAATGAATTTAACTGTACGGGCGCGGACTGTCCCGCAAGCTGCTGCCGCGGCTGGCGCGTTCCCGTGGACGAGGAGGCCTGTCTGAAATACATGGATAAAAAGGGCTTCTGGGGCACGCTGCTGCGCTATTGCGTCGTGAAAAAGGACGGTATCACCTCTCTGCGGAGCGTCTTTAACCGCTGTCCGTTCTGGGGGCCGGACCATCTTTGCGCGCTGCAGAAAAGCTGCGGTATCGATTATATGCCGCTTGTCTGCGTGCAGTTTCCCAGACAGCTTTATCATTTCGGAGCGTTCGCCGAGGAAACGCTCTATTTGGCGTGTCCGGAAAGCGCGCGCCTTTTCCTGCGGGAGGCGATGCAGGACCGCCCCTTTTGCTTTACCGAGACGGAGGGAGACGTAAGCTACGCTGTAAACACCACCAACGACGACGCGGGATTTCTGGATTATCTGCTGCAGGCAAGGACGGAGCTGATACATATGCTGCAAAGCGGCTGTCCCTATGACAGTCTGTCCATCCTGCGCTACGGCAAGGACGCCCAGAACGCCTGTCTGGGGCAGGGCGCCCTGCAGCAGGACGCCCTCCGTCCGGAAGACCTTCCCCGTCCGTCAGCCTATTCGCAAAGCGCCGCCGACCGCCTTCCTATGGACTGCGATACCTTTGACATCTTATTTTTCAATGGCTTTTATCACCCCAGACTCTGCACGGTCTCCCCGCTTTTATATCGGCTGTGCAGACGCTATATCCGGCAGCTGTCCGTCTCCCGCGGGCGCAGGCCCAGCACTGCAAACCGAAGACTTGCGGCGTACAACGAGCACCTGTACAGGCTGCTCCCCAATCTGGACAAGCTGCTGAACCGCTATTATGAATATCAGCTTCTGACAGGTTTTCTGGATACGTTTGAAGACTACAGCTTCTTAAAGCATCTGCTGTTTGGCATGGCCAAAACGAACATGCTCCGGCTCTTCCTTGCGCTCTACGCGCAGCACAGGAAGCAGCTTTCCGAGGCGGAGCTTGCCCGAATCATTGCCGTATACGAAAGAAGGGCCCCTCAAATCGAGGATGCCCTGAAATCTATTCAATGGAATGGATGCTGCTCGCACGCAGGCGCATCCTTTTGCAAATCATAATAGAAGATATACTGCTGTAATATGCCGCCGTAATCCGCGTATCGCTCAAACGGAAAGCCGTCGGGATACTGCGCGGCAAGCGCCCTGCGGATATGCGTGTCGACGGGAAACGCCTCCGTCTTATGTAACGCGAAGAGGCAGATGCAGTCGGCGACCTTGCCGCCGACGCCGTATAATTGGAGCAGCTGCTCCTTAGCGCCCGCATAATCCATCCGGTAAAGTCCCTCCATGTCGATTTCTCCATGAAGAACACTCTCTGCCGTCCGCAGCACATACCGGCTGCGGTATCCGAGATTACAGTCGTACAAGTCCTCTACCGCCGCGCCCGCCAGCGCCTGCGGCGTCGGAAACGCATAATAGGCCGTACCGTTTTGCGCCTGCCGCCGCTCTCCGTATTTTTCACACAGAAGGCGGATGCAGCGGCGTATGCGTTTTATGTTATTCTGCTGGGAAATAATAAAGGAAATCGTCATCTCCCACAGCTCCTGGCGCAGGATGCGGATCCCGCTTCCGTAATCCGCCGCGGCGCAGAGATAACCGTCAACGGCGTCAATGCTTTTAATAATCTCCGCGTAATCCGTGTCCATGTCAAAATACGTCTTCCAGATCCTGTCGTACTCCTCCTGTGAGCAGTCGAAGAAAACGGTGTCCCCCTCCTGCCACAGCTCCAGATAGTTTCCGAAGGCAATCAGGCTGTATCGGCTGTCTTCCCCACAGCGCGCCATCCGGAAGCACTGTCCGGATTCGCAAATCTGCGATACGGAAAAATGATCGCTTTTTATCGTTATCATGTAAAGCTCTACTCATCCCAATTGTGGTAAACTGCCTGTACGTCATCGTCCTCATCCAGCATATCCAGCGTCCGGTTGAGGTTCTTAATCGCTGTCTCGTCCGTAAGCTCGACATAGTTCTGCGGTATCATCGTTACCTCCGCGCTTGCCATATCAATCTTGTTCTCCTGCAGCGCCTTGTACACCGCGTCAAAGTCCTCCGGCGTTGTCAAAACCTCATAGCTGTCCTCCTCCTCGGAAAAGTCCTCCGCCCCGGCATCCAGCGCAATCATCATCAAATCGTCCGCGCTCAGCGTACACTCCTCTTTGTCAATGATAATCTGCCCCTTTTCATCGAACATAAACGATACGCAGCCCTGTGTGCCGATGCTTCCGTTTCCCTTGGTAAATGCGCTTCTGACATTGGCCGCCGTCCGGTTCTTATTATCCGTCAGCGCCTCGACAATAATCGCAATGCCGTTTGGCCCATAGCCCTCATATGTAACATGCTCGTAATTTACGGCGTTTCCGTCTCCGGCCGCCTTCTTGATGCCGCGCTCGATCGTATCGTTGGGCATATTGTTTGACTTTGCTTTGGCAATCACCTGCGCAAGCTTGAAGTTATTCGCCGGGTCAGGTCCGCCTTCCTTTACCGCAACGGCGATTTCTCGCCCGATAATCGTGAAAATTTTTCCCTTCGCCGCGTCGTTTTTTTCCTTCTTGTGTTTAATGTTCGCAAATTTTGAATGTCCTGACATAGTGCTCCTTTACTCCTTTCATTATGCCTCTGCCGCTTCCTGCGCCACAGCCTCCTCTTCCTCGGGAAGCCTGGTGACAAGAACGGATTGAATCACGTTTTTCTCTACATTTACTATTTTGAAATTGTACCCGTCAATCTGTACCTCAAAGCTCTCGTTCTCATCGGGTATCCGGTCAAGCTGCGATATAATATAGCCGTTGAGGGTCTCAAATTCGGTCTCTCCAAAGCGGATGCCAAACCGCTCCTCCAGGTCGTCAAGCCGCGTCATCCCTTCTATCACGTACTCGTTTTCACCGTTTTCCTTGATATAGTTCTCTTCCGGATCGTACTCGTCCATAATTTTACCGACGATTTCCTCCAGAATATCCTCCATCGTGACAAGGCCTGAGGTCTGTCCGTACTCGTCCACAACGATCACCATCTGGTTCTTCTCCGACTGCATGCTCCGGAACAGGTCGTCAATATTCTTTGTCTCCGGCACAAACACTGCCTCCCGTACCAGTCCGTCGACCGTCCCCACGGGAAGATTCAGCCCTTCGTCAGAGGTATGGATACGCATTGCGTCCTTTAAATAAAGTACGCCTATCACATGATCTATGTTTTCTTCATATACCGGATAACGGCTGTTGCTCTCGCGCAGCATAAAGTTCAGCGCATCCTTAAAGGGCATCTGGCTGTCTATCGCTGTAATATTATTTCTGTGGGTCATAATATCGTTGGCCTGCTTATCGCCGAATTCAAAGATATTGGTGATCATCTCCACCTCGCCGGCTTCAAGCACGCCCTGTTCATGCCCCTCGTTCACCATGGAGATAATCTCTTCTTCCGTGACGTCCGCCTGCTCGTCCGTTGTCCGAAACCCGAAGAGCCGCAGAAACGCATTCGCCGAAACCGCAACAATGCCTGTAAGCGGATACAGCACCGTACGCAAAAAGTGTATCGGCTTAATCAGCTTGTACGCCCATGCGTCCGGATACCGCTGCGCAAGCTTCCTCGGAAACAAAATGCCAAAGGTCAGCAGTATGTACATCAGGCAGACCGTCGCTATAATCAGGGCAATCCAGCCGCGCACAGCATCGCTCAGGCCCTGGAAAAATGTCAATCGGGAAAGCCCTTTGGAAAATACCACGCTCCACCGGGGCAGGAAAAAGCAGCCCATCACCAGCTCAACCAACGTCGTTATCATCTGAATGGAATTGATATACACTGTCGCACGTACCGCAATACTGTTGAGCAGAATGGACTTTTTGTCCTTCTCCTCCTGCGCCCTGCGCTCAATTTCCTTTTCGTTCATCAGGCTGATCGCCTTGTGAAAGCCGGTAAGAATTGCCTCGATAAAAAGCAGCGCCACAAACAAAATAATACTAGAGACCGAAGCCCCGCCATCGTCCATTTTAAAAATCTCTCCTTTTTTATGTATTTCGAACTACTAACAAAGGTGTAATCTGCTGTATTTGCAGGCTACACCTTTCTACTATATCATTTCACTTAAAAAACGTCAATAACCAAAGCCTTATGTATCAAGCTCAAGACTTATCTGTAAAGCTCTGTTTACACGCTGCATAATAGGCGAATCCAGATGGCATACCTTATCCTTCAAACGCTTCTTGTCAATCGTCCGAAGCTGCTCAAGTAAAATCACGGAATCCTTCACCATATCGTAGTTTCCGGCATTCAGCTCGATATGCGTCGGCAAATTCGCCTTGTTCATCTTGGAAGTAATCGCCGCGCAGATTACGGTGGGACTGTGTCTGTTGCCGACATCGTTCTGTATAATCAATACCGGCCTGACGCCCCCCTGTTCGGAGCCTACTACCGGCCGTAAATCTGCATAATAAATATCTCCTCTCTTCATATCTGTTACACTCCATCCATAGCTAATTTGTGGCTTTTATTGCTTTACTCCTATTCTTGCCTTTTCCTATGGATTTATTCAATGAAGAATCAGAAATTATAAAATCCTGCCATGATATATACGGGGAACTCTCTTTCCGATGTCGCAGGCAAGCTCATAATTGAAGCGGCCGGAAAGCGCTCCGAGCGCCTCCATCGTAATCTCCTCCTCCCCGTCTCTTCCGATAAGCGTAACCACATCGCCGACAGCAGCCTTACCGGCGTCCGTCACATCAATCATAAGCTGGTCCATGCACACGCGTCCCAGAATGGGCGCCCTCTGACCGTTGACCAGCACATATCCCGCGTTGGAGAGGCTGCGCGGATAACCGTCGCCATAGCCAAGGCACACCGTAGCCACACGGGTATCCCGGGTTGTTGTAAAGGTTCCCCCGTAGCTGATCTCACGGTCTGCCGGAACCGTCTTGACATACACGATTCTTGACTTTAATGAAAGCGCAGGCTGCAGCCGGATGTGCCCCGCCTGCTCCACCTCATCCGAGGGCCATAAACCATACAGGATAATCCCCGCTCTTACCAGGTCCATGCAGGCCTCGGGCATCTCCACGATAGCAGCGCTGTTAGCGCAGTGTTTGATGGGAATCGCATGTCCTGTTCTCTCCTCCAGCGCAGCGGTAAAGGCCCGAAATGCCGCAAGCTGTGCATATGCCTTTGATTTATCTGCCTCATCGGCTGTCGCAAAATGCGTGAAAATCCCCTCTGTCTCCAGGCCCGGGAGCGCCATAATCTCTTGGGCCAGCGCCACTCCCTCTTCGTCGGGTTCTATACCAATCCGGCTCATGCCGGTATCGACCTTGATATGTACCCTGCATTTCCTGCCAAGCGCCACAGCCAGATCCGAAAGCTGTCGGGCTGTTTCGTACATATACACCGTCAGGCAGATCTCCTCCCGAATCAGCGTCTCAAAGCTGTGCGGAAAGGTGTAGCCCAATATCAAGACTGACTTTCGGATACCGCCCTCACGCAGCTCAAGCGCCTCCTCCGCAGTCGCAACGGCATATCCCCATACGCTGTCGTCCGTCTCCAGCTGTCGGGCAATCTGTATGGCCCCGTGACCGTAGCCGTCCGTCTTGATCACCGCCATTATCCTTGTATCCGGGGCAAGACGCTGTTTGACCGCCTCTATATTGGATAGAACCGCGTCTAAATCGACCTCTGCCCATACTCTTCCATCATACATTTTCTGCCTCATTTCTTTTTAAATATTGCAGGGAATGCAAAATATCCTGCGCCATAATATAATAAGAAGCCGAAGCCTCCTTCGCAATATCCCCGGCAAGGGCATGCGCATAAACGCCGGTAACCGCCGCATCATATCCTGCCTGCTTCTGCGCCATCAGCCCCGCAATGATACCAGTCAGCACATCGCCGGAGCCTGCAGTCGCCATTCCTTCATTGCCACAGGAATTAATATACACCGTCCGGCCCTGCTTTGCAACCACCGTGCGCGCATCCTTGCACACAAGCGTCACACGATATTTCCCGGTAAACGCGCGGCAGGCCGCAATCAGGTCCTCCTTGATGCGCGCTGCCGGACACGCTGTCAGCCTCGAAAATTCCCCCAGATGCGGCGTCATTACCACATCCCGCGCATCCGCATCCTGTCCGCGGGCAAACGTCTCAAGAAGCTCTCCGTTCCCCGCCAGCAGGTTCAGCGCGTCCGCATCCAGTACAAGGGGCTTTGCCTCCGCCCCCAGAACGGTTTCCAAAAGGCTCCGCGCTTTATCGGATACCGACAGCCCCGGCCCTATCGCAATCACATCCGCCCACGCCATCGCCGCCGCCAGCGATGCCTCCTCCGCATCCGAAAGCCCGTAAAGTCCATCATCCCGATAAGTATCGATAAGCGCCTCCGGCAGTCTCACCAAAAGGCTTTCGCGGTTTTCCTCCGCTGTAAACACCCGGACCATCCCTGCGCCGATTCGAAATGCGGCAAATGCCGCCATCTGACAGGCGCCGCCCATCGCCGCCGCGCCCGCAATCAGCAGCACCTTTCCAAAGGTCCCCTTGTTGCCTGCCGGATGCCTCCCGGGAAGGCGCAGATCCGTCTCCGGCGCCGTAAACGTAACGGCTCCCATGTGCTCCGACGCCGCAATCTCCCCCGGTATTCCTATGGGCACGCATATCAGCTCCCCGGCATAGGAAGCCCCCGGATACAACAGCGTTCCCAGCTTCCTGTACGCATAAGCAGCCGTGACGTCCGCCCTGACTGCGCAGCCCATGACGCCTCCCGTATCACTGTGAATCCCCGACGGAATATCCACGGCCACCACCTGCGCAGCCGCCGCATTGACTGCCTCCACAGCCTGCCGAAACCGCCCCTCTACCGCTCGGGTAAGGCCGATGCCGAAAATCGCGTCCACAATCACGTCACAGGCCGCAGGCTGTATTTCATGGCAGACAGGAAGTCCAAGCCGCTTTGCCGTCTCAAGCTGGCCTCTGGTTTCCGGCGTAAGCCTGCCCTCGTCCCCGATCAGATGAATCTGCACGCGCACTCCCTCCTCATGCAGAATGCGCGCAATCGCGATTCCGTCCCCGCCGTTATTTCCGCTTCCCGCCATAACGCACACGGAAATATCCCGTCCGTATCTGCCGGTGATCACACGCGCAGTCTCAAGCGCCGCGCGCTCCATCAGGACAATCGGCGCAATCCCATAAAATGTTGACGCTGTCTCGTCGCATTTTCTCATTTCGGAAGCATTCAGCACATATTCCACCTGTTTCCCCACCCTTTCTTTTATAAGAATATACCAAAAGCGCCCCCGCAATTCATGCTTGGGCGCCGGTATTGTCTATAACGTCTGTTTCTTTGTTCAGTACACTCTGGGGATTATACTTCATATCGAACATCCCGATGACCTCCGGTCCGAATATCGCATGCATGTAAGAATACATCTCGTCGTTCCAGATTTCTTTTTTCTGCTTGAGGAGGATTTTGCGCTTCAGCTGCAATCTGAAATCGGCAATCCATTTATTGATAGCCTCAATATCCTTTGTATTCTGCCGGAGCCTGGCATAGCACACGCGCATCGACGCCAGCATCAGGTCAAAATTGGCCTCGTCAATCTGTTTGGGAAGCTCCATAAGCTCGTCGTTGTAATCCTCAAGCTTTTGATTCGTCTCCTCAATCATGCGCTTGTTGTCAGCCATTTTCTTCTCTTTGGCCTTGCTGTCAGGCAGCTCCATGATAGAGACAATCTCCTGCATCAGCTTTTTTTTGAAAGCGCCAAGGCTTTTTATCTCTGTATTCACCTTCCCCTGACGCTTTAAAAGCTCATTCAGCGCATCCTCAAGCGCATGAATCTCTTCATTCTCCCCTGTCTGTGTAAACAGCTTATGCCACTGATTATCCAGCGTCAAAATCGGAATCTGTCTGCCTATCAATGCTTCTCGAAAGAGCTCATCCTCCTGTGGCATGTCTTCTTCACCTTCTTTATTCCTTTATCTGCGCCCTGTTATCTGTTTGCAATCCCGTAGGACAGCTTCATCAGGCTGTCGGACAGATGCACATTCTCCACCACAATGCTGTCCGGAACATTCAAATCGACATGCGCAAAATTCCATATCGCCTTGATGCCGCATCGCACAAGAAGCTCCGCAGTCTTAACCGCCCCCTCCTTAGGGATTGTAAGCACCGCAATGTCAACATCGTTCTCCCTTATAAACTGCTCCATCTGCTCTACCGGCTGTATCACAATCCCCCGCAGCTCCTTCCCGTGAAGCTGCCGGTTCTTATCAAATATCCCTCTTACAATAAAGCCGCGGCGTTCAAAATTCATATAATTGGCAAGCGCCTGCCCCAGATTGCCCGCTCCTATGACGATCAGGTTATGCTTCTCGTTGAGTCCTAAAATCCTGGCAATCTCATCATACAGGTACGCAACATTGTATCCGTAGCCCTGCTGTCCGAAGCCGCCGAAATTGTTAAAATCCTGCCGAATCTGAGAGGCTGTGACCTTCATCATCCTGCTCAGATCCTGTGAAGATATCCGCTCAACCCCCTTATCCTTCAAATCTCCCAGGTATCTGTAATATCTGGGAAGTCTTGCGACAACCGCCTGTGATATCGACTTATCATCCACGATTATCCACCTCCGTGCATTTTGTATAAAACGCCCAAAATCGCGTCATTATATTTGAAAATAGTATACATCTTTGTTAAATGATTGTCAATAGATTGCTTTTACCACTTTCCTCTTTTATAATAAAGTGGATTATGTTTATTGTTAGGAGGCCGCCATGATTTTATCCTGTAATAATATAGACAAAACCTTTGTTGACAATCATGTCATCAAAAACGCATCTTTTCATATAGAAGATTATGAAAAGGCCGCCATTATCGGTATCAACGGCGCCGGCAAATCCACGCTGTTAAAAATAATTGTCGGCAGCCTTCCCGCCGACAGCGGCGTTGTAACCTTCGCCAAAGACAAAAGCTTCGGATACCTCGCGCAGCACCAGGCCGTTGACAGTGAAAATACCATTCTGGACGAGCTTCTGACCGTAAAGCAGGAGGTTCTTGATCTGGAGATGCAGATCCGCCGGACGGAGCAGGATATGAAAACAGCCGGCGGCGTGCAGCTTGAACAATTGCTGAACAAATACACAAACATGACGCACCGTTTTGAGGAGCTGAACGGATATGCCTATAAAAGCGAGGTCACCGGCGTCTTAAAGGGCCTGGGCTTTGAGGAGGCGGATTTTGCACGGACTGTCTCCACGCTTTCCGGCGGTCAGAAAACACGCATCGCCCTTGGCAAGCTTCTGCTCCAAAAGCCGGATTTGATTATGCTTGATGAGCCGACGAACCATCTGGATTTAAATTCCATCGCATGGCTTGAAACCTATCTGCTCAATTACAGGGGCGCCGTAATCATCGTCTCGCACGACCGCTATTTTCTGGACAGGATAGCTACGAAAATTATTGAAATCGATAACGGCGTCGTCTCCTCCTTTTCCGGCAATTATTCCGATTATGCCGTCCAGAAGGAGCAGCTTCGCGCCGCACAGATGAACGCGTACCTGAATCAGCAGCGGGAAATCAAGCATCAGGAGGCCGTTATCGAGAAGCTGCGGCAGTTTAACCGTGAAAAATCCATCCGGCGCGCCGAGAGCCGTGAGAAGCTGCTGGACAAAATGGAAGTGCTGGACAAGCCCGTGGAGGTCAACGCCGATATGCGGCTCCAGCTTACGCCGCACAGGGCAAGCGGAAATGACGTCATGCAGATTCAGGGACTGTCAAAGCGTTTTGACGACAACCTGCTTTTTGAGAACGTCTCGTTTGAGATCAAGCGCGGCGAACATGTCGCGATTATCGGAGATAACGGTACCGGAAAAACAACGCTGCTCAAAATCATCAATGAGCTTCTGCCGCCGGATACCGGCACCATCCGCCTTGGCGCCAATGTCGAGATTGGCTATTATGACCAGGAGCACCATGTCCTGCATATGGACAAGACGCTCTTTGATGAAATCAGCGACGACTATCCTTACCTGACCAACACCCAGATTCGCAATACGCTCGCAGCCTTCCTCTTTACGGGGGACGATGTTTTTAAGCAGGTGCGCTCCCTGAGCGGCGGGGAACGCGGACGCGTATCGCTTGCCAAGCTGATGCTCTCCGAGGCCAATTTCCTGATACTCGATGAACCGACAAACCACCTGGACATTACCTCCAAGGAAATTCTGGAGACCGCGCTCAACGCCTATGAGGGTACGGTGCTTTATGTGTCGCATGACCGTTATTTTATCAACAAAACCGCAAGCCGTATTCTGGAGCTGACGCACCATGCCTTTGTAAACTACATAGGAGACTACGACTATTATCTCGAGAAGAAGGAAGCTATGACGCCCGTGTCGGAATCCGCGCCTGCCGGCAGCGCGGACGACAGCGCACAAAAGCTTGAATGGCGGCAGCAAAAGGAGAATCAGGCAGCCATCCGCAAACGGGAAAACGCACTCAAAAAATGCGAGGAACAAATCGAAGCGCTGGAACAGAAAAGCAGGCTGATTGACGAAGAAATGACCAGCCCCGAGGTCGCGACCAATGTCGCACGGCTTCAGGAGCTGGCCAGAGAGAAGGAAGCGCTTGACGAAGAGCTGTCCGGGCTGTATGAAACATGGGAGGAGCTGTCCGAATAAGCCGGGCGGCTCCTCTCTGATTTACAGGATTGTTCCGGTTATAGCGACGCCTCCAGCGTTTCCCGAATCGCCTTGATAAAATCAAGGCTGTTGAGTATCACCGGATTCTTGCATTCCGAAATCAGCGACAGACTTTTGGTCATTTTGCCGTCTTCTACAGTCTTGATACATGCTTTCTCCAGCTTATCCGCAAAGGCCGCCAGCTCGTTGCTGCCGTCCAGCTCTCCTCTTTTTCTGAGCGCCCCCGTCCACGCAAAAATGGTCGCTATGGAATTGGTGGAGGTCTCCTCCCCCTTCAGATGCTTGTAATAATGGCGCTGCACGGTCCCGTGTGCCGCCTCATATTCGTAAACGCCCGTCGGCGATACCAGCACGGAGGTCATCATGGAAAGATCTCCGTAGGCAGTCGCTACCATATCTGACATGACATCTCCGTCATAATTCTTACATGCCCAGATAAATCCGCCTTCGGAGCGGATAACCCTTGCCACGGCGTCATCAATCAGCGTATAGAAATATTCTATGCCGAGCGCTTCGAATTTTTCCTTATACTCCGCATCGTAGATTTCCTGGAAAATATCCTTAAAGGTATGGTCATATTTCTTGGAAATGGTATCTTTGGTGGAAAACCACAAATCCTGTTTTGTGTCTACCGCATAGCCAAAGCAGGCTCTGGCAAAGCTGGAGATGGACTCCTCCGTATTATGAATGCCCTGTATGATTCCCGCACCGTCAAAATCATGTATCAGCTCTCTGACCTGCGTGCCGTCCTCTGCCGTAAATACCAGCTCCGCCCTGCCTTTTCCCGGAATCTTGATTTCCGTATTCTTATATACATCGCCGTACGCATGTCTGGCGATTGTAATCGGCTTGCTCCAGTTCTTGACATAAGGTACGATGCCCTTTACCAGAATGGGGGCGCGGAACACCGTTCCGTCCAGAATCGAACGAATCGTCCCGTTCGGGCTTTTCCACATCTCCTTGAGGTTGTATTCGGTCATACGCGCCGCATTGGGCGTGATTGTCGCGCATTTTACCGCTACGCCGTACTTTTTTGTCGCCTCCGCGGAATCAATGGTCACCCTGTCATCCGTCTCATTGCGGTGCTCCAGGCCTAAATCATAGTATTCCGTCTTCAAATCAACGTACGGCAGGAGCAGCTCTTCCTTGATCATCTTCCAGAGAATACGGGTCATCTCATCTCCATCCATCTCTACCAGCGGGGTTGTCATCTTAATTTTTTCCATAGCATGGCCTCCTTCTTATTCTTTCTGAATCAATTTGTTTTCTTTTCGCTTAATCCGCATTTTACCATATTCCGGTACGCATTACAAATATGCTCGTCCGCCAGCCGCTCCGCAAGCTCCGCGTTTCCATCCCGCACAGCCTCCATAATGCTCTTGTGCTCCGCGACCGCTTCCCGGCTGCGCGCCACATCCGAGAGCGTCTTCTGCCGCTGCTTCTGAACATACTGGTGAAAATCCTTTAACAGGTGAATTAAAATCTTGCTGCCGCACGCCTCATACAAGGCCATATGAAACCGGTTGTCCAGCTCAATAATCTGGTCAAAATGCTCCTTCTCCAGATGAAATTCGCTCAGAAGTATGATTTCCTCCATATCTTCTATCTGCTGTCTGGTCATACGCGTCGTCGCCCATTTCGCGCAAAGCCCCTCAAGCAGCGACCTGATCTCATATATATCCGCGACATCCGATGCGGATATTCCCGTCACATACGCCCCCTTGTTGGGCACAATCCGTATCAGGCCTTCCAGCTCGAGCTGCCGGAACGCTTCCCGCACGGGCGTCCTGCTGACCCCCAGCTCTTCCCCGATGGCAGCTTCCCGAAGCTCATCGTTTTCCCGATAACGTCCGTTCAGAATATCCTCCCGAAGCTTATGAAATACCCGCCCCCGGAGGGAATACTTGTCCGCCTCTTCGTGCTTCACATCAAATCCGCTCATTTCCTTGCTCCTTCCCTGGCGTGTCCGTCCCGCGGGAACGCCCTAAGCCTGTGCCAGCTCCACGCCGAGCAGCGCACATCCCTTATCAATAACCGAGAGCAGCTCATCGTCCGTCAGAACCGTGACGCGCCCGCTTTCGTATTCCGCATCGACCCAGGTCTTTACATAGGCGACAAGCTCCGAGCTTTTCTGAATTTTGTGTTCGTCATCCAGCTTAAAATATGTATTAATCCAATGCGCGATTCCCGCAAGGCCGGAGGTATTCGAAATCGCACAGAGCACCGGTCTGTTGAGAAACTTCTCCGTATCGAAAATATTGTAAATCTCCTCGTTTTTGAGCAGGCCGTCCGCATGGATTCCGGCTCTTGTCACATTGAAGTTCCTGCCGACAAAAGGCGTTCTGGAAGGGATATGATAGCCGATTTCCTTCTCATAATACCGGGCAAGCTCCGTAATCACCGTGGTATCCATCCCGTCCAGCGTTCCTTTCAGCTGCGCGTACTCAAATACCATCGCTTCAAGCGGCGTATTGCCGGTACGCTCCCCGATACCGAACAGCGAGGTATTCACGCCGGAGCAGCCGTACAGCCATGCCGTCGTGGAATTGGTCACCGCTTTGTAAAAATCATTGTGTCCATGCCACTCTATCCATTCATGCGGCACGCCGGCATGCGTATGTATCGCATAGATGATTCCCTGTACACTTCTGGGAATAACCGCACCCGGATAATTGACGCCGTATCCCATCGTGTCACACGCCCGGACAACAATCGGAAGCCGGTACTGCTCAGCCAGCCGCATCAGCTCCTGACAAAACGGTACCACGTATCCGTAAATATCAGCCCTGGTGATGTCCTCCAAATGGCACCGGACGCTGATTCCCTCCTCAAGACAGTCCCGGACAACGGACAGATAGTGCTCCATTGCCTGGCGCCTTGTCATCTTCAGCTTTAAGAAAATATGATAATCGGAACAGCTCACCAGGATACCGGTCTGTTTCATGCCGATTTCCTTTACAAGCTTAAAATCCTCCTTGCTGGCCCGAATCCATGACGTAACCTCCGGAAACGCATACCCGCGCTCCATACACTTGTAGACCGCGTCCCGGTCCTTTTTGCTGTACAGGAAAAACTCGCTCTGCCGTATGATCCCATTAGGACCGCCAAGCCGGTGCAGGTAATCATAGATGGTCACAATCTGCTCCGTGCTGTACGGCGCTCTTGACTGCTGTCCGTCCCGGAAGGTCGTATCTGTAATCCATATATCCTTGGGCATATTATGGGGTACCACCCTGTCATTAAAGGGGATCTTGGGAATCTCATCGTACGGGAACATATTCCGGAATGCATTCGGCTTCTCGACGTCCTGAAGCTGATACATGTGCTCCTCTATCTGTAAAAGATTGTTGTGCTCGTTCATTGTCACCGGGCGGTTCTCAAAATATTCACTCTTGTTCTCCATCGCGCAGCCTCCTCATTATTTGTATTTCTGTATTATTGTATACAATAATACTTTGGGTGTCAAGTATCGAACCTCAATTTTTCGGTATTGTCCCTCTGGCAAGCAGCCTGTCGATTTGCAGCAGTCCGGCGCCCTGCGCGCTCCAGCCCTGCCCCATATCCCTTGCGCTGTTTAACAGGATTCTCCGAAGCTCCAAATTCGACAGCCACGGATATTTATGCAGACACAGCGCGCATGCCCCGCTCACAATCGGCGCAGACATGGACGTCCCGCTTTTGGCGACATAGGGCCTGTCGCGAAACCGGTAATTGCAGGAGACGATGTCCGTCCCCGGCGCCACAATATCCGGCTTCTTCAATGGATTCGCACAGGCTCTTCTGTCCGTCCTTTTCCCCGGCCCGCGCCCGGAATAATCGCTGCACGCATGCCCGTCGGCCCCTTTATAATTTCCGTCGTTGCATCCGACACAGATACAGCAGCCGCTCTCGCCAATCGGTGACAGCGTCATGGGATTGGGCCCCTTGTTTCCTGCGGCAGCCACAATCAGGACTTCCTGTTGCCATAGTATTTCAAAATATTCTCTCAGAAGCTCAAGCTCCTCCTGATTAAGCTTCTCCTCATCATCCATTTCTATCGAAATATTCACGATTCGAATCGGGTAATGCCTCCGCAAATCCATGATCCACTCAATTCCCCGCAGCAGCCCCTTCAGGCTTCCCGCGCCTTTTCTGTCCAGTACCTTTCCGCAGACAAGCAGGCATTCCGGCGCTATCCCTTTGTATTTCCCCTTGGAAGCCGCACCGCTCCCGCCCAATATTCCGCACACATGCGTACCATGTCCGTTGTCGTCATAGCACGGATAGACGCTCCATAGTCCCTTTGTTCCGGTAAAATCACGGAATGCCGCTACCCTGCCTCTGAAATCAGGATGTAATGCTATTCCGCTGTCCAAAACCGCAACGTACACATTCTTCCCCGTGTACGGAAGCGCCTCCGGCGAATCACAGCCGAGCATCCTTCGCACTCTATCCATCTTTTCCCCCATATATTTACAAAAAAACTGATACCTTAATATATGGTAGGAGACGGTAAACGTGAAAAACGCAGGCGGTATGTGCCTGCGTTTTTTACATTATTCATTTCGTATTGCTGCCAGGGGGCTGAGCCGCATCGCCCGCAGGGACGGGAAAAAGCCTGCTATCATGCCGACCAGTACGGCGAACAGAATCGCCATCGGCACAAGCCACAGCGGTATACGGCAGATATTGGTCAATCCCATATCGCTTGAGGCCGCCATGGAGTTGAGGGCAATCCCCAGTCCATAGCTGAGCGCTACCCCGATCGCACCGCCGATAAAGCCGATAAATCCGGCCTCCGTCAGAAACAGTACCTGAATATTGCGGATATCGCAGCCAAGCACCTTCATAACGCCGATTTCCTTCGTGCGCTCATAGATGGACATCATCATCGTATTGGTGATACTGATTGCCGCTACCAGCATTGCCACCGCGCCAATCGCGCCCAGCACTGCCTGCACGGTATTCATCTGTTCCATATTGGACTGTATCCATTCCGCATCGTCGTATGCGCGATATCCCATGTCATTTAACACCTTGGTTATCGCCGTAACGTTTTCCATCTCGTCAACCTGTACGATTATCTCTGAGTAGAAAAGCTCATTGTAGGGCTTTCCGTTCTTCCTTGTCGGCTGACCGGGAATCGCCTTCTTCTTAAATACTCTTTTCAGCTGCTCCTTCAGCGCATCCATATCGCAAAATACGCTCTGGCTCTCATTCTTCCATTCGCCAAGCTCTCCCGACATGATGCCGCACGCCTCAATCATATATTTCTTGGGCGGCTTGACCTGCGTTCCCTGGGAGCCGCCTCCCTGCGAACCCCAATAAGCATCCGTATCAAAGATAATAAATATGGGATCGTTAAACAGGTCAATATTGGGCGCCTCACCATTCTCCCAATACGGATGAACACCAGTCTTTTCAATATAAAAATTCATCAGCACATTGTTTCCGTAGAAGAGCTTCATCCCTTCTCCGGCCTGCGGAAGCGTTCCCTCTCCGACCTCCAGATTCATGTTCTTTAAGGCCTCCTGGGTCACGCCCGAAATATCCATCCAGGACATATATCTGCCACTCTTGGCAATCACCGAGATGTTCAGCCGCGGCTCCACAGAAACAACATGCTCCATCTGCAAAATCTGCTCTATCAGGGCATCGTCCAAATACATATCCTCTGTCTGCGCGCTACTGTCAGACGACGACGTCGAAAAGTAATATCCGCCGCCATTGTTGGAATAGACCTGAATCTGTGTCATGGAGCTGTAGCTGGAAAAATTGTCCAGCATAGACTCCTTAAGACCGTTGCCAAGCGCTACCATGACGACAATCGAGGTAACGCCGATGACTACGCCCAGTACGGTAAGGACGGTACGAAGCTTTCTCTTCCACAGGTTCGAGATGCTCATCAACAATAAATCAAAAATCCTCATTATTTATTCATCCTCATCCAGCAAATCCATATCTTCCTTGCGCTTCTTCGCCTTCTTCACCTTGGTGATAATTACTGCCACAACAACAATCACGACAACAACGCCGGCCGCAATCCCGATAATGACAGGCATCGGAAGCCCCTTCTTCTCCGGCTCCATCGGCTCCATCGGAATATCCTCCATCGGAATATCCTCCATTATCATCTCATAAACATACAGGCTCAGCTCTTTCTCATATCTGCTCTCATTGCCGGCCTCATCCTCATAGGTAATCACCGCTTTCACGGCGCCGGAGCCGGTATCAGGCGCAATCCCCTTAACCATGGAATCTACATTCTGGGTAGCTCCCGGCGCAATATTTCCCAGATAGGTAATACCGCTCTCCACGGTATCCCCTTCATAGGTAACCTTAACATTATACAAGGTCGTCTTGCCCGTGTTGAATACGCTGAACATGACATTCGATTCCTCGCCGACCGCAATTGTTTCCGGCATCAGCTCCGCGCTGCTGGTATCCAGCTTTGCCTCCTGCTTGATCGGTACCGATACATGCGCCGTATCCGCCAGATTTATCTGCGTCTCCGTATCGTACTTCATATTTACCGTAAGCACATACGGCTTCTGCGCCAAATCCGACTTGGCTTCCATCTCAATGCTCATCTCATAGGTCTGTCCCGGGGCAATGCGCTCGGTATACACGGAGCTGGAGCCCGACGTCGGTAAAAATGCCGCATAGCTGGCCTGCGCATCGCTTCCTTCTACGGTTGCCTCGAGATTAAACAGTACGTTCTCAACCGCCGTCTCTCTGGAAGTGTTTTTAACGCTTACCGTCAGATTAAAGGTAGAGCCCGCATAAACCACCTCCGGATCTGTTCTGTAGCCGGTAACAATAATACGGGGGTTGGTCTGCTCCTCCTCCTCTTCTTCCTCCTTGATCAGCCTTTTGTCCGGGTCCTTGCCCTTGACATTAATATATGTAGTGATGTCGGTCTCAACAACCGACCCGCCCTGATAATAGGTTGCGTGGAAGGTTATCGGATAACAGCCTGTCAGGACATCCTCTCTCGTCGTAAAATACCAGCCGATGTCCATTCTGTTTTTGTGAGCCTCCTCCGCGCTGTTTGACGCCGCGATTCCCGGCACCACCTGCGCGTCATATGCCTGATTGATCACAAACGGCCACTTTGTCCTGTCGTTTGAGACGGTCGGTGTAATCACGATGTCCGTAATGTTGTTTTTGCCGAGATTAATCAGCGAAAGCACAACAAACGTCTGCTCCCCATAGCCCACGTTCATAATAGGCACCTCGTTGGAAAGCATCAGAAACTTTTCGGTGCTCGAGGTATTTTCCTTTGCAATATCGGAGAGGTAGCCCTCTATGCTCGACTCGTAGCTGATCAGCTCGCTCTCTGTCAGCATCGCGCTCTCCATATATGACATCGCGCTGATATATATTCTTTCCATGCGCTTCAGATTCTGCTCCGGTATCTTATAAATCATCTTCAAATCGCTGTAGTATTGATTCAGCTTCCCCCGGATATGATCCTTCTGCTCGTCCGTCGCATATGAATACGAGGATTCATTGCCGTCCTCCGCCGCAAAGACAACGCATGCATTTCCGCACAGCATCGCCATAGCCATCATCAATAGGATGAATTGTTTCAATTTCTTCATTTTAGTGATTACTCTCCCTTCTTCAAACAGTTTCTTTATTTGTATTGTCTATCATTTCAACAATCTTCCCGTCAACAATCCGTATGATTCTGTCCGCAAAGCTCGCCAGATGATTGTCATGCGTAACCATAATCAACGTCTGCTTCTGTTCCCGCACTACCTTCTGCATCAATCCCATAATCTCCTTGGACGTATTGGAATCCAGATTTCCCGTAGGCTCATCCGCAAAAATAATCTCAGGGTTTACCACTAGGGCACGCGCGACGCCCACTCGCTGCTGCTGTCCTCCGGACATCTGATTGGGCCGGTGGTCCCAGTATTTGTCCAGTCCCACCATACGTACCATCTTCTTGGCACGCTTGATGCGCTGTCTCTTGGAAACACCCTGAAACGTAAGCGGAAGCGCCACATTTTCAACTGCATTCATGGTACCCATGAGATTGAAGGATTGAAAGATAAAGCCGATGTGCTCTCTCCTGAAGCGAACCAGCTGGTTCTCGCTCTTTGTCTCCATGTGCTCACCGACAATCACAATCTCGCCCTTTGTCGGCTTCTCCAGACCCGCCAGCATATTCAGCAGCGTTGACTTTCCTGAGCCCGAGGTACCCACAATCGCGCAGAATTCTCCCTTATTGATTGTGAAGCTGACCCCGTTCAAGGCTCTCACTTTGTTCTCTCCGATACGGTAAACCTTATATAAATCCTTTACCTCTATAACCGGTCCGGCCTTTTTAACTGCCATTATCCGCCTCCCTGTTGTCTTATATCGCTGTTCTTATGTAACTGTATTATTTGAATTAATACAGTTGGTACACTTATAAAACGATAATAGCACAGCTCATGCAAAGTTGCAATCCCTGTTCCCAAAAAAACACATAACAAGTCTTTCCTGCAAGACCTGTTATGTGCCATGTATCCTACTTAATAATTATAGTCAACATACTCCGTGTCTTTGCGCAGTCTGCCGTTAATGCTGCTGCGGTAATCCTTATCATCGTAGCTTTGATACTTAATGCCTTTTCTGAGATTTGCCATCTTTTCTCTCTGCTTGTCTGTCAGGCTGTTTGGTATCTCATATTCTGTGATTCGCATGTCGCTTACCTGTGTGACCGGCGCATAAGCAAATTCGCTGAATTCCGTATAATAAGTGTTCATATAAATCGGCGTATAAGTGTCTTTCAAATCATTGATTTCGATGTCCACCGCTTTATCGTACCCTTCCCGGAACTGGAAGATTGCTATCTGCCCGAAAAGCTCCGTATCCTCATCAAAATCAAAGTAAACAACACGATCCCCCATTCCGCCGGTCGTCACCGTCTTTGTGTAATTCAGATTGATGTCCGTCTTAACCTTATCATTATAAAGCATCTTGAAGGACACGCCCAGCTCATCGTCAATCTTCACATACAAAATAGCCTTTCTGCCGATATAGCTGTTAAAAATATCCTTTTTGATAATCTTCTCTTTGTTCAAGGTAAGAACGACAAACTCATATCCCAGCTCATCCGCTGTTTTTTTCGCCTCCGCAACCTGCGCATCCGCAGCGTTCGCAATGCCGAGCGCCCCCGCAGTCGTCAGCGAATCCATTTTTACATAGCAGATGACGCCGATATTGATGCGGTACCATCCGTTAGAATACATACCAATAACCTGAACCGGCAGATTTGCGCCAAGCGTCGTAAGCACTGTTGAGGTATAGGTAGGCTCCGCATAGACAACGCAGTTCTCCTTCGTATAATAGACATCCTGCATCGCCGTATACGTCGGTCCCTGTGCCAACGCCGTAAGCGGGGGCGTCACAACCCCGGACAGCATCAGCATGCAAAGCGCCAGCAAAAGTAATTTTTTCCTCATGTTCCGCTACCTCCCTATTGCGCAGCCCAGCTTAGTAATTGGCTATCTTTACGTCCTTTGGAAACGAGCTTTCCTGATAAGAACATACCTTATTGATTGTAACCTCCGTAAACGTACAGCCTGAAAAGGCGCCCGCCTTAATACTGATCGTATTCTTCGGAATGGAGACCGACGCAAGCGCGGTACAGCCCGAAAAGGCATTTTCCCCGATACTCAAAAGCGACTTGGGAAACGTTACCTCCGTGATTCCGGTACAGCCCGAGAAGGCTTCATCCGCAACAACGGTCGTGCCGCTCTTAAAGGTCAGCTCCTTGACGCCGACGCATCCGGAAAATGCAAGCTCCCCCACAGTTTCTACCCCTCCCGGGATTTTGACCGCCGGAAGCGCCGCACACCCCTCAAACGCACTGACGCCGATTTTGGTAAGCGACGTTGGCAGCTTTTCGACTGCAAGCTTTGTACAACCGGAGAACGCCTCATCGTCAATTACCTGCAGGCTGGTCGGCAGCTTGGTAAGCTGCAGCTTCGCGCATTCATAGAATGCCAGCTTGCCGATTCGCACAATATCGTTTGTCAATGTAAGCTTCGTAAGCTCTCCGCAGCTGTTAAAGGTCTTATCCTTAATCTCCGTTACGCCGTCCGGGATAGAGACCCGCACCAGCGCTTCACAGCTGTCAAATGCGCCCGCCCCCAAAGAAATCAGCTGCTCCGGCATCGTAACCTCAACCAGAAGCGCGCTGCTCTTAAAGACATTGTCACCCATCTTGGTAACGGTATCCGGAAGCTCTACGCGCACCAGATATTTGGAGCTTGCAAAAGCGGACGCTCCAATCTCCGTAACCGGCTTTCCTTCAATCGTACCGGGAACTACAATATCGGACTTCGTTCCCAGATACTTTGTGATGACCACATGATCGGGATACAGCGTATACTGATACTCACTGTCAGACTTAGACTCCGGCTTTTCCTCCTCTGCCGCACTGCTGCTCATCAGCTCATCCAAAACCGCATTCGGATCATCCTTAAAATAGCCGTTCTCTCCGTTTCGATCCGGGTCAACGGCGGAATTCGTCCTGGTCCCGCTCTGGCCGCTGCCATTAGCATTATTACTGTTATTTGCGCCATCCTGCCGCGACGCCGCCTCCTGCGCCTCACGCTCAGCTTCCTCAGAGGCCTCTTCAAAAACCTTCATTGCATCCGCGTAATTGTTCTGAGACGTCGCCACAAGCGCATCTATTTCCGATGACCGGTCCCTGTCTCCAGCCGACTCTTCCTCCGCAGTCGTCTCCTCCACAACCATAGAGGCCTCCTCCGCAGAGTCCTTTGGCGACAAATCTATAACGCCAATCTTATTCAGATACATGGCCAGCAGAATGGCAAACGCAGCCGTACAGCCGCCAACCATTCCCCAAAATAATTTTTCCATCAAGTCATCTCCAATAGTTCGTTGTTAAAAATCGCTCTCTGATATCTGCGTACCGTAAAAGGCTCCGCGAATAACCGTTCTCAGCCCCTCACAGCCGGTCAGCCCTGTCAGGCCGCTGCAGCTTCTGAAAGCTTCTGCACATATTTTTGTAACGGATTCGGGTATATCAACATCCAAAATCTCCGTATGTCCCTTGAACGCCTCCGGGCCAATCTGCTTCACGCCGTCCGGAACGGTGACATGCGCGTCATCTCCTCTATATGCCAGCAATATTCCGTCGCCGACAATCAGGAAATCTTCCTCACCGTCGCCGTTCAGCCAGTTCTCCAGCCACGGCGTTCCTGCAAACGCCTTGGTACCGATGCTGCCAAGCGTCTCCGGAATCGTCACTTCCCCAAGAGCGGAGCATCCCATAAAAGCGCCGTACTCAACCGACGTCACGTTCTCGGGAATCTCAATTTGCTTCAAACCGCTCTCCGCAAATGCAAGCCGTCCTATTGCCGTAACCGTTTCCTCGATTTCGTAGGAGGTCAGGCTCTTCTGCCTGTAATACTTCCGCTGTGGAATCGCGCTGCTGTCCTTGGGCGTGTCAGCTTCGATTGTCACACTGATTTTATCCCTTGTCCCCTGCGTCTTTGTTTCAGCCGTCTCCTGCTCTTCCACGGAAGTCTCGTTCTCCTGGGCGGTCTGCTCCTCCGCAGCAGCTTCATCCTCCGTCGTTACATCTGCCGAAACGCCGTCCGGAACACCGTATACCTGCCCGACATGATTGTTCATCAGAAACACTGCTCTGCCGCCGACAATCACGGTCTTGCCTATCACATCGTCACTCTCCGGTACATCCAGCGGATGCGCATAGCCCGAATTAGACGGGAAGCTGTTCTGTCCCGGCGTACGGTCGTCGCTGTCGTCATCCGCTGCCGTATTCCCTGTTGTTCCCTGCGAAGTGCCGGCAGCCGGATCCTGCTGTGTATTTCCGTTATTTCCCGGAACCGGATTCTGCTGCGTGGTCCCGACATTGGGCTTTTCTTCCAGATTTACATTGCTGTCCATAAAGTCCTTGGGATATTCCGGCTCATAGATAACGTCATATTCCATGATTTTGCCGAACAAATCTGCTTCCGTATCAGGCCTGGTGCAAATCGCCATATTCGGAGAATAGGCAAACGCGTACTTGTGGATATTCTTCACACTCTCCGGTACAATCACCTGCGCGAGCTTCTCATTATTGGCAAATGCCCGCTCCTCAATTGCTGTCGTCGAAGGCTGTATGACCACATTCTCCACCGAACCCATATTGCTGAACGCATAGCTGGGAATCGTCTGTACTTTGTTGGACACCTTTACATTTTTGGTGTTTTTCATATTCCACAGGGCATATGCATCTATGGTCTCCACCGTATCAGGCATCACATAATTGTCGCCCTCCCTGCCGGGCAGCACCTGATAAAGCATCGTCATATTTCCGTTATAAAGCGCTCCATTATAATAAGTAAGATACGCATTCTTCTCATCCAGAATCAGCCTGGCAAGGCTCTCACAATCCGTAAAAACCCCTGTTCCCCAAGAGCTGACATTCTCTCCGATTTCAACTGCCGCCAATGCGGTACAGCCTTCAAAGGCGCCGGGGCCTACCTTGGTAACGCTGTCTGACAAGGTGACGTTTGTCAACCCCGTGCACCCCTTAAACGCATTGTAAGAAATGGTCGTGACACTGTCCGGTATCTCCACGCCGGTCAGCGTCTCCCTTCCCTCAAAAGCGCCTTCCCCGATAACGGTTATCGTATCGGGGATTGACACAAAGGTGTCCTCCCCCAGATACGCCGTTAAGGTCGTGCCGCTAATTCTAAATCTGTCATCCTCTGCCGCCGCAACCCCGTGTCCCGCGCCGATATTGACGCCCGCCAGAACGATACAGCCCAACAGCGAAGCGCCGGCAAGAGCTATCAGTTTTTTCTTCATATAAGTCCCCTTTGCTTTCCGCATCTGCGTTTAGGCAGCCTTATAGTCTCTGCGCTTACGTCCGTTGCTTGTCGCAAATAATATCACGGATACGCATGCCATACCGATTGCAAGGAACCACTTGGGATGAATCGGATCTCCCGTCGACGGTGTCGCGTCCAGAGTCTGACCGGCCACAAGATTACTGGTATCCACATAAATCACATATGGCGAGAAATGAGGCGGTACAAAGGAAATGCACGCAATACCGTCAATTGTCGTGAACCGCGGCGTCAGCTGCTGAAGATTGCCATTGTCGGCTGCGGCTACACGATTGTTTCCTCCATACTGAATCAGGACGTCCGGTATCGGCATTGTCACTGTAATATTCAGTCCGTAGGTGTCTGTAATCTTGTTCTGACCGGTTGAGTCATACAAGGAAATATCCATCGGGAAATATACCAGGCCGTCCAGGGAACCATATTGATTCCTGAGCGATTCCTCCACTGCCGCCGTTGCTTCCGGAGACTCCGTAATCCTTACAATGAAGTTATCCGTAGAGCCCTCTACATTAATGGAGGCTACATCCTTATTGGACACACCGTTCTTCGTAATATAAATCTTATTGCCGTCGTTCGGATTCGTCACCGTATTCGCGTTTGTGTTCGGTGTCGTTGTGGTGCTGTTGCTCGGCGTATTGGGCACGGTCGTCGTATTTGTATTGGTATTCGGTCTTCTTGACGGCCGATCATCATCGTCATCGTCATCATCGTCGTCATCATCACTTGACCTTGTTTTGTAATTCGCCGTTACCGTCGCGTCCGCTGCCGGCATTACAAGCGTCGTTGTCGCCGAGGTCGCATTCGCAAAGCCCAGACCGTTGTTCGCTGTCGTCCATCTCGAAAATACCTTACTTGCGGACTCCGGTGCGAACGCGGATATGGTGACCGTCGTTCCGGCCGCATATTCGCCGCTTCCCGAACCGTAATTTACCGTAAGCTTATATTTCTTTCCGTCCGGGTTATTCGGATTGTCCGGATTATTCGGGTTATCCGGGTTGTTCGGATCATCGGGATCTCCGGTGTTGCCGCCGCTTGTCGCATTCGCCGTCACCTTCACATCCCCGTTGGGCATCGTGAAGGAGGTCACCGCGTTAGACGCGTTTAACAGCAGAGACGAATAAGAGCCAGGCTCAATCGTCCATACCTTAAAGTTCTTTTCGTCATTTGCCACAATGACTACCGATGTACCGCCCTGTACCTTCACAGGGAACTCCGTCATATTCTGCGTCCCGATCATTGCCTTGCCGTTCTCAACCGTAAGGTTGTATTCCTTTCCGTCCGGCACCACGCTTGAGGGATCATTCTCATAGGTCGCAACAATCGTTCTGTTCTCCGTTACATTGGAATAGGTAGCCTCTCCCTTGAGCGGATTCCCCTCTGAGTCGGTAGCATCCGTACACAGCCAGCCGGCGAACTTCATGCCTGTCACTGTCGGCGCCGTCGGCGGATTCCGAAGGGAATCCCCACTTGTAACCTCAAAGGCCTCAATCAGCTTGGCGTCCTTATCCAGGAAGCGCAGCGTGTAGGTGCTTCCCAGCTCCACCCACTCTACCTTGTCGCCGTATGTTTTATCCAGCTCCAGATAGGAATCGTAGGTAACGCTCGGATCCTTGGTCGCTTCATCCTCGTACATAATTCCCTTTATCGTCACATGTCCCGTAACATCAAAGTCAAAGGCTTTCTGAGAAATCTGGCAGTCCTTATTCGGAACCGTAAGGGTAAACTTATGTCCGTCATTTACACCTGAAAACGCAAAGTCGCCTACGGCACGCGTTCTGTCCGGAAGGATAACCGACTCCAGTATATCGCAGTTGGCAAAAGCGCCCTCGGGAATATTTCTTATTGTGGACGCACTTAAGTCCACTTCATAAATCTCCTGATTGTTTGCAAACGCATACGGCGCAACATCCGTCGTCTGCGCAAGCAGCGGATTCGTCGTAGCGTTGATCGTTCTTGTGCCGTAATTTCCGTCCGTCGCGTCCGCTCTGCCGCGGCCCTCCAGCCCCTGCACAATCTTGTAGCCGCCGGTGCCGTCCACAGGCGTCTTATCATACAGTATCATATTCTCGTACTGATACTTCGTGCTGTCACCGGTATCAATCTGGCACAGACTCTTACAATCCCGGAACGGCTGCTGTCCCATCGCGTTCATGGAGCTGCTGAGCGTGACAAGCTTGAGGTTCTCCGCACTGTCAAACGCAAAATCCGGAAGCTCCTCGATTGTCTCGAGATTGATGCTGGTCAGATAATCGTTACCGCGCTCGTTGTTTTCCACATAGTAGTGCTTATTATAAGTACTCCACAGGAAGCCGTCCGGCTTGCCGTTCGGGTTACTGGGCTTATTCAGGTCCGCATTATCAGCCGGCTTTGCCTCCACACTTTCTTTAAAATAGCCGCTGAACAATCCCGCAACGGTCTCTGTATCGGGATCTGTTCCCTGAACCTTCTCGCCCTCGTAGCTCACATACAGCTCATATGCCGGCTTGCCTATGCTGCCGGTTCCGCCAACGGGAGCGCTGAACATCGGATGAAGCGAGTTAATATTGACGTCTCTGGTCTGCGGTTTTCCCGGCGGGTTCGTGCCGTTATAATCCGTTCCGTTCTTCACATACACCTTGTTAAAGTACACAAAATCAGGGGAATTCTCCGTGCTGTCAAAATAAGCCTTTGAATCCATGCTCTGAATGCCATTAGGCAAATCCATGTGCAGCGTCTGGCTCACAATTGCATCGTCAAGCGCCGGCAGCGTAAGATCCGCTGCATTCGTCTTTCCGGCGATACCGTTTACCGTCTCAAATCTGTCCGTGATACGGTAATTATCCCACATCGTGTCATTGGTCAGGTCGCCATCCGCCTTAACCTCATCCTGGCGCGCCTTGATCAGCTCCTCATTCACCGTATCAATCTCTTCGTAATGCGGATAATCAATCAGCGTCGCTTTTCCGGTATTCCGATCCCGCATAACCGTCAGGTTGAGCGGCGCATCGGTTTTATAACAAATCTGGCACTTAGACTTAGCGCTTGTCATGCTGCTGCTCTCCGCAGACATCGCAAGCTTAAAGGGCGCATAATCCTTGTTGATTGCCCCGTGGAAGGTCAGATATTCCGAATTCGTCTTAAATGCGTTCGGCTCAATGACCAGCTCCTTCCAGTATGCCTCGTCATCCGGCGCAAATCCGTCCGTACGATTCTGGCTGAACACCACGTTCTCCAGCTTCGGGCAGTTCAGGAAAGCATCTTCTCCGATAAATGCTACCGCGTCGCCAATCTCAACCCACTGAAGCTCCTTCATCTCCTTAAACGCACCGGCGTCAATTTTCTGAACCGATCCGTCCTGAATGAACACCTCATAGATGCAGTTCTGGATTTTGTTGTCCTCCCCGCTAAAGCAGCCCTCTCCAATCTCTATCACCGTATAATCGCTTACCTTATCCGGTATTGTAATGGAAATCCTGTCGTTGGAATTTGGTCTGTCAATGGAGTCGTAATTGGACAGCACTGCGTTCTTCGTCCCGTCAATAACATCTATCGTCGCCACATACTTCGGTTTTTTTAAAGGCTCTATCGTCAGATCCGCCTCTGTTCTTACGCCCAGCTCGAAATGAACCTGTCCCTGCGCATCCGTAAACTTATACGGCACTGCCGAAATCGCATATGTATGATACTTGCCGCCGGTTTCATTTGTAAATTCTTCCAGGCTTTTACCTGCAACCGCCTCCCATGTGATGGTCCTTGTCCTTGCTCTGCTGTTTGAATCACCGCCATACTGCGGTCCCTCCACATAGAAATCAGTGTTGTAAACATCCCTGAAAAGCTCCAGCGGCTCATACGCCGCATTATACGCATCATCCGGGAACAGCACATGCTTGAGCCCCGAGCAGCCCGCAAAGGTGCGATTCGGAATCGTATCGCTCAGTCTGTTGGGGAATGTCACGTCTTCCAGCGTTGTCCTGTTGGTAAAGATATAATCACAGTTCCCCAGATTGGCGGCACTGTATTTATAGCTGGTGTTATTCTTCGGAAATTCAAATCTTCGCATGCTTCCGCCCATCTTTTCAAGAGCGAATGCTGCCTGCCCGATCTCATATTCTTTATCGCTCTCCGGGAAGGTCACTTCCGATAAGCCCGTGCAGTTGTAAAATGCAAAGGCTTCTATTACAAGATCTCTTGATCTCGACGTATTGGAGAATGTAGCAGTCCGAATCGGCGTCTCCGAAAAAGCGCCCGCGCCTATCGTGGAAACATTACCCGGAATGGTCACCGAGGAAACGCCGGTATTGCGGAACGCTTCCTTATCAATGATCACTGCGGAATTGGCCTCCTTCAGCGTCAGCGTCTGCAGGGAAAGCGAATCCACAAACGCGCCCTCTCCGATAATCCGCAGCGCATTCGTATCAATCTCAACGGTCGACAGATTCGATCCCGCAAATGCATTTCTCCCGATAAACTCCAGCGTTGACGGCAGCTTCAGGGACGATATCTGCGGGATTTTGGAGTCAAACTGTCCCGTAGCGGCATCCTTTGTGGCAAAGGTCTCACTCTTAATGCCCTTAATCGTAACCTGGCCTGTCGCCAGATAGTTATTCCCATCCAGCTGAAAACCGCTTGGCCCCGCACCGTCCAGAAAGCGCGGGATATAATATACCTGATTGGTGTTGGTATCCGATACCTTTGCCAAGGTGCAGTCCGTAAGGTTCCCTGTATTGGTGGAGGACTTGCAGGCATTGCGAATCACATAATCTACTACCGCGTTCAGATCATTTGTCCCTCTGGGAAAGTCCGCGCTTGCAATCTGCAAGGTCTTCGCCGTCGTGTAATCCGTCTGTAACGTACTGTTCAGCGTGGCGACTTCGGCATTCCACTTGTTGACGTCCTCAACCGTCATCGTATTGGCGTCCTTTGTATACAAGCCGGATAATGTCGCATCCAACGCCGATATGCTTCCGTTGTAGGCGTTTATCCTGCTGATTTGGCTGTCATACTCACTCTTATAACAGTTGTTATAGATATCCGATACCCGGATTTCCTTGTCAAGCTTCGTGTAGCCCTGATGCTTATCCTGGCTGGAAGCAGATATTGTAGTATTAATTCTTACCGTTGTCGTGGGCACAGAAGTGCTCAGCCATGTAAGTGTAGCCGCATTCATTGTATATGTAGTCGGCGTTACCGTTCCATCCGAAGCCGTCACATTGATCGTAACCGTTTTCGCATTATATGTCTTGGGCGTAACGTCCGCATATTCAAGCTTAAGGCTCGGATCCACCGACGTCCGCAGATACTCGGCCACCGCGTCCGTAAAGTCCTTATCGAAGCGCACATAATTGTAATACTCTACCGCGCCGATTTCCAGCTCGGAAAGATTACTGCTTCCGGTTATGGAGCTCTCCGCAAGCATTGCGCTGCCTCCGTTTGTATTGGCCGTACCGACCTCCGTAAACGTATCGTTCTTTACCTGCTGTATTCTAACGGTACTGCTTGCCGGATAAGCGCTCTCATAGCTGTTTGCATAATGCGCGTTAAAGGAACCGATATTCTGCGCGTAGTTCGCATCCGTGTCCTGGATGTCCAGATCCAACGGCATGATTCCGTCCTCTGCCGCCCGCATGGTACCGAAATTCTCAACCGGTATCGCCGCTACAACGATCGCGGTGATCATCGTAACTGCGGCAATGGTACGCTGCACTCTCCTTCTTAGCTTGTAATTCTTCTTTTTTTTGATTTTTGTCATGGTGTATCTCCCCATCTGTTAATTTGTTCAAAGCCTTCCCTACTATGAGATTTTCTTTGCAACTACGACAAATCTTCCCGCCTTCTCCTGATAATCACAGGTTGACAGGGTAAGAAGCCGATCCCCATAGCTTGCGGTAACGCCTGTTTCATATAACGACAATGCCGCCATCTCGTTAATGTAGGAATTGAACTCCTTCTCCGAGCCTGCATTGATAAATTGGTAATACTTAAAGTTGACATCCTCTTCTGAGTATACCTTGGAACGGAATACATACATGACCTGATACTCCCCTTTTTCATAAATCGTATCAAACTGTATGACAGGATGCTCCTCATAATATGATTTCTGGCTGTATTTATTCAACGAGCCAAACATTTTCCCGGACTTCATATGATGGCCGTACAGGATGATGTTATCGCATCCTTTTATGACGTCGCACTGATAATCCATAAAAATACAGCCGTTTTTGTCTTCCTCCTGATTAAAGTTATGATCTAAATAATATTCATTGTTGACAGTCTGCATTACAGGGTAGTCAATCTTTGTATCGGCTATTGTTATCCATCCGATTAGTCTCTGATTCTTATTATGTAATAATTCGTACTCCGGAAGGATATCGGGTATCTCCGTCCCGTCCTCCGTGTAATGTATCTTATAGGTCGAGGAGGAGGATCCCGGTGGCTGCGCCGCACCGTCCCGCTTTAGCTGGGCAAGCTCTTCAAACTCTTTGCTGCTCTTTGCGGACACCTGATAGTATGCACCGACATAGCCAAAAGAAACAACGCATACAATTGCACATGTTATCATAATAATCCTTCGCTTGCGCTCCTTCTGTTTTAACACCTGAAGGATTTGCCGCTGCATATCCTTGTCAAAGCTCTCCAGCGCAAGCCGCTCTTTGGGCTTTGTCCCTTTTCTTTTCCCGGAAAGTCTTTCCAGACGCTCCCGGCGCGCCTCCTTCTTTTGCTGCTTTTGTTCTTCCCTCTCGGCCTCTTCTCTTTTTATCTGATTGTACAGTTCATATATATTATCGTCGAACTGTCGGCCGACAATGGACTCAAACTCATATTTTCCCTCTTTTAACTCCATATACAGCGTCTCAATGTCTTTGGGATTGTCGAGCTTAAGATTTCCGGTAATGGAATCAATGAGCTCCTTATCCCGCAGCGCCGCCATATACTCCTCCTGGCTTCGAAAGCGTCTGCCCTCAACGGTCCACTGTAACTCCGTCATTCTAATAACCACGCCTTTCCGACCTGCAATTGCACATACTCCCCGACTATCTAGTTTACATATATATAAACATTGTACTATATTTTCTGCTAATTTCAAGAGTTTTTGAGATTTTTTATACTGCCGCAATTTCTCGCCGCATCCGAAAGATAGATGGAACACATTTTCAAACATCACATATAGTATAGAAAAAAGCTTCTTTGGAGGTATCTTACATGAGCGATTTAACAGCTAGTCATTGCGGATGCAACAACACATCTAATTTTTCTGACAACGGGTGCTGCAACTGGATATGGATTTTAATCCTTCTGTCCTGCTGCGGCGGCTGTGGCGGCGGCGGTTTCTTCAACAACGGCGGCTGTGGCTGCAATGACAACAACGGATGCGGCAGCTGGATCTGGATCCTGATCCTTCTGTTCTGCTGCGGCGGCTGGGGCAACGGCAACTGCGGATGCGGGTGCTAATACCGGCTTAAGTCTTACCGGAGGGTTCGTCGCCAAACGAACCCTCCACCATTTTGCGGGAATATATGCACTTATTACTTCATATAAATATGTAACCTTATTTTTTACCGCTGACATTAAGCAGATTGGGGGCAGCAATTATGGAAGACAATGATTATGTACTGGCATTCGACCATTTCTACACCACCAATCATATCCAGATTTTGAAGTCGCTGCTTCCGTTTATACCAGGCGAAAACATCCAGATACTTCCTGCAATGATCAAATATATGGAGTTAAAATACACGCTTTCCCTCATAAATTCCGGAAAACAGCCTATTCATACGGATGGGCTTTCTGCATGCAGCCAAAATCCTCAGGGCCCGGACGCCGACAATATGGGCGACACGCTTGAGCAAATCTACAACGCGGTGCACCGCTATCTTGCGCCTGACGAGGAAAAGAGCTTCAGCCAGATTCTGTCCGCCATGCGCACAATGAAAAATATGCGCGAAATGCAGCAGATGATGGAGCTTATCCAAAGCATGAATCCTGATATGGATCTGAGCGCGGGCATGGAAAATCTTGGGAATCTGGGAAACCTTGGAAATATGGCGAATATGAATTTTAACGGCATGGATATCGGCGAGATGATGCAGCTCTTTAATTCCATGAAATAGTGAAAGGTATGGTGATAATCTGATGGCAATCAATACGGACTGGATGAACGACCCCAGCCTTGCGGGGATAGACAGGGCCAAGCTTAATTTTCTCGGAAAGCTTCTGGTTGACAGCGCCTCCATTGACAAATCAAACAAAAAGGAGCTGATGGGCTTTTTGATGTCGCTGTCCAGGCTGACCAAAGAAAACAACATCTCCTTTACAAAAGAAGAATTTAATTTAATATATGGTGTTATTCAAAAGCACATGACCCCCGAGGAGCTTGCCAAAGTGCAGCAGTTTTCTTCTCATTTCCCGCGGGAATAAAAGCGTCGGGGACGTCAATCCCCGACAGCTTTTATTCTCTCTCAAAAATGTAGTAATCCGCTAAATATTCTTGAAATGCGAAACCTCCGTCTGAAGCTCATCGGATATCTGCTTATTGCTTTCCGCGTCATTGCGAATATCCTTAAGCAAATCCACAAGCTGCGAGGTATTGTCTGCAACTACCGTAACGCCCTGCGCACTCTCCTCTACCGCAATGTTGATGCCGTTAATGCCGTCCGTCATTTCCGACATGGTCTCTTCCAGATTCTGCGTCTTCTCGTTGAAATCACAGAACATTCCGTTCATATTATCCGCATCGTCATGGTATCGGTTCGCAACATTCACAAACTTATCGTAGTCCGTGAGCACGGTATTGTCGATAAAGCTCAGCATTTCATTGGCGTTCTGCGCAAGCTCACCGACTGCCTGTGTCACCGCCGCACTGATATGCTGGATATTGTTCGCCGTATCGCGGCTGGTATCCGCAAGCACACGTATCTCGTCCGCTACCACGGAAAATCCCCTGCCCGCTTCTCCCGCGCGCGCAGCCTCTATCGATGCATTCAGCGCCAGCAGGTTGGTCTGGCTTGAAATATTCAAAATCTCCGTCGTAAGCTCGTTGATTTTCTCTACGCTGCGGCTGTTCTCAATCGCAGTCTCCAAGAGCCTTTTGTTATTGTCCATCATATTGACGGTGCTGTTCTTTCCCTCCAGGACCTCGCCGCGAATCCGCTGCGCCCTGCGCTTAATCTTTCCGGCAAACTCGGTTCCCTCTCCCGCCTTACTGCGCATATCCTGCGCCAGTCCGAGCACGTTCTTGGATCCGATTGTCACCTGATCAAGCGTCGCGGAGATCTCCTCCATACTGGCTGACATCTCCTCCATAGTCGCCGAGATGTCGCCTGCACCGGATTCTGATTTTTTGATGCTGGAATTGATGCCGTTTATCTGCTCATCCATATTCACGGATCCTGTCTGAATCTTCCGCATCGTCGTCTGAAGCTGGTCCATAAAGCTGTTAATACCCGCCACCAGCTGCCCAACCTCATCCTGCGTTTTGACCGTGATACGCTGTGTCAAATCCCCCTCGTTATTCTGAATATCACGGATGATTCTGTTCAAATGGTTCGTCGCGTTTCTTGCCGGCCGGACTACCGTAAATCCGATTATCAGCGCCGTAGAAAAACCCACCACAATAAAAATAAGGCTAATGATTCTCGATATCATCTGCAATGTACCGGTAGCCTCTATCCGCTCTGTCGCCAGCGCATGCGCCGCCGTATTCAGCGCGTCGCTAAAGGCCGCCTGTTCCTCCTGCATTGCCAGAATAATACTGTACAGCTCTCCGTTTTTCTCTGCAGCTCCTGCCTTGTCCCCTGCAAGATAAAGGCTTGCGATTTCCGATACATTCTCTCTGAGCGGCACAAAGCCCTTTTGATACGCCTGCAGCGCCTCCTTAAGCCGCGCATTGTCCAGCCTGCCGCACAGGTCCTCCATCGTGTCGAAGGCTTCTTCTATCGCACTGATTGTAGCGGGCACACTGCCCGCTACGCCCTGAGACGTTTCCTCCTCCTTAGACAGCACAATCAGATTCCCGTACAGCTTACAATCCCCGACATTGTTCGTGACAATCTCGTTCTGGATTTGCAGCTGCATATAAACGTCCGACAGCTGCAGCACAGCATTCTTCGCATTTGTTGTGCCTCTTGCGGAAAAATTGCTGTTTACCAGAAAAATAATCAATAACACTATAAGCAGTGTATATACTTTTGTTCCAATATGTCTTCCCACCTAATGCCATCCCCTCATCCGATCTTATTATTCCGTCTTTAAAACAAAGCTCCTTTCACAGCCTGCCGGCCCGGGCCGCAAAGCACAGGCTTGTAAGCTTGAAAATAATATCTACTCCTCGCTGTTTTCAGCGACCTTGCCTGCCCTTGCTTTTACCTCGGCCTCCTGAATATCGCTCGGCGCCTGCTCATATCTTGCAAATTCGTATTCAAAGCTTCCGCGCCCGCCGGTCATGGAGCGAAGCACCGTACAATAGCCGTTCAGCTCCATTACCGGAATATCCGCTTCAATCACCTGTTTGCCATTTCCAATCGGATTCATGCCAAGCACTCTGCCGCGGCGCTTGTTCAAGTCGCCCATAATGTCGCCTGTGTACCGGTCGGGAACCGTTACCTTAAGGTTGGCGATCGGCTCGAGCAAAATCGGCGCCGCATCCATAACGCCCTTCTTAAATGCCTGAATGGTTGCCATCTTAAACGCCATCTCCGAGGAGTCTACCGGATGATAAGATCCGTCATACAGGATCCCCTTTACCCCGACTACCGGATAAGCCGCCAAAGGCCCCTTTTGAACGGACTCCTGCAGGCCCTTCTCCACCGCGGGGAAATAATTTTTCGGAACGGCTCCGCCGACAACCTCCTGTGCAAATACATATGCCGTTTCCAAATCACCCGACGGCTCAAAGCGCATTTTTACATGGCCGTACTGTCCGTGTCCGCCGGACTGCTTCTTATACTTATATTCAACATCCGACTTTTTCTTGATCGTCTCCCGGAAGGCAACCTTGGGCTTGCTCAGCTCGATTTCACACTTATATTCGTTCACAAGACGGCTCTGGATAATCTCCAGCTGCTGCTCGCCGATGCCGTACAAAAGGTTCTGCCGGTTCTCCACGTCGTTTACCACCCTGAGCGTCTGATCCTCGTGCGACAGCCTCTGTAAAGCCTGTGAAACCTTGTCAATGTCGCCCTTATTCGGCACCTTGTAGCGCATCGCGGTATAGGGCTTCGAAAGCTCAAATTTGCCATATTCAATAACAGTCGCTTTTGTTGAAAGCGTGTTCCCCGTTCTTGCCGCAGTCAGCTTCGCGATTGCCCCGATGTCACCGGCATGAAGCTCGCTGATCTCAATCGGCTTGCTTCCCTGAAGCACATAGAGCTTGCTGACCTTTTCCTCCACATCCTTATCTTTATTGTAGATAACGTCGTCTGCCTTGAATACGCCGGAGCATACCTTTATCAGAGAATATTTGCCGATAAAGGGATCCACAATTGTCTTGAATACATAGGCAGACTTCGGCTTTGAGAAATCATAGTTTGCCTCAAACACCTCGTTCGTCTTCATGTTAAAGCCCGCTATCTGTTTATTCTCCGGGCTCGGCATATATTTCACAATATCGTCAAGCAGCGCATATGTACCCTGGCATAACAGGTTGGAGCCCATACTGATCGGGACAATCGAGCCGTCCATTACGTTCGTCCGAAGCGCCGCACGGATTTCATTCTCCGAAAAGGTCTCTCCGCCGAAATAGCGCTCCATAAACTCCTCGCTGGTCTCCGCAACCGCTTCCATCAGGGTATCCCTGTACAACGCAAGGTTCTCCATACTGTAGTCCGGTATCTCGCATTCCTCGATTTCTTTGCCCTTCCAACGGTTTCCGGTCTCGCTGACCACGTTTACATAGCCCACAAACTTCTCATTTTCTCTGATCGGGAAATGGAACGGCGCAATCTTCTTGCCGTACATCTCCGTCAGCTTCTCCACAACGTTCTTAAAGGAAGCATTATCCGCATCCATGCCTGTTACATATATCATTCTGGAAAGCTTGTATTTCTCGCACAGCTCCCACGCCTTCTCTGTCCCCGCCTCAACGCCGGACTTGCCGGAAACAACGATAACTGCCGCATCCGCAGCGCTGATAGCCTCCTCTACCTCACCGATAAAGTCAAAATATCCCGGCGTATCAAGCACATTAATCTTTACACCCTCCCACTCAATCGGAATCACCGATGTACTGATGGAAATCCTTCTTTTCTGCTCTTCCTTGCCGAAATCGCTGACGGTATTGCCGTCCTCTACCTTCCCCATACGCGAAGTAACACCGGCCAGATATGCCATGGACTCTGCCAGACTCGTCTTTCCCGTTCCGCCATGTCCTAATAATACCACATTTCTAATCTTATCCGTCGTGTAAACATTCATTGCAGCTACCTCCTGTTTCCGTCATATAATGGTTGTCGTTTTTGCTGTCGCACGTTCCCATATGCATCAGATGTTATAATTTTACTATATATTGTCTGAAAATTCAATCTATTTTGTGCAAACTGCACACTGTGTTTTTTCATAAAATATCGCACTTATTTTCGTGACAATTGCCGATTTCCGGTAGGAATCGGTATCTTATACACCGTTGCCCGAGCGTCGGATTTTGAATGACAAACGGTACCGGATGATGTATAATGAATGGCAGTGATACGATTTTGCGGATGGAAACGATGTTGGTTCATATAATAACGGCCATGATGAAATCTTGCGGAAGGATGCAATGCGGGAAATGTAATGAACGGCTATGATGTGGTTTTGCGAAAGGAAACGATATGGGTTCATATAATAA
>CATLGV010000027.1 GCA_949948735.1 uncultured Lachnospiraceae bacterium | reverse complement strand
TTGTACACAAATTTCCCATAAAATTCCACTTTGGATAGCTTTAGATAGGTGATAATTTTTAATGGGGTTTGTCCCTTGTGAGTTCCTCTTAATCAGGGTGTCCAGGGTTCGAGCCCCTGGCGGTGCACTTGAAGGGACTGATTTTGAGGACTTGAGAGCCTTGGGGTCGGTTCTTTTTTTGCGCGTTTCTACAAGCTCTGCAAACACAAACATCCCCGCTTTCGCCGAGCCATGCTCGCATGAGCGAGGGAAAGCGGGGGTGTTTGTGTTTATAGCGCGCCAGCGCGGCATGAGCAGCGGAGCTGCGAATGGCAGAGCTTGTGACATATTATTTTCATACGATTTACACAAAAATCCGTACCAATGGTAAAAAAATGTTTCGACTTTTTCTACTGTTAGTAAGTTCACCTGCCCTGAACCTTATAGTATAATCTAACCATACTCTCAATTGACAAGAGCATATACCCCCTTGTCAATTGAAGGCAGAGAGGGGTGGATGATTTTGGAAGTAAAACTTTCAGAGAATATTAGAAAATTTCGTAAGGAGCGGAAGCTGACGCAGGAGCAGCTTGCGGAAGCGATGGGTGTCAGCGTCAGCGCGGTTTATAAGTGGGAATCAAAGCAGTCCACACCGGAAATCGGGCTGATTCTGGAAATGGCAGACCTGTTTCACACTTCGACAGATGTCCTCCTCGGATATGAATGGAGAACGGGCGGCGCAGCATCTGCCATTTCCAGAATCGTAACGCTGACAAAGGCGAAAGAATATGACAAGGCGATTACTGAAGCGGAGAAGACGCTGAAAAACTATCCCAACAATTTTGATGTCGTATATCAAAGCGCTTTGCTGTATCTGGAATTGGGCAAAGAGACAAAGCACCGTGAAGCAAACAGCCGTGCGATCTGTCTTTTGGAGCACTCCTGTGAGCTGATTGCGCAGAATCAGGACGATAACGTCAGTGAGGTTTCGATTCGCACGCGGATTGCGAAGGTGCATTTGTTTTTGGGACATACCAAAACCGCACTGCGGATTTTGAAAAAGTACAACGTCTGCGGTGTCAACAATGCTTTGATCGGCATGGTGCTCGGCGATTATCTCCACGATACGGACGGGGCAGAGAAATACCTTGGCCGGGCCTTTGCCGCCTTCACGGAGGACATCAACAGCATCATGGTGGGCTACTGCAATGTGTTTTTCCAGCGTACGGACTATGATACCGCCGTGGACTGCCTCCGATGGCTTCGGGTCGTCCTTCGCGGCATCCAGCCGGAAACAGAGCTCACCTGGTTTGACAAGTATGAATGTATCCTTCTGGAGACTGTTGCCGAGTGTTACTGCCTCAAGGAGGAACCGGAAAAGGCCCGCTCCTTCCTCAAGGACGCTGTCACAAAGGCCCTCCTGTACGACAGTGCCGGCCCGGGAGAGGTTGCGGATATGCGGTTCTTCACCGAGCTTGGCCTGGAGTGCCGGTTCACCTATGACAAGTACGGGAAAACCGCCATGGACAGCCTACGGCAAAGGATTGAAGGGGAGAGCGACATGATTCCGGGGCTCACGCGGCTGTGGCTTGAGGTTACAGAAAATTTAGATGAAACCGTATCAATTTCTTATCAGGAAAACGCCTGACACGATGTCGCTCTCAAAAGATTTTTTGGTGGTGATAAAACAGGAGGTTAAAGCCTTGCAGGCAAGGCTTGGACATATATGATGGCATTGTTTGATGACGAGCAGGTTTTGGAAGCATACGCCGAAGATATTAAAAATAGCGAGGCAAGGAAAACAGCGGAAAAACTGATAAGAAAAGGGAAAATGTCGCTTGAAGAAATTGCGGAGTGTGTTCCGGCATTATCTCTTGAAGATTTAAGAAAACTCGAAAAGGAAGTTCTGCAGATAACAGGATAGATGCCCGAAATCCCGTAAACAGTATCCGTTTTGGATTGCGAATGAGGGGAAGCGAAATGACATAAGAAGGTAAGTGCCAAACAGAAAGGGATGGGTGGAAATGATTTATTTGATGAGGCATGGGATGGATGCGCCAAACAGATACGGTGGTTGGAGCAGCCTTGGTTTAACCGATGTCGGAAAGCAGCAAGCTTGTGCGGCAAGCTTTCAATTGCTGGGCAAAGGTATAACGGAGATATATTCAAGTGATTTGACCCGCGCAAAGGAAACCGCGCAAATCATAGCGGAGGAATTGTGCCTGCCGGTAATTTATCTGCCCGAATTTAGGGAGGTAAATAATGGATATCTGGCTGGTATGCTAAAAGAAGAGGCGGCCCGGAAATATCCTGGAAAATATTGGAGCGCTTTGGATTGGGCAGAGTCATGGCCGGGCGGAGAAAGCCCGCAAATGTTTTATCATAGAATTAAAACCGCATGGTATGAATTTAAGGAGAAAGTTCATAGCAAAACGGTATTGCTTGTATCACATGGCGGCGTTATGAACGTCATACTATGCTTAGAAAACAATACTCCTTACACCAATAAAGAAACTCAATACAAAATTCGGGATGCTGAAATTATAGGCGTTGACAAATAAATTTACTATTTGTCAAAAGTAGCAAGCCCAGCCGGGGCGGTGCTCCTCCGGCCGGGGGATGACGGCAACAAACCCCGCCCGTATTAATCGTATATTCACAGTTGATGGACAGGACCTTTTTTAAATAATATTTCTTGACACATAAATAGAATTATGGTAGGTTATTAAAAAGTTTAGGAGAACAAGAAAATGCAGAGCTTACATTTTACAATGAACTATATGTACATGTATTGGAGACGTACTTAGAGTAATTGTGTTTCGATTAGATGCACGGTTACACAGGTAGGTCTGATATGTCTGTGCATATAAATCGGTAGGTGTAAGTAATGATTTTCATAAGATGCTTGTAAGAACCGATAGCTTCAGAAGTGCACTGGACATATTGTATGTTTGGTGCATTTTTTGTTTGGAAAGGAGTTTTTATGAGATTATTTGCCGATGGAGGGTAAAGGGATTGGTTCAGGGGCGTGGCGGAATATGCGCATGTGTATGTATTCTGGAGTTATCGGTTGGAAAAATTAGAAAGCTTTGATTGAATAAGGAGGCTGTATATGGAAAATGTAATTGTAAGATATGCAAAAAGAGAAGAGCTTGAGGCCGTAAATAAAATTCGCAAACAGGTCAATGAGGTTCATGTTAAGGGACGTCCGGATATATTTCGTGAGGATGGGTGGCAGTTTATAGAGCCATTTGTATATACGAGATTCGACGAGGAAAACAGCGGAGTTGTTGTTGCCGTCATGGAGGATGAGATAGTTGGATTTGCTGTGATTCAGTATATATTGAGACCAGAATCTCCTTATAATAAGGAGCGGAAATATTTCCATATAGAGGAGTTTGGGGTAGATGAAAATCACAGGCGGAAGGGCGCTGCTACTGCCATGATTGATTTTATCAAAGAGGATGCAAAAAATCGCGGCTTTCATAGAATAGAGCTTGATATGTGGGAATTTAATAACAGTGCGTTGGCATTTTATGAAAGTGTGGGCTTAAAGACCTTCAGAAGATACATGGAAGCATATGTGGAAACAAAGGAGGCGGACAAAGCATGAAAGGGTATACATTCAGGAAAAGGCAGGAAAAACCGTATGGCGATTGCCTTCAACCACAGGAAAGGGACGCACAGTGTTACATTTGACGACCTTAAACCGGTGGTGTATAATATTCCTTGCGGCGGTTCGGATTTGGACTGCCTGTTAAAATTATTCCTGAGAGCATGCCGTCGCAGCAGCGGGTGTGCAAACAAACAGGCGTAAGCTGTGGATACAAAATCACAATGGAAAGGCAGGGTTCTCATCAGATGATATTTGAAAGCCATGCGCATTATGACGATAAAGCGTTCGACGAGGACAGAGAACAGCTGCTGTCTGCCATGCCCGAAAACGGTATCGCGTATATTATTAATGTCGGGGCAAGCCTTAAGAGCACAGAATCAACGATTGCATTGACGCGGAAATATCCGTTTGTTTACGGCGCCGCAGGGGTGCATCCCAATGAGACGGGGGCGCTCAATGAAGAGCGCTTTGCCTGGCTGGGGCAGCAGTGCAGACAGCCAAAGGTGGTTGCGGTCGGAGAAATCGGGCTGGACTACTATTGGGACGAGCCGTCGCGCGACATACAGAAAAAGTGGTTTGAGAGGCAGCTTGAGCTTGCAGAAGAGGTCTGCAAGCCGGTGATTATCCATTCACGCGACGCGGCAAGGGATACCTATGATATAATGGCCGCAAAAGGCGCGTCGGAAATCGGCGGCGTGATTCATTGTTATTCGTACAGCGCGGATATGGCGCTCGATTATGTAAAAATGGGATTTTATATCGGAATCGGCGGTGTTGTTACCTTTAAAAATGCCAGAAAGATGAGGGAGGTTGTGGAGGCAGTCCCTCTGGAGCGGATTTTGCTGGAGACGGACAGCCCTTATCTTGCGCCGGCGCCGTATCGGGGAAAGCGCAATTCTTCCCTGTATCTGCCGCTGATTGCCCGGGAGATTGCCCGGATTAAGGGCGTTGACTGTGAGCAGGTGGTCAGGCAGACCTGCGCCAGCGCGAAGCGGCTGTTTGGGATAAAGGATGAACAGACAGCAGGGACGCCTGCGTTCGTATAAGATTTTCGGAAAGGAAACAGCATGGCAAATTTGGGGATTCCGGCAAATACCATAGCAGTTTTGCAAAAATACAACTTTAATTTTCAAAAAAAATACGGTCAGAATTTCCTGATTGACACGCATGTGCTGGATAAGATTGTCGCTGCCGCCGAAATCACCGCGCAGGACTGCGTATTGGAAATCGGCCCGGGAATCGGCACTATGACGCAGTATCTCGCCGAGAGCGCACGCGAGGTTGTCGCGGTGGAGATTGACAAGGCGTTGATTCCGATTTTGGAGGACACGCTCTCTGCTTATAAAAATGTGACGATTCTCAACGACGATATTTTGAAGGTTGATATCAACCGGATTGTCAGAGAGCAAAACGGAGGCCGGCCGATCAAGGTGGTCGCCAATCTGCCCTATTATATTACGACGCCGATTATCATGGGGTTGTTTGAGAATCATGTTCCGCTGGAGAGCATTACCGTTATGGTGCAGAAGGAGGTCGCGGACAGGATGCAGGTCGGGCCCGGGACAAAGGACTACGGCGCGCTGTCGCTGGCCGTCCAGTATTATGCCAGACCGGAGATCGTCGCAAACGTACCACCCAACTGCTTTATGCCGCGGCCCACGGTGGGGAGCGCGGTAGTCCGGCTTACCCGGTATGAGAAGCCGCCGGTGGAGACGGCGGACGAGCGGTTTTTGTTTGCGCTGATTCGGGCGTCCTTTAACCAGAGAAGGAAAACGCTGGTAAACGGTCTGCTGAATGCGGGAATTCCGGGTGTTGCAAAGGAGGATATTACGGCGGCGCTGGCGAAAATGGGACTGCCGCTTACCGTCCGGGGGGAGGCGCTGACGCTGGAGCAGTTCGCGCGGCTTGGCAGTCTGCTAAGGCCCTCTGGCGTGGAGAATACCTCGGGCTGACAAGGGGGCGGCGTTATCGGTTTATGCCCGGTCAATGGGCGGACGGACAAAGACATGGACGGAAACGGGTGTGATGCGTGTGAAAATTGCGATTGTTGAGGATGAACAGACGCACAGGAAGCTGCTGGAGCAATATCTGGAGGCCTGGAGCAGACAGCGGCAGCAGAGCATAGAGGTTTTGGCCTTTTCGAGCGCGGAGAGCTTTTTGTTTGCATGGGAGGAAGCAAAGGATTTTGATATTCTGTTTGCGGATATCCAGATGGACGGAATGGATGGCATGGAGATGGCAAGAAAAGTAAGGACTCAGGATGAGGACGTTGCCATCGTGTTTACCACGGGTATCGGGGATTATGTGGAGACCGGCTATGAAGTGGAGGCGCTGCACTATTTGAGAAAGCCTCTCCGTGAGGAAAAGATTGCGCAGTGCATGGATAAGGCGCTGCAGCGCGGACGGCGGGAACAGTTTGTCGTTGTGCACGGGAGGGAAGAGCTTTATAAGCTTCCGGTCAGGCGGATTACTTATGTGGAGGCGCAGGGGCACGGCTGTGTGGTAGAGACGTTCTCGCGGGAGGGAGAAACTACCCGGACGGAGATTACGGAGAGTATATCCGAGATGGCGCAGCTGTTGGGCGAAGAAGATTTTGTGAAATGCCACCGCTCGTATCTGTGCCGGATTGAGAGCGTCCACCAAATCGGGAGGACGGAGATTATATTTGACAACGGAAGCCGGATTCCGGTCAGCAGGCGTATGTATGTAAGGATAAACCAGATATTTATAGATCATTTCAGAAGATTGTCGGATTCGGGGATACAGTAATTCCACGGTTATATTTTCAGGGTAAGGGACGAAGATCCGCCTCAATGCGGGACAGACTGCGGCAGGGTAGGGAACGGAGAAGAAAATGACAGGAGACGCATCGGGAATATGGATATGGATTTTTGCGGCGGCAGGGCTTCTGGCATTGGCAGCCCTGTTTTTTGGCGCGCGGTATTTGATTGCGGCTGCGGTAGACCGGCGCACCCTGCGGTATCAGAGCGATTTGCTGGAACGGCATTGTGAGGAGGTGGAAAATATGTACCGCCAGACAAGAGGCTGGCGGCACGATTACCACAATCACATCCAGACAATGAAGGCGCACCTGGCGATGGGGGAGCTTGATGAGCTGGCGGCATATTTAAATGCGCTGGACACGGATCTGGCGGCGGTCGATACGGTTATCAAGACAGGGAACGTGATGATAGACGCGATTCTGAACAGTAAGATTTCCGTAGCGGCGGCAAAGGGTATTGCGGTGAACGCGAAAGCGATTGTACCAAGAGATCTGGATACAGCGGTTTCAGAGGTGGACATATGCCTGATTATCGGGAATCTGATGGATAACGCCATGGAGGCATGCATGCGGATACCGGATCCGGAAAAGCGTTTCATCCGCATTTATATCGACATCCTGAAAGGCCAGCTGTATATTTATATTATGAACGCAGTCGGAGAACCGCTAAAAAGGACGGGCAGTTCCTATATTTCCACAAAGAACAGGGAAAACCATGGCTTTGGCCTGATGCGTGTGGATAAGGTTGTGGAGCGGTATCACGGCTATCTGGAACGGCAGGATGAGGAGGATATATTTGCGACGGAGATTATGCTGCCATTATAAACAAAAAACCGTTCGTGCATGAGCAAAACCGCTCATGCACATTTTTTATATAAGGAAAGGTTTGTGGTACACTCTTTATAAGGCAATATAAAGCATACGCCAAAGAGGCGGGAAGGTTTGGGCGGATAAGCCCGGACCAGCGGATTTATAAGGGGGCGTGGGTATTGATATGGAGACGATGAAGAAAGCGTTTGAGCCCAAAAGGCATTCCATCCTGAGCAATATCGGATTTTTTATCCGTTATTACCGTGTGTACCGGCCGGTGGTGCTGGTATGCTGCGCGGCGGAGATTCTGATCAGCGCGCTGCTGCCGTTATTTACGATTTATCTGCCAAAGCTTGCAATTGATTTGGTGGAGCAGAGCGTAAGCGTGGGCTATGCGGTGCGCGTTCTGGGGATTTACAGCCTTGCCATGATGCTTTTTTGCGGGCTGAACCGGGGCATCAATTACGGGAAGTACAACCTATACAATGAACAACGGGGCAATCTGATGGGAATGCTGTTTCTCAAAAGCCTGCGGATTCCGTATGCGGACATGGAATCAGGGGAAATGAAGCAGCTATACTGGAAGGCCTGTGATACCGTTCAGGGCGGCGATTGGGGCGCAAGCTCCCGTATGGTGGCGGAGACTGTCAGCATATCCGTGAATATATTGAGCTTTTTGCTGTATTCGACGGTAATCGGCTATCTGAGTACCCCGATGCTGCTTATACTGGTGGTGCTGTCCTTTATCAATTATGCAGTCAGTATGAGCCACATCCGCTACGAGGAATCCCTGTGGGGAGAAAGGGCGCAGGCAAACAAGCATTATTATTGTGTCAGAAATGTTATCGGCAATGTGCAGGGCGCAAAGGATATCCGGATATACGGCATGAAAAAGTGGATGGTCTGGCTGCGCGACCGGGCAATCGGAGGGCTCCGGCGGCTGGAGGAAAAATCCAGAAGAAAAAACGCGTATTATGAGCGAATCGGCCTGGCCCTGGCGGCAGGACGGAATTTGGGCGCATATGTGTATCTGCTGTATCAGGTATCCGCAGGCGGCCTCAGCGCCGGGGAATTTGTGCTGTACTTTGGCGCGATTACAGGCTTTTCGGGTTTTATCAACAGTATTATGTCGTCGCTGGCATCGCTTCGCGGGGCGGCAAACGGGATAGATTATCTGCGGGCGTATCTGGATTTGCCGGAGGAAAACCATACAGACGGCGGCAGACATATTGAGGAGCTTGAAACGCCGCTTCAAATCGAATTCCGGGATGTAAGCTTCGCCTACCAAAGCGGCAGCGAGGACGAGGACGGGGAGGAGGCAGCGCAGCCCTCTGAAGGACGGGAGATATTCCGTCATTTGAATCTGACGATTCACGCAGGGGAAAAGCTTGCGCTTGTCGGGGTGAACGGCGCGGGAAAGACGACGCTGGTAAAGCTTTTGTGCGGGATGTATGAGCCGGACGAGGGAGCGATTCTGATAAACGGCATTGACCGGAGTGAATATTCAAAGGACGAGCTGTACCGGCTGTTTTCCGTTGTGTTTCAGGAACCGCTGATTCTGCCGTTTACCATCGGGGAAAATCTGGCGCTGAAGCGCGTGGAGCATGTAGACGAAGAGAGGGCCTGGGCGGCGCTGGACAAAGCGGGAATCGGGCAGACGCTCCGGGAAAAGGGGCAGCATTTAGAATCCTATATGACAAAGGTTATCGCAAAGGACGGCGTGGAATTTTCCGGCGGACAGCAGCAGCGGTTTTTGCTGGCCCGTGCATTGTATAAGGACGCACCGGTTCTGATTTTGGATGAGCCGACGGCGGCGCTGGATCCCATTGCGGAGAGCGAGGTCTATGAGCATTATAATCAGTTCTGTCAGGGTAAGACGGCAGTGTTTATTTCCCACCGGCTCGCCAGCACCAAGTTTTCCGACAGGATTGTCATGTTGGAAAACGGACGCATTGTGGAGACGGGAACGCATGACGAGCTGATGAGGGCGGGAGGCGCTTACGCAAAGATGTTTGAGATACAGAGCAGCTATTATGAGGAGGCGCCGATATAGGGTTTGTAATACCCGTCAATGACACAAACCTGCAGGCTGGGAAAGGAGCATAGCGATGACAACGCAAACAGATTTGACAAGCAGGCTTCCGCTTCGGGAGCATATAAGAAATATAGGAAAAATCCTGAAATATGTGCAGGGCATGAACAGGTATTATTTTCCGGCTGTGGCGGCTTTTCAGATGCTCTGTGCGGCGATTCCGTATATGGAGCTGCTGCTGTCCGCATACATTCTGGACGGAATTGGCGCGCATAAGGATATAAAGAAGATGATTTTTGCGGTTACGGCGGCAGTTTTGGGAATCATGCTGGCCGGGTTTTTGAAAAGCACTATCGGAAATATACTGGAGGTGCGCCGTCAGCAGATGTATTACCTGTATGACTGTGAGACGAACACAAAAATGCTGGATATGGATTTTTCAAGGATTGACAGTCCCCAGCTGCGAATGCTGCAGGAGCGAATCTGGAACGACAACAATTGGGGCGCCGGCATCAACAGCGTATTCTGGCAGGTAAACGCGATTTTGAGGCGCTGCTTTGACCTTATCGGCGCGGCCATTGTAGGGCTGCCTGTAGCAGGCCATATGCTTCGCACAAAAGGGAACGCGGCATGGGCAGTTCTGGGAGCCCTGATTATCGTACAGGTTGTGGGAATCCGGCTGCATGTGTATTTTCGCAAAATGGCGGACGCTTTCCGTTACCAGCTTCCGGAGACCGTGGAGGAGAAAGAGGAAAGGCTTCCCTTCTCGTGGCGGTTTGCAACCCAGGATAACTTTACCTATAAAAACGGAAAGGATATCCGTATTTACGGGGGCTATGACCTGATGAAGCGGTGGACAATCGATGTATACCAGCGCAAGGGCTATCAGGACTGGGTGAGCAAGGGCGTAAAGGGGGACGCCGGAGACGGATTTTTCAGTTCAATGGCCGGCGGCGCGATTGGCGGCGCATGTTATCTGATTGTGACGATTATCGCCCTGTCAGGCGCGATTACGGTCGGGAGTGTTATCCGGTTTGCGGGGTGTCTTGGCGGGCTGGTGGATGCGGTCAGCGGGTTGTTTTACAGCTTTTCGGAGCTTGCGCTGTCAGCCAGAAGACAGCTGAGTACGCTGGAGCTGATCGGCCTGCAGGATGAGATGTACAAGGGTACGCTTCCTGTCGAGAAACGCAGCGACGGCGAATACCAGATTGAATTTCGCAACGTGTCGTTTCGCTATCCCGGAGCGGACCATTACGCCCTGAAAAATTTTTCCATGAAGCTGAATATCGGAGAAAAGCTGGCGATTGTCGGCATGAACGGTTCGGGCAAGACGACGATGATCAAGCTGCTGTGCCGGCTGTACGATCCGCAGGAAGGGGAAATCCTGCTCAACGGCGTCAATATCCGGAAGTTCCGGCAGGACGAATATTGCAGGCTGTTTGCCGTTGTATTTCAGGATTTTATGCTGTACCCGTTTCCGCTGGCACAGAATGTAGCGGTAGACACGTCGTATGACGAGACGCGGGTCCGGAGGTGTCTTGACGACGCAGGCTTTGGCATGCGCATGCCCTCTCTGGAAAACGGGCTGGATACCTGCCTCTATAAGGATTATGACGACAGCGGCATTGAGATTTCGGGCGGCGAGGCCCAGAAAATCGCGCTTGCCAGAGCGATTTATAAAGACGCGCCGTTTATTCTGCTGGACGAGCCGACGGCGGCGCTGGACCCGCTTGCGGAATACGAGATTTATACGAATTTCGACAAAATAATCGGAACCAAGACAGCGGTTTATATTTCGCACCGGCTTTCCTCCTGCAGGTTTTGTGAGAAAATCGCGGTGTTTGACGAGGGACGGCTGGTGCAGATGGGAAGCCACGAGGAGCTGGCGGCCGACAAGACCGGAAAGTATTACGAGCTGTGGAACGCACAGGCGCAGTATTACAAGGAAGAGGCGTGAGACGGCTTAAAAAACCGCTGCAACCGCAGCGTGCGAAAAAGAACGCCCGGATTGGTGGCGGCCGCGGCGGATATCTGATACAATACCTTCAGCTGGCAAGGGCATATATGTGTCCTGTCAGCCGGGGGCATTTTTGACTGAGAAAGGAGGAGCCGGCGTTGAAGCTGTCAGAAAAAATCACAGCGCTGAGGAAGGCGGCCGGTATGACGCAGGAGGCGCTTGCAGCGGCATGCTATGTCAGCAGACAGTCGATATCGAAGTGGGAAGCGGACATTGCGCTGCCGGAGACGGAAAAGCTGCTGATATTAGGGGAACTCTTTCACGTGTCCATGGATGTGCTGCTGCGGGATGACCGGACTTTGGACGCAGTTCGGGATATGCACCGCTGCGGCAGTAATGCGGTCCTGGACAAAAAACAGGAAATTTACGAAGGCATCTTAATTAAGGAAAGCGTAACGGATGATACGATTATTGACCTTATTCATGTTCATAAGGTCGAATTGTGGAATGCCGGCGGAAGGCCGAAATATTGGACGGCATTGTATTTTACATGCGACATAGGAGACTTTCCGGAGCGAATCTCCCGTGTGATGGCACCAAAGGTGGACACCGGCGCCAACTGGTTTGTCGACTTTAAGTCAGGAAATGTCAAATATGTTGTATTTAAGGACAAAATATTAAACTATCAAATCGGAAATCAGGCACAGAAAGCGTCCGTATGCTCCGAATGCCGGCAGATGGGCATTTCGGAGGAACAGATGAACTGGCCGGAATAGGAGGCGTTATGCGGGTATTATTGACATCGGCAGGCTTGGAGACCAAAGCGCTTGAGGCGTATTTTGTAAAGCTGGCGGGAAAGGAGATGTCTGCCGTGCGGGCATTGTTTATTCCCACGGCTGCGGTAAATGCGGATGCGGTGGAGGTGCTGCCAAAGTGTATGCATGATTTATTAAAGTGCGGGATTCCGGACCAAAATATCCGGGTATATGATCTGCATACCGGTATGACGCCGGAGGAGCTGCGCCAATATGACGTTGTGTATCTGTGCGGCGGGGATACCCGCTATCTTCTTAAGAGGATAAACGAAACGGGATTTAACAAAACATTGCTGTCCTATATTCGGGAAAACGGCATGGTGCTGGGCGTAAGCGCGGGCAGCCTGATTTTTGCAAACAATATTCCCGATAATTTAGGGCTGCTGGATACGAAGCTGGACGTCCACTGCGCTCAGGGCGAACCGTGCGGAAAGGTCGCGATTCCTTTAAAGGACAATATACGGCTTACAAATACCTGCGCGCTCGTCATACGGAGTTTCCCGGACGGACTGGAAATTATCGGCGGATAGCCCCGGGAAAACGCGGATGAAAGCGTTTCCCGCGCGGCAGCTGCGGCAGGGCGATTTGAGAAAAGTGGGGAATGGACATGTTTTGTGGATTTAATGAAGCGACGGTAAAATATTATGAGGCCATCGGAAGGGAAAATACCAAAACGGCGCATCAGGCGAATGCGTTGTTGTATACGGAGGGCATAAAGGAGCCGCTGGAAGCGCTGTATTTTGCGTTACATGCATATTTTGAGCGTCTCGATTCGGATCTGCTGCACGCAAAGCGAAGGTGCGTCTCCTCCGCTTATAATGACGCGCGCTTCTGCGGCAGTGCGCCCATAAAGGAATACTGCTATGTCCGGTTTAAGCTGGAGAGGCCTGGCGGGAAAAACGCGCCGGGCTTCTTCTTTGACGCTTCTTTAGACGGATATAAATACGGGCTCAATATCTATAATATGGATGCGCGGGGAATGGAGAAGCTCCGGTCATATATGCTGGATAACCGAAGCTTTGCCACGGATATTATCCGGAAATTTAACGATGCCCGGCTGCTGAAGGTCTGCGGAGACCTGTACAAAAGGCCGAATTATCCGGATGAGAACGATATTTTGCGGGAGTGGCTCGAGCATAGGAGGATTTCGTTTGTACAGGAAGAATCGCTCAACGCCCGTTTTTTTAAGCCTGTGCTTTTGGACGATATCCGCGCTTCGTTTGACAGTGTGAGGGATGTGTATTTTATGATAAAGGAGGCGGTTATCAGCCCATAGATACCCTTAATTGACAAAGGTATACAAAAATTTTTTATCCGGCAAATTGCACAAAATATTGCGCGCTACTGACTGCGGCAAATGGATTTACTAAATATTCCGGCAAAAATTACGCCGCCGACCGCAACCGCCCTCTATTCGCCATCCGTGGCTCATTGCGGGATTTTCAAAAAGCTGAAGCAGCTTTTTTACGTCCATGTCCCCAAATTGCTGGTTGCCTGATGGAATATTAAGAAAATCTCATTCGCCTTCGCAATTGTAGCTTTGCAACATTTTGTGCAATTTACCTCATTGAAAAAGAGACACCCTAATCTTTATAATGAAGTATATAAAATCGGAAAGCTGCGAAGGAGAACTTTATGAAATCAGGCAATAGAGATGACGGCTGGCTAACCGGAAGACTATATTTCAATAGGGAAGATAAAAGAGTAATTATCAAAAGGCCGCAAAGTAATTTTGGTTATACAATGAATTTAGGAAATAAGTGGACATGGATATTTAGCATTATATTTGTAATCGTTATAGTTATATTAGTCAGGTAAGCACAGATTAGTAATTGGTACCCTCAATTGACAAAGGCATGTGTGCCTTTGTCAATTGAGGGTAGGGTGTCAAAAGGTATAATAAAAGGATAGAATCCACAGTTGGAAGGACAATCTATGACAAAGGATTTATATCAAAATACCAAAGAAGAAAAGAAGAAAGCTTCCGTTGTAGGAAGACGGCGGAATAAAAAAAGAGGAGGCTGTATCATCGGTATAGCCGTACTTGGCTTATTGCTTGCAGCCTGCGGCGCACCGTCAGGAAAGGAAGACGGGCATCCCATTGAAGGGAAGGGTTCCGATACGGGGAAGGAAGAACCAAAGGAATGGGCAAAGGAGCATGGCAGCTGCGGGGTGCAGGAGCTTAGCGGATATCTGTATGAATATACTTGCGCAAGCCCTTATGCCAGCGCGGAAATTGTGATAAAGGATTATGAGGGAGAAAAGCTGGAAACCGGGTGGGATGAGCCGTCAGCTTTTCAGCTTGCGGGAGAGGCGGATGTGACATGGCGGTTTTACAATTCCCTTACGGAAATGGAAACGGCATTAAACGAGGTGGCTAAACAGGAAACGGATGAGAACGCGCTTTATTTTCTGTATTATACCTTTCCCTTGACAGAGAATGATCACGCCCTTGATTTGTATTACATTCTGAAAAGAAAGTTTGATACGGAGGAGCATCCCCTGACAGCATGGAGCGCAGACAGCGGAAAGCTGTTTTACTATATGCAGGAAACGCTGAAAGAAGAGGACGGTTATGAGCTCACTTATCTGTGGAATCGAAATTCAAGGGTTAATCTTTATGTGAAGGACCGGACGGCATGTGGACTTACCCTGTTGAATGCGCCGTCGGAGGATGATGACGAAACGCTTGAATATGTGTTTACGGACGTTTTTCAGCGCTATGGCGATTTGGGGAGCGGCTGGGGACTGCGTGAGGAAAGCCTGTACTGGATTGACCATGAGGAGAGACTGACCGAGTTCGACAACCCAAAGCGCAGCTTTCGGGAAGTCCGTGGGATTGATGAGACTTGGGAATCTGCCGGAGATGAAGGGATTATGCGGTATTTTGGCCTGCTTGTGGAGGCTGATTATGAGCTGCCGCTTACGGAGAACGGCAGGATGCTTTCCCTGCACTTTTCGCTTGCCCGGGAAGATGGAAAAGAAAAAGCTTCGGCAGAAAGCAAGGAGGATACGGAGCTTCGCTACGATCTTCTGAACGGTTTTTGTATGGACGAGCCCTACGATATGACAGTGACGGATATGAAAACCGGTAAGGTGCTGCAGGAGCGCAGGGTATCCCTGAGTATTGAGCTGCCGGATACAATCACTTATCCGGACTTAAATGGTGACGGTTACGCGGATATGCGGGTTGGCGCGCCGGTTCATATGAGCGGCGTAAAGGCGGCGGAGGAGGATTACAGCCAGCCCTCTTATCTGCTTTGGGATTCGCAGACGGAGCAGTTTGTGCGCATGACGGAAAAAGAGGTGCAAAACAGCAGAGAGGCGGTGGCAAACGGCTTAACGGAGGAAGAACAGGAGGAAAAGTCCAAGCGGGAAAGAAAAACCCCTTTTGTGCTGATTTATGAGCTGTCAAAAAGGGATGACCCGGAGGACTATATCGTGCTTACGAGTAACAACCTGCTGGAATATGAGGTGCAGGAGGGAGACAGCCTCTGGCGTATCAGCGAGCGTTTTTACGGAACCGGATACAGGTGGATGACTATCGTGCGGGCCGGGGATGCGCCGAAGGATCCGAATTATCTGTTGAAAGGCGAGACGGTATTTGTACCGGAGCTTTACTATATCCGCAAGGACCCGTGTTCCAGAGGCGGCCTGCGTTCTGAGGGGAGCTTCCAGATGGAACAGCCAGATGGGTTTGCCCATTATTTTCTTGGCAGTGATGTGACTTATGCGTTTTGGGAGGAAGAGAATCAGATTTACAGTCTGCCGGTAACAAATCCCGTGGGAGAAAACCCATTCCATGAACCGGAGGCCTGGGAGGCGTTTCAGGCGGAGGTAAGACGGTGCAGCGAAGAGCTTTGTCCGGGAAAAGTGTCAAACCTTGCTTTTGAAAAGACTCATATGGAGGATGGCTGCGACTTGTACGGATACGCCTTTGAGTATGACACGGGCGAAGAAATCATTGAATATGTGGATTTCTTTAAGTTTGGCAAGGCCAATATGGTGGAGGTAATCGGCGTGCGCAAGCAGGAGCCGAACACGGTGCTGGTACATACCGTCCGTTATATGGCGGCCAGCTTCACTGATTACGGCGGCGAGCCGGGCATGGGCTGGGGCGACGACGCAGGCCCCAACGTGGGAGCGGATAAATGGGCGTACCCTTACCTCCACAATTTGTTTGAGGCGGCGAGGAAGCAATTTGAAGCTTCCGGTGATTCCGCAGAGGAACCGTAAGAATTGATGATAATTTTTCGGTTTGCGGGTACCCTTAATTGAGGGTATTACCGCCGATTGAAAAGGGCGCATAAGAAACCGTCATTTCCTCATATCTATATCTTGCTTTTTCCTGAAACGGCAAAGAGGAAGCATCTTTAGAACTGGCTTCAAAGATTTAGTGTACCTATCCGGTAAAAAACACAAAATATATGAAATAGATAACGCCCCGGCGTTGACACGGCGGGGGACAATATGCTAAACTGTCAATGATAATGGGTACAAGATATAGGGGTCATGTTGACAGAGGTGATAAGCGTTGGATAAATACGAATATAAGGTTCGTTCAGAGGAAATAGAAAAACTAATCGATGAGGATAAATATGCGGAGGCCGTGAGCATAGCGGATACGATTGACTGGAGAAGGGTGAAGAGTATCACCATGCTTCTGCGAATATCGGCATTATATAGAGTAAACAGACGCAATGAGGACAGCAGGGCGCTTTTACTGCTGGCCTATGACCGTTATCCCACAAACCGTTCGGTTGTGTATTCCCTGTGTGAAGTGTCCATTGAGTTGGATGATGTTGTGGCGGCAATTGAATATTATAAGCAGTTTGTGAAGCTGGCGCCGAGGGACAACGGGGTGTTCACCCTGCGTTACCGTATTCTGGAGGCCCAGGAGGCGAGGCTGGAGGAGCGCATAGAGCTTCTGGAAGAGCTTAAGAAGCGGGATTATCAGGAGGAATGGGCCTATGAGCTTGCTTATTTGTATCACAGAGTAGGCCTTGCCACGAAATGCGTTGAGGAATGCGACGACATGATTTTATGGTTTGGCGACGGGCCTTATGTGCGCAAAGCAATGGAGCTGAAGATGCTTCATGCGCCGCTTACAGAGGTACAGCAGGCAAAGTATGATAATCTTGACGGGGATTCCGGGGAGGCGTATGCGGAAAATGCGTATTATAATAATGAAGAGAACGCGGACGAAGAGTTTTTTGATAGTTCCTATACACGGGAGGACGGCGCTGAAGCAGGATATGCCGATACCGCTTACGCCGGGGAGGGATATGCGCAGACCGGCTACCCGGATGCAGGCTACGGACAGGCCGGCTATGCGGAGGATTCCTACACGGGAGAGTTTTATGTAGATCAGACATATGATGAGAACGGGTATCCGATAGAGAGTTATCCGGATTCCTATGGGACGCAGGCTTATCCGGATTCGGGCTATGAGGACAGTGCAGCCGGCGACGGCTATGGATATACACAGATGACGGCGGCCGTTGATATGAGCCAGTACAACACCATCAATCTGCAAAAGGTGGTTGCGGAGAGCATGAAGGAGCTGTTTCCGGACGAAGAGGACGTGCATGCATCGGAGCCGGAAAGGGAAGAGCCCGGCCTGTATACACAGGTGTATGCGATGGGCGGAGCCAATGGGGCGGTGTCTGCGGCGCAGGAGACGATTTCTGCCGTACAGGAGCCGTCAGAGACTGTCCCTGCGGGACGGGTTGCCGATATGGTGACAAATGTGTCGGAAAAGAGCCCGGATCCGGATACAGGCGCAATCAGTAAAGTGCTTTTGCCCGGAAAGGACGCGCGTTTTATGAAGGAAGAGCTGGAGCCGGAGGCGGCTGCGGATTCCGTGCAGAATCCCGATGCTGACAAAGTGGCGCAGAAGAAAGCCTCCCAGACCGGAGAGCAGGAAGACGAGGCCTTCAAACCGATTACGGGGCAGATGAAGCTGGATGACGTGCTGGCCGAGTGGGAGCGCATGAAGCAGGAGAATGCGCAGAAGCATCAGGAGGAGATTAAGAAGCAGGTCCTGACGCAGACCGGAAAGATTTTGGCACAGTTTGACGATTCGATAAAGAGCGGGATTCTCGGTGAGCTTGCGCAGGAGGAGGCGAAGGCCGAGCGGGCTGCAGCCGGTGAGGAGGATATTCTTGAGGTAAATCTGGAGGAAGAAGAGAACGCGGCGGAGGATGAGGACGAATACCTTGTAGAGCTGGAAAATGAAGAGGAGTTTCTGACGGAACCGGAAGAGCCGGATGAGGAAGACGAAGAATACTCTGCGGCATCGGACGATGAGGCATACATAGAGGAAGAAGACGCGGAGGATCTCCTGGCGGTTTCGGAAGCGGACGGGCAGCATATGGTGGCGTCGGAGATATCGGCGCCGGAAGCCGATGATAGCGCTGCGGCGCCGGACGAAGCGCGCACGGAGGAAATGGACGGTGAAGCGGTACAGGCGCATATAGAGGAGGGCGGTGAAAATGCCGCAGAGGAGGCGGATACTGCGGACGAAGCACTGGCGGACGACTATACAGAGCCGATGTCGGAAATCGAACAGATGGTGCAGGAGGAGCTTGGCGGACGCACGGCGGTGATTCCGCAGCAGCAGCTCTCGGCAGTGCTTGCGGCTTCGGAGGAATACGCAGGCGGCTTCGACGACGAGGAGGCGCTTTCCGAGGACGTTTATGAAGAAATGCCTTCGGCGGAGGATGCTTTGTACCCGGACGACAGCGCAGCCGCTGTGGATGAATACGAGGAGCAGGAGCGCGCGGGCCTGGATCCCGAGGATGAAGAAATGATTGCCGAGATGGCAATGGAGGACGCGCTGAAGACGCAGGAAATCAAAATGAACACGGCGGATTTAAGCACGCTTTCCGATAAGATTGTGGCTACGACAAGCAAGGAGGCAAAGGGCGCAAAGCGTGAGGAGATACGGGATTTCACGCCGGAGGAGCAGAAGCTTTTTGAAAATTTTGCGGTAACCAAAAAAATTAAAAAGCAGATTATTTTCGCGCTTGAGAAGATGACGCTTGCCGCATACACGGGCAATATCATTATCACCGGCGAGGCGGGGCTTGATACGGTACGCCTGGCCAAGAACCTGCTTCGGGAATTCCAGGAGACCGATGCCAATTTTTCAGGGAAAATGGCGAAGATTGCCGGAGAAAAATTGAACGCAAAAAACCTCAAAGAAACCTTTTATAAATTGGGGAATGGTGCTATTATTATAGAGAAGGCAAACGGTATGACGCAGGAAAAGCTGTATGAGATGACGGCGCTTCTGAATCAGGAAACGCTTGGGATTATAGTTATTCTGACGGATACCAAGAAGGAAATATCCGCGCTTTTGGAAAAACAGGCAATGACGGCAGATTATTTTAATATCCGGATTGATTTGATTGAGATGGACAATAATGCGCTGGTTGCCTATGCAAAGAATTATGCTCTGGCGCTGGAGTATTCCATTGACGAGCTCGGCACGCTGGCGCTTTACACCAGAATATCCAATATTCAAAGCGGTAACCATGTGGTGACGAAGGATGAAGTCAGGGACATCATAGACGAGGCCATTTGGCGCTCGAAGAAGTCCCGAATCAAAAACTTCGTGGATGTACTTTTCTCCAAACGGTATGACAGTGAGGATATGATCGTCCTCAAGGAGAGAGACTTCATGTAGTCTTCATTATCTGGCGATTAAGGAATAAACGGGGGTAACGGAATGGATACAGAGAAGACGGTTTTTATTTCAGATGCGGATCAATATGTATTCGGGCAGGGCACGCATTACGAGATCTACAAAAAGCTGGGCGCACATCCTTGTAAAAAGGACGGAAAGGACGGCGTGTTCTTTGCGGTATGGGCGCCGAATGCGAAGGAAGCGTTTGTAATCGGCGAGTTTAACGGCTGGGACGAGGGTGCGGACGCTATGGAGCGCATTGGTGAGGGCGGTATTTTTACCGCGTTTATTGAGGGCGCCGGTGAAGGGCAGATGTACAAGTATATGCTCGTGCTGGAGAATGGCGCGCGTCTCTATAAAGCGGATCCCTATGCCAACTATGCGGAAATGCGTCCGGGAACGGCCTCTAAGGTATATGATTTAAACCATTTTGAGTGGGCGGACGACAAATGGATGACGGAGCGGGCAAAGAAGGATATGAATAAGGAGCCGCTGGCGATTTATGAGTGCCATATCGGTTCCTGGATGAAGCATCCCGACGGGACGGAGGACGGCTTTTACAATTACCGCGAATTTGCGGACAGAATGGTTGAGTATTTAAAGGAAATGCCCTATACGCATGTGGAGCTGATGGGAATCGCGGAGTTTCCGTTTGACGGCTCCTGGGGCTATCAGGTAACGGGCTATTATGCGCCGACGTCGCGCTATGGCACGCCGGATGATTTCCGGTATCTGATCGATTTGTTCCATAAGAATGGTATCGGCGTTATTCTGGACTGGGTACCGGCGCATTTCCCGAGGGATGCGCATGGCCTTTGCGAATTTGACGGCACCTGCCTGTATGAGCACCCGGATAAGCGTCTTGGCGAGCATCCGGACTGGGGAACAAAGATTTTTAATTACAGCAAGAACGAGGTGCGCAATTTCCTGATTGCAAACGCGCTGTTCTGGATACGCGAGTTCCATATCGACGGACTTCGCGTGGATGCAGTTGCCTCCATGCTTTATCTGGATTACGGCAAGCAGGACGGACAGTGGGTGGCGAATAAATACGGCGGCAATGAAAACCTTGACGCGATTGAATTTTTTAAGCATCTTAATTCTGTCATCCGCGGAACGGAGTCCGGTGTGATGATGATTGCCGAGGAGTCCACGGCGTGGCCCAAGGTGACGGCGAAGCCGGAGGATGACGGCCTGGGCTTTACCTTCAAATGGAATATGGGCTGGATGCATGACTTCTGTGAATATATGAAGCTGGATCCGTATTTCAGAAAGGACAATCATTATAAGCTGACATTTGCCATGAGCTATAACAGCAGCGAGAACTATATTCTGCCGCTTTCCCACGATGAGGTGGTGCATCTGAAGTGCTCCATGGTCAACAAAATGCCGGGCTTTGAGGTAGATAAGTATGCGAACCTCCGTGCCCTGTACGCGTTTATGTTCGGACACGAGGGCAAAAAGCTGTTGTTTATGGGGCAGGAGTTTGCGCAGGAGCGCGAGTGGAGCGAGGCGAGAGAGCTGGATTGGTTCCTGCTGCAGAATCCCCTGAATAAGGGCATGCATGATTTTATGAGTGAGCTGTTAAAGCTTTACAGAAAGAGCCCCTGCCTGTATGAAATCGACAATGACTGGCTTGGCTTTGAGTGGATGAACGCGGATGACAAGGACAGGAGCATTTACAGCTTTGTCAGAAGGACGAAGAACGGGAAACAGCATATGCTCTTTGTCATCAATATGACGCCGGTAGAGTATCCGGAGTACAAGGTAGGCGTTCCGATGAATACGCAGTATAAGCTGGTGCTTTGCTCCGATGACGAACGGTTTGGCGGAAACGGGCACAAGCTGCCCAGGAACATTAAGGCAAAGAAGGGCCTCTGCGACAAGAGAGACCAGTATATCAGCTTTGCGCTGCCGCCGCTGACAGCGGTAATCTTCAGCTTTTAGGGGTATTGCCTTTTATTAGAGATAAAAGAGCCTTCGAGGGCATTCCGCCGGAATGCCTTCGGGGGCTTTTGTGTGTGAAATATCGGTGAATACCTAAAGTTTTCGCTCAAACCGTCCGACATATAAAGCAAGAAGATAAAATCAGTGTAACGGCTGCCGGGTAGTCCAGAGGGATATTGGGTGGCTGATACGCTGTCAGAGCGGGTATCATACAGGAAAGATGGGGAACAAGCATGAACAATATTACTTTAGACACACCATTCTCCACAACCGGACTGGGTGATACTGACGGCGCTACATCAACTATATACAGGCCCCCTGTTCCGGCGCAGAAGACGCAGGGCAGCGGGTATTCATTAGACATCGCTGATAAAGTTACGGATAACGAGGCATATGGAGGTCACGGACTGACCGCGGAAGAGATTATGCTGCAGGCGGGGAATCTGGACGTCCAGACGCAGAAGGACTTTATGATTGTGATGTCTAGCTGTGTCTCCGAAGAGGATATGCGCAGGATGCAGGAGGAGGGCTTTGCCCCCGGAAGCATGGATGTAGAGACATACGTCAGTATTGTTGACAGAATCAAGGTTACGCTTGCCAGGGCGGGAGTGGAAATTGCAGGCTACAATGACGACATTGATGTGGAAACGGTGGCGGAGATTACGGGAAGCCGTGTGGATGCGAACGCGCTTGTAAAGGAGCTGTCCGAGATTTTTCAAAGAGGTGACATACCTGTCACAAAGGAAAATATTTCCCAGCTTGTGAACGCGATTGCGGAGGCGTCGCAAATCGGCGAGCTGTCCGACGATGCCTTAAAATATATGATAACGAACAAAAAGGCGCCTACTATAGAGAATATTTATATGGCGCAGTTCTCCAGCGCGGCAGGCATGAAGCAGGCGCAGGGCTATTACAGTGAAGGCGTTGGAAATTACGGCAAATATTTCTCCAGGAAGGCAGAAGACATCAACTGGGAGAATTTGAAGAGCCAGCTGGAAAGCGTCGTAAGGCAGGCGGGGCTTGACGGCGACGAGGGTGCGAAGGCGGCGGCTATGGAGAATGCGAAGTGGCTTGTCGCGTCGGGCATAGAGCTGAACAGCAAGAACCTGACACTTTTGTCGGATTTGAAGGTGCTGCAGCTTCCCGTAAATCAGGATAAGGCTCTCGAGTGGTGTGTGACGGCGATTGGAAACGGCAAAACGCCGGTGCAGGCGCTGATGACTGGCGAGACGCCGATTGCCGTACAGGCACAGGAAATCATGGAAGCCGCGGCGTCGATTTCGGATGAGGCGGTGCATGAGGCCGTAGAGACGGGCGTGGATCTGAATATCAGGAACCTGTCGGCCGTGCAGGAGCAAATTGAGACGCAGGGCGCGGCAGAAACGCCGGCGGCTTCGGATGCCTCCCTGAAAGAAATTGAGGCAAGACGGCAGCTTGAGGAAATCCGCCTGATGATGAGCGAGGAGGCCAACCGGCATCTGCTCAGGAGCGGCATCTCGATTGATACGACAGAGCTTTCCAGGCTGGTGGATGCGCTGCGGATTGCAGAGGAGCAAATCAGGGCGGCGCTGTTTGGCGGGGAAACCGCAGAGGCGAATACACAGATGGCGGCGCTCTATGAGGAGACGCTTACCACGGCAAAGGAGCTGGGCTCCATGCCGGCGGCCCTGATTGGAAAGGTCATCGCGAGCGGTCAGGCGTATACGCTGGTAAAGCTTCACAAAGAAGGCGCCGGGCTGCAGAACGGGTATCAGGAGAACCATCCGAATCAGGAACAGTCCAGACAGGCAGTGAATACTTATGAGGCGCTGATGACCGCGCCGCGCAGGGATCTGGGAGACAGCATCCAGAAGGCATTCAGGAACGTCGACGATATTCTGCAGGATATGAACCTGGAGACAAGTGAAGAGAACCGGCGGGCAGTCCGGATTCTTGGATACAACGGCATGGATATAAGCGAAGAAAACCTTGCCGCGGTCAAGGAAGCCGACAGTAAGGTATGCGGCGTTATCCGAAGAATGACGCCGGCCACAACGCTGCGGATGATACGGGAGCAGAAAAATCCTCTCGAAATGTCAATGGAGGAGCTGGACGCATACCTGAATGAGCAGGACAGAGACTTTGAAGCGGATGCGGAGCGGTTTTCAAGGTTTTTGCAGAAGCTCGACAGGAGCAGGGGCATTACCGAAAACGAGCGGGAAGCGTATATCGGGATTTACCGGATGTTCCGCCAGATAGAGAAGTCGGACGGTGCGGTAATCGGAAGCATTATCGCCACAGGCGCGGAAATGAACTTCAAAAATATTCTTTCCGCGGTCAGGACCAATGCGAATAAGAATATGGATATCCGTGTGGATGACGGCTTTGGCGCGCTTGAGGAGCTGATTACCGGCGGGGCGGCGATAGACGAACAGATTATGGACGGCTTTCACGGACAGCAGGAGGGCCTGCCGCAAGCAGATTATCCGCAACAACAGTACTACGCAAGGCTTTCCGGGGAGATTGACGATACGCTTGCAAACAGGACGGATCCGGAAAAGCTGGGTGCTGTCGGCATAACGGCCGGGACGACAATAGAGGGCTTTGCGAATCAGATAAGGACGGCAGAGCTGGCGGAGGCTGACGCAGCCCGGCAGGAGCGGGAAGCGGAAGGCTTCCGGGAATTCAGAGACAGCCTGCGCGAAGCGCAGCGGACAGAGGATGCCGTTATCCAGACGCTGACAGACTACGGTCAGACCGTAAGCGTAGACAATATTTTGGCAATGTCCCTGCTGACGGAGGAGCGGGGCGCTCTGTACAGGCAGATTTTTGCCGGACGGCGTACCGCCGGAGAGGACGACGCTTCCGAAAAGGATATGCCGGAGACGCAGGCGCTTGCAGAGGCGGCGGACAATGCGATAGAGAGCCTGACGGACGCTGAGAGCGCAGGCCGCGGCTATCAGGAGCTTGTGGAAGCGGCGAACAGGGCCGTGGAGCAGATGACTTATCAGGAGGGCGTCCAGGCGATTGACGTGAAGGCGGCGCAGGCGCTTTACAAGGGCCTTTCCCTGGCGGGGAGCCTTGCATGGGAGGAGAACTATGAGCTGCCGGTGGAGATTAAGGGAGAGGTAACCTCAATAAACCTGAGAATATACCACAATGCGGCGCAGGCCGGCAAGGTTGCGATTACGCTGGACACCGAAGCGCTTGGCAAGGTTGCGGCGGAGTTTGAGGTAAGGAAGGAATATGTTTCCGGAATGGTGGTTTACGAAAACCGACAGGAGAAGCAGGAGCTGGAGCAGGTAGACCGCGCAATGCGCGAAGAGCTGTCCGGAGACGGGGAGAAGCAGATCCTTGTGAGCATGGTACAGGCAAGGGATGTGGATCTGCACCGGTTTGGGCAGGACAGGGAGAGCGGCGCAGCGGATAAAGGGACGCTCTCAACCGGCGAACTGTATCAGACGGCAAAGGCGTTCATAAAGGCGTTAAAAGGCTTATAAACGGGAGGATTGTTCAATGAGAATCAATTATAATGTTTCATCAATTATAGCAAAGAATGCGGCTAACAATAACGATACGCGGATGGCAAAATCCATCCAGCGGCTTTCAAGCGGCCTGAAGATCAACAAAGGCTCCGACGACGCGGCAGGGCTTGCCATTTCACGGAAGCTCAACGCGCAGATTCGCAGCATGCAGCGCGCGAACCAGAACGCGAACGACGGTATTTCGGTTGTCAATACAGCGGACGGCGCAATGTCGGAAATGCATGATATTCTGCAGCGTATGAACGAGCTGGCAATCCAGTCCGCCAACGGTACCAACGCGAACTCCGACAGGGCGCAGATTCAGAAGGAGATCGACCAGCTTGTGGCGGAGATTGACCGGATTGCGGATACGACGCAGTTTAACGCACAGAACCTGCTGGACGGTACCTTTGCGTACAAGGGATATACGAATACGGAGAATGTCACGGTATCCTCCTATGACGACGGCGTTACCACCGGCGTCTACAATATTAAAAATATTACATACTGCTGCTATGACGAGACGATCACATACGACGACGAGGAAGAGCAGATCAGGACAAACAAGCGGTATGAGGCAAGCAGCGCGGACGACGTGCAGAACGCGCTGGTGACAAAGACAGAGCTTGCACAGAGAAAGCAGGCGGCAGCGGATCCCACGGTATACGACGGTTGCCAGGGTTTCCCGGACGGCGCGAAGGTAACGCTTGACGACGAGAATATTATTATCAAGGCAGAGAATAACTTTGAAGTCAAGCTCACGGTAAACAACCGGGATTATGTGGACACCGGCATTAATACGACGACGACATCACGCACCTACATTGCCAATATCTATGAGAACGGCGAGGTGGTGAGCGACCAGGGCATTGCTTTTACGATTGACGAGATGACGGTTCTGAGCGGCATCAAGGACGCGGACGGCAATCCTGCGGTTCCGGATGTTGAGGTCCGCCATCCTGAGCAAATCGGAATCAAATTCGCAAAGAACCAGTTCCCGGATACATGGAAGCTGGAGGTAAAAAATACCGATACGACAACGACGCCGGGACACTGCGTATTTACCATAGATGTGACGGATGATAAGGGCAATGTGACCACCAATACAATCGATATTGATATTTCCAACGGAGACGCTCCCGGAACGCTTGCAAGAACAATAGAAACCGTGGAGACGACGTACGAGGTAGGCGGCGGCGATACGGAAATCACACTCGACATGACAGGCATGGGCCCTATGGTCGTGCAGGTGGGCGCCAATGAGGGGCAGATCCTCGCGGTGGAGATTCCCCAGCTGAATACGGTTAATCTGGGCGTGGACGGTCTGGAGATAACGACGGAAACGAAGGCTACGGAGGCGATTGATATTATCGGCAACGCGATTAATATGCTTTCCGGCGTACGCGCAAAAATCGGCGCATACACCAACCGTCTTGAGCGCACCATCACGAATCTGGATACCTCGGAGGAGAAGATGACAGAGGCATACTCCCGTATTATGGACGTCGACATGGCGGAGGAAATGACAGAATATACGACGGTACAGGTACTTGTCCAGGCCTCTACGGCGATGCTTGCGCAGTCAAATGAGCGGCCGCAGCAGGTATTACAGCTTCTGCAGTAAATTGCAGGAAAGGTTTGGGGAATGATGGATAGAGAGACGAAGCAGATGTTTACAAGGCGCATTACACAGGCAAACGGCACCCGGCTCGTTGTGATTTTGTATGAAATGCTTTTGGTGTATCTGGAAGATGCGCAGACGGCGTACCGCCAGGGGGATCTGGAAGAATTTCGCAGGAATCTGGAGGCGGCGCGGGGATGTATCGGCGAATTGCGCGAGAGCCTGAATTTCGAATATGAGATTGCCAAAAATCTCTTTTCGATTTACTGCTTTGCGGACAGGACGCTGGCGGGGGATATTTCCGGAAACAAGGCAGAGCATCTCGACGCGCTGCAGGGAATTTTTACAAAGCTCCGTGACACGTTTGACACCGTCAGCGGCATGGATACATCCGCGCCGCTGATGGACAATATTCAGGACGTATATGCGGGTATTACTTACGGGAAAACGGACGTCAATGAAAACCTCGCTAATTATGATGCAGGGAGAGGTTTCCGGGTATAGGGCAGAGCTGGGACACCAGCTCGTGCTCCATAAAAAGGTTTTCGGAGGAGCTGTCCGTGTTTTCAAGGCTCTGCATGCGTTCCGCCTGCTGTAAAAGAAAGCGGTAGCGCTTGAGGGCGGAGTTTACTTCATAAATATAGCAGTCAATCAAATCGGGGTCTGTGACATAATCAAAACCGCAGTATGCAACTTCAAGGGCATGCTGCGTTTTTTCTATGTCTGCCAAAAGCTTTTCACGCGGCGTCAGCAAAGGCTTTTCCGGCTCGGCCGCCTCCTGGGTAGGTTTTAAAAATCGCTTGAGACTGAAATATGTTTTCATAGGCTGTCCTTTCAGAGATATGTTTGATATCGGGACTTTCATATATTATAGGGAGAAAGCTTTATACTAGTATAGGTGTGGGAATCCCGAATTATTCATAAAAATGTTCATAAAGATACCGGCAGACCCGGCTGAAAAAATTGGCAAAAATATACAAAACTAAAATAGTTGTCCGAATTATTACATCTCAAGTGGACAGGTTTATTATTTCTGATATAATCATAAAATGTCAGGCGCACACACCTTGGCTGCGCCCGCATTCTCGCCGGTATCCGGCAGGTTTTCCATTTTTATAAATCATACATTTCAAAATATGAAAAGAGAAAGGCAGGTGAAGCATGGGGATATTGATTGCAATATTTGCCGTGGCAGTTCTTTCGGATCTGCGGTACTACCGGATTCCCAATGTCTGTATCGCCGCAGGCGTCTTTGCGGGATTCATAATAACATACCGGGACTGCCTGACGGCAGGCGTTTTTGCGGCGGTCTGCCAGTGCGCGGTCATTTTTGCGGTGTTGTACCCGTTTTATCTGATAAGAGGGCTTGGGGCGGGCGATATCAAGCTTTTGATGATGACAGCCTTTTATCTGCAGGGGCCGCGGCTGTTCTCGTATTTGTTGACGACAATGCTGCTTGCGGGAGCCGTGGCAGGTATCAAAATCGTGTGCCTGCGGGAAAGCAGGAGCAGGCTGATTTATCTTGTGCGGTATCTTAAAAAGGCGGCGCTTACAGGCACGGTGGACTCGTATGAGACGGACAATACCAGGCCGGCGCATGTAATAAGAGTGTCCGTCCCGGCGTTTGCAAGCCTGCTGATGCTGTGCGCGGGCTTGTACGGATAACGGGATATATGACGGTTTTGGCCGGAGGAGAGGAGTGGTATTTTAGAAGATGAAGGAAAGAGAACTGGCAATCTGCGATAAGGACACAGAATATCTGGAAACACTGCAGTCCTATCTGCTGAAGAAAAAGCCTGCCGGCTTTGAAATTCTGGTATTCAGCTCGATTTTGCAGGCGGTCGAGGCAAGTAAGGAAAGCGGCTTTGAGATTCTGCTGGTAGGCGAGAGTACCTATGATGCAAACGTTGAACAGGTAAATGTGCAGAAGATTTTTATTCTTTTGGAAAATGGCCTGAGCGGCATCCGGGAGCACAGCGCGCTGTCAAAGTATCAGCCTATGGGGGCGCTTATCGGCCAGGTGCTTGATGCGTTTTCTCTGGATGAGGGCGCGCCGGGTCTGTCAGGATGCACAAAAAGCAGGACAAAGCTTATTTGCTTTTACTCACCGGACAGGCACGGCGGGCAGACTGCCGCGGCGCTTTGCGCAAGCCGGCTGCTTGCCGATAAAGGGAAACGCGTACTGTATTTGAATTTATCGGCTTTCGCGGGGTTTGAAGAGCTTTTGCAGACAAAATATGACGCCGATATAACAGATTTTATGTATTTTGTGCTGAAGCATTCGGACAAGCTTTTGTATAAGCTGGAGGCGATAAAGAGAACGCTTCAGGGAGTGGATTACCTGCCGCCTGCGCTGGATTACGCAGACCTGAGGGAGATTGCGCAGGAGGATTGGAAAAGGATGCTGGACGCCCTTTTGTACAGCGGCAGTTATACACAGGTGGTAATCGATTTGACGGAGGTATGTCAGGGATTTTACCATATTCTTGACAGAAGCGACCGGGTGTATATAGTTACCGGGCAGACGGCGCGCGCCTGCGCTGCGCTGAACCAATATCAGAATCTGCTGCTTGCCAGGCAATACGGGCAGATTATCGAAAAGACAAGGATTGTGAATTTGGGCAGTGATTGGGATGCCTGCGGCGCGGATCCGGAGAAGCTGTCCATGTCGGCAATCGGTGTGCGCATGAGGAGTGTATTACAGGAAGATGAACAGGAGTGAACAGTATGAGCGATGCCGGCGCGAGATCAGCGCACAGGTACGGGAGAAGATCGACCTGTCCAGAGAGGTGCCGGATGATGAGATACAGGATATAATAGATGACATGGTTGTCAGCTTTGGCAGGGGCCATGCCCTTTCCCTCGCAGAGCGGCAGGAGCTGGGAAAAAGCATTTTTTGCGCCATCAGAAAAATGGACGTGCTGCAGGAGCTTATTGATTCCGATGATGTGTCGGAGATTATGATAAATGGGACAAGCAGTATTTTTATAGAAAAGGCAGGTCGTCTTTATCAGTGGGAAAAAGGCTTTGAGACAAGGGAAAAGCTGGAGGACGTCATTCAGAGGATTGTGGCAAAATGCAACCGGGCCGTGAACGAAGCCTCCCCGATTGTAGATGCACGGCTTGAAAACGGGGCGCGGGTCAATATTGTGCTGGCGCCGGTAGCGCTCAACGGCCCGATTGTGACGATTCGCAGATTTCGGGATACGCCGATTTCAATGGAGAATCTGCTGGATTTTGGCTCGGTTACCCGGGAAGCGGCGGCAGATCTGGAAAAGCTTGTTATTGCGGGCTACAATATCTTTATAAGCGGTGGAACCGGATCCGGCAAAACCACATTTCTAAATGCGTTATCGCAGTATATTCCCCAGGAAGAAAGAGTAATCACAATCGAAGATTCGGCCGAGCTTCAGCTGCAGGGGATTCCCAATCTGGTACGGCTGGAAACGCGCAATGCGACGGCGGAGGGAACAAGGGCAATCGGCATACGGGATTTGATTCGCACGGCCCTCCGTATGAGGCCGGACAGAATTATTATCGGTGAAGTGCGCGGCGGCGAGGCACTGGACTTGCTTCAGGCGCTGAATACAGGGCATGACGGATCCCTGAGCACCGGACATGCCAATTCTGCCGGGGATATGCTGATGCGGCTTGAGACAATGGCATTGATGGGCATGGAGCTGCCCCCCGCAGCCGTGAAAAGGCAAATTGCCGCCGGTGTGGATATTATTGTACATTTGGGGAGGCTGCGCGATAAGTCGCGGCGGGTACTGGAGATTGCGGAGATAACCGGCTATGAGGGGGAGGAGATTCTGCTTCGTCCGCTGTACCGGTTCCGGGAGGAGGGAGAGGAGAACGGCGTCCTTCTGGGCCGGCTGCAATATATGAATCCCCTGATGCGTACGCACAAGCTTGCGGCGGCAGGACTTATATGGAGAGAGGAGGACACCGGATTTGAGACAGAGGGGCAGGTTACCGCCGGCTGCGGATTACAATAAATATGTCTTCAGCAGGAGAGAGCTGGTAACGCAGCTGATTTTTCAGAGCCTTTGTATGGGAGCGACAGCCTTACTGTTTTATGACAGTATCATTGCATGGATTTTGCTGATGCCCCTGTCGGTGCTTTCTCTGAAAAAGAAAAGACGGGAGCTGTGCAAACGGCGAAAGCAGCAGCTGGAAAATGAATTCAGGGAGGTTATTTTAAGCGTTTCGTCGAGTCTGCAGGCAGGCTATAGTGTGGAAAATGCTTTTAAGGAGGCCTGTCGGGATATTGTGCTGCTGTATGGGGAGGCGTCCGTAATGGCCTGCGAGCTGCGGTTGCTGATTCGCAGACTGGATAACAATGAGCAGCTCGAAGACATATTGACACACTTAGCGGCGCGCAGCGGTGTCAGGGACATCCGTGATTTTGCGGAGGTCTTCCGTACGGCGAAGCGAACCGGCGGCGAGCTGCGGACAATTATTGCCAACACGGCACAGCTTATCGGGGACAAGCAGGAGGTCCGCAGGGAGATACAAACGGTTATCAGTGAGAAAAAGCTGGAACAGACGATTATGCGTTATATGCCGTTTTTGATTCTGTTCTACATTTCTGTCACGTCGAACGGGTACTTTGAAGGTCTTTATCATAATATATTCGGCTGGAGTGTTATGACGGCGGCGCTTGCGGTTTACGCGGCCGCCTGCCGGCTGTCCGACAGGATACTTGACATCCGTATATAGATTTAGGAAAGGAGGTGATGCGGTGAGCGGCGGACTGGCAAGGCGGCTGTATACAGCAATGGAGAAAAATCCGGAAAGATTTGGCCGGCTGCTGCATAACGATGCGGTATATCAGGATTTGCGGACGCTGGAGCCGGAGCGGGATACAAAGGAGCAGCAAAAGGAGTATGTCATTAAGAAGCTGTCGCTGTGTATGGCGGTTTTGCTGGGCGGCATTCTCTTGTCTCTGATTGTTTGGATAAAGGAAGGGACGGATGCGGAGATATCAGGAAATAAGCTGGCGCGGAACGCATATGGCGAAGGCTTTAAAAGTGTGACGCTGGTGGCGCGCGACGCGGAGGAGGCCATGGAGCTTGTATTGGAGCTAGAGGAAAAGGAGTATACACGGCAGGAGCTGAGAGATTGCCTGGAGGAATTTCTTCCGCTTCTGGAGAAATGCGTGCTGGGGCAAAACGAAGGCTTTGACAGGGTATCCTATGATCTGAACCTGACAAGCCAAATCAGCGGGTACCCTTTTACCGTGGAGTGGCTGACGGACGAAGCGTATATCACTTATGAGGGCAGGCTTGCCCGGGATACGCTGGAATGCCCGCAGGTTACGGAGATTACCGCGCAGATTGGCTGCGGGGACTTTGAGGCGGAGCATACGTTTTATGCCAATGTCCATACAAAAGCGCTGCAGCCGGATACGGCGGAGCTGCTTGCGCGGCAAATCAATAAGATCGAGCAGGAGAGCCGAAAAGAGGAATTTATGACGCTTCCGTCAGAAATAAACGGCCGGGCGCTGCGCTGGAGCAGTAAAAAGAGCTATAACGGATTGCTTCTGTTGGGAATGACGCCGATATTAGCGCTGCTCTTGTACTTCGGAAGGGATCGCGACCTGCACAGACAGACGGCCGACAGGGAAGAGCAGATGCGCCTGGATTATCCGGAGCTGGTAAGCGCACTGGCGCTTCTAATCGGTGCGGGAATGACTGTGTCGGGCGCCTGGAATAAGGTCGCGGCGGATTATCTGACCAGGAAAAAAGAGACAAAGGAGAGACGCTATGCCTATGAAGAAATGCTCTTCATGCTCCATGAAATGGAAAACGGCGTGGCGCAGATAAAGGCCTATGAACGTTTCGGAAGGCGTTGCCGTATTGCAAGCTATAATAAGCTTGCCGCCATGCTGGCGCAGAATGTCAGAAAGGGCAGCGCAAATCTTGCGGCGCTTTTAAGGGAGGAGGCACAAAATGCCTTTGAGGAAAGAAAGCATATGGCAAGAGCTCTGGGGGAAAAGGCGGGAACAAAGCTGCTTGCCCCGATGATGCTGATACTGTGTATGATTATGGTAATCATTATGGTACCGGCGGTTACAGTCTATTTTTAACAAAAAGAGAGAAGCTACTGTGAAAATTAAATTTTTCGCGGATACATCAGGAATGGAGGAAATTTATGAAGAATTTTAAGCGTTTTATAAGAGAAGAGGACGGAATGGGAACAGTGGAGATTGTGCTGATCATCGTGGTTTTGATTGCTTTGGTTGCCGTATTTAAAAAGCAGATTACCTCCGTTGTCAATACAATTTTAAAGAAAATATCCAAAAATGCAAATGCGATTTAGGAAGACGGAGGGCGCGTACCTGACCGTATATCTGTCCCTTGTGTTTGCAATTGTGCTGTCGCTGCTTTTGGCCCTGGTACAGGGTGCGGCGGCAGGCGCCGCAAGGGCACAGTCGGATTTGATAGCGGATTTGGGGATGGATTCGGTATTTGCGGAATACAACCGGGAGGTGCTGCGCCAGTATGAGCTGTTTTTTATCGATACCTCCTATGGGACGGGGTACGGCGGCGTGGGAAGGCTGGAGAGCCGCTTAAAGGCTTATCTGGAGCAGAATACGGATCCCGGCAGGAGCCTCGACATGACGGGTGCGACGACGCTTCTGAAGCTGAAAAACCCGTATCTGGAGGTTGAGGAGGTCTCATATGCAAGCGACGAGGGCGGCGCCGTATGGAAGGCGCAGGCCGTTGCATATATGAAGGCGGCATACGGGGGCGGCCTGGTTTCCGCAGTAAGGGAGTATCTGGACATTGTAGAGGGAAACGGGCTGACTGCAAAGGACGTGGCGGAGGAGACGGCACAAAGAAAAAGAGCGTTTGAGGAAGGGCTTGCAGTGCGTGAGATTACAGAATACAACACAGGAGACGGGGAGGAGCTTTCTTACGGGAAGCTTTCAGATACGGCAGACACGCTTTTAGGAGACGGGCTGCTTTATCTGCTGCTTCCTGAAGGAGCTCATATATCAGGTACGGTAATCCATCCGGACGCGTATTTGTCCGGCCGGGTAAAAACCGGACGTGTAAACAAAGGAATCGGGCTGCATGAGGGTGCGGCGCGTCCGGACGGCCTGGACGATGAGCTTATCTACGGCGAATACCTGATGAAAATGTGCGGAAATTATGCGCAGGTAAAAAGGGAGGGGCTTCTTTCGTACCAGATTGAATATATCCTGTACGGAAACAGCAGTGATGCGGCAAATCTTCGGGCAAGTGTGCTGTCGCTCTTTTCGGTCAGGGGAGCATCCAATCTGATTTACCTGTATGGCGACAGCACAAAGAAAAATGAGGTACGGGCGGCGGCAGCGATCATCTGTACGCTGCTGGCGGTCCCGGAGCTTACGGAGGCGCTGGTCCTTTTTATCATGGGTATATGGGCGCTTGCGGAGGCGGCAGTGGATGTGCGGGTGCTGCTCGACGGCGGCAGGGTACCGCTGCTTAAGAAGCGCGGAGACTGGAATTTAGAGTCCCTGGGAAGCCTTGGGAATCCGTTTCCTGGCGGCGGGCAGTCGCAGAGAGGCTTATTATACAGCGATTATCTGCGGATATTTCTGGCACTGATGAATCGGGAGGACAAGGTGCTTCGAAGTCTGGATATTGTGGAAATGGATATCCGTCAGAGCGCAGGAAACGCGCAGTTTCGGATAGACGCCTGTGTTGATTATATACAGGCAGGCTTTGGGTTTTGTGATGCATGGGGGCATGAGTTTGTGTTCCGTAGAAGAATGTGCTATGAATAAAGGCGGCAATATCGGGGAGGTGGCAGGATGTTCTTTTTCGTGCGGCACAAAAAAATATACAGGAAAGGAGGCGCTGTAGGGTTTTCTGAGAGTCCGGATTTTGGCAAAAAAGAGTCTTTGCAGAGCCGCACAGGAAGAATATCCTCCTGCCTCCCCGCGAGCATGACCGTTGAAGCGGCATTGGTGCTGCCGCTTTTCCTGTTTGCGTTCCTGAATCTGATATCTATCCTTGAGCTGTACCGGCTGCAAAGCAATATGAGTATGGCTATGCATGCCGCGGCAAAAGAAATGGCGGTACAGGGTTATGTTTACAGGGAGCTTGCACAGGAGGATGCGGGAACGCTTACGTCACTGGGAATTACACATATATATGCGGCCAACAGGGTACAGTCCGGCCTTGGAGGCGGGTATTTGGAGCATTCGCCGATGGCCGGTGGAATCAATTGGCTGCGGTCGCGAATCATGCAGGAGGAGGACTGCATAGATTTGGTTGCGGTATACAGAGTGGCGCCGTTTTCGGCAGTAATGGGGTATGACACCCGATACCTGTATAACCGGCTTCGAACGCGTGCGTGGACCGGTTATGACAATGCAGGCGCCGCATCCGGCGAACAGGACAGCGAGGAGCTTGTCTATATCACGCCGGAGGGCGCCGTGTATCACCGGTCAAGAGGTTGTACCTATCTCAGGCTTTCACTTACAGCCGTGGACAGGGGATTTCTTCAAACGATGCGCAGCAAAAACGGAGAAATCTACTATCCCTGCGAGGTGTGCGGACAGGACTGCGGCAGCACGGTGTTTGTGACAGCCTACGGGAACCGGTATCATGCGACGCTGGCGTGCAGCAGTATTAAGAGGACGGTGCTGGCGGTGAGAATTTCCGAGACAGAGGGACGCGGCGCATGTTCAAAATGCGCATATTAATAAGAGAAACAGAACCGGGAAATAAGATGTTTTGGAACGGAGGAAGAATGGTATATATAGGGGCGTTGATAATTGTAGGTATCATGCTTTTTGCGGCGGGAATAACCGATTTAAAAAGTAAGGCGGTCAGCCGGCGGTTTCTGCTGGCGTTGACGCTGGTGTGCACGTCCGGGCTTTTGCTTCGGGGAGGGCCGGGACTGACAGACGCGGCAGGCGGCTTTGGCATAGGCCTGTGCGTGACGGGGCTTTCTGTGATAAGCTGCGGGCAAATCGGCCGCGGTGACGGAATTGTAATCGCATCCGTAGGCCTGCTGCTGGGATTTCGCGGATGTCTGGCGATTGTGTGCTTTGCGTCTTTTATTATGGCGCTTGCCTCTGTCGTGGTGCTCGCCCTGAAAAAGGGGGGACGGCATACCCGGCTGGCTTTCCTGCCGGCGCTGTTTACAGGATACCTCATTTATCTGGGGCAGGGGCTGTTCGGAGGAATTGCGTTTGTATAGGATTTGGGGAGGAATACGGACAAACAAAGGGCAGGAGGATGCGTATTTTACAGTGGAGGCGGCGTTGGTTTTTCCAATGGTGCTGTTGTTTATGACGGTGATGATTTTTCTTGCATTCTACAGCTATGACAGATGTGTATTGGAGCAGAGTGCGTACGAGGCCGCGCTTTGCGGAGCAGGGGGACATCCGGACGATGCGGATGCCGCTTATGAGGCGGCGACAGAGGCGGCTGTACGGCTTGCGCAGGACAGACTGCTGGCGCTGCACGATTTGCAATACAGCGTTTCGGTTACCCCGGGCAAAGTCTCCGTTTCCTATACCTGTCAGGTACATATGCCGTTTTTGGCATGGCTTGGTAAGCATACAGCGGGGACGGGGCTCCCGTTGGAGGTATGCAGGCAAGCAGTGCGCAGCAGGCCCGTAAGGACAATACGCGGGTACAGGATAATTCATAAGCTGATACCGGAATAAAATGCGGGAAAGGATGGAGGAAATATGACGCAGGAGATGCCAAACAAAAGCTTTGACAGAAATATGAATCACAATTATATGGTATTAAGCAGCCGGGACTTTTTCGGAAAAGGGCCGGCCGTAAGCGGGGACTACCGTGCCAGGATGCTTTTGGAAAATCATATTCCGGGGCTTTTGCCCGTGACGCACAGGATGGTGGACGGCGAAAGCAGATATTATTATGAGATTAATTCCCTGCAGTCCCTGGACCGTCTTTTAGATAGAAAGGAAATCGGCTATGGGGAGCTTAAAGCGCTGCTGGTGGGATGCATCAGCCTTTTCGACCGGCTGGAGGAGTACCTGCTCGACGGGAATCAGATTATTATGAAGGCAGATTTCATTTATATCCATGTGGACCGGCTGGAGCCGCATTTTGTCTGCTGGCCGGAGTATAAGGGAGATGCAAGGGCGTCCTTTATGGCGTTTATTGACGAGCTTCTGGTTAAGCTGGATCATGCGGATGAACAGGCGGTGCTGCTGGGGTATCAGGTTTATCGTTATACCAGAAACCCCAATTATGTATTAGGTGAAATCCGCAGCATACTGGAGCAGACGGCCAAAGGGACGGTGGAAAATGCGGGCACGGTTATGCTGCCCGATGCGGACAGGGAAAGCCGCGCCCCGGCACAGGAATTTTATCCGGAGGAACCCTGCTTTCAATACAACGGCTTTGACTGGAGGCAGGAGCAGACGGCGGTAGAATCGGACAAAAAGCCGGAAAAGGGAAAACGGACAGATCTGATCGGCGCAGTGATATGTCTGTTTATTGCGTTGAGCGTGTCGACTGTTCTTCTGGGCGCAAGGGTGCTGACTATATCCGGACTGGATGCGGGACAGGAGGCCCTTCTGCTTGGCGCGGCCGCAATGGCTGCTGCGGCGGCAGTAATATTTTGCGTATGCTTTGTCAAAAAACAATGCCGTACCGAAGACCCGGGACAAAGGGAAGGCTGTCCGGGGTGGCAGGAGCGGCAGGCCCGCGCGGCGGATTTTGCAGAATTCGGGATTTCCGCCAGTCTGCCGCAGAAGAGCGCATCCGAAGAAAAAAGGGCGGCAGCCGTAAGGCCTGTCTGTAACGATACGATATGTCTCGAAAGCGGTGCGGTGGAGGAGAGGGTGCTCAGGGGCAGAATAAACGACAGGGAGATAACGGTAAATCTCAACCGCCTGCCAATGACAGTGGGGAAGCTGGAGGGCTTTGCCGATTATGTAATCAGCGACAATACCGTCAGTAAAATGCACGCCCGTTTTGAGGAGCGCGACGGCAGAATTTACCTGTGCGATTTAAATTCCACAAACGGTACCGTAAAAAACGGTATTATGCTGGATATAAACGTGCCTGCGCTTCTGGAGCCGGGAGACCGGATTCGCTTTGGCCGTACGAATTTTATCTACTGTTAATCGGGGGTACACTGTCCCAAAATCACGGTGTTTTTGGTTGACTGCACGGCCTGTTGATGTTAGGCTAAAATAGTACAATAATAAGACAGGAAGTGATTTGTCCAATGCGCGATAACAGTCGTCTCAAAAGCTGCTGTATTACAATCATTTTTTTGGCATGCAATGTTGGTGCATATATCCTCTATACATTGTTGGGGGAAATAGTGTATAATAAGGGTAGTCTGAGTGCGGATGCAGTCATTGTGGACGGAGCGTATTACAGGCTGGTAAGCTGTTTGTTTCTGCACGGGAGCGTGAGCCATATTGTGGGGAATATGGTTTTTTTGGCGGCGCTTGGAGAAATGCTGGAGCGCGAGATCGGACACCTTCGCTTTTTCCTGCTCTATATGCTTTCCGGCGTGGGCGGCAGCATCTTTTCACTGTCTTACATGGTGATGACAATGGCGCCCTATACCTCCGTCGGGGCAAGCGGTGCGGTCTCCGGGCTTATCGGTGCGCTGCTTTTGCTGGTGATTTCGAATAACGGTCGATATGGTGAGATTTCTCTCCGGCGGATACTGCTTGCGATTTTTTATATGATTTATACAGGGCTGCAGTCGGAAACGACGGACAATGCCGCGCATATAGGAGGGCTTGTCTGTGGATTCGCAGTGATGCTGGTAATGCTGACGATACGCAGAATACGACGGAGATAACAGAAGAATACAAGGCTGGATGCGGGTGCGCTTCGGAATGGAGGAAAAGGTGAAGATTAATATTTATTACGGCGGACGCGGATTGATCGGGGACCCGACGCTTTATATACTGAATAAAATGCAGGAGGTCCTCAAGGAGCTGAACGTGACAATGGAACGGTACGATTTATATGAGTACAAGAACAATGTTGTCACACTGCCGCAGACGCTCAAGGAGGCGGACGGCGTCATACTTGCGACCACGGTTGAGTGGTATGGTATCGGGGGCTGGATGCAGCAGTTTCTGGATGCCTGCTGGCTGTATGGAGATAAGGAAAAAATATCAACAATCTATATGTGCCCGATTGTCATGTCCACCACCTACGGGGAGCGCGATGCCATGGTGCGGCTTACGGATGCGTGGGAAATCCTCGGCGGACTGCCGTGCACCGGCATCTGCGGTTATACGGCGGATGTATCCGAGCTGGAGCAGAATGCGGGGTATGCAAGAGTGATAGAGCGGCGTACAGAGGATTTGTACCGTTCTATCAGTCAGAAAATGGCCGTGTTCCCGTGCAGTAATCAGGCGGTTAAGCAGAAGGTATCCTTTACGCCGAGCCTGAATCTGACGCCGCAGGAGGCGGAACAGCTTTCGGAGCTTGCCAGCAATGACTTATATGTGCAGAAGCAAAAAGAAGACATTCAGGAGCTTGCCAGCATGTTCAAGGATCTGCTCAATGAAGAGGAGCCGGACAGCAACATGTTCCTGCAGGATTTGCGGGATCATTTCCAGCCGCAGCCGGATTTTGCCGCGGTGTATAAGTTTGTGCTTCCCGAGGCGAAGATGCCGCTGATTGTCAAGGTAGCCTCCGGTGAGATGGAATGCTATTACGGGGACAGTGAGAACGCGGATGTCGAGATGCAGATGTCCACGGATACGATGAATGAGATTATTCAGGGGCGCATGACCTTCCAGCGCGCTTTTATGGCCGGAGATATGAAGATGAAGGGCGATTTTAAAATACTTCGGACGCTGGATATGATTTATGTATTTTAGACAGACGGCGATATTATGGAAAGGAAGCGTATGACGATGAGAGACGAGAGCTGCATTTTCTGCAAGATTGCGAACGGGGATATTCCGTCGCGGACAATTTATGAGGATGAGGATTTCAGGGTGATTCTCGATTTGGCGCCGGCGGTAAAAGGGCATGCACTGATACTGCCGAAGAATCATTACAGGAATCTGTACGAGATAACGGATGACACGGCCGCGAAGGTGCTGCCGCTGGCAAAAAAGATGGCCGTACATATGACGGAGAGGCTTGGATGCGACGGCTTTAACGTTATTCAGAACAATAATGAGGTTGCCGGACAGACTGTATTTCATTTTCATGTGCATCTGATACCCAGATACCGCGATGACGGGCAGAATCTGGTGCTGGAGGCGCATACGATGTCGGATGAGGAGCTGGATGCGGTGCGGGACAGCATTGCTTTATAGGAATAAGGCCATACCCGACTGACAGGGGCAGACGCGCCCGGGGCCGGGCTTGAAGGCCGGAATCAAAATGACGCCGTACCCGGCGTCATTTTGTTGTCTGTGTGTGCTTGTCGGCATAGGATTCGATAAGCGCTACAATCGTGTCGATAGAATTTCGCTGATTGCTGTTCTGCATGGCCTCAATATAGGACTGGCGTGTAAAATAAAGCTCGTGTACCTTTTCGGTGAGCGTTACGCCGGTAAGGTAATCCTCGTCCGCGACCATGGCAAAGCCCTGGGATTCAAAGCTTTTTGCATTTAAAATCTGGTCGCCGCGGCTGGCGTGGGCGGGAAGCGGAATAAGAAGGCTGGGCTTTCTGAGCGCCAGCAGCTCACAGATTGCATTTGCACCCGCACGGGATATGACAATATCCGCCATCGCAAACAGGTTTTTCAAATCGTCTTTTACATATTCAAACTGTCGATAGCCTTCCTTGTTCAGCAGAAGATTATCGATTTTTTCCTTGCCGCAGATATGCACAATCTGGAAGTCCTCCAGAAGCTGCGGCAGCGCTTCGCGAACGAGCTTATTGACGCCTGCGGCGCCGAGGCTTCCGCCGATTACCATAATAACAGGCTTGGCGGTATTAAATTTACACATCTCAAGGCCCTTTTCCTTGCTCCCGTGGAGAAGCTCCTGCCGGATGGGAGAGCCGGTGAGGATGGATTTATCCTCCGGAAGGTTCTGCAGGGTTTCGGGAAAATTGCAACAAACCTTCGTGGCAACCGGAATGCACAGGTGGTTTGCAAGACCCGGCGTCATATCCGATTCGTGAATAATACAGGGGATCTTTAAGGAGGCTGCGGCGCGTACAACAGGAACGCTTACAAAACCGCCTTTACTGAAAACAATATCCGGCTTCAATGTTTTGAGGATTTTGCGCGCTTCGATGAAGCCCTTCAGGACGCGGAACGGGTCGCTGAAATTCTTGGGATCAAAATACCTGCGGAATTTGCCGGTGGCAATGCCATAATACGGAATACGGAAATCTTCTATCAGCTTTTTCTCGATGCCATCGTAGGAACCAATATAATGTATGTCATAATCCATCTCCTTCAGGCGTGGAAAAAGCGCAATATTGGGTGTTACGTGGCCGGCGGTGCCGCCGCCGGTAAAGACGATGCGTTTCATATGCAAAAGCCTCCGATTCTTTGTAAGTTATAACATCATAATATGCCGGGGTGCGCCGTCAGTGCGCCGCCTTATAGGCTTCGAGGGCCGAAGCAAGCTGGTCGGGACAGGAGGTACTTTTCATTCCGCACTTGATACCCTTTAATTTGCTGATTGCGTCGTCAACCTTCATGCCGCCGACAAGGCTTGAGATGCCCTTGAGATTACCGTTGCATCCGCCCGTAAAGGAGACAGACCGGATGGTATCGCCGTCGATTTCAATATCAATCATGGAAGAACAGGTTCCGTTTGTTTTATATTGCATAAATAAACATACTCCTTCGTATTATTTTATATACAAAGATTTTATCAGCCAAACCGATGTAAGTCAACTGTTCACCGGATTATTCGGAGGGATTTACATGCACCATAATGTGCTTTACCTTTGAAAAGTTCTGCTCGATTGAGTCGTGGACGTTTTCCGCGATGGAGTGTGCTTCGCGCAGGGTCTCGTTCCCGTTGGTCGTAATTTCTATGTCTACATATATTTTATTGCCAAAAACGCGTGTGCGGAGTAAATCCACCCCCAAAACGCCTGTCTGGGATAGTGCGCAGCTGCGGAGGGCGCTCTCCGTGGATTCGTCGCAGGCCTTGTCGACCATCTTGTCGACGGCGTCCTTAAAAATCTCGTAGGCGGCCTTTTCAATGAAAAAGCAGATTACGAGGCTTGCAGCCGCATCCATTACCGGAAAGCCGAGTCGCGCGCCCGCAATACCGATAAAGGCGCCGACGGAGGAGAGCGCATCGGAGCGATGATGCCACGCGTCTGCCATCAGGGCGCCGGAGTCAATCTTTTTCGCGTAATACCGGGTGTACCAGAACATGCTCTCTTTTACGGCAATGGACACCAGAGCCGCAATGAGCGCAAGAGCGCCCGGGACAGTCAGACTGCCGTATTCGCCGGACAGGATTTTGAGCGCTGCGGAGTATCCGATGCCGATTCCCGTAAGGGCAAGGATGGTGGCAAGGATTATCGCCGAAACGCATTCCATCCGTTCGTGCCCGTAGGGGTGTTCCTTGTCGGAGTCCTTGCTTGAGATTTTGATTCCGGCGATAACAATAAAGGTGCTGAGGACGTCGGACGCGGAGTGAATGGCATCGCTGATCATTGCGCCGGAATGGGCAATAATGCCGGCGGCCAGCTTAAATACGGACAGAATCACATTTGCGGCGATGCTCACAAAGGATACCTTCATTGCGGCCTTTTCGAAATTATTCGTCATAGAAAAACCTCCTGAAAACAGAATAGTTACTGCTCTATGGCACATGCTTAAGCGCTGAAGGTGCGGGAGAATGAAAGAAAAAAACACCCGCGAATCCAGTAATAGCAGCTACTGTCCCGCGGATGAATAGGTCTATCCACTGTCGCTTTTGCGACCCGGCTCCATGGACAACGCTCAGGCAGTTGTCCCGGCCTGCTCAGTTTGTACTGTAGATAAGTAGCCTTAATTGATAAAGGTATACATGCCTCCGTCCATTAAGGTATGCAGTGCAAAGAGCGCCTCCAGTTGTCAACTGAAGGTATTATCAGTAATATATCATAATTATATGCACATTACAATAAAAAAGTTCGCGCGTTGTCGAAATGAAAAAAGCGCCGTCGAAAGACGGTGGCAGGGCGTATAAATTGGCTGAATTTGACGAACGATTCTGCTTGAAAGTGTCTTGTGGGAGCGAAACGAAATGCGTATACTAATGGTAACACTTATAAAAAATACCATAGGGAGAGGTAGATTATGGCAAATGGAATTATTGGTTATTTTGACCACTCGTTTATAATAGTGCTGACAGTTATTTTTATGGCAATCGGGGTGCTCTATCAGATTATCATCGGGGTGTTCTATCAGCGCATGATACATGCGACGGATACGCTTTCCGGTGTGGAGAACAAGCTGCTGGGCCAATGCAAGGAGCGGTTTGTCAATTGTTATAAGCTCAACGGCGGGGTACCAAACATATCGGTTTTTGTGGACAAGTTTATCAACCGTATCCGCTTTATGGGGATGGGAATCAGCTTTATGAAGCATCTTTCGGGACAGCTGATGCTTGCGGGCGTTTTTGTGGCGGGCTTTGGCGTGTGCAAGGGAATTATTGAGGGCAGGAGCTTTGTGGATTTACTGCCGTTTTACATTATCAGCCTCTTTGGAATCTATCTGTACCTGAGCGTTGTCTCCATTGTGGACATGCCTGCCCGCAGACAGATGCTAAAAACCAATCTGACCGATTATCTGGAGAATACGGTGGCGCAGCGTCTGGAGCACGGCATCATGGAGAAGGAAAAGCTTTTGTGGGAGCTTGCGCAGGAGAAGGGCGCCAAAGCAGAGGAGAAGGAGACGGAGGCGGCAGCCGCGAAGGAAGAAAAGACCGGCTTTTCGCAGGAGGACGCCGCGGAGCTGGAGGCGCTGCTGCGCAGTTTTATCGGAAACAAGGCATAAGCAATTGATTTATAAGGAAAATTTTGCTAAAATATGAAGTAACGATGCAGAACGGCAAAATCTATAAAACAGAAAAGGAGAGAACAAATGAGTAAGGTAACATTTGACTATTCAAAAGCATCACAGTTCATCAGCAGCCATGAAGTCGAGTACATGAAAAAGCTGACGCTCGACGCGAAGGACGTTCTTTTGGGAAAGAGCGGCGCGGGCAATGATTTTCTGGGATGGATTGACTTACCGGTGGATTACGACAAGGAAGAATTTGCAAGAATCAAGGAAGCGGCAAAGAAAATTCAGAGTGACAGCGAGGTTCTTCTTGTAATCGGAATCGGCGGCTCCTATCTGGGGGCGAGGGCTGCGGTAGAATTTTTGCGTCACAGCTTTTATAATATGGTGGACAAGAGCATCCGCAAGACACCGGAGATTTATTTTGTCGGGAATTCCATCAGCTCTACGTACATCCGGCATCTGATTGACGTTATCGGCGACAGGGATTTTTCCGTCAACATGATCAGCAAATCCGGTACGACGACCGAGCCTGCGATTGCGTTCCGTGTATTTAAGGAAATGATGGAGAAAAAGTACGGCAAGGAGGGCGCGGCAAAGAGAATTTACGCGACAACGGATAAGGCAAAGGGATCTTTGAAGAACCTTGCGACAGAGGAGGGCTACGAGACCTTTGTGGTGCCCGACGATGTAGGCGGCCGTTTCTCCGTATTGACAGCGGTAGGCCTGCTGCCGATTGCGGTCAGCGGCGCGGATATCGACAAGCTGATGGAGGGCGCTGCCAGCGGCAGAAAGCGTGCTCTGGAGCTTCCGTTTGAGGAGAACGACGCAATGCAGTATGCTGCGCTGCGCAATATCCTGCTGAGAAAGGGCAAGGCGGTGGAGATCCTCTGCAACTATGAGCCGAGCGCACATTATGTTTCCGAGTGGTGGAAGCAGCTCTTTGGCGAGTCGGAGGGTAAGGATCAGAAGGGCCTGCTCCCGGCAAGCGTTGACCTGACCACGGACCTGCACTCTATGGGGCAGTTTATTCAGGACGGCGCGCGCGTGATGTTTGAGACCGTTTTGAATATCGAGAAGTCCAGGGAAGAGCTGATTATCGGTACGGAGCCGGTGGATCTGGACGGCCTGAATTACCTTGCGGGCAAGACGGTTGACTTTGTCAACAAGAGTGCGATGAACGGTACGGTGCTCGCGCACACGGACGGACAGGTACCTAACCTGATGGTGAATGTGCCGGAGGTCAATGAGTTCTATCTGGGAGAGCTGTTCTATTTCTTTGAGTTTGCATGCGGTCTGAGCGGATACCTGCTTGGCGTGAATCCGTTTAACCAGCCGGGTGTTGAGAGCTACAAGAAGAATATGTTCGCGCTGCTTGGAAAGCCGGGCTACGAGGAAGCAAGAGAAGCGCTGTTAAAGAGGCTGTAATATTAAAATATAGAAGGCGGCGGTTTACGGAGTTATATTAAACCGGCACTGCAGAAGAGACTTGCAGGTACCAGACAAAAGGCTGGTACCTGTTTTATTGTGCTGTAGGTTACCCTCAATTGACGTATGGAAATATTTTGTGCAACTGCCATTATGAAAAGGCTCGTGGCTTATGGGATTATTTCCCGTAACCACGGGCTTTTTTTGACCTGTTTTCGCACTGTGCGCGGCACGCAGCGCTATATTACCGTTCACAAGTGCAAGTTATCATCCGCCGCTGTCCGCGTTACAATGCAGATATTCAGAGACCTCAATTGATAAGGGTATCCTTAAGGCGGCCGGGAATCTGAAGCATAAAGATTCTGTACAGGAAAGGAGAATGACATTATGGCAGCAAACAATTTAAACGCGGCGGTTGCAATTGATTTTTCGTTGATCGGAACCTCTCTGCACGCAATGTATAAGAAGGAAAAGGAGGGCTATAAGATTTTGCTCATTCCTTCTTTGCAGGAGGACAGCGAGGGCGTGTCCTTTGATCAGCTGATTAAGGACATCAAGGGCATGGTAAGCGGCGTGACCGGAAGCGAACCGGCCAATATGGATGAGATTGGCAATACGCTCAAATCGGCGGCGGATGATCCGACCAGGATTAATCTGGACGAGGTTCGCGTGAAGCTGAACATGGCGTATCTGTACATCGACAAGACAACGCCGGAGGGCATTTTGGAATACGCCTTCAACATTAATATTCAGACGACAGGATTGATTCCGGCGGCGTTAAAGAACATCATTACGGTGGATCATTTGGGGATTGCGGTCTGGAATACCGAGCGGGCCCAGATTTTGAACAAAATGTCCATTGCAAAGATTGAGGATTATCTGGGACTGCCGGACACGCAGGAGGGCGCGTAGGAGGATAGCCCGCATGCGGTGAGAATCCGGGTGCGGTCAAAGGATACCGGACTGTCAAAGCATAAAGCTTGTCGGGGCAAAAGCGATTTTGCCCCGATGGATTGAGGTAGGAGTAACCATGAAAGAGAATAAAGTGTCGTTTGATATCGGGATAGACGGAAGCGTATTGTCCATGCCCGCGAGGCTGAGCATCGGAAAAAAGGGAGAGAATTGCGCTGTAACCGGAATTGTGCAGGCCAATGAGCTGAATCTGGAAAAGGTGCTGCGAAGGATCGACGGGGAGGCGGCCGATTCTGCCGGGGAGTATCTTGAAGCCTTTGCCGGCGCTCTGCCCGGGCAAATATATTTTCAGTATGAGGACGGGCAGTGCATGCTCTGGTTTGGCGGGGCCGGGCGGCAGCTGGGGATTGCGTGGCAGGGGAAAAATCTTGCGGTGCTGTACGCTGTGACACAGAGTGATAAGGCGGCGCCGGGAAGCATGGAGGATTATCTTGCAAGGGCGGCCCGGGCGCTTGGGATAAGGCAGATGTTTTTGTTCCTGAAAAAAGGGGAGTTCGGTGCATTTGCGCGGCTGATGTTGGATAGTGCGGAGGGGTGACAAAACAAATACAAATAAGAAAGGGACTTCCTCAATCCTTAAAAGGCTATGACAGTAACGGTTATAGCTTTTTTTCATGCGGTAATTACCGTAAGAAATAACCCATATTCCCACAAGTGGAGAAATACCCAACAACAATATTCCGCAATCCAATCTCCCGACAATTACCGTAAGAAAATCATATATCAGCACCGAAACCAATCAATCATATCACAGGAGGGCAAAGACCATGAATAAAAAGCAGGAACAGCAGATTTTAGACTATTACAGCACCACAGACAAATATATCCGTAGCAAGACACATTCCAATGCGCATCAGACCGTATTCACTAAAGAAAGCGACAAATACCAGTGGCTTGTGTTGGAGCAGAAAAGCCAGTGTGAAGTCGAGGTAAGGCAGACCGACAATCATGGAACAATCACAGCAAGGGATAATTACGAACTGACAAGAAATCTCCCTAAGTGCGTGGGCGTGGAGCGTTTATGTGAGGGCGCAAATTTTCAGATACCTTTTAATGCTGATGAAATCAATCTAATCTATCAGTTTGGAGAGCAGAGCAAAGCGGAAACGTGCGCCAGTTTATCCGCTATTCTTCCGCAGGTAAAGGACAGTGATACAAAGCAGATAGTAAGCGACACATTAAAGAAATTAAATGCCCTGTCAGAAAAAACGTGTGCGGAACTGACCGCCACCACCAAAAGACGGAAACTGACCGAGCGTGACCATTCCATAAGGACAAGGTTAGCCAAAGCAAAGGAACAGGCAAAACAGCCGACAGTTGCCGAGGGAAAAC
>CATLGV010000026.1 GCA_949948735.1 uncultured Lachnospiraceae bacterium | reverse complement strand
CGGATATTTTGAATGTTGCATTATTCGGATTTACTGCAAAAGCATGGAGGGATGAAAATCCTGAATTGGCAAAAAAGAATAATGTAAGAGATTTTGCTTCAATAAATGAACTTACAGTTTTGTCTAATTTGGAAACACATAATGCACAAATGATTCGTGAGGGTAGAAATAAGGCAGAAAGATTTCAAATTTTAAAAGAGATTGCAGAGTATCAGTTGAATGTTCTTAAAGCGGCGGAACAGATAAATTTGATTGAGAAAAAATGATATACAAGTATGACGTTTAAATATTATTTAGCTTGAGATAAATGAGTTACGGGAGATATCACAAGATATTCTGGAGTATATAATATCCGGTCAACCAATAAACTGGCAGTATATGAGATGTCTGGCTTTTGGTTATATGGCGATTGATCAAATTGAAAAAAGCAGTTATGAAATTGAGGATACAAATTTTAGAAAAAGTTTAGCACCACTAAATATTCATCCCTATGAGTGTTATGTGCAATCTGAGTCTTTGTGGAATATCGATATACTAGAGACAGTTATAGCGTTGACAAGAAGATTATACGTTCACGGAGAGCCAAGTCGTGCTACAGCTCCTTTTATAAAGTGTTAACTAAATGTGTGCAATATCGTAAAGAAAATGGACATGCTTTTTCACAAAAAACAAATGATACTTGTAAAAAAATAAATAAATGATTATAATAATTATTAGAATAGAATGTGATTAGAATTGGCTGGAGGATATTTTGTGTTTGTAGAAAACAAAACAACTGAATTCAAGCGAGAATATGTTGAGGATATCAAAAATACAATTGTTGCATTTGCAAACTGCGATGGCGGTACACTTTATATCGGAGTGAACGACGATGGAATAGCTTGTGGTGTCAATAATGTTGATGATACTATGTTGCGTGTAACCAATGCAATCAGGGATGCTGTGCGGCCAGATATTACTATGTTTGTGGAATGCCGTAATGATGTTATGGACGAAAAGTCAATTGTATGTGTAACTGTCCAGCGCGGTACGGCAAGACCGTATTATCTGCAAGGAAAAGGAATTCGTCCGGAGGGTGTTTATGTTCGCCAGGGAGCATCGACAGTTCCGGCAACAGATGGTGTCATATTGAATATGATCAAGGAGACTGGTGGTGACAGTTATGAGACAGCCCGTTCTCTTGATCAGAGTCTTACTTTTGATAAGTCTGCTGACTTTTTTAAAAAAAGGAAGGTAGAGCTTGGAAAAGCCCAAATGCGTACGCTTCACATGATTGGTGATGATGATATGTATACTAATCTGGCTTTTTTGTTGTCTGAGCAGTGTACGCATATGATCAAACTGGCTGTATTTGAGGGCAGTAAAAAATCTGTATTTAAGGACCGCCGGGAACTGTCAGGCTCTCTTTTAGAGCAGCTGGAGGAAGCCTTCGATTATATTGATCGTTACAATCGTATCCGTGCAGAATTCTCCGGACTGGACCGATTAGATATGCGGGATTATCCTCCAGAGGCAATCCGTGAGGCGCTGCTGAATGCTATCGTCCATCGGGATTATTCTTTCAGCAGTGCTACTCTTATCAGTATTTTTGAAGACCGAATGGAATTCGTAACAATCGGTGGTTTGGTAAAAGGAATTACATTGGATGACGTAAAGCTGGGAGTGTCTGTATTGCGCAATCAGTATTTAGCTAATATTTTCTATCGTCTACGGTTGATCGAAGCATATGGTACAGGAATTCTTAAAATCAATGAGTGTTATAATAATTATGTTGTGAAACCTGTGATTGAAACAACAAGTAATGCTTTTAAGATTACGCTTCCCAATACCAACTTCCATGCAGAAGTACAAAAAGCTCAAAATATCCTTAGAACGGGTGGGACTACCAGTGCGACGAAAAAGGAAGAACGAATTAATACTGTTTTGGAATTGTGTCGCAGTAAAGGTTTTATTGTTCGTAGCGATGTAGAAATGGAACTTGGTGTGTCCCAATCTACGGCAATCCTGCTTTTGAGAGAGCTGACGGATGATGGTGTACTGATGAAAAAAGGAAGGACTAAAAACCTGCGATACTACGAGAATAAATAAAGGGATCTGTCGCTTTAATGATTAAATAAATAGAAAAATGGAGTAAAGAGGAGAAAAACAAATGATAATTTCACCGAAAGAATATCCCCAATGTCTTCCATGGGATGATAAAGTGTTTTCAATGCCGAATATCCCCAGAGGTTCTGAAGGACTTTTATGTGTTCTTCGTGATATTTTGGACAAAGTTAAGAGTCATATGAATCCTAATGATAAACTTAATTTTGCAGGAAGTGACAGTAAAATCACATTGAATGAGGCTTGTGTTCGATTGCGACCAATGCGATTGGTTAGAAAAACGCCAGATGGCTGGGTGTTGACAAAGGAATCTGAGATTTGGCTCGAATCCGGTGATAATCTTTATCTGGCAGCAGTTCTGTGTGCAAATATTCGTTTTCTGGCAGAAGTTTTGTATTATTTGGATGTACCTAGAAAATCTAATGAGTTGAACGAGATTGCTGTACAGGAATATGGTCTTGGCTGGAAAACAATTTCAGATATCAATAGTCGTCTTGTTTGGCTGCGCCAGTTTGGATTGGTTGATTTTCAGGAATTTTCTTTGCTATATTCGATAACCGAGACAGGAAGAGATTTTTTGAAGAATGTTTGCGTTGTTGAGCCAAGCCAGATATCTGGGAAAGACGATGAGACATTGGGAGAAAAGACGCTTGAGATCCAAAAGTGGGCAATAGATTATTGCACAATAAGTCAAAACGATTTATGTTTGCGACGGCAATCAATAGGTTACATTCCTGGAAATGTGTGTGATATCAAAGATACAATTATTGAGTATTTAAATTTGATTCAAAGTGGTGGTGATTATGATACAATAAAAACATATGCTATGGAGAAATGTGGTATTGCGCTATCTTCTATAAGGTCTTTTATGAGCACGTTGGTTAACATGAATTTGGTAAAGCGTCAAACAGATACCTTATTTATATTGACAGATACGGCAAATATGTGGATGGAGACGGGGACAATAATAGAATTTATATGTTGTATTCAGAGGAATTTTTTATTTGTTTTTGAGTTATTAAATGAATTAAATGGAAAGGCTTTGAGTTTTAAGGAACTGGCAGTAATTGGAAGAGTATCTTATGGTTTGGATAAGGTTAATATTGAAGAGGTAAGAAAACGTATTGCTATTTTGAAAAGTGCTAATCTTGTTCATAAAGTTTCTCCTGATAAATTTATAATTACAAAACGAGGCCAATTATTGTTGGAGCAATTTGACATTCAGGAACGTAAATTCAAAGATATGGAAAACGATGAGGGTAAGGATGCTTGTCTAACAAATAATGAGTCCCTTTTTACGGAACTAAGATTGGCCTCTAAGGATTCAATGAACCCTGACAGATTTGAGTGGGCTATTAAAGCCGCATTTGAAATATTGGGATTTAAAGCAATAAGGTTAGGGGGAGCAGGAAAGACCGATGTATTAGTGCATATACCTGGTTCGCCTAAGATATCCTTTTCAATAGCAGTTGATGCAAAATCAACTGCCTCGGGGAGTGTTTCTGATTCACAGATTGACTTTGATACATTAGAGGAACACAGAAAGAAACATAAGGCAGATTACAGTATGGTAGTCGGCTGTGCTTTTCAGAATGAACGACTAATTAAACGAGCCAAGGAACATGGTGTAGTTTTATTTGGCCTGGATGATTTTGAAATGCTGATCAGGCGGCATCTTGAGGTTCCAATTAAGTTATCGTCGTATAGAAAAATATTTGAAAAGGCGGGAATTGCAGATATTTCTTTGGTGGATGATGATAGACAGGATATTGTTTGTTTTGGCAAATTGATGCGGGCGGTTGTGAGTTGTCTTATTGCAGAGAGTGAGGATCCGGAGACGGAAGGACTTTTAGTTGAACGTGATATTTATCGTTCTTTACGGGATAGTAATAAACTCAATAATCCACCTACAATGGAGGCAATATCTAATATGCTACAATTTCTTTCGTCTCCATTGGTCGGTTGCGTAGAGAAAACCAGGGATGGTTATTATGCTACAGGAACACTGTCTGATGTAGCGCGTAAATTTGCGTTTTATTCAAGAAACTGTTTTGATGATCAAAAATAATTGAAGAATGGGACTGCCAGACAATAGGAGCATTCAGGTCTTTAATTGCAGGGCACAAAATTTATCTCTGCCTGACTCTGTGACCTCAAGCGGAGGAAATTTCGGCATTTTTCAAGGCAGACGATTGAGGATAACGAAGAAAATACCGAAATTATCCCGCTTTGAGGCGTGTGTGTCCTTGTCAATTGAGGGTATCACAAAAGAGGTACAAATTAATGAAATTCATTTACAACACGACAAAGGGATACAGAGGGCGGTTCTTCCTTCTGCTGTTGTCCGTGCTGTTTGGCACGGTGTCGGGGGCGATGTTTCCCTATGCCACGGGAAAGATTGTGGACGAGATTTTTTATAAGCAGCAGATGAGGGGCTTCCTGTTGTACTTCTTTTTGTATGCGGGCTTATATTTTCTGAACCAGTGCGGTCACGGCGTGCTGAATTATCTGTGGGCGCATCTGGAGGCTTCCTATGTTGTCGATATCCGGAAACGCTGCTTCGAACACCTTCTGCGGCTTAAGGCCGCCGTCTGGACGGATATGAAGAGCGGCGACGTAATGAAGCGTATTATGGATGACACAGAGTGTTTTCTGGAGTTTATCCATCGCAGCCTGTTCTATGTGCTGGCCAATTTCCTGCAGCTGGCGATTTCCATCGGATATCTGCTGTACACCAACTGGGTGCTGGGACTGGCGGCGATTGTACTGACGCCTGTGATGGCGTGGTCTATCCGCTATTTTGCCGCCAGACTGAAGGTGTGCCAGCAGAATGTCCACAGGCAGAGAGGGCTGGCGGAGGCATGGATACTGGAGATGATGGCGGGAATCTCCGAGTGGAAGCTGCTGAATGCGCAGAAGAAGGTCCGGGATGATTACGCGGCCAGAACCGGACAGGTTATAAAGGAAGAGATTGGCGCAGGCTATCAGGGGCTGGCTTCCGCGACGGTAAACGAGGCCCTGACCCTTCTGGGGCAGCTTAGCGTCTACTGTATTGCGGCCTTCTGCATTGTCAGGGATACGATAACCGTGGGGCAGTTTGTCGCCTGCGCGTCGTATTTCGCCACCTGCGCGTCCTATTTTAACGCTCTGGGAAAGAAGCTTACGGACGTCGCGGTCAATATAGCGGGAATCGGACGTGTGGAAGAGCTGCTGGGCTGGGAGACAGAAGCGGACCTGCCCGGCGCGCAGGATATTGAAATCAAAAAAGGAAGCATTTGCTTTCGCGAGGTATCCTTTGGCTATGGCGGACAGAGAAGCGCCGGACAGGCTGCCGAAGGCGAGGCTGCGGGCGCGGAAAGCTGCGTTCTGCGGAGGTTCAATCTACAGATAGAGGCGGGGGAGAAGGTGGCCTTTGTGGGGAGCAGCGGCGAGGGGAAAAGCACGCTGCTGCAGCTGCTTGTCCGTCTCTATGAGCCGTGGGAGGGCGAGATTACCGTGGACGGTACGCGTCTTGCGGACTATACTCTGGCAAGCCTGCGGGGACAAATTGCGGTGGTATGGCAGGAAAACGGCCTGTTTCACGCGAGCCTGCGGGAGAATATCAGCCTGTCGGCGGATCCCGGGCAGGACGCCCTGATATGGGAGCTTCTGGAGGGGCTTGGGTTAAAGGAGCTGGTGGCGCAATGGCCGGAGGGCCTGGACACCGAGCTTGGCAGCGGCAGCAGGGAGCTGTCCGGCGGGCAGAAGCAGCGAATCGCGATTGCCAGATGCATCTACAGGAAGCCAAAGATACTGCTGCTGGACGAGGCGACGTCCGCGCTGGACGAAGCGACGGAGCGGGAGGTCAACGCCTTTCTATACGACCGGCTTCCCGATACCACCATCCTCTCCGTCGCGCATCGTTTTTCTACGGTATTGGCGGCCGGGAAGGCGGTAGTCATCGAACAGGGCAGGGTCTCGGCGGCAGGCGGACATGAGCGCCTGCTGCGGGAAAACACATTGTACAGAACGCTTTACGAGGAGTATCATCAGGCAGCCGCGGCTCATGGAGCGACCCTGCAGGATAAGAGATGTGAAGCAGGCGGGGCGGCTTTGTCTGCGGAGGCCTGAGCGGGAAAGGAACGGAAAATCTTATGGATAGCTGTATTTCGATGAAAGCATACAGAGGAAAAATGCTCCTGTACATAGCCCTTCAATTCCTGAAATCAGGGCTGCTGCTGCTGCCGCCCTACTGTTATCTGCTCTTTTTAAACGAGGTTATCACAAACAGGAGAATAGCATGGCTTGGAGGTGTGGCGGCGCTTTATGCGGCGGTATTTGCGGCGAAGGCGCTGGTGTCGGTGTGCATCCAGGCCGTTTATAACCGGATATTTCCGGTGATGACACTGGAGGCAAAGAACCGCGTGCTGGAAAAGTACAGCGAGCTGGATATAGAGGTACTGGCCCGGTATACGGCGGGGGAATTAAAGGAACGCCTGCACAGGGACACCGAGAATGCGGTGCGGTATTGGGAGAAGCGGCTGGAGCTGTGGGTCGCCGCAATCAGCGTGCCGGTTATGGCATGCATACTGCTTTATTTGAACTGGATACTGGCAGTGGTGAGCTTTCTGCTGCTTCCGGCTTCTTTCTATATTACCCGCATGATTAAGAGCAAGAGCAATCTGCAGTACGAGCGCCGCAGGGAAATATTGGGAAAGTATAATGATTTTATGCTTCACAATATGTTCTTCTGGAAGGAGGTAAAGACGAATTGTCAGCAGGAGCGGCAGCGCCGGCAGTTTGAGGCGCTGTGGAAGGAGCTGGGGGACTCGTTTCTCAAATCCCATATCTTCTGGTTCCTGAACAGAACCTTTCTGGCGTTTAAGGATGTGTTTCTGACGAGGATGGGACTCTATCTGCTGGGCGGCGTTCTGGTCATTCGGAAAATGGCCACGGTGCCTGCGCTGCTGGCGTTTATGGAGTATTACGGGGATTTTGTGAACCGGCTGCTGCAGATATCGGATATTTTGATACAAAGGGGAGAGCAGGAGGCTTCCTTAAAGCGGCTTCGGGAGATGATGGCGCTGCCGTCGCCGCAGCGGCCTTACGGGTTGGCGCATTTTGAAAGCGTGGCGTTTTGCGGCGTCGGATTTTCCTATGGTGCGGATACGGAAGATATTCTTCAGGCCTGCAATATGAAAATCGAACGGGGAGAGACCGTTGCAATCCAGGGGGAGAGCGGGTGCGGAAAGAGCACGCTGATAAAGCTGATGGCAGGCTGTATCACGCCGGTAAGCGGTCAAATCCTGTGGAACGGACTGCCCATGGATGCGGTTTGCAGGCAGGATATCTATGCAAGAGCCGGCTTTTTGATGCAGGAGTCCACGCTGTTTAATCTTACGATTCGGGAAAATCTGCTGTTTGGCAGGGCGGACGCAGGGGAGGAAGCGCTGCGGGACGCCTGTGTCAGAGCCAATATCATGGAGTTTATAGAGGGCCTCGAGCAGGGCTTTGAAACGATAATCGGGGAGAACGGCATTAAGCTGTCCGGCGGGCAGAAGCAGCGGCTGCTGATTGCGCGGCTGTTTTTACAGGATACGGAGCTGATTGTCTTTGACGAGGCCACCTCCGCGCTGGATTATCGGAATGAGAGCGGGATTTTGAATCTGCTGCTGCAGGAGAAGGGCGCGGACAAGACCTTCGTCATGGTCACGCACAGAGGGACGTCCGTGGCCCGGTGCAGCAGGGTTATCGCGTGGAAGGAGCTTGCGCGGTAGAAAAACGTTTCATTTCTTCCTGTTTCGTGATACAATTTTCAGGAAGACAGTGCCTCCGGCGGGTGAAACGCTTTCATCAGCGTTTCCTGAAGCAGAATATTTTCATCGCGGCCCGGAAGCATTCACGGAAAAAGCAGCGAAAGGATAATTGAGGTTTGATGCAGAAAATGAAGAATAAGAAACAGATTTTTAACCCGTATCTTCCCAGCTATGAGTATATACCGGACGGGGAGCCGCATGTTTTCGACGGACGGCTGTATATCTACGGGAGCCATGACAGATTCGGCGGAGACGATTACTGTCTCAACGATTATGTGTGCTGGTCGGCGCCGGTGGAGGATTTGTCCGACTGGCGGTACGAAGGCATAATATACAAAAAATCCCAGCATCCGTATACGGTGGGGCGCAATCTCCTGTTTGCGCCGGATGTGGCGCAGGGAAAGGACGGGCGGTATTATTTGTATTATTCCGTGGCGGATTCTGCCGTTATGTCCGTGGCCGTCTGTGACGAGCCGGCGGGGCAGTACGCGTATTACGGGGATGTACACGATGGCAGCGGGCATGTGGCGGGCAGCGCCGAAGGGGATTTTTACCAGTTTGATCCCGGTGTTTTTGTGGACGACGACGGGCGGATTTTTATGTTTTCGGGCTTTTGCCCCGGGAAAAGAGAGGACGAACAGGGACGCAGGTATGTGGGCTGTCATATGTGCGAGCTGGAGGAGGACATGCTGACCATAAAGCGGGGGCCGATCATCGTAATCGACAGAGATACGCCCTGTCCCGAGGAGCAGAGATATTTTGAAGCGCCATCGATGCGCAAATACAATGGAAAGTATTATTTGATTTATTCCGTGCGGATAGGCGGGCTGCACTACTACATCAGCGATCGTCCGGACGGCGGGTTCGTGTATGGCGGGCGCATTCACTCGACCTCGGATGTGGGCCTTGGCGGGTATGACGCGCAAAATCCGGCGTATCCCAACGGCAACACGCACGGAAGCCTTGTAGAGATAATGGGGAATTATTATATTTTTGACCACCGCCTGACGAACAATTCCAGCTATTGCCGCCAGGGCGTGGCAGAGCAGGTATGGATCGAAGCGGACGGCAGTATCCGCCAGGCAGAATCCACAAGCTGCGGACTCAACGGCGGGCCGTTGGCGGGAATCGGAAAATATCCGGCTTACATTGCCTGCGCCTTGATGGACAAAAACGATAACCGGACGGCAGAGGGAAAGAAAATCATGGCGCCCTGCATTACCCAGGAGGGAGAAGACCGGGAGTGCGGGCCGGGACAGTTTGTCCGCAATATCATCGATAAATGTGTAATCGGATATAAATATTTTGACCTTCGCAATACATCGGGTATCGCGCTCACGCTTCGGGGGACTGCGAAGGGACAGCTGACGGTGCGGTACGCGGAGGACGGCGCAGAGCAGGCGCATCTTGAGATTTTATCTCAGGGAAGCGACTGGCACAGGATAGAAGGGCAGCTGCCGTCCGGCGGGGAGAAATCCGCCCTGTATCTGGCATTTTCGGGCGAGGGCAGCATTGACCTGCTGGAAATAGAGCTGTTTTAAGGGGATTTTTTATGAGGAAGGCTGTAAAAAACATCATCTTTACCCTGCTGCTTCTGACGTTGGGCGTTTCCACCGCCCTTTTGACGTATCTGCACTTTTTTGCGGCTGACGATGCGGATATTTCGGGCGAATGGACGGCGCAGCTGGATATGACGGAGCAGGCCGCCGTCGCAGCGTTTAGCTGGCTGCAGGATATAGAGGCGGCCGCCGTTTCTCTGGAACAGGTGGAGTCCTGTATGCAGAGCGTGACCATACAAGTCAATCTGGTGCTGGAGCGGACTGCCCGTTCGGAGGGGACCTTCCGCTGCAATATTGTGCCGGAAAGCTATGAAGCCTGTAAGCAGGCGGCCTATGAAGCGTTCGCCGCGGCCTTTCGGGGGATGCTGGCAGAGCGGCTCCACATGGCGGGCTATACGGGAGCGGTAGACGAGGAAGCCGTTGAGGCGCTGGTGACGGAGACCTTTGGGATGTCTACGGTTTCCTATTTGATGACCTGCGGTCCCGCGCTGCTGCCTTCTCTGGAAGCGCTGCAGGCAGCGTATGACGGCAGCGGCACTTACAAGACTGCCGAGGGTATTCTGACCAGACAGTTTGACGCAGGCACAGCGGTGAATGTCAGAACGGAACGTTTTATCCGGCAGGATGCGAGTCTGATTTTAATCGAAGAGACGGATGCGGATGCCCCGGGCTTTTCAGCGGAGGATTATCCGGTGCTGTATACGTTAAAACAGATGCCGGCACAATAGCCGGGGCAGGAGAACCCGGTTAAGGATGAGAGCGGAGGATTCCTATGAAAATATTTTTTAAGAAAATAAGCTGCCTGACGGCGGCTGTAATACTGGTATGCGCCATCCTGCCGGTCACGGCGTCGGCGGGCTTTGCGCTTCCGAGAACCTGTCAGGTACAGACGGATACCGGTGTCGGGGGTACGGTAAAAACCCTGGATTACGCATACGACCGCAATACCTACTTTTCCCTGCGGGATATCGCCGTGCTGCTTCAGGGCACGGATAAAGCCTTTGCCCTGGAAGTCACGAAAAATGCCGTCGCCCTGAATCCGGGAGGCGCGTATACGCCCGTGGGCGGGGAGTGTCTCCCCTGGGAAAGCGGCGGGAATCCGGATATTTCCCTGCGGCGGAACGAATTTAAGGTAAGCGGGCAAAAGGTGAACTATTATACCCTGATTATGCAGCTGCCTTCCGGCTGCTATGACTGCTTTATGATGGCTGTGGATCTGGCGATGCTTTTGGATATGAACATTACGGTTCCCGCTGTGGGACTTCTGGAGCTGCACACACAGGAGGCTTTTGGTATTTCCCCTGTACAGCTCGAGCAGGACGGCTATTTCTACGGAGTCAACAGCGTATTGGCGGGGGACGCCGCTACCGGGGAGGTCTATTATCAATATCAGTCGGATACGGCCTATCCGATAGCCAGCACGACCAAGCTGATGACCTGCCTTCTGGTCATGGACGCCATATCGGCGGGACAGCTTACGATGGAGACACCGGTCACCGTCTCCGCCGCGGCGCAGGCGCTTGCCGACTCGGACGACGGGGTGATTCCCCTGAAGGCGGGGCAGCAGGTTCCCGTGCGGGAGCTGCTGCTGGGGGCGCTTCTGCCGTCCAGCAACGAATGCGCGCTGTGTCTGGCCGAAGCGGCTGCAGGCTCGGAGGCGGCCTTTGTTCAAAGGATGAATCAGAAGGCGCTGGAGCTGGGGCTTTCGCAGGCAGTCTTTTTTAACTGTCACGGCCTGCCCTTCTACACGGCGTCGCCTGTTCCCGCAAAGTGCCAGAACCGCATGAGCGCGCAGGATATGTTCCGGCTGGTATCTTATCTGTTGAAGGTTTATCCCCAGATGAAGGATATGACCTCGCTGGAAACGGTTATGCTGGAGACTCTGGAGCTGGAGGTGCGCAATACCAACCCGCTTCTGAGCAATCTGCCTGAAGTCACCGGCCTGAAAACCGGGACAACCAACAAGGCCGGCGCCTGCCTGGTCACATCGCTGACGGTGGACGACGGCAGCACGACGCATGATTTGATTGTGATTGTTCTGGGCGCTGAGGATTCTGTAGAGCGGGGGCGTGTCTCGGGGCTGCTGGCCAGATATGCCCTGCAGACCTTTTATGCGGGCACAGGACCAACAGCATCCGGAGATGCGGCCCAGGCGCCCGGCAATCTGCCAACGCATGCGGAGGCTGCGGTAAACCGGATTCTCAGGACTGCAAGAAAACAGGAAGCGGCCGGGTAAGCTGCGGTAAACGGCAAAAGTGCGGTTATATCAATAAAATCAAAACCAGAAAACGGAGGACAAGCATTTGGATTTACTATGTGCACCGGCAGGGATTGCAGGAATCACGGGGGCAAAAAAGGGAATACGAAGCATATCGGAGGCCGGCTTTGAACAGATATTGCTGGATCTGTCGCTGTGCTGTACGCCTGCGGCGCTTGAGCGCATCGGGAAGAAAAGGCAGGACGCGGATAAGGACGATAAGCTGAAGGTATATGAAAATCCCTCAAAAATGTACGAGGCGATGTCAGAGCTGATAGGACAGTGCAGGGCGCAGGGGGTGCGTATGCCTGTGGCATATGCGCCTTATCCGGAAAGAGATACAAAGCATACGGATTTAAATGATTTGGTGCTTCGCCTGACAAAGGAGAGCATAAAGGTCTGCGGACAGGCCGGCTGCAGATATCTGGTAGTGCGTCCGCTGTTTGCGGGCATACCGGCTGCGGAGCTGTGGGAGCGTAATAAGGCATATTATCTGGAGCTGGCGGCGCTGGCAAAAGAACAGGACGTGTGCATCCTGTTGGAGAACCAGTGTAAGGACACAAACGGGCATCTTGTCCGCGGGCTCTGCGCGCTGCCGGAGGAGGCCGCGGACTGGGTAGACCGGCTCAATGAAGCAGCCGGTGAGGAACGCTTTGGCTTCTGCCTGGACGTCGGCGTCTGTACCCTGTGCGGACAGAATATGTACGACGTCGTCATGGGGCTTGGCGGGCGAATAAAGGCGGTGATTATGCGGGACTGCGACGGCATTCGGGAGAGTGCGCTGCTGCCCTTTACCTGCGCGCGTCAGGGCGTGTCGCAGACGGACTGGCTGAATCTGATTCGCGGGCTGCGGGCGCTTTGCTTTGATGGCGCGTTGATAATGAGCATGAAAGATACCGCGGCGGCGTTTTCCTGGATTCTGCGGACGGAAATCGTGCGTCTGTCCAAAAAGCTGGCGTATTATTTTAAGTGGCAGATTGAGATGGAGGCTGTTCTGAAGCGGTATGCGTCAAGAGTCCTTTTCGGAGCCGGCAATATGTGCAGGAATTACATGAAATGCTACGGCGAACAATATCCCCCGCTGTATACCTGCGATAATGACAAAGCCATATGGGGCACGGAATTTTGCGGATTGATGGTGAAAAGCCCGGAGAGCCTGCGGGAGCTGCCCGAGGACTGTGCGATTTTTATCTGCAACGTTTATTATGAGGAGATTCGGACGCAGCTTCTGGAGATGGGGATCAGGAATCCGATTGCGTATTTTAACGATGAGTATATGCCGTCCTTTTATACGGACAGGCTGGATATGAAGGAGCTGCCGCCGGAGAAGGAAACGGGCGTTTAGAATCGGTGTAAAAGGAAGGCTGTAAAGCGGCGGTATGAAGAATACTGTGACGAAGAAAGGAATGGTATATAATACCATGGTTATTGCAATGAATACAGGTGTACAGACAAAAAATGTTGTGACGGATAATGACCCGGCGGCGGGCTTTGCGCTGCTTCGGCGCGCCGGCTTTTCCTGCGCGGACTTCAGCTTGAACGGATACCTTACGAATACCGCGCTTTATCAATCCGAGGTCAACAGCTTTTTTGACCGCTCCATCGGAGAGCTGGAGCGCTTTTTTGCGCCGCACAGACAGGCGGCTGCGGACGAGGGGATTGTGATCAATCAGATGCATATGCCGTATCCGAATTATGTGCCAAAGGGCAGCAAGGAGCTGAACGCGTACCTGCGGGAGGCAGTTGCGCCCAAGAGCCTGCAGGTGTGCGCGTATTTCGGCTGCCCGTATATCGTTGTCCACGGCTTTAAGCTGGCGTATTTTCTGGGCTCGGAGGCAGAAGAGTGGCAGCGGACGGAGGCGTTTCTGGACTTTCTTGCGCCGATGGCCAGAGAAATGGGGATTACGATTTGCATCGAGAATTTATATAACGGTATCGGCGGCCATCTTGTGGAGGGCCCCTGCTGCGACGTAAAGAAGGCGGTCGAGCGGATTGACAGGATGAACGACAAATATCACGCGCAGGTGCTGGGCTTTTGCTTTGATACAGGGCATGCCAATCTGGCCGGCATTGATTTTGAAAGCTTTATCACGGCGCTGGATTACCGGCTGAAGGTGCTGCATATCCATGACAACGACGGAATTGCCGACCTGCACCAGATACCCTTTACGTTTACGAGAACCCGAGAGAACAGGCCGTCTACGGACTGGGACGGATTTATAAAAGGTTTGAGAAATATACATTACAGCGGGACGCTGAGCTTTGAAACCGCGCCGGTGCTGTCCGCCTTTCCGGCGTCGATGAAAGAGGATGCGCTGGCGTTCATCGCAAAAATCGGAAAATATTTCTCGGATGCGATAGCAGCCTCATAGCCTGCGCACGGTAACGCACTGCTTATGCGTGAAAACAAACCGCTTGCGCAGCGCCTGTTTACAAAGCCTGAAATATTTGTATACTGAAGCTATACCTGACGGATGCGGGTATAGAGGAACCGCTGCTTTTAAGCCGTGATTCCTGAGAGCACGCTGAAGCCCGGCAGAAGGAGCGCTATGAAGGTAAAGATTGAGATTCAGGAAGGGCTGGAGGAGGCGGAGGTTGTAATCCGATGCGGACAGCTTACAGACACGATTGTCGGTCTGCAAAACTACATATCAAGGCAGGACAGCGGGAAGCGGTGTCTTTCCCTGATGGGCGGGGAGACCGAGTACTTTGTGCCGACAGAGCAGATCTACTTTTTTGAGACAGAGGGAAGAGAGATTCGGGCGCATACGGCGGATAAGATTTTCACGTGCGCGTATAAGCTCTATGAGCTGGAGGAGCTTCTGCCGGGGGGATTTATGCGTATCTCCAAGTCCACAATCGTTAATCTGGATGTTGTCTATTCCATCACCAGAAACCTGACGGCTTCCAGCATCATCGAATTTATCGGGAGCAGTAAGAAAACGATGGTATCCAGAAGCTATTACAAGCTGCTGGTGGAACGGCTGAAGGCAAGGCGGATGGGCCTGTAGGCAGATGAAGAATAAAAGGAAGCGGGGGTTGATTATGAAATTTGTTTTTTCGACGGGCGGAAACGGACGTAAGGATATTTTATGGGGGGTATTGTTCCTGGCAGGGGCGCTGGCGCTGGTTCTGAGTAAGCTGGGATATCTGGGAGAGCTGAAATTCTGGCCGGTATTGTTCAGCATTGTGCTGGTGGTATTGTTTTTGGACGGGATATTCAAAAGAAGCATCGGTCAGATATTATTTTCGGCGGCGTTTTTTATTATTGTAAATGATGAACTGCTGCAGCTGGAGGCGCTTACGCCGTGGACAGTTTTGGGGGCGGCGCTTTTGGGGACGATCGGTCTGAATCTGCTGTTCCCGAGATTTGGGAAAAAACGTTTGGGACATGGCTTTTCGCCCGCGCAGAGTGAGGAAAGAGGAAAAGGGGATCGCCTTTATTACAAAAATGCGTTTGGCGGCACCGTGAAATATATTACGTGGGAAATCAGCGCCGTAGATCTGGACAACAGCTTTGGCGGCATGGAGATCTACTTTACCGACGCAGTGCTCAAAAACGGCTCCGCGGTGGTCAATGTACATTCCTCCTTTGGGGGCGTCGAGCTGTATGTTCCCTCTTCATGGCGCGTGGAGATGCGGGTTGAGGGCGCCTTCAGCGACGATGCTGAGATAAAGGGGCAGAACAATCCGGACGGAGCAAATGTGCTGTACATTGAGGGCGAGGTATCGTTTGGCGGGTTAAGCATTACTTATATTTAAATATTGATTCCAAATGCTGCAAATTCTTTGAACGCAGGCCGCAGGGCCTGCGTTTTTGGACTGGACTTTATCGTATATGCGTGGCATAATAAAGAGAGCAGCCGCGATAAGGAGCCATATAAGGGAGTGGATAATACTGGTTAAGAGAAGATATGTGAGGACGCGTTCCTTGCAGAAGGATATGATAATCGATCAGGCGATTGTAGACCGCGCGGGCAGGATTCTGATTGCGCGCAATACGGCGATGGACGAGTATCTGATAGCATCGCTTGCCAAAATGAGCATACCGGGCGTATATATCCGGGAAGGCGAGGAGGATGAGGAGCCGGCCCAGAGCGGTGCGCCGGCGGTAGCGCCTGCGATTGAACGGGCTATCGAGAAATGCACCGTTCCGGACAGAACAAAGGTGCAGCTGACGGAAAGCGTTAAGGCGCGCGTGGCGGAGGGGATACAGTATCTCTACAATGATACGGACTCTCCGGGCTTTACGGACACAACGCGCAGCATTACGGATGACTTGATGAAGGCCATCTCGGATAACGACGCAATCGCGGTGGACATCAGTGCGCTCAAAATAAGCGACGAATACACCTTTAAGCACAGCGTGGACGTGGCAACGATGTCGATGATTGTTGCGAAGAAATACGGCCTGAGCGAGCAGGAGGTTTATGAGATCGGGATTTCGGGCCTTCTGCATGATGTGGGGAAGTCCAAGATACCAAATGAGATTTTGAATAAGGCCGGCAAGCTGACGGATGAGGAGTTTGCCATGATGAAGCAGCACTCCCTGTTCGGGTACGGGATTCTCAAAGAGAAGGAGGATCTGTCCAATCCCATAAAGCTCGGTGTACTCCAGCACCACGAGAAGATCAACGGCAGAGGGTATCCGATGAGCGTGTCGGGGGACAAGATTAACCTTTTTGCCAGGATTATCTCCGTGTCGGATATTTATGACGCGCTTGTGACGGAGCGTCCCTATAAGAAGCCGTTTTCGCCGCGGGATGCGGTGGAGATGATTATGTCCATGACGGAGGAGCTGGATATCAATGTGATGAGAAGCTTTCTGGAAAGCGTGATTCTGTATCCGGTAGGTACGGACGTTGAGCTGAGCACCGGTGAAAAGGCGCGGGTTATCGAGAATAATCCCCAGTATGTGCTCCGGCCCAAGGTGATGGGGCTCAGAACCGGAAAGACGTATGATTTGGCGGATATTGCCAATGCCAGCATTGTTATTCTGTAAGCAGCCGGCCTTCAGGCGACAAAGGTGTGTATCCTGTCAAGCGGGGTATGGCATGGAGCGCTGCGGCCGCACGGCGGAGGGAGCTTTACATGGACAGAATCGCGTTAATCGGAATTATTGTGGAGGATACGGACGCCGTTGAGGCGCTCAATGAGTGCCTGCATGCGTACGGAAGCTATATTATCGGGCGGATGGGCGTGCCCTACCGCGAGAAAAATGTCAGCATTATCAGCGTGGCGATTGACGCGCCTCAGGACGCGATCAATGCGCTCTCCGGCAGGATAGGCAGACTTCCCGGCATCACGGTAAAGACCGTTTATGCCAGAACAAAATAAAAGAGGATGAAAAAACCTGTTGACATTGCGCGCGGGCAAGTGGTATATTCCTATCAGCCTGCCGGATTGACAGGAAATAACAGAGGGGTAGACAGGAGGGGCTTATGAAAAATTTATGGACGAAAAAGACAGCGGCGGCAGCAGTGGCAGTATTGATGACCGGGCTGCTTGCAGGCTGCGGCTCGTCGGACAAGGGCGGCACCATTAAGGTAGCGGCGTCCGCAACGCCGCATGCGGAGATTTTGGAGGAGGCGGCGCCGATTTTGGCGGAGCAGGGCTGGACGCTGGAGGTAACCGTTTTCGACGATTACATACTGCCCAATAATGTGGTGGAGAGCGAGGAGATGGACGCAAACTATTTCCAGCATATCCCGTATCTGGACAGCTTTAACGAGGAGCAGGGAACGCATCTTGTGAACGCGGGCGGCATCCATTACGAGCCGTTTGGGATATATCCGGGAAAGAAGGCGGCTCTGGACGAGCTTGCGGACGGGGATGTCATCGCGGTTCCGAACGATACGACAAACGAGGCGCGTGCGTTACTGCTGCTGGAGGCAAACGGCGTGCTTAAGCTGAAGGAGGGCGCGGGATTATCCGCGACGGTCAATGATATTGAAGAAAAGCTTGTCAATGTGGAAATTCTTGAGCTTGAGGCGGCGCAGGTCGCACGTGTGAAGGATGAGGTCGCGTTCATTGTCCTCAACGGTAATTACGCGCTGCAGGCAGGGTTTTCCGTTGCGAAGGATTCCGTGGCGTACGAGACCTCCGATTCGGAGGCGGCAAAGACTTATGTGAACGTTATCGCGGTGAAGGAAGGACATGAAAATGACGAGGGCATCCAGGCGCTTGTCGAGGTATTAAAGTCCGACGAGATTAAGAAATTTATCAACGATACCTATGACGGCGCGGTTATTCCCTTTGAATAATGAAACGGAGCTTTTGAGGAAGCGCAGGCCGCGGGGCTTGCGTTTTTTCTTTGAACCCGATATGATGGAGGGGATGGAGCGGGCAGGCGGTCTGGCAATACGGCGGCGCGGAAATGAGGTCAATATGCAGCAGGAGGATATGCGTTTGGGTGCGGACGGGCGGGAGGCGCCGGACGCGGCACAAATCGAACAGGAGCTTCGAAAGAAGTACCGCAAAAATATCTGGTGTAAGTTTACAAAGGCAGTCCGGGAATATGAGCTGGTACAGGCGGGGGATAAAATAGCCGTCTGCATCTCCGGGGGCAAGGATTCGATGCTGATGGCAAAGCTTTTTCAGGAGCTGAAGCGCCACAATAAGTTTGCCTTTGAGGTTGTTTTTCTTGTGATGGATCCGGGCTACAGCCCGGCCAACCGGCAGCAGATAGAGGAGAACGCGGCGAGGCTGGCGGTTCCGGTAACGATATTTGAGTCCGATATTTTTTCCTCGGTATTTCATATAGAGAATTCGCCCTGCTATCTGTGCGCGCGCATGCGGCGCGGTTATCTATACAGTAAGGCGCGGGAGCTTGGCTGCAATAAGATCGCGCTGGGACATCATTACGACGATGTGATCGAGACGATTCTTATGGGAATGCTGTACGGCGGGCAGGTGCAGACCATGATGCCGAAGCTTCACAGCACAAATTTTGAAGGAATGGAGCTGATTCGCCCGATGTACCTGATTCGGGAGGAGCATATCAAGGCATGGCGCGATAATAACGGGCTCTGCTTTCTGCAATGCGCCTGCAGGTTTACGGAGGCCTGCGCAGCCGGCGGCGACAAGGAGACCGCCTCGAAACGGCAGGAAATCAAGACGCTGATTCGCGGGCTGAAAAAGACAAATCCCTTTGTGGAGAGCAATATTTTCAAGAGTGTGGAGAATGTAAACCTGAGTACGGTTATCGCGTATAAGCAGAATGGAAAAAAACATCATTTTCTGGACAGATATGATGAGCTTGGAGGAGACGAGTGATGGGAGCGTATTTATTTGCACATTTTACAGGCGAGCACAGGGACGGCGAGCAGATCTATTTTTCCGTGAGCAGGGACGGCCTGCACTGGACAGATTTAAACGGCGGCAGACCGGTATTGAGGTCTGCGATTGGGACAGGGGGCGCGCGGGACCCTTTTGTGGTGCAAAGCCCTGATGACGGACGGTATTATCTGATTGCCACGGACCTGCGCATCGAGGCCGGACTTGGCTGGGAGACAGCGCAGTACCGCGGCAGCCGCGATTTGCTGGTGTGGGAATCGGCGGATTTGATAAGCTGGAGCGGGCCAAGGGCCGCTACGGTAGGAATCGAGGGCGCAGGCTGCGTGTGGGCGCCCGAGGCCGTTTATGACGTAAAAGAAGGGAAATATATGGTGTTCTGGGCGTCCATGACGCGCAAAACGGGGGAAGAAGCGCACAAGCAGCGCATCTATGCCGCATGGACAAAGGATTTTAAGACGTTTACGGAGCCGTTCCTGTACATAGAAAAGCCGCAGCATGTAATTGACACGACGATTGTCGAGGCACAGGGCAGATTTTACAGAATATCGAAGGACGAGACGGTCAAGCGCCTGATTTTGGAGGCAAGCGACGCGCTTACGGGAGAATTTCACGAGATTCATTCCGACACGCTGTCAAAGCTTTTCGGGGTAGAGGGGCCGGAGTGCTACCCGCTTCCCGGCGGAAAGGACTGGTGCCTGATTGCGGACCGGTTTGCCGAGGGAAAGGGATACCTGCCGATGCGCGTCACGGATTGGGAGACAGGCGCCATTACCGTACTGGACGCGTCTGAATATGACTTTGGCGCGGCAAAGAAGCGCCATGGCGGCGTGCTGCCGATTACGGACGAGGCATATGAGCGGCTGATAAAGGCATCGTTTCCCGCATAGGGCAGCGATAGCGGAACGCCTCCTCAGACGGGAATCAGGCGTCCGAGGTATTTCTCAAAATGAACGCCGTGGTCACGGGGAATATCCTCCCGGGAAGCGTCGAGAATCGCAGGCTGAAGGAACTCGACCGCCTTACGGACGGCGTCGGAAACCGTCTGCCCCTTTACAAGGCATCCGATAACGGCGGAGGCAAACAAATCCCCCGTTCCCGAAAAGCTTTTCCCGGTATACGGCGTCTCGATATAAAAGTGTGTATCTGCCGAGACTGCAAGATTGCCGATTGTGACGGCTTCGTTTGTGTGGCGGAGAATACCGGTGACGATAACCGTCTGATTCGTTTCCGCATGCTGCAGAAGGCGGTGCGCAATGTCGCAGATGCGCGACGTGTAGTCCGCATCCTTTGAAAAGGCGGCAACCGCGTTGTAGTCCAAACCGGCAAGCAGGCACAGCTCCGTCAGATTCGGCACAATAATATCGGCCTTGCGGGTCAGCGTTATCATACTGTCCAACAGCTTTGGCGTAAAAATGGGGAACTGGTGCCCGTTGTCGCCCAAAACCGGATCCGCAAGATAGAGCGTGCCTTCTGTGTGAAAGCGGGAAAGAAAATAGAGCACATGGCGTACCTGCTCCGCGTTTCCCAGATAACCGGAATAAATGCCGTCAAAGCACACGTTCATCCGAAACCATGCGTCTGTGATGAGATTCATCCGATCGGTGTAATCATCACAGTAGTAGTCCGAAAAACCGGTCTGTGCGGACAAAATGGCGGTGGGCAGCGGACAGGCCTGTACGCCGAGTGCGGATATCACCGGGATAGCGGCGGTCAGGGAGCATTTTCCGAAGCCTGATAAATCGTTGATCAAAGCAATCTTTTTCATGGTTTTCTCCATTTCTGCGCTGCCTTATTGGCTCAGCCTTGCTGAGCCTGATCAGCCTTGCTGAGCTTATGCGCATGGACAGGCCTGATTCCCGCGGCAATGAGCCGGGTGGAAGCCTGCGTCTCTCTTAGTCTAGCGGATATGGAATATAATTGCAAGGGTTGTCACCGCCTGAATTATATGATAAATTGTTTAAAGTACGGAGGAAGAGCATTGAAGAAAAAAACAGGACGCATTATAGGGATTGTGGTGCTGATCATCGGGATATTTACAGCATATCTGCTATGGCCCAAAAGGCCTGTCAAAACGCCGCAGAACGCAAAACAGCTGGATTTAAGCCGCACGGAGAATACGGCCTTTTATCTGTCCGAGGAGGATTTTGCGCAGCAGATGGAAACAGTGGTGATTCCTTATCTGGAGGCGTGCAGGACGGAAGGCTCTTTTGCGGGCTATGACGGACAGCCGCTTCACTGGGAGCAGTATACGGCGGAGCATCCAAAGGCGCATATCGCAATTGCGCACGGATACACGGATGCCTCCTACAAATTTAAGGAGATTATCTATTATTTCCTGAAAAGCGGCTATTCGGTGAGTATTATGGACCATCGCGGGCACGGCTATTCCTACCGGGCCGTCGCCGACCTGTCGAAGGTGACGGTCGATTCCTTTGACGAATACGTCAGGGATTACACCATTTTTATTGACACGATAGTTATGCCGTCGCTTGCGGAGGGCGAAAAGGTGTTTATTTATGCGCATTCCATGGGGGGCGCGATTGCAGCCCTTCTGCTGGAGCAGGACGGCGGGATGTTTGACGCCGCGGTACTGTCCTCGCCGATGATGGAGATTATCTTTAACGGACTGCCGGATAATCTTGCGAAGCTGGTGATAAGCGGCGCGAATCTGCTGGGTATGGGGGACGCCTATATTGTGGGAAACGGAGCCTATGAGGATATTTACGATTACGAGGAAAGCTCCTATAACAGTGAAGCAAGATATGCCTATCTGCATAACGCGCAGGCGTCGGACGAATACTACCAGACAAACGGAGGCAGCTTTGGGTGGCTGAAGGCGGCGGTAGCCGCGACAAATGAGATTCGGAGGAATGCGGCCTCCTATACGACGCCGACCCTTTTGTTTCAGGCGCAGATGGATACGACGGTCGGCCCGGGCGGACAGAATGCTTTTGCGTCGGAGGCGGAGAACGTGCAGATGATTATTGTTCCGGATACCAAGCACAACATCCTGTTTGCGGGAAACGATGTGCTGATTCCCTATATGAATACGATTTTGGAATTTTACGGCAGTAATGCAGCCCCGGCAGAATGATTGTACGGCGGATGATTTTATGATAAAATAAACTGGACTATCAATTTTGAGAACGCAGCGGCAAGGAGAGAGACAAACAATGGGTGGATTTTTTGGCGTAGCATCAAAACAGGATTGTGTATTTGACTTATTTTTCGGTGTTGATTATCATTCCCATCTGGGAACCCGGCGCGGCGGCATGGCGGTGTACGGGGAGGACGGCTTTAACCGCTCTATTCATAATATTGAGAACGCGCCTTTTCGGACAAAGTTTGACAAGGATATTCAGGAAATGTCCGGACGGCTTGGCATCGGCTGTATCTCGGATTACGAGCCGCAGCCGCTGATGGTGCGTTCGCATCACGGTACTTATGCGATCACTACGGTAAGCAAAATCAACAATATGGAGGCGCTTACACAGCAGCTTTTTGGGAGCGGCCATTCTCATTTCCTGGAGATGAGCGGCGGGGATATCAATGCGACGGAGCTTATCGCGGCGCTGATCAATCAGAAGGAAAATCTGATAGAGGGCATCGCGTATGCGCTGGAATCCGTGGACGGCTCGCTGTCCCTTCTGCTGATGAATCAGAAGGGGATTTACGCGGCAAGGGATAAGTACGGGCGTACGCCGGTGGTGGTCGGCAGAAAGCAGGACGCGTACTGCGTCTCTTTTGAGGATTTCGCATACAAGAACCTGGGGTATACGACCTACAAGGAGCTGGGCGCCGGGGAGATTGCGCTGATTACGGACGAGAGCTGCCGGACGCTGGCAGATCCGGGCAGCGATATGAAGATATGCACCTTTTTGTGGGTATATTACGGGTATCCCTCCAGCTCATACGAAGGGGCAAGCGTGGAGAACATGCGTTATGAATGCGGTAAGCGCATGGCGCAGCGGGACAATGTGGAGCCGGATATTGTAGCGGGGGTTCCGGATTCGGGAATCGCGCATGCAATCGGATATGCCAATGAATCCGGCATTCCGTTTTCAAGGCCGTTTATTAAATATACGCCGACATGGCCGCGCTCGTTTATGCCGACCATGCAGAGCCAGCGGGATTTGATTGCAAAGATGAAGCTTCTTGCGGTGGAGGAGCTGATTCGGGACAAGAGCCTGCTGTTGATCGACGATTCGATTGTGCGCGGCACGCAGCTTCGCGAGACCACGGAGTTTCTCTATCAGAGCGGCGCGAAGGAGGTACACATCCGGCCCGCATGTCCGCCGCTCCTGTACGGATGCAAGTATCTTAATTTTTCGCGCTCCTCTTCGGAGATGGATCTGATTACGCGGCGTGTCATTGACCGGCTGGAGAACGGCAATGTCACGGAGGAGGTGCTGCAGGAATACGCGGATTCGGAGTCTCCCAGATACGAACGGATGGTGGAGGAGATTCGCAGGGAGCTGAATTTTACGACCCTGCGCTTTAACCGCCTTGACGATATGCTCGATTCCGTTGGAATTGACAAATGTAAGCTCTGCACGTACTGCTGGAGCGGAAAGGAATAGACGGTATCATTCCGCGCCCGCCCGCATATAGTATAAAGATATATAAGAGCTGGTGGGCAGATGAGAAATATATATATTGGTGATATGGGGGTATTTGTCCGGTATCTGCAGCTTGCGCTGAACCGGGCCGGGTATCCGGTGGCGATTGACGGACGGTTCGGTCAGAGAACCTGTGAGGCGGTGCGGCAGTTTTCCGGGGAGAGCGTGGGCTGCTATGTGGACGTGGCGCTGTGGACAAAGCTGATACCGTATTTAAAGGGCTATACGACCCATATCATAACCCAGGGGGATACGATTGCGCGCATTGCGGCGCAGTACCGTACTACAGAGTCGGCTGTTTCTATGGCGAATCCGGACATGGATCCTCTTAATTTGCAGACAGGGACGAGAATATACGTTCCTTTTTCTTTTCCGCTTGTTTCCGAGGAGGTGCCCTATACGTCGGTGCTGAATGCGTTCATCCTGGAAGGAATGGCGGTCCGGTACCCGTTTCTGGTGACAGGCTGCATCGGGCAGAGCGTTATGGAGCGGGAGATATGCTATATTCAGATTGGAACGGGAACGAAGCAGGTGTGCTATAGCGCGGCGTTTCACGCAAACGAGTGGATTACAACGCCGGTCCTGCTCAAATTCGCGGAGGAATACGCGGCCGCTTATGCGGCGGAAGCGGCAATTTACGGGGAGGACGCCCGGCTGCTTTTCGAGGAATATACGCTGTTTGTGATACCGATGGTCAATCCGGACGGCGTGGATCTGGTCAACGGAGCGATTCAAAATGACACCTACCGGATGCGCACGGCGGCGATTGCTGCGGATTACCCCTCGATACCGTACCCGAACGGCTGGAAGGCCAATATCAACGGCATTGATTTGAATCTTCAGTTCCCGGCGGGCTGGGAGCAGGCAAGAGAAATCAAGTTCGCACAGGGATATGTCTCGCCGGCGCCGCGCGATTATGTCGGGGAGGCGCCGCTTACGGCGCCGGAAAGCGTTAATATGTATCAATTTACCCGCAGCCATGACTTCAGGCTGATTCTTGCTTATCACACACAGGGAGAAGTCATTTATTGGAAGTACTTGGACTATGAACCGGCTGATTCCCGCAGGATAGCGGAATATTTCGGGCAGGTCAGCGGCTATGCCGTCGAGCAGACGCCTGCGGCGTCCGGGTATGCGGGGTATAAGGACTGGTTTATTCAGGATTACAACCGTCCCGGTTATACGATTGAAGTGGGCCTGGGGGAGAATCCGCTGGATATGAGCCAATTTCCCAAAATCTATGAGGATAACAGGTACATACTGGTCGGCGGAATGTCACAGATTTAGCGTTTGACTTTCCGGCAGGTTCGTCATATGATTAAGGTACCCTCAATTGACAGGGGCGTATAGGCTTTTGTCAGGCGAGAGTACCTGCAGAATAACATAACGATTGTTATACATACAAAACGAGGAGAAACAGGATGAAAAAGATATTTATTGACGGCAGTGAGGGAACAACGGGGCTCCGGATTTTCGAGCGCTTTGAGGGACGGGATGATATTGAGCTGTTGCGGATACCGACGCAGCTGCGCAAGGATCCGGCGGAGATCAGAAAATATATCAACGAATCGGATATTACCTTTTTGTGCCTGCCGGACGCGGCGGCCAGAGAGGCGGCAGCCATGGTCGAGAACGAGAATGTCGTTATTATCGACACTTCGACGGCGCACAGAACAGAGCCGGGCTGGGCGTACGGGTATCCGGAGCTGTCAAAGGCGCATCGGGCTGCCATCCGCGAAAGCAAAAGGATTGCGGTGCCCGGGTGCTATGCAACCGGATTTATCACAATCGTTTATCCGATGATCGCCGGCGGCATTCTGCCTTCGGATTACCCTGTATCCGCGTTTGCCATGTCGGGCTACAGCGGCGCGGGAAAGAAGACCATCGCGGTCTATGAGGCAGCAGAGCGGGACAAGGAGCTGGATGCGCCGCGCGAGTACGCGCTTGCGCAGAACCACAAGCATTTAAAGGAGATGCAGAAGATCACGGGACTGCAAAGAACGCCGCTGTTTTCTCCCATTATATGCGATTATTACAGCGGAATGCTTTTGACGACGCCGTTTTATGCGGACATGCTTACCGGTGCGCCGACGCCCGAGGGGCTTCATGCATTTTTCAGTGAATACTATGCGGGCGAGAGGTTCGTCAGGGTGATGCCGTTTGGCGCAGAGGCCGGTTACAACGGATTTCTTGCGGGAAATGCCTGCTCCGGCTGGGACGGTATTGAGATTTATGTCACGGGGAACGAGGAACGGCTTCTGGTAAGCACACGGTTTGACAATCTGGGAAAGGGCGCGTCCGGCGCCGCGGTACAGTGCCTGAATATCCTGATGGGCTGTGACGAAGATAAGGGACTGGTTTTGTAAAATGATAACACTGCCAAAAGAGTTTGAGACAAGAATGCAGGATATGCTCGGGGAAGCGTATCCTGCTTTCCGACGCAGCTATGAAGAGGAAGGCCGTACCGCGCTGCGGGTAAATACGCTTAAGGGGACGCGGGAGGCGTTTTTGCAGAAAGCGCTTTTTACGGGACTACAGGAGGTTTTGTGGGCGCGGGACGGATTTTATTATGACGGGGCGCAGCGGCCCGGCAGGCACCCGATGCATGAGGCAGGGGTATACTATATACAGGAGCCGAGCGCGATGGCGCCCGCGGGGTATCTTGGAGTAAAGCCGGGGGAGCGGGTGTTGGATCTTTGCGCGGCGCCCGGCGGGAAGACTGCGCAGCTTGCAGCGGACATGAAAAATGAAGGACTTCTTGTCTGTAATGAAATACATCCTGCAAGAGCAAAAATATTGTCGGAAAATGTCGAGCGCATGGGCATTCAAAATGCGCTGGTAACCAATGAATCCCCACAGCATCTGGCGGAGCTGTTCGGGGAATATTTTGACTGTATTCTGGTGGATGCGCCCTGCTCCGGCGAAGGAATGTTTCGCAGGAATCCCGATGCGACGGCGGAGTGGAGCCTTGCAAATGTAAGGCTCTGCGCAGAAAGGCAGGACGAAATCCTGGATTGTGCCGACGTGATGCTGCGGGCGGGCGGAAGGCTGGTATATTCGACGTGTACGTTTGCGCCTGACGAGAATGAGGGGAGCGTCGCCCGGTTTCTGCAGCGTCATCCGGCATACGGGCTTGCGGATGCGGCGCTGTACGACGGAATGACGGCGGGCGTGCCCGAATGGGCGTATTACGGCGCGGATGCGGCGCAGACAGAGGTGGATTTGCCTGCGTTAAGCCGTACCGTACGGCTGTTTCCGCATCTGGCGGCGGGAGAAGGGCATTATCTTGCGGTGCTGCGCAAGGACGGCAGTATACCGGAAGGGTTTCGCAGACCCTTTCCCGGCGGGGAGCAAAAGGGAATGCGCTTAAAGGACGCGAAGGAATTTGCGCAGTTTCAGGAGGAGACGCTTTGCATAGATTTACTTGCGGGGCGGGAAGACAGCCTTCTCCGCTTTGGCGACCAGCTTTACCGGATGCCGCAGGACATGCCCTCGGTGACAGGCTTAAGGGTGCTCCGTCCCGGGCTGCATCTGGGGACGTTCAAGAAGAACCGCTTTGAGCCGTCTCACGCGCTCGCGCTTGCGCTGGCCGCGCATGAAGTGAGGCAATGCATGGAGCTTTATGACGGTACGGATACACAGGCGCAGGCATATCTGGGCGGACAGACGCTGGCCGCGTCCGGCGAAAAGGGGTGGCATCTGATGACCTATCAGGGATATGGCATCGGCTGGGGAAAGCTTGCGGGACAGATAATGAAGAACCATTATCCGAAGGGGCTTCGGAGGTGAATGGAGGCAGGGATGAAAAAGTACGAAATCGATATGTGCAGCGGCCCGGTGTTTCACAAAATGCTGGTGTTTGCGATACCGCTGATGTTTTCGGGCATTCTGCAGCTGCTGTTTAACGCGGCGGACATCGTCGTAGTCGGGCGGTTTGCGGGGGATAATGCGCTGGCCGCGGTCGGTTCCAACGGCTCGCTGATTAATCTGATTACGAATCTCTTTATCGGCATGTCCATCGGCACGAATGTGCTTGTCGCACAGTATTACGGGGCGAAAAAGGACAGCGACCTGAAAGAGACCGTACATACCTCAATGCTGTTGAGCGTTTTCAGCGGCGTGATTTTGACGGTTATCGGGATTGCGGGCGCGCGGGTATTGCTGGAGCTGATGCAGGCGCCCGAAGAGGTGCTGGAGCTTGCGGTACTCTATCTGCGGATTTATTTTCTCGGAATGACCTCGACAATGGTCTATAATTTTGGCAGCGCGATTCTGCGTGCAGTCGGGGATACCAAGCGTCCGCTTTATTATCTGATTGAGGCGGGCGTCGTCAATGTGCTGCTCAATCTGTTCTTCGTGATTGTCTGCCGGTGGGGCGTCGCAGGAGTTGCGGCGGCAACGGCGATTTCGCAGACAGTTTCCGCCGTTCTGGTAGTGCGGTGCCTGATACGGGAGAAGGGCGGCATCCATCTGGATTTGAGGGCGCTGGCGATTAACCGGGAAAAATTCGCGAAGATACTTCGAGTGGGGCTTCCGGCGGGATTTCAGGGAATGGTCTTTTCGCTCTCCAATGTTGTGATTCAGTCCGCGGTCAATTCCTTTGGTGCGATTGCCGTTGCGGGCAACTCGGCGGCGGCCAACATCGAAGGCTTTGTCTATATGGCGATGAACGCCTTTTATCAGGCTACGATTTCCTTTACCAGCCAGAATTACGGGGCGAAGGAATATAAGCGAATCTACCGGATCCTGCTTGCGGGAGAGCTCTGCGTGATTGCAACGGGGCTGATACTTGGCAATCTTGCGGTATTTCTGGGAGATACGCTGCTGGGAATCTATTCGCCCAGCAGCGAGGTCATTGCGGCAGGGATGATGCGGTTAAGGATTATCTGCACCCTGTATGCGCTCTGCGGAGTGATGGACGTGCTGGTAGGCGCGCTGCGCGGTATCGGTTATGCGGTGATTCCGATGATTGTATCGCTGATTGGCGCCTGCGGCCTGCGGCTTGTGTGGATTGCGACGGTCTTCAAAATCCCGCAGTATCATACGCTCACAACCGTGTATGTCTCCTACCCCATTACATGGACAATCACGCTGCTTGTCCATGCGCTGACGTTTGCGATTGTCGCAAGGAAGGCGCTGCGGAAACAATAAAAGAAACGCTTTCGGAAGCGGCGGCAGCGTAAATCATTGAAAAAGGGGACTGTGTTTTTCACAGCCCTTTTTTGTAATTGCACGTGCCGACGCTTGATTTTATTTCTTCAGGAAATCATACTGCGACATAAACAGGTTGTAATATTCGCCCTTGAGCGCGAGCAGCTCGTCGTGCGTGCCGCTTTCGAGGATATTGCCCTTATCCACATACATAATGCAGCTGGCGTTCTTAATGGTAGAAAGCCGGTGCGCGATAATAAAGGAGGTACGGCCCTCCAGCAGCCGGTTCAGGCCCTTTTGCAGAAGGATTTCCGTTTCCGTGTCAATGCTGGAGGTCGCCTCATCCAGTATCAGGATGGCGGGATTTTCAAGCAGCGCCCGCGCAAAGCTGATCAGCTGGCGCTGTCCGGCGGACAGGCGGCTTCCGCGCTCATTTACCTGCGTCTGGTAGCCGTTTTCCATTTCCATAATAAAGTCATGGGCGCAGACCGTTTTGGCGGCGGCGATGACTTCCTCTTCGGTGGCGTCCAGATTTCCATAACGTATGTTATCCATAATGGTGCCGGAGAAGATAAAGCTGTCCTGCATCATTATGCCCATCTGCCTGCGCAGGGACTTGAGCGTCGTCCCGGAGATGTCCGTTCCGTCAATCAGGATTGTACCGGAGTCCACATTGTAGAAGCGGCAGATCAGGTTTACGATGGTCGATTTGCCTGCGCCGGTAGGTCCCACGATTGCGTAGGTGTCTCCCGGATTGGCGGTAAAGTTTACCTTATTCAATATCTGTATGCCGTCCTCGTAGCTGAAGCAGACGTCCCGAAACTCGACCTTTCCGGCAATTGGCGGCATTTCTATGGCGTCGGGCGCGTCCTTGACATTGACCGGCTCGTCGATGGTCTCGAATATGCGCTCCAGATAGGCAATCGCCGTAAGCAGCGAATTGTAGAAGGACGCGAGCGTGTTAATCGGCTCCCAGAACCTTGAAATATAGGAGGTAAAGGCTATCAGGATACCGATGGTAACGCCGTAAATCTCGCCCGAAATCCATCCGATGCCAATCACATAGATGAAGGCGGTGGTTACCGTCGAAATCGAGTCGATGCAGGGCCACATGATGAAGTTGTACTTGACGGCACGCATCCACGCGCCACGGTAGCTGTCGCTGAGACGGTTAAAGATGGAGGTGTTTTCCTGCTCGCGGACAAACGACTGCGTTACCCGTATGCCATTGATGCTTTCCGCGATGTACGCAGTCAGGTTGGACTGCTTGTTGCTCTGAATCTGCCATGCGCGCCGCTGACGCTTTTTGACAAAGATAATGACGGCGATCAGGACCGGCAGGCCGCACAGACAGATGAGCGTGAGCCGCACATGGAGCATCAGCATAAACGCCACGATAAATATCAGATTGCACATATCGGTAATCGTGTTGATGATACCGTTGGAGAGCAGGTCGCTTAAGCTGTTTACATAGTTGACAACGCGCACCTGTATCTTGCCGTGGGGCCGTTCGTCATAATAGGAAAACGGCAGCTCCTGCAGATGGCAGAAAATATCCGACCGCAGCTGGTGTACGGTTGCCTGGCCGATACGGCTGGTAATGCGAATCTTGAACCGGATGCAGACGCAGGCGTATAAGACGATGGCCAGCGACAGCAGGGTAATCACCACAATCGCGCGTATATTTCCGGCAGGAATGTATTTATCCATGATTTCGCTGATAAAAATCGGAAAAAGCATGGTAAGCGCGGAGGAGGACAGCATCAGAAACAGCGCGAGCGCCAGCTGTCCGCGGTAGGGCTTTACATACTGGAAGAGCCGTTTAATCTGGCTTAAGTCAAATTTGTCCTCCATAACCTCATCAATATCGTATTTATTTCGTGCCATGCATTCCACCTCCTTGTCTCTCGGCGGCCTTCAGTTCATCGACATATTTCTCGAAGTCTCCGTATTGATGGCGGAAAACCGTTGCGTAATAGCCGTTACGCGCCAACAGCTCGTCGTGTGTTCCCTGTTCCACGATACGGCCCTCATTCAGCACCAGAATCAAATCGGAATCTTTAATAGAAGAAATCCGGTAGGCCACGACGAAGATCGTGCACTTGTGGCCGATGGCGCCCAGCTGCTGCTGGATATAGCTCTCTGTCTCCATGTCTACGGCGGAGGTTGTATCGTCCAAAATCAGAATCGAAGGATCCTTCAACAGCGCGCGCGCAAGGGAAATGCGCTGCTTCTGGCCGCCGGAAAGCCCGACGCCGCGTTCTCCGACAATCGTATCGTAGCCGTCCGGCATCTCCCGGATGAAGCTGTCCGCGTCCGCCATTACAGCGGCATTCTGTACTTCCTCAAACGGACAGTCGGGCTTGCTGTAGGCAATATTGCCCTCGACTGTGTCGGAGAACAGAAAGACATCCTGCATCGCCATGCCGATGTTCTGGCGCAGATTGTACAGATCCAAATCCCGGACATTTCTGCCGTCCACGAGAACCTCTCCGTCCGTTACATCGTAAAAACGGCACAGCAGGTTCATAATCGTTGACTTGCCGGAGCCGGTGGAGCCGAGGATACCGACAGTCTGACCGCTCTTTACGGAGAAGCTTACATTATGTATAATATCCTCGTCATCCGCGCTGTAGGAGACGTTGCGGAAGGTGACGTCTCCCCGCAGCCGCTCACAGGGAATCGCCTGTTCGGGGCGCTTTACCTTCGGCTCCTCGCTGTAGGTCGCGTAGATCTTCTCGACGGAGGTAGTAAAGCGCTGGATGTCGTTGATGCGCCAGCCGATTTGGCGCAGGGGATTGGTCAGCATCCACAGATAACCGTTGATGGTTACATAGTTCCCGAGCGTCATATCACCATGAATAACCATGATACTGCCCACAAGCATCAGGATGATCGTGAGCATATTGGAGAGAAATTCGAACAGGGGAACGTATTTCGTCCAGATTTCCGCCGCGGCAAGCTCAGCATCCCGATAACCGTCGTTTTCTTTATTAAATTTGCTGATTTCATAGTCCTCCTTGGAGAAGGCCTTGACGACGCGGTTGCCGCTGATATTTTCCTGTACAAAGGTGTTCAGGGAGGAGAACTGCTCCCGAATCTTCTGGAAAAGGGGGCGTCCGTTTTTGCGCTGGCTTAAGGTGACAAGCAGGGTAAACGGAAGCACCGCGCACATGCACAGCGCAAGCGTCCACTTTACTGTGAAGATCATAATCAGCGCAAAGAAAAACAGGAATATCATTTCATAAACCTGATAGATGACAAACGCGATAAAATGGCGTATGGCGTCCATGTCCCCGGTCTGGCGGCTGAGCAGATCACCGGTGCGCTTCTTGTTGTAGAAGTCAAAGTCCTCCTGCAGGAGCTTCCGGTATACCGTGTCGCGCATGGAATAAAGGACATTCTGCGAGCTGGATTCGAATATCACCTGCGACCAGTAGCGCAGCAGTCCCCGGAGGATGGTAATCAGGATGAGCAGTGCGATCAGCCCTGGCAGCAGCTCATACCGGCCGGCGATGATAACGTCATCGACGATAGAGCCGGACACGATGGGCTTTACGATGGCCAGCACCGAGATTACGGTAACCATCAAGAGGCCAAAAGCCATACGCCGGTTATGCTTTTTCAGAAAAGAGTAGAACCATTTCATGGCAGTCATAAACATACCTCCTTTTCTTTTTTGTACGTCAGTCCTCTAAATATAGACCAAAACGTAGGAATAGTAAAGGGGGAAAATCAAAATATTTGAAGTTTTTTTAAAGGGGATTCGAGGGGGCCGTCAACTGCGCGAAACAGCGCGTATCAGACTTGTATATGTAGTTTTTCCGGTTGTGCTTTGAACGACATTTGAGGCCGGAACGAAATATAAATTGTGCGAAGATATACGCTTTTATTATTTTGTGATACACTGTATTATAAGCGGGTAAAATGTGCTGCTTACAAATGGAATACGGTTCTACCGCAACACAGAGGGAGGGGCATTTAAAGGCAGGAGCCGCAGATGCCCGGGAATGGGAGCAAAAATGGAAATACGCGTATCGGTCAGGCAGCTTGTAGAATTCATACTGCGTGAGGGAAATATAGACAATCGAAGATCCGGCAGCGCTGAGAACGCCATGCAGGAGGGCGGACGTATCCACAGGATGATACAGCGGCGCATGGGCAGCGAATATCATGCCGAGGTCGGGCTGAAACAGGTATGGAACGCTTCGGGCTATGACATTATTATAGAAGGAAGAGCGGACGGCATTATTGATTATGACTGGGAACGGCATCAGGGCCTGCCTGCGGACGGCGAAAGGAGCGGGCAGACGCTTCCGGCGGCGCCGGATCAAAAGGTGGTTGTCGATGAGATTAAAGGTACCTACAGAGAGCTTGCGCGTCTGCATGAGCCTGCAGGCGTCCACCTTGCGCAGGCAAAATGCTATGCGTATATATATGCCAGGAGGTGCGGGCTGTCCGATATCGGCGTGCGAATCACCTATTGTCATATGGAGACGGAGGAGCTCAAGTACTTCCATGAGGACTATACTCTTGAAGAGCTTGCACAATGGTTTGAGGCGCTGATGCGGGAGTACCGCAAATGGGCGGATTTCCAGTTTCAGTGGCATGAGACGCGCACAGCTTCCATCCGGCAGCTCGGATTTCCGTTTCCGTACAGGGACGGGCAGAAGGAGCTGGTCTCGAATGTCTATAGGACCATCTATCACCGCAGAAGGCTGTTCCTGGAGGCGCCGACGGGTGTGGGAAAGACGATATCCACCGTATTTCCGGCGGTGAAGGCGATGGGGGAGGGGCTGGCGGAGAAGATATTTTACCTGACGGCGAAGACCATCACGCGGACGGTCGCGCAGGAATGCTTCTCCCTGCTGCAGCAGGAGGGCCTCCGTATAAAAACAATTGTTATTACAGCGAAGGATAAAATCTGTTTCCTGAAGTCCGCGGGGCAGGAGGCGGAGTGCAATCCGGATGTATGCCCTTACGCGAAAGGGCATTATGACCGTATCAACGACGCCATGTACGATCTGCTGGTGCACGAGGAGCACTTTACGCGGGAAAAGGTATCCGAGTATGCGCAGAGGCATCAGGTCTGCCCCTTTGAAATGAGTCTGGATATGAGCCTTTTTGCCGACGCCGTCATCTGCGATTACAATTATGTATTTGACCCGCGCGTATATTTGAAGCGCTTTTTTTCGGAAGGGATGCCGTGCAGGGATTATATTTTCCTGATTGACGAGGCGCACAACCTGCTTGAGCGCGGGCGGGAGATGTACAGCGCGCCTTTGTTTAAAAATTCCTTTTTAAAGGTCAAAAAGCTGCTGAAGGATTACAAAACAAAGGTAACGGGGCTTTTGGAAAAATGCAACCGGGAGCTGCTTGGTATGAAGCGTTTGTGCGACGGATACCGTCAGGAGCATGCCATCGACGGCTTTGTGTCGGCCCTGAACCGTCTGTACGGCGCGCTGGATGAGTTTTTGGACGACCATGAGAGCTTTCCCGACAGAGACGAGGTGCTGGAGCTCTATTTTGCGGCGGCTCATTTCCTCAATATGTATGAGCTTATGGATGACAGCTATACGGCGTACAGCCAGCTGATGGACGACGGGGATTTTATGCTGAAGCTGCTTTGTGTCAATCCGGCGCGCAATCTGCGCCAGTGTATGGCGCACGGGCGCAGTGCGATTCTGTTTTCCGCGACGCTTTTGCCGATACAGTATTACAAAAAGCTTCTGGGGGGTGAAGCGCAGGATTATGAGGTATATGCGAGATCCGCATTTGAGGAGGAAAAGAAGGCGCTTTTTATCGCGAAGGATGTGACCAGCAAATATACCAGGCGCGGCGCGGAGGAATACAGGCGCATTGCCCGTTATATCAATGGCATGGTAAGGGAGCGTTACGGAAATTATATGGTGTTTCTGCCGTCTCATCAGTTTTTGGAGCAGGTGCATGCCTGCTTTATGGCCGAATATTTTGACGAGGCTGTTATGGAATGCGTGATTCAGGAGGAGCGGATGAGCGAGGAGCAGCGGGAGGCGTTTCTCCTGCGCTTTCAGGGTAATGAGGCGTGTGATGTTGCGGGCAGAATCGACTTTGAGCTTGAACAGGAGGAGGATCGGATTCTGATTGGCTTCTGCGTGATGGGCGGCATTTTCTCGGAGGGGATTGACTTGAAGCACGACAGCTTAATCGGCGTGCTGATCGTAGGCACCGGTATTCCGCAGGTGTGCTGCGAGCGGGAGCTTTTAAAAGCGCATTTTGACGAGCAGGGGGAAAACGGCTTTGACTATGCGTACCGGTTTCCGGGAATGAATAAGGTGCTGCAGTCGGCGGGACGCGTTATCCGGACAGCGGAGGACGTGGGCGTGGTCGCGCTGCTGGACGAGCGGTTTCTGGACTATTCGTACAGGCGCATGTTTCCGCGGGAGTGGAGCCGATATGAGATTGTCAGCGTAGAAGAAATCGCCCAAAGGGCTGAGAAGTTCTGGAACGACTGGCTATAGGAGGGCTGCCGGGAAATGGCAGCCCCCTTTATGCCCGCCGGAACCGTTATTACAGCAGCCAGGCAAAATACGCGCCATAGCCGAAAAGCATGGCAAGCCCCCACGGACGTGTCAGGCGTTTTGTGCGGCAGACGCTTATCCAGAGAAATACGCCGGTAAAAACAGCGATTACAGTGTCAATCAGAAACTTAGGTTCAAATATAACAGGTGTAATAAATGCGGTAGTGCCAATGACAAACAGAATATTAAAAATATTACTGCCGACGATATTGCCCACCGCAATATCGGCATTCCCCTTCCGGGCAGCCGTGACAGAGGTGACAAGCTCGGGCAGGGAGGTGCCGAGCGCGACAATCGTCAGCCCGATAAAGCGCTCGCTCAGGCCGACAATTCTCGCAATTGCCGTAGCGCTGTCAACGGTGATATGACTCCCCGCGACAATCATTCCACCGCCGACGGCCGCACAGGCCAGCAGACGGGGAACGCTTCTGACTTCTGTGTTCTCCTGCGGGGCCCGGTCCCTGGAAAGCCTGAACAGGTATAGCAGATACAGAAGGAACAAGCCCCAGAGTGCGATTCCCTCCATATGTGTGACACAGGAATCGGTGAATCCCATCAGCAAAAGAACCACAGTGATACCGATCATAAAGGGTATCTCGTATCGAATGGTTGAGGATTGTATGGATAGTGTTATTATAACAGATGTAATTCCTAAAATAATCAGGATGTTCAGGATATTGCTGCCGACAACATTTCCGATGGTGATGCCGGCGTTATCCTGTAAGGCTGCCGTAATGCTGACCGCCGCCTCGGGAGCGCTGGTTCCCATGGCGACGATCGTCAGGCCGATAACAAGCTGCGGAATGCCGAATTTCCCTGCGATTCCCGCAGTTCCATCCACAAACCAGTCAGCGCCCCTGACAAGCATGAGGAAACCGACGGCCAATAACAGTAGCTGCATAAAAATCATGGTAAATTCCTTTCCATAAGTAATTAATCGTACAGAGACGCATGATATTTTATTTTGCGAAATATTTTATAAATAATTGTACCGAAAAGCGATATCAGGATATAGATGGTCGACAGAATGCCGACGCTGCCCCCGAAGATAATTAATAAAAGTAATCCAATATTCATAGTTGACCTCCATTTGACCACAATTTGCAAGCAAAGGCGTTATCCTTCACTTGTTTCTCTTTTCATCCAAGTGTTCTTTCCCGCCTGCTTTCGGCCCGCGAAACTCAAGCCGCCAGACGCACACGCCGGCAGCCGCCATAACGGCCGTCAGCAGGATAAAGATGATATTTTCAAGCATAATGCATACCTCCAGTGCATACGAAAAGAAACCGCTTATCAGGCGGCAGAATTAAATAACACATGTACATGTTATGCTTTTTTCCCATCCTTGAGGTGGATATAGCCGATGATAATTGTGCTGCTGTGGACTGCCTGACAGGGTTCATTCCCGGAGGCAACACAGATAAAAGGATTTGACTGTGGAAGCTGTTCCACATAAGACAGTACGGGAAGGGGGCTTCGTCCGGCCTTGTCCGCAGTGCGTCTGACGGAGGCGCGAAGCAGCGCGACGCAGCTATGCTGGGTCAGGCCCTCCTCGTTGAAGATATACTGCGCAAGCGCACTGCTGTCGCAGGCCCGCAGTGAAGAGACGGCAGTATCAGAAGCATGCGCAGAGGAAGAAGCCGTCTGCGCGTCATTTGAATACATGCCTAAAAATAATAACGCGGTTATGAGCAGGAAGCAGATGGTTTTATGGAATTGTTTTATTTTCATAAGAGAATCCGCTCCTTTCGCATAATCTATCCATTATTGTAGCAAAAGAAGGGATGGGGTGCAACTGCTTTTTTGCGGGAAATTGCGACGGCATACAGTGCCTGTTAAGAACGGATTGGCGGCAGGCCTGCCGCCAATTCGTTAAACGCACACCGCAGGGTCTGCGTTTTTATTTTCCCATTACAACCTCTACCGTAACTTCCTGTCTGCCCTCCGCAAACGGAATGATACACCCGCTTACGGGCGCGCCGTCTACGGTCATGGATGCAACGCCCTTCTGAACCCCGGAAGGATTCTTGACATGGATATGATATACCGCGCCGCGGAAGCTTCTGGTAATCTCAAAATCGCCAAAGTCCGCAGGGATGCAGGGGTCTATGCGGAGTCCCGTGTGCGTGGGGTATACGCCCAGAATATACTGGGAGATGTTGATAAACGTCCATGCCGCGGTCCCTGTCAGCCAGCTGTTTTTTGCCTCGCCGTGATACTTGGCGTCGCGTCCCGCGACCATCTGTGAATATACATACGGCTCGGTCCTGTGGATTTCGCTGATATCCTCCACATAAGCGGGGCAGGTTTTCCGGTAAATCTCGAAGGCTCTGTCGCCGCGGCCGATAACGGTTTCCGCGATGGACACCCACGGGTTGTTGTGGCAGAAAATACCTGCGTTCTCTTTGTATCCGGGCGGGTAAGAGGAAATCTCGCCAAGCTCGACATGGTATTTTGTATAGGCGGGCTGCAGAATCATCACGCCATACGGGGTATCCAGCCGTTCCTTTACCGAATCAAGCGCCTTCTGCGCAAGCCCTTCCTTTACGCCGATGCCGGCAAGCGCGCAGAAGCCCTGCGGCTCAATGTAAATCTGCCCTTCCTCGCATTCCTTTGAGCCTACCTTGTGGCTGTAGGCGTCATATGCGCGGACAAACCATTCGCCGTCCCAGCCGTCCTTTAGCACTGCGTCGTACATTACGGCAACCTCGCTCCTTGCGCGCTCCGCCTCCGCCGTATCGCCAAGCAGCTCGGCAAGCTGCGCGTATTCCTCGCCGTATTTGACAAACATGCCTGCGATAAATACGGACTCCGCGACAGGGCCTTCGCTCGGACCGAAGGTCTGGAAGGATTCGCCGGGCTGTTCGGAGAAGCAGTTGAGATTCAGGCAGTCGTTCCAGTCCGCGCGTCCGATCAGTGGCAGGCGATGCGGCCCCTTATGTGTAACGATATAGTCGAAGGAGCGCTTCAGATGCTCCATCAGTGTAGTCGCAACGCTCATATCGTTGTCATAAGGCACCATTTCCTTCAGGATACCAAGGTCGCCGGTCTCGCGGATATATGCGCTGGTTCCGGCTATCAGCCACAGCGGGTCGTCATTGAAGCCGCTTCCGATGTCGGAGTTGCCCTTTTTGGTGAGCGGCTGGTACTGATGATAGGCGCTGCCGTCCTGGAACTGGGTAGAGGCAATGTCGATGATACGCTCCCTGGCTCTGTCCGGGATGAGATGCACGAAGCCAAGCAGATCCTGGCAGGAGTCACGGAAGCCCATACCGCGGCCGATACCGGATTCATAATAAGAAGCGGAGCGGCTCATGTTGAAGGTAACCATGCACTGGTACTGGTTCCAGATGTTTACCATGCGGTTGACCTTTTCGTTGGCGGAGGAAATGGTGTAACGGCTAAGCAGCGCGCTCCAATACTGGTTCAGCTCGGTAAAGGCGGCGTCGACGGCGTCGTCGGAGCTGTATCTGGCGATCATTGCTTCGGCGGGTTTTTTATTGATTACGTTGGGGGCTTCGAATTTGTCCGCCGCCGGATTTTCAATATAGCCCAGCAGGAAGACGTAGGACTTTTCCTCGCCCGGCGCAAGCGTGACGTTGATCTGGTGCGCCGCGATGGGAGACCAGCCGCTTGCCATGGAGTTGGTGCATTTGCCGGCAAGAACGGCCTGGGGCCTGTCCGCGCCGTTATAAGTGCCGATAAAGCTTTCGCGAATCGTGTCAAAGGCGTCTACGGCAGTATTTACGGTATAAACCGCGTAATGATTCCTGCGCTCGCGGTATTCCGTCTTGTGGTAGATGGCGGAGCCGACAACCTCGACCTCACCGGTGCTCAGATTCCGCTGGAAATTGCGGGAATCGTCGTCGGCGTTCCAAAGGCACCATTCCACATAAGAAAAGACAGAGATGGTTTTCGGCGCATTGCCGGTATTTTTGACGGTAAGCCGCGAAAGCTCACAGTTGTCGTTCATGGGTACAAAGGTAAGGACGGAGGCCTGTATATTGTCCTTGGAAGCGGTAAAACGGCTGTAGCCGATACCGTGGCGGCATTCATAGGAATCCAATGCCGTCTTTGTCGGCTGCCAGCCGGGATTCCAGACGGTATCGCCGTCCTTTATGTAGAAATATTTGCCGTTGGTGTCATAGGGCACATCATTGTAGCGGTAACGTGTCAGGCGCAGCAGCTTTGCGTCCTTATAAAAAGTATAGCCGCCGCAGGTGTTGGATATAAGGGAAAAGAATTCCTTGCAGCCCAGATAATTGATCCACGGCAGCGGAGTCTTCGGCGTGGTAATCACATATTCGCGGTTCGCGTCGTCAAAATAACCAAATTTCATAAATGCGTTCCTTTCTTCTCTGTGTTTAGAGAGTAAAATGATTTGCGGTTAAGAAAACGTTTAAGTAAACGTTATGTAACGAATTATACAGAAAAAGAAGCATAAAATCAAGGTAATAATTAGAGATAAGCAAAATAACGATAAAGTATTTTCCAGAGTCGTCCGGATAAAGAAAAAGCAGAGCAGGCTGTGTAAAAAGAGCCTGCATTGTGAAAAGTATATATAAGATTGGTGCAAAACATTGAAATACTATGCAAAATAATATATAATAAGGGGCGAAAACGTTTAAGAAGAGGCGGGGGGATAATACGCATGGTTTCCATGAAGGATATTGCCGCTGCATGCGGCGTGTCGGTCGCCACAGTCAGCAAGGCATTGAACAATCACAGCGACATCGGCGGGGAGACGAAGGCCCTGGTAAAGCGCACGGCCAAGGAGCTGGGCTATCTCCCCAATTTATCGGCACGGGCGCTCAAAACAAATAAAAGCTACAACCTTGGCGTGCTGTACAAGGATGCCTCGGGGAGCGGATTTGCGCATGATTACTTTTCACAGGTGCTGGAGCATTTTAAGAATGAGGCGGAGAATTGCGGCTATGACATTACGTTTTTGAGCAATTCCAAGCTTCGCAGGGACAGGATGTCGTATCTGGAGCACAGCCTTTACCGCCGGATGGACGGCGTGATGATAGCCGTTGCGGATTACGAGGATCCGGAGGTGGCGGAGCTGCTGCAGAGCAGTCTTGCCGTCGTTACAGTCGATTATGTCTGTAACGGCAGGATTGCGGTTATGTCGGACAATATCGGCGGCATGGAAGCGCTTCTGGACTATATTTGCGGACGGGGGCACCGCAGGATTGCCTATATATACGGAGAAGAATCGCTGGTAACGACGAACAGGCTGTCAACATACTACCGGTTTCTGGAGCAGCAGGGGATACCGATAAGGGAAGCATACGTCTGCCGGGGGAAATACAGAGACTCTCATATTGCGGGGGTGCTCACGAACCGTCTGCTGGAGCTGGAGGAGCCGCCGACCTGTATTGTTTACGCCGACGACTTTTCCGCAATCGGGGGCATCAACGCCATCAAAGACCGGGGATTAAAAATTCCCCGGGATATTTCGGTGGCGGGCTATGACGGGAGCGTGATAGCGTCCCAGATAGAGCCGCGGCTGACAACCTATTGGCAGAACACCGAGCAAATCGGCATTCTGGCGGCCCGCAGGCTGATAAGCCTGATTGAGAATCCCAAGGCAACCGCGATAGACCAGCAGGTTATCAGCGGGCGGCTGATAGCGGGCGGGTCGGTGAAGCAGCTTTTATAAGCTTTTTCTGATTTTTTAATATTTGTTTCATATTTGCTCCATTTACGATATTCTGATAGTGTGATAGGATAATAAAAAGGACGGTTCGCAGGGGAATGCGGATGCATTCGGAAGGGATGCGGGCGGTAACAGAGCGGAAAGAGGATGTTGCGCGATGGCGGGAATTGTGTATGATGCCAGACGGGTTAAGGTATATGAGGGATTGTCGGCCCTGGGCAAAATCGCAGGTGAGCCGCAGGCGTGGTGCGATAAGCTGTGGGAGGCGATTCTGGGAGCGCCGGATCTTTTTGAGGAGCTTGTCTTTTATCTGGAGCATCATTATCTGACGGAGAATGTGAAGTGCTGCGGGTACAGTATGATTGATCTGTATGTGTGGCAGATGAACCGGTATAATATTATCGGGGATTCGGGGAAAAATACGGATGCCTGCAATAAAGACAGGATGGTTTTGAAGGCGTTTTGGGATATGGTCGAGATGCGGAAAAATCCCGATGTTTATATAAAGAAGCTCACGCTCGGAAGAGAGATGGACCGATAGCACGGGCAGTAATTATGCCACGGCGGTCATATATGTCAGGAATATGCGCGGCAGAACGCGCAGAAACGGGGATTGCGATGAACAGGGAAGAATTTTTAAGACAGCTGGAAGCTGCGCTTGCCGGCAGGGTTTCAGACCAGATTGTACGGGAAAACATCAGCTATTACAGGAATTATATCAGTGAGCAGATCTGCGCGGGCAAAAGCGAGGCGGAGGTATTGGGCGGGCTTGGCGATCCCCGGCTGATTGCAAAGACAATAGAAGGGAGCAGCCGATTCGCTGCAGACGAGCGGCAGACGGCGGGAACGGGCTATGGCGGCGCGTTTGACGAGTCCTATCAGGAGAGCGCCCGGGATGCGTACGGCGGGAAGGACGGCGCATCCTTCCATCAGGTGAGAATGCCGGGCTGGCTGGCAGTCGGTATTGTCCTTTTGATTATTGTGCTTGTACTGATGGCGGTTTTCCAGGTTTTGGTATTTTTTGCCCCGTTTATTTTGATTGTGATTGCGGTAAGCGTTGTGTTCAGGATTGTGCGCAGCTGGTTTGACGGCTCGTAAGGTAAGGCGGGCTGATTGAGAGGCTGCACGGCGCAGATGAATATTGAAATGAAAAACGACCGGGGATTCGGTCGTTTTTCATTAAGGGGAGTATAAATAATTAATATATAAGGGTTGTAAAGAGGATTGAAGGAGTATCTCTTTACTAGCTTCAGTATAGCAATTTTCGGGTAAATGGTCAATAATTTTCTGACAATAAAAAGCGACAAAGTCAAGTTGTCAGTTTTGGGCAGAGTTTCCAAAGATAACTTTATATGTAAATAATTTGCATGGTATAAAAAGGTGCATTTGTGCAAATCCTATGGACGTAACAGGATAATCGTTACAAAAAAGTTATAACCTTTGGAGGGAATGAAAATGTCAGGAACAAACAACAGCTACGAGCAGAATAAGACGAACAACAAGTCATCCAACAACAGCAGCAACGGCTATCAGAATGACTACAAGAATGGCACACAGAACTCTCAGAATTCCCAGAACTCTCAGAATTCCCAGAATTCTCAGAATTCTCAGAACTCTCAGAATTCCAACAGCCAGAAGAATTGCAAGAACAGCTACGAGAATAACAACAACAAGTAGCCGGTTCCTTTCCCCTGCAAAAAGCCATCGCACGAATTTTAAGGTGCGGTGGCTTTTTGACTTCAAAGGCGGCGTGCTTAATGCTTCGCCTGCGTGGAAAAGGTATTGTCAACCAGGTCGGCGTAGGGGACATAGTCGTCAAGCTCGCCGGCTTCCATTAAGATATTTTGAAGAAGCTTGAAGCTTTCCTCGGAGAATACAAGGTCTGTTTTCCAGGTATCCTGATTTTTATAGCGCGAGACGATGGTAGCGATGGTAGCGCTGTCCGTCTCGGGGAACTGCGGTTTTATAACAGCCGCTATTTCTTCGGCGGAGTGTGATGCGACATAATCCATTCCCTTTTGAAGCGCTCTGGTGAAGCGCAGGAGCGTATCCGCATTTTTTTCAAAGTAGCTTTTCCGCACGGAGAAGGAGGTGTAGGGCACATAGCCGGAGTCGGTCCCCAGCGAGGCGACAATATATCCCTTGCCCTGTTCCTCAAGCGAGGTTGCATGCGGTTCAAATTCTACGGTAAAGTCGGCGTATCCGGCGTCACCCTCCTTTGCGCCGGCAAAGGCGGCGGCAGTGGAGCCGAAATCAATGCTGGTATCTATTGTGAGATCTGTTTCGGGGTCGATTCCGTTCATTTTCAGGATATACTCGAATACCATCTGCGGCATACCGCCCTTGCGCCCGCCCAGGACATAGGTTCCCTTGATCATATTCCAGTCAAAATTTTCAATGGGCGTACGGCTGACGAGAAAGTTGCCGGCGCGCTGCGTAAGCTGCGCGAAGCTGACCGCATAGTCCTCCGCGCCCTGCAGATATGTATAGATAGTCGCTTCGGAGCCCATAAAGCCGATATCCGCTTCCCCGGTGAGCAGTGCGGTCATCGTCTTGTCGGCGCCGTAGCCGGTTACAAGGTCCAAATCGATTCCCTCCTCGGCAAAATAGCCCTCTTCAATCGCAACATACATTGGCGCATAGAAAATGGAATGCGCGACTTCATTGAGTGTCACCTTTGTGCGTCCTGAGTCGTCTTCCGCCTTGCCGCAGCCGCCAAGGAGCGTGGAGACGAGCAGCAGCGTCGTCAGAAGCAGGGAAAGATATTTTCGCCGGTACTTCTTCATAATAATCACCATGCCTTTCCATAATAAAGCGAATATATTCAGACGAATATATCCGTTTTCCTTCGAATCCTGTTTTGATTATCATATGCAGAAACGCTGTTTCGTGCTTCTCAAAAACGGAAATATTTGATATACTTGAAAAATCAGAGCTTTAATCGCGGATAAAAGAAAGGCAAGGTTGGTACAATGGAAAAGTATGACACATTGAATGAACAGCAGAGAAAAGGCGTGTTTACCACGGAAGGGCCGGTTCTGATACTGGCGGGGGCAGGCAGCGGGAAAACGAGCGTGTTGACGCACCGTATTGCATACCTGATAGAAAACGCGGGTGTTAATCCATGGAATATCCTTGCGATTACTTTTACCAACAAGGCGGCGGGGGAGATGCGCAGCAGGGTGGACGGGCTTGTCGGGTACGGCTCGGAAAGCATATGGGTGGCTACCTTCCATGCAACCTGTGTGCGGATATTGCGGCGTTATATTGACAGACTCGGGTATGACACGAGCTTTACGATTTATGATACCGATGACGCCAAAAGCGTTATGAAGGAGGTCTGCAAAAAGCTGAATATCGATACAAAGCAGACGAAGGAAAAGGCGCTGCTTGGCGCGATTTCATCCGCAAAGGACGAGCTGATATCGCCAGCCGCATATGAGCTGTCGGCTGCAGGCGACTTTGGCAGGCGGCGCATCGCGGAAGCATACAAAGAATACCAATCGTTATTAAAGAAAAATAACGCTCTTGATTTTGATGATATTATTGTCAAGACGGTGGAGCTGCTGCAAAGCTGCCCGGATGTACTGGAAAATTATCAGAACCGGTTTCGATATATAATGGTCGACGAGTATCAGGATACCAATACCGCGCAGTTTGAGCTCGTCCGGCTCTTAGCCGCCAAAGAGCGGAATCTGTGCGTCGTGGGGGATGACGATCAGTCCATCTATAAGTTCAGGGGGGCCAATATCCGGAACATTCTGGACTTCGAACAGGTTTATCCGGACGCGGCAGTCATCAAGCTGGAGCAGAATTACCGTTCTACGCAGAACGTACTCGATGCGGCGAACGCGGTGATAAGGAATAACAGAGGGCGGAAAGCGAAGTCTCTTTGGACGGATAAAGGCGCGGGAAACCGCATTCATTTCAGGGACTGCGATACCGCATACGAGGAGGCTGAATACATAGCGGGTGATATTCGACGAAAAAAGCGGGAACAAATCAGCGATTACAAGCAGTGTGCGGTGCTCTACAGAACCAATGCGCAGTCGCGCCTTCTGGAGGAAAGCTTTATCGGATTGAATATCCCGTATAATGTGGTCGGCGGCGTGAATTTCTATTCCAGAAGAGAAATCAAGGACGTTCTTGCGTACCTGAAAACGATTGATAACGGTAAAGACGATTTGGCCGTAAAGAGAATTATCAATGTGCCGCGGCGGGGAATCGGCGCTGCCAGCATTAACCGCGTGCAGGGATATGCGGATGAGCTGGGAATAAGCTTTTATGAGGCCCTGCAGCAGGTGGATGAGATTCCGGGAATCGGAAGCGGCAAGGCTGCGGAGAAGCTGAGGGCTTTTGCGCTGATGATACAGACATTCCGGACAATGCTGTCATTTGGCAGTCTGGAGGAGTTGATAACAAATGTTCTTGAAACGACAGGGTATGTGAAGGAGCTGGAGGATTCCGACGATGAGGATGCGAACGACCGTCTCGAAAATATTGACGAGCTGATCACCAAGGTCGTAAGCTTTGAGCAGGAGCGGGAGGCGCTGGGAGAAAAGGCGACGCTCTCCGCCTTTCTGGAGGAGGTTGCGCTTGTCGCGGATATAGACGGGGTGGATAAGGACGATAACCGGGTTCTGCTGATGACGCTGCACAGCGCGAAAGGACTGGAGTTTTCACAGGTATATCTGGCGGGTATGGAGGATGGGGTGTTTCCCAGCTATATGACCATTGTCTCGGACGACCCGATGGATATCGAGGAGGAGCGCCGCCTCGCCTATGTGGGGATAACGCGGGCGAAAGACGATTTGACCATTACAAGCGCGCGTCAGCGGATGCTGCGGGGAGAGACGCAGTATAATCCTGTCAGCCGCTTTGTAAAGGAAATCCCGGAGGAGCTTCTGGATAACGGGACGCAGCGGGCGGCTTTCGGGCAGAAGGAGAAGGCAGGAAACAACTGGGCGGCATTTCAGCCGGATAAAACCGTAACATATGGTATGGAAACAGGTGCTTTTAAAACAGCGCGGCAGGCGCCGGCAGGGGGACGGGATTTCGCGGATATAGTGGCCTCAAAACCGAAGGCGGTTGCGCGCAGGAAGGAGACGCCGGAGGCAAACAAGCCCTATATAGCCAAAACGCTTGACGGTCTGACAAAAGGCGCGCAGGTCACTGCGCAGGGCGCGCTTCAGTACGCAGTGGGCGACCGGGTGCAGCATGTGAAATACGGCGACGGGACAGTGCTTGATATCAGGCAGGAGCCGCGCGATTATAAGGTGACTGTCGCATTTGACGGGTATGGGAATAAAATTATGTACGCCGCTTTTGCAAAATTAAAAAAATTGTGATACAAAAAGTAGTAGTAAAAATTGATAAAAGGTGATATGATATATACAACGGATTTTTATAGACGAGCTGAAAAGGAATAAACGAGAAAGGGGCACTCATTATGAAAAAATGGGACGATGTATTAGAATACCTTCAGGACAAAAATTTAATAAGCAAGGATTTCTGCAAGAATGAGTTGAAGGCAGATAACGAGAAGAAGGGAAATACCGTGTTGTGGATTCTGGCGGTTATCGGTGCAATCGCGGCAGTCGCGGCGATCGCATATGCGGTATACCGTTATATGACGCCGGATTATCTGGATGACTTTGACGATGAATATGACGATGATTTTGAGGACGATTTCTTTGACGACGAAGAGGATGAGGAGCCTGCAAAGGATGAGTATACGACTGTAAAATAAGCGGTCATTCATGGTAAAGGTGCGGAGGACGTTTCTGAAAGAGCCTGCTGTAGTCAGGCTCTTTTATAATGCGCAGGCCGTGCGGCGGGTAAGGAGAAGAGCTTCCTTACTGACTGCACGGAGGCATATGGCGGGAAACCAATCAGGAGGTATGGATGAAAAAGGGACAGATTTACGAGGGGTATGTGGAGCGGGTGGACTTTCCGAACAAGGGCATCGTGCGCTGTGAGGATGAAGCCGCGGTGGTTAAGAACACAGTGCCCGGGCAGAGAGTATCCTTTATGGTAAACAAAAAGCGAAAGGGAAAGGCAGAGGGGAGGCTTCTGGCGGTAACCCAGAAGGCGCCCTGCGAAATTGAGAGCCGCTGTGCGCATTTTGCCGAATGCGGCGGCTGCAGCTATCAGAATCTGCCCTATGAGGAGCAGCTTGCGCTGAAGGAAGCGCAGGTCCGCCGGCTGCTGTCTGCCGCGTTTGAAAAGCAGATGTTATTGGAGGACTGTGGAAATGATGCCGCGGCGTATATGGACGGAATTTTTGAAGGGATAAAGGAAAGCCCGGAGCAGCTTGCGTACCGGAATAAAATGGAGTTTTCCTTTGGGGATGAATGTAAGGACGGGCCGCTCGCCCTTGGCATGCATAAGCGGGGAAGCTTTTATGATATTGTATCTGTGCGCGAATGCTGCATTGTGGATTCGGACTACAGGAAAATCCTGTCGTGCGTGCTGGATTACTTTTCCGAGGGCGCATACACATATTTCCACAGGATACGGCATGAGGGATATCTGCGGCATCTGTTGCTCCGGAAGGGGAAAAAGACCGGCGAAATTCTGATTGTGCTTGTCACGACAACGCAGGAGGAGCACGCGCTGCAGCCGCTGGTGGACCGCTTGAGGGCGCTCGCGCTGGACGGGAAAATAGCAGGTGTTCTTCATACAAAAAATGATTCCCTTGCGGATGTTGTTCAAAATGACGGGACGACAGTGCTCTACGGACAGGATTACTTTTATGAGGAGCTGCTGGGGCTGCGGTTTCAGATCTCTCCTTTTTCCTTTTTTCAGACCAACAGTCTTGGCGCAGAAGTCTTATATGAGACTGCGCGGGAGTTTCTGGGGGATATTTCTGCTGATGGCAGAAAAAATAAGGTGGTCTTTGACCTGTACAGCGGGACGGGGACAATTGCGCAGCTGATGGCGCCGGTGGCGGGAAAGGTTATCGGCGTGGAGCTTGTGGAGGAGGCCGTTGCCGCTGCGCGGCGGAACGCAGCGCTCAACGGATTGGAAAACTGCGAATTTATAGCGGGCGATGTGTTGAAGGTCCTGGATGATATTGCGGACAAGCCGGATTTTATCATCCTGGATCCTCCGCGTGACGGCGTCCACCCGAAGGCGCTGCAGAAAATCATCGCATACGGGGTTGACCGGATTGTGTATATCAGCTGCAAACCGACGAGTCTTGCGCGGGATCTGGAGGCATTGCTGGACGGCGGGTACCGCATCGAGAGAGCGGTGGCGGTGGATCAGTTCCCGTGGACGGCAAACGTGGAGGTCATCATAAAGATGCAGTATAAGCCCCAACAAGCCGGAGCAGGAAAAGAGAAGAATTAGGCGGTCAAAACCGCAAGATGCTGGTGGTTAAAGGCAAACTTGTTTGCCTTGGGCAAAAATTGGAGCGAAAATCGACCAGTTTTTGCCTTATTTTTTTGCCCGTTTTTATAGATGCATAATGGCCTGCCGAAAGGCATGCACGGGCAAAAATCGGTTTTGGGGATGATTTGGAGATATTTTTAGGAATGGAAGGAGGTAAAGGGTACGGGAAGAGATTCCCGGTGAAAAGCCAGAGGAAGGAATGCAGAAAACATGTAAGGCGGTGCCTATTTGAAAATAAATAGGTACCGCCTTTTTAACAGAACAGGAGGAAGGAATGGAAAACGCTGGAAAAGAAAACTTTGAACTGGCCATGCTGTGGATGAGTGCTTTGTTGTTCCACAACAGATAATATAGACAGAAACAGCTAAAAACAAGATTCGGTTGTTTTAAGAATCAAACTAAGATATAATATAAATATGGTCAGATACCTTTTTGTAGATGACTATATCCTATGCAAAGAGGAGGAAGACCGTGGATACAGAATTGAAAAATGCGGTAAAAGCGACAGATGCGAAAGCGCAGTATGATGCCAGTGCAAAACGCCTGCTGGGACAGAAGAGCATACTGGCACATATATTGGTAAAGACGGTAGATGAATTTAGGGGAATGAATCCCAAAGAAGTGGTTTCCTATATTGAGGGACAGCCTTATATCAGTACGGTACCAGTAGAGCCGGGACTTACCAACATCAGCAGTGAAAAAGACGGTCAGCGGCTTGTTGGTTTCAATTCTGAAAATGAGGAACTGAATGAAGGATTGGTAAGATTTGACATTGTTTTTTATGTTCGGATGAAAGACGGATTGTCACAGATCATTATTAATGTGGAGGCACAGAAAGATGATCCAAAGTGTTATCAGATATTGAACAGGGCAATCTTTTATGTGAGCCGATTAATTTCCTCGCAGAAAGAAAGAGATTTTGAGAATTCCAACTATGATGACATAAAGCGTGTTTATTCGATATGGGTATGTATGAA
>CATLGV010000025.1 GCA_949948735.1 uncultured Lachnospiraceae bacterium | reverse complement strand
GGCTCGTTGGTCAAGCGGTTAAGACGCCGCCCTCTCACGGCGGAAACAGGGGTTCGATTCCCCTACGAGCTGTTGACTGTTTATAACAGCCCAACCCTAAAAATTCCTTAGAAATCTGACAAAACGGATTTTTAAGGATTTTTTTATGCTTTTATTTTTAAAAATTCAGAATTGTTCAAAAAAAGTTTATAGATATGCGCTTGTTATGTCACCCTGTTTCGGCTATAATAGAACGTGAGATATTGTAAATAATATGAGAGAGAAAGGAAGGATTGAATGGGAAAAAAGAGTGAGGAGACCATCAGGCAATTTACGCATAAGTATTCAAAGGTATGTGTTGACAACAATGAGATTGACGCCGGTTTGTTTGACGAATACGGTGTGAAAAGAGGACTGCGCGATAAAAACGGCAAAGGTGTACTGTCGGGGCTTACCAATATTTCTTTGATTAAGTCTTCGGAGGAGGTGGATGGAAAGAGCGTCCCCTGCGACGGACAGTTATATTATAGAGGCTATAATATTTTTGATCTTGTAAGAGGCTTTCAGAAGGACAACCGGTTCGGCTTTGACGAGTGTGCATATCTGCTGTTGTTTGGCAGCCTCCCGAACAAAGACCAGCTGATGGAGTACAGGAAGACGCTCGCCTACAGCATGACGCTGCCGACCAATTTCGTGCGGGATGTTATTATGAAGGCGCCCAGCCATGACATTATGAATTCTCTGACCAAGAGCGTGCTGACGCTGGCTTCCTATGATGACAATGTTTCGGATTTATCCCTTGATAACGTGCTTCGGCAGAGTCTTATGCTGATCAGTGTATTTCCAATGCTTTCCGTCTATGGATATCATGCTTACAATCACTATGAATGCGACGACAGCTTATATATTCACCGGCCGGATCCCAAGCTCTCGACTGCTGAGAACATTCTGCGGATGCTGCGGCCGAATATGGCTTATACGGAGACGGAGGCAAGAGTGCTCGATGCCGCATTGGTGCTTCATATGGAGCACGGCGGCGGGAACAACTCTACCTTTACGACAAGAGTTGTAACCAGTGCGGGCTCGGATACATATTCGGTTATCGCGGCGGCGCTTTCCTCCCTGAAGGGGCCCAAGCACGGCGGTGCGAATATTAAGGTGGTGCAGATGATGGAGGATCTTCGCAGGAATGTTGACGATACCACGGATGAACGGCAGGTACGGGATTACCTGTACCGGCTGCTCAACAAAGAGGCGTTTGACCGGAGCGGCCTTATCTACGGTATGGGGCATGCCGTTTATTCTATATCAGACCCGCGTGCGCGTGTGTTCAAGTCCTTTGTGGAGCGTCTTGCGGAGGAGAAGAAGCATCATCAGGAGTTTGAGCTTTATTCGATGATAGAGCGTCTTGCGCCGGAGGTGATTGCCGAGAAATGCAGGATTTACAAGGGCGTCAGTGCAAACGTCGATTTTTACAGCGGCTTCGTGTACAGCATGCTGGATATTCCTATGGAGCTGTATACGCCCATTTTTGCGATTGCAAGAATTGTCGGCTGGAGCGCGCACCGTATGGAGGAGCTGATAAATGTCGATAAGATTATTCGTCCCGCATATAAGAGCATTCTGACGCTCAAGCCCTATGAGACGCTGCAGGAGCGGTCGACGCCGAAGCTTGACGGACATGAGCAGCAGATATACAAGCTTCCCTTAAAGTAGAAAGGATTGCCTGCGGACATAATAAAATGACAAAGCAGACAGAAGGCAGCGGAGTATGATAAAGTTTTTTCAGGAGAAAAACAGGGTTCTGTTTATTATAGGATGGATTGTTGTAATGGCGGCTTTGCTCCCGTACCTTATTCTCGGCGGGGACATGGTGGTTTTTTATCAGGACCAGCTTGACGGGGAGGTGCCGGGTTATATTTTGCACGCGAAATATCTTTTTACGGGAACAGACGTTTATCCCGAAATGATGAACGGCATATCCGGAAACGGACTGTTTCCGCCCGCACCGCTGCAGGTGCTGCTGTACAGGCTCCTGCAGCCTGCGGCGGCCTTTGTATGCAGCCAGATATTTTGCATGCTGACAGCCTATGCCGGCATGTACCTGTGTCTGAAAAGAGTGACGGCAAACGATGTGATTGCCGTGTTTTGCGGGATTTTGTTTGCATATCTGCCGCTGCTGTCGGTTTATGGGCTGTGCCAGTACGGACAGCCGCTGCTGCTGTACGCGTTTTATCTGCTGTATGAAGGCAGGCACAGAGCGCTGGCGCTGGGCGCAGTTGTTCTGTACGGCTTTTTGTCGTCCCTGGTTCTGATTGGCTATGCCGTGCTGGGATTTGGCGGCCTGTATCTGCTTTGGCTTGTATGGAAGCGCAGGATACGGGCGCATAAGTGGGTGCTTATCGGCTGGGGAAGCCTGCTGGGCTGTTATCTTATTACCAATTACAGGCTGCTTGTTCAGATATTTGCGGCGTCCGGACAGGAGACAAGCCATAAGGAAATCGTCGTGCGCTACGGGCAGGATTTTCTGAAGTCGTTTTGGACGATATTTTATAAAGGAACCGTTCACACGCCGACGCACCAGCAGGCGATTGCGGTATTTACGGTTATCGTCCTTGTGCTGGGCATAGCAGGGTACGGAAGGCTCCGGGGAAGAGCGCGGACGGCTTTTTATCTGCTGGCGGCCGGGGTGGGCTTTAATCTGCTCTGCGCGCTGTTTTATGCATGCTGGCAGTCGGGGCCTGCGGCGGCGTTTAGAAATCAGGCCGGCGGCATTATCAAGGAATTTCAGGCGGACAGGGTCTACTGGCTGACGGTGTCTGTGTGGTATTTCCTGCTGGGGATGGATCTGTACCTGCTTTGGACGTGGATAAAGCGCTGTACAGCGGATAAAAGAAAAATCTGTGCGGCGGCCGGGGCGGTGTGCCTGTCGGGACTGGCGTGCGCGTCCGCGGCGCTGGTGTATTATTACAGTGATTTTAATAAAAATCTGCACAGGCTGCGGCAGGGAGAGGCATACGGGCAGATAACATGGGATGATTTTTATGCGCCGGAGATTTTTGCGCAGATCGATGCGTTTATCGGACGCGACAAGGCGTCCTACAGGACGCTGAGCTTCGGGATATATCCGGCGGCGCCGTTGTATAACGGCTTTTACTGTCTGGACGGTTATTCCAACAACTATAACCTTTCATATCTGTATGCGTTTCGGGACATCATCAAAGGAGAGCTTGAAAAGGACGATTCCCTGCGGCGTTATTATGACGAGTGGGGATGCCGCTGCTATGTCCTGAGTGCGGAGCTTGGAACCGGCCGTTATATGCTTCCGAAGGGAAGCGGCGCACTGCAGACGGAGCTTGTGCTGAATACGGAGGCGGCAAAGAAGCTGGGGGCTGAGTATCTGTTTTCGGCAGTACCGCTTCCGAATGCGCGGGAGCTGGGGCTGACGCTGCTGCGCGAGGAGCCCTTTGAGACGCCGGACAGCTACTATGCTGTTTATTTGTATGGCTTTACCAGTTAAAGGTAAATTCCCTATTGCATTTTGAAGCGTGTAGTGCTACAATATATATGATTTCATAAGGTTGTATGATAGAGAGTGGACTTGCAAGTCCACTCTTTTGCGTGATAATACCCCCAATTGACAGGGAAGCACTGCATTCCGGCAATTGAAGGCAGTCGCGTGTCAGAAAAGGAAAGGTGACCGAATGGCAGCAAGGGAAATGTATGAGGCGCGCACGGAGGCGCTTCTGGAGCCGATAGCCGCGGCAAACGGCTGTGAGATTTATGATGTGGAGTATGTGAAGGAGGGGAGCGACTGGTATCTGCGGGCATATATTGACAAGGCAGGCGGCGTGAGCATTGACGACTGTGAGAATGTCAGCAGGGCGCTTTCCGATAAGCTGGACGCGGAGGATTTCATTCCGGACGCGTACATATTGGAGGTCTCAAGCCCCGGGCTTGGCAGGGCGTTGAAGAAAGACAGGCATTTGGAGAAAAGCCTGGGCCAGGAGGTTGAGCTGAAAACCTATAAACCCATTGAGCAGGGCGCTGTCAGGCAGAAGGAATTTACGGGAATCCTCAAAGCCTATGACAAAGATACCGTCACAATAAAATCGGAGAATCAGACGGAGGAAATGGTTTTTGCAAAGGCGGATATTGCGGTTATCAGACTGACATTGGATTTTTAACTATAGGAGGGAAAAGGAAAAATGAACAAAGAATTATTGGAAGCGCTTAATATTTTGGAGAAAGAGAAGGAAATCAGCAAGGAAACGCTTTTTGAGGCGATTGAAAATTCTCTGCTGACAGCCTGCAAGAACCATTTTGGCAAGGCGGACAATATTACGGTGCAGATTGACAGAGAGACCTGCGACTTTCTGGTATACGCGACAAAGGATATTGTCGCGACGCCGGAGGAGGTCGAGGATGAGGCGACGCAGATCTGCATGGACGATGCGGTGAAGATTTCCAAGAAAGCGACAATCGGCGAGACCATCAATGTGGAAATCAAGTCCAGGGAATTCGGGCGTATTGCGACGCAGAACGCAAAGAACGTTATTCTCCAGAAAATCCGCGAGGAGGAGCGCAGCGTTATCTACAATCAGTTCTACGAGAAAGAAAAGGATGTTGTGACCGGAATCGTCCAGCGCTATTCCGGCAGGAATATCAGCATTAATTTAGGCAAGGCGGACGCTCTTTTAAATGAGGTAGAACAGGTGCGCGGCGAGGTATTCCGCCCCACGGAGCGTATCAAGGTATACATTCTGGAGGTCAAGAATACGCCGAAGGGGCCCAGAATTCTGGTCAGCAGGACGCACCCGGAGCTGGTAAAGCGGCTTTTTGAGGCGGAGGTTACAGAGATTAAGGACGGCACGGTTGAGATTATGAGCATTGCGCGCGAGGCGGGAAGCCGTACCAAGCTTGCGGTGCGGACGAACAATCCGAATGTGGATGCCGTAGGCGCCTGCGTGGGAATGAACGGCGCGCGTGTAAACGCTATTGTCGAGGAGCTGCGCGGCGAGAAGATTGATATTGTTAATTGGGATGAAAACCCGGGCAACTTTATTCAGAACGCGCTTTCACCGGCAAAAATCGTAGCAGTATTTGCGGATCCGGACGAGAAAACGGCGAAGGTCGTTGTCCCCGATTATCAGCTTTCCCTTGCAATCGGCAAGGAAGGGCAGAACGCAAGACTGGCGGCGCGGCTTACCGGCTATAAGATTGACATTAAGTCGGAGACGCAGGCAAAGGATGCCGAGGGCTTCCGCTACGAGGATTACATGTACGATGAGGACGGCGACGTCTACTACGAGGAAGAATACGAAGAGGAGTATGAGGAAGCCGGAGAGGAGCAGGAGCCTGTATATGCGGAGGAAACTGTTGACGAGGACGCAGAGGAGACGGAATCCTGAGAGAAGGCACTTTCAAATTGAATCGGACGCTTACGGAAGCGGGCAGGGGGTGTAGGAACAGATGGCAAAAAAAATTCCAATGAGACAGTGTATCGGCTGTTCGGAAATGAAACCTAAGAAGGAGCTGCTTCGCATTCTTCGGACAGAGGAGGAGGGAATTATTCTTGACGCGACCGGCAGAAAGAACGGCAGGGGCGCGTACATCTGCCCGAATGCGGCATGTCTGCAGAAGGCAAGGCGTTCTAAGGGAATAGAGCGGTCATTTAAGACGGCGGTGCCCGAAGAGGTTTATGATAGTCTGACAAAGGAGATAGAGATATTTGAAGCAGGGACAAAGTAAACAACAGACAAAGATATATGCCATGCTCGGCCTGGCAATGAAAGCAGGCAGGATAGCGAGTGGGGAATTTTCCACGGAGAAGAGCGTAAAGAGCGGGAAGGCATGGGTGGTTCTTGTTTCGGAGGATGCATCGGCGAACACGAAAAAAAAGTTTTCCAATATGTGTGGCTTTTATGAAGTTCCGATATATGTATTTGGCACGAAAGCGCTGCTGGGATGCGCGATAGGGAAGGAACAGCGCTCCTCCCTTGCGGTCACGGACGAGAACTTCGCAAGGTCAATTACAATGCATCTGCAGCAGGCTGAAGGCTGTGAGGGGCGCGCAGGGCACAGGGATGTGCAGCCTGCGGAAAATGGAGGTAAATATGGCGAAAATTCAGGTATTTAAGCTGGCAAAGGAAATGAATATAAAAAGCAACGACATTCTGACGCTGCTGAAAAATAAAGGTATAGAGGTAAAAAGCCACATGAGTGTATTAGAGGACGCACAGGTAGAGGAGATACGCAGCAGTCTGGGGGCGCCTGCGAAGTCTGATGGAGAATCCGGGACGGAAAAACCTAAAGCGACTGAGGCCGCACAGCCCGAACCTAAGGAAAAGGAAGTCAAAAAGAAAGAGCCGGAGCACAAGGAGCACGCCGACGAGGCCAAGGCGCCGGTCAAGAAGAAAAAGAGCATCATCTTTGTGAGCAATCCGCATAATTCCAAGATGCCGGGGGCGCAGATTCCGAGGAAGCCGATGAACAGCGAGAAGAAAGCCTCCGCAGTACAGGCCGCGTCACAGAATGCGCCGCAGGCGGAAAGGGCGGCCGCACCGAAGACGGAGCCGGCAGTAAAGACGGAACCGGCGGTAAATGAGAAGGTACAGGAGAGACCTGCTGCGGCAGCAGTCAGGGAACCCGCAGCAGAGGTAAAGCCTGCGGAAAAGACAGCCGCGGCAGGCAGGCCGGCGGGAGCCGCTCCGGAAAGAACGCAGGGAGATGCGGGAAGACGCTATGACGGTCCGCGCGGCGACAGGCGCGACGGCCAGCGTTCCGACGGCCGCGGCGACAACCGTGGGAATAACCGCGGGGAAAACCGCTTTGACGGAACAAGGCGCTATGACGGCCCGCGCGGCGACAACCGCGGGGAGAACCGTTTTGACAACCGCGACAGGCGCGGGGAGAACCGTGGCGACGGCCGCGGAGAAAACCGATCCGACAATCGCGGCGACAGACGCGACGGTCAGCGCTTTCAGGGAGGCGGAAGGCCCGGACAGGGCTTTTCCGGCGGGCGTGACGGCGAGCGCGGCCGTGATAACAGAGGCGGCTTTAACGGCAGAGGCGGCAGCAATAATAAGGGCGGCTATGTGCCGGAAAGCCCCATTAAGGACGCGGAGAAGCACAGAGACGAGGAGAAGCGCCGTATCAGCCAGGAGAAGGATAAGAAGAACCGCAAGGATCTGATATATGAAGAGGAAGACGGCAAAAATCTGAAAGGCGGCAAAAACAAGGCCGGGAAATTTATTAAGCCGGAGAAGAAGCCGGAGGAGCAGGCACAGGAGCAGATCAAGGTCATTACGCTGCCCGAGACGCTTACGATTAAGGAGTTGGCTGACAAGATGAAGGTACAGCCGTCCGCGATTGTAAAGAAGCTCTTCCTGCAGGGGCAGATTGTGACGGTCAATCAGGAGATTCCTTATGAGACTGCGGAGAATATTGCGATTGAGTACGATATTATCTGCGAGCAGGAGGTAAAGGTCGACGTTATCGAGGAGCTCCTGAAGGAGGATGAGGAGAGCGCGGAGAGCATGGTGGCCAGACCGCCCGTTATCTGTGTTATGGGCCATGTCGATCACGGCAAGACGTCGCTCCTTGACGCCATCAGAAAGACGAACGTCACCGACAAGGAGGCCGGCGGCATCACGCAGCATATCGGCGCTTATACGGTCAGGGTGAACAACCAGCGCATTACCTTTCTGGATACGCCCGGGCATGAGGCGTTTACGGCGATGCGTATGCGCGGCGCCAACTCTACGGATATTGCCATTCTCGTAGTGGCGGCGGACGACGGCGTTATGCCCCAGACGGTGGAGGCGATCAACCACGCGAAGGCCGCGGGGATTGAGATTATTGTAGCGGTCAACAAGATTGATAAGCCGGGCGCCAATATAGAGCGTGTCAAGCAGGAGCTTACGGAGTATGGGCTGATTGCCGAGGACTGGGGCGGAAGCACCGTATTCGTGCCTGTTTCGGCAAAGAGCGGCGAGGGTATTGACCAGCTGCTGGAGATGATACTGCTTACGGCGGAGGTGCTGGAGCTTAAGGCGAATCCCGACAGACGCGCGCGCGGCCTTGTCATCGAGGCGGAGCTGGATAAGGGCCGCGGTCCGGTAGCGACAATCCTTGTACAGAAGGGTACGCTGCACGTAGGGGACTTTGTCTCGGCGGGCGCTGCAAGCGGCAAGGTCCGCGCCATGATAGACGACAAGGGAAGACGCGTCAAGGAGGCGGATCCCTCCACACCTGTAGAGATCCTTGGCCTTGGCGACGTGCCCAATGCGGGTGAAATATTTATCGCGCATGAGAATGACAAAGAAGCGAAATACTATGCAGAGACCTTTGTCGCACAGAACAAGGAAAAGCTTCTGGAGGATACGAAGACAAAGATGTCGCTTGACGATTTGTTCTCGCAGATTCAGGCAGGAAACCTCAAAGAGCTGAATCTGATTATCAAGGCGGACGTACAGGGCAGCGTGGAGGCTGTGAAGCAGAGCCTTGTGAAGCTCTCCAACGAAGAGGTTGTCGTGAAGTGCATTCACGGCGGCGTCGGTGCAATCAACGAATCCGACGTGATTCTTGCGTCCGCTTCCAATGCGATTATCATCGGATTTAACGTGCGTCCGGACGTTATTGCCAAGGCGACGGCGGAGCGCGAGGGCGTTGACGTAAGATTGTATAAGGTAATATATCAGGCGATTGAGGACATCGAAGCCGCGATGAAGGGCATGCTGGATCCGGTTTTCGAGGAGAAGGTTATCGGACACGCGGAGGTGCGTCAGATATTCCGCGCTTCCGCAGTCGGAAATATTGCGGGCTCCTATGTGCTTGACGGTACATTCCAGCGGGGCTGCAAGGTGCGTATTACGCGCGAGGGCGAGCAGATATACGAGGGCGCGCTTGCGTCGCTCAAGCGGTTTAAGGATGATGTGAAGGAAGTGAAGGCCGGCTTTGAGTGCGGTCTTGTGTTTGAAGGCTTTGACAGTATGCAGGAGCTGGATATTGTGGAAGCGTATATTATGGTTGAGGTTCCCCGTTAAGGCGGGGGACGGGCCGCTGTCGGGAAAGGCATGGTAATATTATGAGAAAAAACAGTCTGAAGAATACGCGCGTAAACGGTGAGGTGCACCGTGTCCTTGCGGAGATTATCAGAAGCGAAATCAAGGATCCCCGGATTAATCCCATGACCTCCGTTGTGGAGGTGGAGGTGGCGCCGGATTTGAAGACCTGCAAGGCATGGATCAGCGTCCTCGGAAATGAGGAATCACAGCGGGATACGCTGGAGGGTCTCAGAAGCGCGGAAGGCTATATCAAAAATCTGCTTGCGAAAAAGATAAATCTCAGGAACACGCCGGAAATCAGATTTATATTGGATCAGTCAATCGCATACGGCGTATCCATGTCGAAAAAGATTGAGGAGATTAATCGGGCGGACGAGGAAAAACGTACTGAAAATGCAGATGAAGGAGCGTCGGCGGACGAATGATATACGAAAGTATCTGGGGAGAATTTGACTTCCCAGATATTTTTGTGTAAAATGGGGTATGGTCAGGGGCGGATTCAGAGGATGCCCGGTTATAAAAAGAAGAGAGTAGTACCGGAAATGGGGAGATTTTTATGGAAAAAATTCAGTTGCGAGAGGAATGCAGGGATGCCCGGAGTATTGTGATTGCAGGGCATATCAGACCGGATGGGGACTGCGTAGGCTCCTGCATGGCGGTATATTTATATTTAAAGAAGGCGCTGCCCGGGGCGGACGTCAGGGTGTGTATGGAACAGCCCGCGGCTATTTTTGCATGCATCAGGGATTTTGATAAGATAGATACGGCTTTTGCGATAAATGAGGGGCCGGATGTGTTTATTGCGCTTGACTGTGAGAAGACGAGGCTGGGCGCGGGGGAAATGTTCTTTGACGCCGCGAAGAAGCGCATCAATATTGATCATCATGTGAGCAATGAGCGCGGCTGCGGGGACGTGAATTATATTGTGCCGCATTGCAGCTCGACGGCGGAGCTGGTTTATGATCTGATGGATAAGGAGCTGGTGGATGAGGATATCGCGAAGGCAGTTTACATAGGAATGATACACGATACGGGTATATTCCAGTATGGCAATACCTCGCCCAAGACGCTGCGGATAGCCGCGGAGCTGATTGAATACGGGTTTGACTTCCCGGAGATTATTGATAAGACCTTCCATGAGAAGACCTATGTACAGAATCAGCTTTTGGGAAGAGCACTGCTGGAGAGTATTCTGTTTATGGACGGAAGATGTATTGTAAGTGCGATTGATCAGAAAATCCTCAAGTTTTATAATGCCACGGCAGAGGATTTGGACGGGATTGTCAATCAGCTGCGCATCATCAAGGGCGTAGAGTGCGCCGTTTTTATGTATGCCACGGGGAATCTCGAGTATAAGGTGAGCCTGCGCTCCTGCAAATATGTCGACGTAAGCAAGGTGGCGGCGTATTTCGGCGGCGGCGGGCATGTGCGGGCGGCCGGCTGCAACATGAACGGCACCTTCTATGACGTTATCAATAATATTTCAAAGCAGATTGCGCTTCAGATGGAAGATGGGGAGCGCACGGAAGAATAGTGGTGGTGGCAGGTGATTAACGGGATAATCAATGTATATAAGGAGGCCGGCTACACCTCCCATGATGTAGTAGCAAAGCTTCGCGGCATCGTCGGCCAGCGTAAAATCGGGCATACCGGCACGCTTGACCCGGATGCGGTCGGCGTGCTTCCGGTATGCCTTGGTACGGCGACGCGTCTGTGCGATATGATGACGGACCGGTATAAAGAGTACGAGGCCTGCATGCAGCTGGGGATTACCACGGATACGCAGGATATGAGCGGGCGCGTGCTTTCGGAGCGTGCCGTTACGGTCAGCGCGCAGGAGGCGGAGACCGCGGTGATGGGCTTTGTCGGCGGCTATGAGCAGCTTCCCCCGATGTATTCCGCAATCAAGGTAAACGGAAAAAAGCTCTATGAGCTGGCGCGGGAGGGGAAGGAGATTGCGCGAACGCCCCGCCGTGTGGAGATACCTTATATCCGAATCGAACAGATAGAGCTGCCGCAGATACGCTTTGTGGTGGGCTGTTCTAAAGGGACGTATATCCGGACGCTTTGTTCGGATATAGGGGAACGCCTGGGCTGCGGCGGCGCGATGTCCGCATTAAAACGTACCAAAGTGGGCAATTTTGTAATAGAGGATGCCGTTACGCTGTCCCAGATAGAGGCGCTGACGGCGTCCGGCGGGTTAAAGGCGCATATTATCGAGCCGGACAGTGTTTTTTCGGATTATAACGGTGCGGTGGTAAAGCAGGAGGCACATAAGCAGCTTTTGAACGGCAACTGCCTGTATCCGGGACAGCTGATATTCGAACGGCCCGAGAAGCCTGCGGACGGCGTCTGGATTCGGGTGTATGCGCCGGGGCCGGACGGCAGAGCGTTTAAGGCGGTATACAGCTTCCATGCGGCCGACGGCTGCTTTAAGCCCTTCAAAATGTTTTTGTGACGGGGATTTCAATGAAAGTAATTCAGAATACGACAGAATTTCACATTGCGGAGGCTGCGGCCGTGGCAATCGGCAAATTTGACGGATTTCACAGGGGCCACAGGCGCCTGCTGGAGCAGCTTGGGCAACAGCGGGAAAAAGGGCTTGCCACGGTGGTTTTTACGTTTGTTCCGTCGCCTGCGGCTTTTTTTAGCGGGGAGCTGGTGCGGGAGCTGACTACCGGTGCGGAGAAACGGCGGATTTTTGCGGAAGCAGGCGTTGATTATTTGATTGAATATCCGTTTTACCGGGAGATTGCGGATATGGAGCCGGAGACTTATATCCGCAGGGTGCTTGTGGAGCGTATCAATGCCCGCTGCATTGTAGCGGGGGACGACGTATCATACGGACGGCGCGGTGCGGGTGATTATAAGCTGCTGCAGGAGAAGGCCGGTGTGTACGGCTATGAGGTTATTCTTATAGATAAGGTGCTGTATGAGGGAAGGGAGATCAGCTCCACGTACGTACGGGAGGCTGTAAAGCAGGGCGACATGGAGCTTGCGGCGGCCCTTCTTGGCGCGCCTTACCATATCGGCGGAAAGATTGTTCACGGACAGCAGTTTGGAAGAACGATCGGAATGCCGACCGTGAATCTGATTCCGCCGCGGGAGAAGCTGCTGCCGCCGGGCGGCGTATATTATTCCTATGTGCGTCTTGCGGGAAGGATATATCCGTCCATCACCAATATCGGCGTCAAGCCGACGGTGGAGGACAACGCCGCGATGGGGGTGGAGACGTATATTTACAATTTTGATGAGGAGGTATACGGGGAAGCGCTGGAGGTGTTTCTGCTCAGGCATACAAGGCCCGAGATGCGTTTTGAGAGTGTGGAGGCGCTCAGAGCGCAGCTTGCGCTCGATATTGCAGACGGAAAAGACTATCATTATTGCAGTTTTGGTAAAATATGATATACTTTATATAAGCGGATGGCAGGGAAGGGCCAATGGGGACGCTTCCTTCGTACGAAATATAAAGGGGCACATATGGGAGAAGAGAAGAGACAAATATCAGTGGGGCAGTTCAAGGACATGATGGACTTGCTGGCGCCGTGTATGGATGATTATCTTTATGTCTTCGATATAAAGAACGATATCTACTGCATATCGCCCAATGCGCTGGAGCGGTTCGTGATACCGTCCAGCCAGTTTTCGGAGGTTACCAAAACGCTGCGGCAGTTTATCCATCCGGATGACTTTGCGATGGTAGACGATGATATTGCCCGGATTATGCGCAAGGAGAAGGCGTTTCATAATCTGCAGTACCGGTGGCTGGACAGGAGCGGGAAGGCGATATGGATTAACTGCCGGGGCAGAGTGCTCTTTGGAGAAGACGGAGAGCCGGAGATACTGGCGGGCTGCATCAACGAGATCGGGATGAAGCAGAAGGCGGACAATGTCAGCGGCCTGCTGGGGGAATCCAGCCTGAAAAGCCAGGTTAAGACGCTTTATGATAAGAACGTAAAGGGCTTTATGCTCCGTCTGGGAATCGATGACTTCAAGGAAATCAACGAGAACAGGGGCATGAAGTACGGCGATATGATTCTGCATAAAACGGCGGAATGCATTGCGTCCGCGATTACGCCGGAGCAGAAGCTTTACAAAATCGTAGCGGATGAGTTTGCCGTCGTGGACGTTTCGGGCGGTGACGCCGGGGATGCCAGAGCGCTGTATAAGCGCATACGCAGGGTTATCGACAGCTTCATCGAGACAAACGGCTATGAGGTGTTTTATACGCTTTCCGCAGGGATACTGGAGTTTGACAAGATAGAGAACCATACCTATTATAATATGATGAAATGGTCGGAATTTGCCTTGAACACGGCAAAGAACAGCGGGAAGAACAAGTGCTGTGTCTATGACGTTGAGGCGTACGAGACCTTCCTGCGCAGGCGGAGCCTGGTACATAAGATGCGTCAGGCCGTCAACAATAATTTTGAGGGCTTTGAGGCGTATTATCAACCGATTATCGATATCCGGGAGGGACGGCTGGCAAGCGCCGAGACGCTGCTGCGTTTCCGTACAGAGGAGTTTGGCATGGTATCGCCGGTGGAGTTTATTCCGCTTTTGGAGGAGAGCGGATTGATTATCCCGGTCGGAAGATGGGTTCTGCGTCAGGCGATGGCGGCCTGCAGCGAGGTTCGAAGGACTTTGCCGGATTTCAGAATATCGGTGAATCTGTCATATATTCAGGTGCTTAAGAGCAATGTGCTTGCGGAGATTTTGGCGGGAATGGAAGAATACCGGCTGCAGCCGGGCAGCATCGTTATCGAGCTGACAGAGAGCGGCTTTCTGGAGGCGGACGATAATTTTATCGGCTTCTGCGCCGGATTACGGGAGAATGGGATACTGCTGGCGCTTGACGATTTTGGGACAGGCTATTCCAATTTCCATTATCTTTATAATTTAAGCCCCAACACCATTAAGATAGACCGATCCTTTACGTTGAAGGCGTTAAGCAACGACTATGAATTCAATCTGCTGCAGCATATGGTTGACATGACGCATGATATTGATTTAAAGCTCTGCATCGAAGGAATCGAGACGCAGCAGGAGCTTGAGCGCATCAACCGTATGGGCCCGGATTATATCCAGGGGTATTATTTCGGGAAGCCCTGTGCGTTTGAGCAGTTTTTGGAAGCGCATATCTGCAGATCCTGATGTACTTGCTTTGGATGGTGTATATGTATATCATCCAAAGCATTTTCTTCGTAAAGCGGCGGAGTGCGGCGGCCTGGCATAACAGCTTCAGGGACGGCCTGGCGAAAGGGGAGGAGATTGATGCGTGGAAACAGAATCAGATGCGCAAACTGCGGTGCGGAAATTGCCAGGAGCAGCGCAAAATGCCCGCACTGTAATGCCATCAATGAGTGGGGCGCACAGAAGGAATATATACATCATCTGGAGGGAATCAAAAAGGACCTGGGGCAGCTGCCCGAGGACCTGCAGAAGGCATACAGGGGGCAGCTTGCCCGCATCTGGAAACGGGTGCTCTGCATCATAGCGGCAGCTGCTGTGGCAGCAGGCGCGGCCATCGGCATCTGCCGGATGGCAGCCCGACGGGCGCAGGAGGCAGACGCGCCGGACACCAAGGCGCAGCTGCTGTGGGAAAAGGAACACTTCGGGCAGCTGGATGAATGGTATGCGCAGGGAGATTATGATGCGATTGTGTCGTTTATGCAGAGCCGTTATGAGGACGAGGGATATTGTGTGTGGAACTGGGAGCACTATCCGTTCATCTATGTATATGAGAGTTACCTGTATTTCCTGGATACGGTGGACTGTATGTCGGATAAGAAGACGGCAAACAGACACACTGCAATGACAATGGCAAGCACTGCGATGCGTCTGCTGTTCTTTCTGCAGGAACAGGATTATGCGCAGGAGGAATGGGAGACGATACAGGAGCTGCAGACGGATATCGAGGCGGTGGTATATGGCCCGATGAAGTTCACCGAGGAGGAGGCCTTAGCGCTTTATGAGAAAATCAATGACGGCGGTTATATTGATTACGAGGCCTGTGACGCATATACCGACGGCATTTGGGAAAGATTTATGCAATAAGGGGCGTGTGCGCCGGCACACAGATAGGAGCAGACAGCTATGAAATGTCATTCATGCGGCGGGGAACTGCATATCGACAATGAGAAGTGTCCATATTGCGGCTGCAATAATCCGCATTATCAAAGACATCGCCTTGCGATGAAAAAATATCAGAGCGACTATGAGACTGTCAAAAGCAATGTCTACGGCAGGACAGGGGCTTTTATGAGGCGCAATGCCAGAATCACTGTGATTGCCGTTCTGGCGCTGCTGAATGTCGTGATGCTTGCACTGTACATCAATGTGTGGGATATTTACTATTACTTCGAGGGGCAGTCGGTAAAAAGGAATGCGCAGATACACAGGGAAGCGCTTGCGCAGCTGGAGTCCGAAAAGGATTATTTCGCGCTTGCGGCGTATTATGATGCGCATAATCTGGATTACGTGGATGCGCTGGACGAGTACCGGAAGGTCTGTGCCATGAGCAGGACGTATTATCAGGTATACAGAGGGCTGACGGAGCTTGGGGAGGAGGATCCCTACAGAAGCACGGAGAGACGCATACAGACCCTCTGTGAGGAAATTGAGTATATGTACAGGTACAGTCAGCAGGCGGATTATGACAGGCCCGAATGCTTCCGCAGGGAGCATGTTGAGGCGATGGAGGATATCAAGAAAAATGTCGAGGCGCTTCTGATTACATACGGGAATGTTACGGAGGAAGAGGCGGCGGGCTTTGAGCAGCTTTCCAATGCACAAAAGCAGCTTGCGCTGGAAAGGGGAATCGGCGGATATGAAGAATAGGATATTGAATCTGGTAATCGGGCTGATGGGCGTTTTGCTTGCCGTGCTGACGGTATTTGTGATTGTGGGCCTGAGGGACGCAGGCAGGGTATATCATTATGATGAGGAGGATTTCCTGCGTTCTGTCCGGGAACAGAATTACAGCAGCCTGCTGTACCATGTATATATGAACGAGGCGGACGATATACCGGTGTCAGCGGATATGGAGGAATGCTATGCGGCGGCGCGCTATTATGAAGCCGCAACCTTTTATAAGGCCTATCTGGCGTGCGGCAGGACCCGGGAGGCAGCGGAGAAGAAGGCGATAATGGCGGAGCAGCGGGCATTGCTGGGAGAGCTTGACTATGCGGCGTCGGAAATCAATAAAAAGCTGGGACTGGAGGAGTAAGTCCCGCGGACAGGCAGCGGAAGCTCTGCCGGGGCTTGGCCGTCGGCAAAAATGAACGCCGGAGGGTGTTGACAGGGGAAGAGGGGTGTGCTATAGTAAAGGTGTAATGAAAATGTAACAATTTTGTAAAAACTTAAAAGTTTAACGGATAATCAGGATGAGAAAATTAACAAGACTGAAATACGTGGTGACAATTTCAAGTGTGGGTCTGGTGCTGCTGATTGGGAGCGGTACCTACGCGAGTGCCGGGCAGGAGACGCCGGATCGGGAGGCGCTGTATGCTGCGGACTTCTCGGAGGAAGCTGACGACGGCGCCGTGCGGCTTTCCGCCGGGGCCGGAGCGGTGCTGGACGAGCGTGCGGCCGGGATGTCTGTGCAGGGCGGCGTGGATTTTGCGGCGCCTGCGGGCAATACGAACGGTCTTGACAGCGGAGCGGTACGGCTTTCTGCCGGGGCCGGAGCGGTGCTGGACGAGAATATGACGCAGGAGCCTGCGCCGGACATGCCGCTAAGGCTGTCGGCGGGCATAGGGACGGTTCTTGATGCAGCCATGGACGATATGGGGCTTGTGGCAGTGGATGCGGAGGTATCGGAGGCGGCGCTGGCTTTGGCAGAGCCGGTAACGTATTGGGGATATACCAATCTCGGTATTGCGCATGTCGACAACCATCTGAATATCCGGCAGGAGCCTTCGGAGGACGGAAAGCTTGTCGGAAAGCTTTCGAAGGACGCCGCCTGTGAGATTTTGGAGGTAAATAACGGCTGGGCGCATATCAAGTCCGGAAAGGTAGAGGGCTATTGCAGCACAGAGTATCTCTATACGGGAGAGGATGCAGTCGCGCGGGGCAAAGAGGCGGCCTCGATGATCGCGGTTGTCAATACGCAGACGCTGAAGGTACGGGAAGAGCCGAATACCGACTGTGCGGTTATCACGCTGATTCCCGAGGGGGAGGAGCTTGAGGTGGTGGACGTGATGGCCAACGGCTGGGTAAAGTTCCTGCTTGATGACGAGGAGGCGTATGTTTCCGGAGAATATGTGGATGTGGAGGAACGGCTGGAGAAGGCGGTAACGCTTACGGAGCTGCTCTACGGACAAGGCGTATCAGACGTGAGAGTCGCATTGGTACAGTATGCGAAGCAGTTTATCGGGAATCCCTACGTATGGGGCGGCACAAGCCTTACAAACGGTGCGGACTGCTCCGGCTTTACGCTGAGCATTTATAAGAAGTACGGCATCAGCCTGCCGCATCATGCGGCTTCGCAGGCGCAGCTTGGCACGAGAATCAGCGCGGCGGAGGCACAGCCGGGAGATCTGGTGTTCTATTCCAAGAACGGTTCGATTAACCATGTGGCGATTTATATCGGCGGCGGGCAGGTGATTCATGCCTCAAGCCCCAAGACAGGCATTAAGATTTCAGGGATGAACTACAGGACAATCGCGTGTATCAGACGCTATTTATAAGGGACTTTGAACGCAGGCCGCCGGGCCTGCGTTTTTATATGCTGCAGGAAAAAGCGGCAGCAGTAGTGTTGATTCAGAAAGAATATGCAGAGAAGCTGCATATTCTTTGAACGCAGGCCGCCGGGCCTGCGTTTTTACAAATGTAAGAAAAAAATTCCAAATTTTTACACAAATATTTAGAAATATGTTAAAATAGAAGCAGCCAGATAAAAGTAAGAAGAAAGTTGCCAGTCATTTATCTTGAAATACATTATTTTGTGTTTCCTTTGTACGGCCTGTGTGGGGGATGTTACGGGATGTGAGGACAGTTTTTTGGCTTTTTTATCTGACCGTAACAAAGAGCGCGGCTGCAAGGCCGCAAGCGTGTACAAGGAGGAACAGGGAATGGGAAAAAAGCTTAACAAATATCGCATTAAGGAGCGTCTGGTGCGTGGATTTGTGATTTCATCGGGGATACCGGCGGTAGTGGCGGTGCTTGCGCTGATAACGATTATCGCGGTGGCGAAGGTCTATGCTGGTGCGCTGGAGGATTACGGATTTGCGCAGGGGGATGTCGGGAAGTCGATGACGCATTTCGCGGAGGCGCGTTCGACGCTCCGCGGCTGTATCGGATATGACGACGAGGAAGCCATAAAGAGCATGAGGGCTTCGCATGAGGAGAGTGTGCGCAGCTTTACGGAAAGCTTCGCGGAGCTGGAAAAGTTTATGGTGTCGGATGAGAACAAAAGGGTTTATCGTGATATTGCTGATCAGCTGCCGGCGTATTGGGCGCTGGACAATGAAATCATCGAGCTGGGCAGCACGACTGACAAGGCGCTCAGCGAGGAGGCGCAAAGCCGGGCGATGACCGAGCTGATGCCGCTCTATGACAAGATTAACGACGAACTGATAGATATCATGGATATTAAGGTGGAGCGGGGGGACAGCCTTTCGTCTACCCTGTCGCTTGTGTGCACAATCCTCGTGATTGTGATTGCGGCAGTTATCATTATAGCGATGGTGATGTCCGTCCGTCTGGGCGCAAACATCGCATCGGGGATTTCCAGGCCGCTGATTGCGCTTGGCGAGCGGCTGGAGCGCTTTGCGCACGGCGACTTGTCCAGTCCGTTTCCCGCTGCGGACACGCAGGATGAGGTTTCGGAGATGGTGGCGTCGGCCAACGATATGTCGGCAACGCTGAACTTCATTATTTCGGATGTGGAATATGTACTGAGTAAGATGGCGGATTCGGATTACACTGTGAGGACAAAGGATTCTTCAAAGTACAGGGGCGAGTTTGAACAGCTGATAGTATCCATGCGGAATATGCGCAACTCCATGATCGAGACCATACGGTTTATCGGGGAGTCCTCCGTACAGGTGTCGGCCGGTTCCGGAAACCTCGCGGAGACCTCCCAGAGTCTTGCGGAGGGCGCTACGGAGCAGGCAGGCGCTGTGGAGGAGCTTCAGGCAACGATTACGACAATTGCCGATGCGGCCAAGAATGCGGCGGATTGTGCGGAGGAGGCTTACCAGCAGTCCCAGCATTACGCAGATGTGGCGGATAACAGCAATGCCGATATAAAGGAAATGGTGGAGGCGATGCAGCGCATCCATGAGACCTCCATGGAAATCGGAAATATTATTTCCGAGATTGAGAGCATTGCTTCTCAGACCAATCTGCTTTCCCTCAACGCATCCATCGAGGCGGCAAGAGCGGGCGACGCGGGCCGCGGCTTTTCCGTTGTGGCTGACCAGATCCGCCAGCTTGCGGAGCAGAGCAGCAAGTCGGCGGTGGATACCCGCAGGCTGATTGAAGGAGCGATGGCCGAGGTTGAGAACGGCAATAAGGTAGCCGGCCGCGCAGTGGCGTCTATCGAGACCGTTGTGGAGGGTATTCGGAAGATTGCGGCGTCCTCCAGAGAGCTGAGCACTGCGTCGACGGCGCAGGCAACGACCACGCAGGAGGCAGAGATCGGAATAACGCAGATTTCGGATGTAGTCCAGACCAATGCGGCGGTTGCGGAGGAGTCTTCGGCGACAAGCCAGGAGCTGTCCGCACAGGCGGAGCAGCTGGATTCGCTGATTTCAAAGTTTGTGTTGCCCGCTTAAAAATCAAAAAAAAGTTGCAATAGAATAATATCTATGCTATACTACATAAGTGTGCTGTAAAGCGGCGCATAGTTGAATACAGCCGATACCCGGTGCCGGGACGCTCCGACCCATGCTTGGTATCCGGCGTTCAATACGAATATTTTATTAATGGAGGGTTTTACAATGATAGCAAAGGAAAAGAAGCAGGCGATTATTGCCGAGTATGCAAGGACACCGGGCGATACAGGCTCACCGGAGGTTCAGGTGGCTGTTTTGACGGCAAGGATTCAGGAGCTGACCGAGCACCTGAAGAAGAATCAGAAGGATCATCACTCAAGGCGCGGCCTTTTGAAGATGGTAGGTCAGAGACGCGGTTTGCTTGACTATTTAAAGAAGACCGACATCGAAAGATATCGTGCTCTGATTGAGAGACTTGGTATCAGAAAGTAATGTTAATACAAAAGGAGCGGATAAAACCGCTCCTTTTATGCGCAGCCCCATGCACAGGTCTGCATTGTGAAGTAAACGGAGCGCTTATCAGATAGAAGAATTGCTCGAGACCGCTGAAAAAGCTGTGAAGCCTCGCGGAGTTTTCAGTAGTTTCGGCTCCTTCTATCTGAGATTATCAAAAAGAAAAGGAGAATGAGTATGGATTATGTGACATTCAGTGAAAAAAAGGACAAGTCCTATAAGGCGTACAGCCTGGAGCTTGCAGGGCGTACATTGACGGTTGACATCGGCAGGGTAGCCGCGCAGGCGAACGGCGCTGCGCTGATGCATTACGGGGACACAACGGTGCTCTGTACGGCGACGGCTTCCGATAAGCCCAGGGACGGCATTGATTTCTTCCCGCTTTCGGTGGAGTATGAAGAGAAGCTGTACTCTGTGGGCAAGATTCCGGGAGGCTTTAATAAGAGAGAGGGTAAGGCGAGTGAGAATGCCGTTCTTACGAGCCGCGTTATCGATCGGCCGATGCGTCCGCTCTTCCCGAAGGACTACAGAAATGATGTGACCCTCAACAATATGGTAATGAGCGTGGATCCCGCGTGCCGTCCGGAGCTGGTAGCGATGATCGGCTCTGCGATTGTTACGTCGATTTCCGATATTCCCTTTGACGGCCCCTGTGCGACGACCCAGATGGGACTGGTGGACGGTGAGTTTATTGTGAATCCCGGTCAGGATCAGTGGAGAGACGGGGACATGCAGCTTACGGTGGCTTCCACGAGCGAGAAGGTGATTATGATCGAGGCCGGCGCGAACGAGGTTCCCGAGGATAAGATGATTGAGGCGATTTACAAGTGCCATGAGATCAATCAGACCATTATCGCGTTTATCAACAAGATCACGGCGGAGTGCGGCAGGGCAAAGCACAGCTATACAAGCTGCGCGATTCCGGAAGAGATGTTCGACAGAATGAAGGAGCTTGTTCCGCCTGAGGAGATGGAGACGGCTGTATTCACGGATGAGAAGCAGGTGCGCGAGGAGAATATCCGCAGGATTACGGAAAAGCTGGAAGAGGCTTTTGCGGAGAACGAGGAGTGGCTTGCAATCCTTGGCGAAGCAATCTACCAGTATCAGAAGAAGACGGTGCGCAAGATGATTCTGAAGGATCATAAGCGTCCGGACGGCCGTGCGGTTACACAGATTCGTCCGCTTGCGGCCGAGGTCGACATTATTCCGAGAGTGCACGGCTCCGCGATGTTTACACGCGGACAGACGCAGATTTGTACAGTTACAACGCTTGCGCCGCTGTCTGAGGTTCAGCGGATTGACGGCCTTGATGAGAACGACACGGCCAAGAGATATATGCATCATTACAATTTCCCGTCATATTCCGTTGGCGAGACCAAGCCCTCAAGAGGACCGGGAAGACGCGAGATCGGGCACGGCGCGCTGGCAGAGAAGGCGCTGGTGCCGGTGCTTCCTACAGAGGAGGAGTTCCCGTACGCAATCCGTACCGTATCCGAGACCTTTGAGTCCAACGGCTCTACCTCACAGGGCTCTATCTGTGCGTCCACGATGTCGCTGATGGCGGCGGGTGTTCCGATTAAGAAGCCGGTAGCAGGTATTTCCTGCGGCCTTGTAACGGGCGATACGGATGACGACTATATTGTTCTCACGGATATTCAGGGACTTGAGGACTTCTTTGGCGATATGGACTTTAAGGTAGCCGGCACCAGGGACGGTATTACGGCGATACAGATGGATATTAAGATTCACGGTCTGACAAGGCCTATCGTTGAGGAGGCGATTGCCAAGACAAAGGATGCGAGAATGTACATCCTGAATGAGATTATGCTTCCCTGCATCGGACAGCCAAGGCCTACGGTGGGCGAGTTTGCGCCAAAGATTATCCAGATGCAGATCAGTCCTGAGAAAATCGGTGATGTTGTGGGTCAGAGAGGTAAGACCATCAATGCGATTATCGACCAGACCGGGGTCAAGATTGATATTACGGACGACGGCTTCGTGAGCATCTGCGGTACCGACAGAGCGATGATGGACAAGGCCTGCGAGATGATTAAGATTATCACGACGGACTTTGAGGAAGGCCAGATTTTCAAGGGTAAGGTAGTCAGCATCAAGGAGTTTGGCGCGTTTATCGAGTTTGCGCCCGGCAAGGAGGGTATGGTTCACATTTCCAGAATTTCCAAGGAGCGCATCAACCGCGTGGAGGATGTTCTTACACTGGGAGACATTGTGACGGTTGTCTGCTTAGGAAAGGATAAGATGGGCAGAATCAGCTTCTCCATGAGAGATGTGGCGCAGGTCTGAGAGACAGAAATATTTTGCATAGAGAAAGAGGAGCACCGGCAGGAAGGCCGGTGCTCCTCTTTCTCTTTTATAGCGTTATCAGCATTGTCCGAATACCCTCCGCAGGGTCGCGTCTTCCGTCAGAAGCCGTTTGGCCTGCTCACGGTAAGCTTCCTCGTGCAGATACGTGTGGCGGAAGGGCTTGATGGACGGCGCAAGGTCGATTGCCCTGCGGTAATCCTCCGCATTGAGCGACAGCGTGCACACATAGTCCCAGAAGCCGGTTTTGTCCAGGACCGTATGAATTCGCTGATAGCGGTGATTCTGGACAAGGCTCATCAGATAAGTCGCGATTCCGACCTGAACGCCGTGGAGCTGGGGCGTTTCAAGCAGCTTATCGAGCGCATGGGAAATCAGATGCTCGCTGCCGCTGGTGGGCGCGCTGCTTCCGGCAATCTCATTTGCAATACCGCTCATGGCAAGCGAATCCAACAATTCTTTCAGAAACAGGTCGTCATGGATGCTTTCAAAGGGCGTCCGGACAAAGCTGTTGACGGCCTTTTTCGCGATCATCAGGGCAAAGTCGTTGACCTGCGCCGCACCGTGCGCCTCCTCGAATTTCCAGTCGTAGAGCGCGGTAATCTTGGAGACCATATCGCCGATGCCGGAATAGAGGAACTTGTCCGGCGCGCTTTTGATCACATTGGTATCCGCAATAATGCCGTATGCCAGACGTGCGGGGACAGAGCTGCGCCGCCCGTTGACAATCAGTGATGCGCTTGCGCTTGAGAAGCCGTCGCTGGAGGAGGAGGTCGGAACGCTGATAAAGGGAAGCTTCCGCAGATAACCGATGTACTTTGCCGCGTCGATGACCTTACCGCCGCCCAGGCCGATCACGGCCTGCGTCGCGTTGGGGAGGCCAAAGGCAAGGCCGATAATATCGTCAATATTGACGGTATCAAGCTCACAGTATTCTAAAACTTCTATATCCGCTTCCTTCAGCGAATCGAGCACCTTGTAGCCGAACATATCAATCAGGCCGTTTCCGAAATAGATGACGACCTGATGAAGGCCGCTGTCCTTCAGGTAAGCGCCGATATGGGCTAAGGCATCCGCCTCGATTTTTAACAGGGTGGGAATTGCAATATGACTGCCGCTAATCTTATTCATTTGATGAAATACTCCTTTCTCACGCTGATGAAACTATCCTGCCAATCGAAGGTATTATAGCAAAAAGTAAGGACTTTTGCAATTGCATGTCGCATGTCCGTTTTTTGTACTATGGGAAATTGTGAGCTGTCCTTTTGGAATCGTCATATTTTATGAATTGCTTCATATATTGCAGTATGGAGCCTTGCGGCGCCGGGAGAGCGCCGCAGGGGAAAGGTGGACAAAGGGGGGAGCAGCGGTGCGCGATCAGCTTTTGCAGTTTTTTCCGGAACGGCTCAGGGGCGCCTGGGATAAGAGCGGGCTTGACATAAGAAGCGTGCAGGAAATCCGGCTCCGCGTCAATCAGCCGGTGCGGGTGCTTGCGGGAGGGGAACGGGAGCTTCCGATACGCTATGATGCGCGGGATATGGAGGATATTTTCCGGTATTTGTGCCATGACTCCGTTTATGCTTATGAGGAGGAGCGCAAGCAGGGGTATATTATGGTGGACGGGGGGCACCGCATTGGGATAACCGGTGAACTGGCGGCAATGGAGCCGGGGGTATATATTGCAAAATACATCCGTTATATCAGTATCCGGATAGCGCATGAACAAAAGGATATTGCAAGAAATATCGTGCGTTATATTTACGATAAGGACAGGTTGTGGCCGGTAAATACGCTGATTATTTCACCGCCGGGCGTTGGGAAGACAACCCTGCTGCGAGATACAATACGGCTGTTATCGAATGGGACGGAAGAATACGGTGGGTGCAATGTGGGGGTTGTGGACGAGCGCGGGGAGATAGCGGGCGCCTATAGAGGGAGTGCGCTCCTGGACTGCGGGGGGCGGACGGATGTGATAACCGGCGGCGATAAGCAGCAGGGAATTTCCATTCTGGTGCGCACGTTTGCCCCTCGTGTGATTGCAATTGATGAGATCGGCGGGAGACGGGATGCGGACGCAATCTTTTATGCCGGCGTAAGCGGCTGCAGCATCCTGGCTACCGCGCACGGCAGCTCCCTGAAGGATATTGCGTCGAAGAATGAGTTTGCGGAGCTGATACGCCAGGAAGTGTTTCAGCGCTTTATCCTTCTTTCACACGGAAATAATAACGATCGATATGCATTGGTTTTGGACGGAAAGGGAAATGAGCTATGTGGGAAAAGGCTTTTGCGGGCGTGTGTGTAATACTGGGCGCTTCCGGCTTTGGATGGGCGGTCTGCCAGGAAATGAAACAGGTGTTGTTTCACCTGGAAGAACAAAAACGGATGTTACTCTATATACAGCGCGAGATTTCCTTTATGCACAGGCCGATGCAGGAAATTTTTGTGAGTGTGAGCGGCCGCCTCAAGGAACCGTACCAGTCTTTTGTGCTGGAGGTTGCGGCATGCATGGAGGAGCGGGACGGCAGGGCTCTGGGCGATATCTGGCGCGGCAGGGTGGAGGCGATGAAAAAGAGCGGTACATACCCTGCGGAGGCTGTGCGGACGCTGCACCGTATGGAGGAGTGCCTTGGCTGCGAGGAGGACAAGATGCAGATTGACGCGCTGGGGCTTTGGGAGGCGGAGCTCTCGGAGCTCATCGGGATGCGGACGAAGGAGAAGGAGGAAAAGAGCAGACTGATACAGACCTTAAGCGTATTGGCGGGAATATTCTGCATTGTGCTCTTCATCTGATGCGGATGCAACTTGACTATAAAAGAAATGAGGACAAGTAATGGAAGTAAGTCTGATATTCAAGATAGCGGCGGTGGGAATACTGATTACAATTTTGGGACAGGTGCTCAAGCACAGCGGCAGGGACGAGCATGCCTTCCTGATCAGCCTTGCGGGGCTGGTGCTGGTGCTTTCGTGGATTGTTCCGTACATATATGATTTGTTTGAGATGATACAAAAGCTGTTTGGCTTGTAACGCGGAGGGAGGATGAAGATGCTGCAGATATGCATTCTTGCGATGGCCGGACTTTTTGCCGCGCTTGTCGTAAAGAAGGACAAACCGGAGTATGCATCGCTGATTATCATGCTTACGGGCTTTCTGATAGCGGTCAGGATTCTGGGCGTCATGGACGGGATTGTAGAGGAAATCAGCGGATGGCGGGCCATTCTGAGTGACAATGTGCAGTACATCAACTTCCTGCTGAAGCTGATCGGCATAACCTATATCTGTGAATTTGCGGCGAACCTGTGCCGGGATTCCGGCTATGCGACGCTCAGCAGCCATATTGAGCTGTTCGGGAAGGTAACGATTATGCTTGCCGGATTTCCGGTAATCAAGACGATGATAGAAATGTTAGAGGAAGTTATGCGATGAGCGGAATTGATTTGACGGAAGGCATCTGGCAGGAGGTACTGCCGAATCTGGATATTGTGGACAAATTCCTGAAAGAGCTGGTGCCCGGGAAAAGGCAGATGCGGTCGATGGATTTGATAGAGGACGTGCTCAAGGGCAACTGGGTGCTGGAGCCGGGGCTGTTCTGGGATTATATAAAGGAGGCGGTAAACGAGTTCCTCTATCACTGGAAAAGCCTGTTTCTGTGCATACTGGTGCTGTTTATCCTGTCGGCTGTTGTCGCGGGCTTTCTGTCGGCTTTTAAGAATGACGGTGCGGCCAGGGCGGCGCGTCTGTTCTTTGTGCTGTGCCAGCTGGTAGTTTTGATTAACGCTTTTCGGGAGGTCCTGGAGATTGTCACGGATACCATGACGCGGATGCTGGAGTTTTTAAAGATTATGCTGCCGGCATATATGATCTGTGTGGCGGCGGCAGGCTCCGGACTTACTGCGCTGATATTTTATAAGCTTCTTCTGGGGTTTTTATGCCTGATAGAGGGGATTGTCGTGGCAGCGCTGGTGCCTGTGGCGGAGGGCTATGTGATGTTCGGCGTTGTGGAGGGAATCTGGGGGGAGGAGCGGTTCAAGGGTGTGATGGAGCTGCTCAAAAAGGGGATTCAGTGGGTACTGAAGACGATTATTGTGTTTTTGTCGGGCAGCAGTATTCTGCAGATAATAATAACACCTGTTGTTGACAAGGCCAATATGGCGGTGATTCAAAAAACAGCAGGCGCTATCCCGGGAATCGGGGATATTGCGGAGTCGGTCTCCAGCATAACGCTGGCTTCCGCGATTGCAGTCAAGAACAGTATGGGGGTGTTGATTCTGCTGGTGCTGCTCCTGCTGATTACAGCGCCGGTTATCAGGATATTTATGATACTCGGGACGATTCGGGTCGGCGGCGCGCTGGGCGGAATCTGCGGTGAGAAGCAGATGATGAACTGTGTGGAATATATTTCCGATGCGGGATTTCTGCTGCTGCGTATGCTGGTAACGGTGACAATCCTGTTTTTCATCACCATTGCGGCCGTCACAAATGCGACTTCGTCATAAGGAAGGGGAGAAGAAATATGGAACAGCTGGCAGGGGAAGTGCGGCGGCTGATTTACACCATCATATGTTTCCAATGCCTGCTGCAGCTTACTTCAGGCAGCGCCTATCAGAAATATCTGAAGCTGCTTTCGTATCTGCTGACATTGTGTATCTGCTGCGGCGTGCTTTTTTCCTTTATGGGACAGCTGCAGCAGAGCTTTGGGCAGGCGGACGCCCTGTACGAAAAATGGGTGCAGGAATGGAGCGAATACAACATAGGAGGGGGAGACGGGCAGTATGTGGAATAGCAAATGGCAGGATGGCATGAAAAAGCTGATGGAGAAAATAAATAAAGAAACGATGCTGATATTGTTTTTGGGAGGGATTTTGATATTTGTCATTCTTCTTCCGACAGACAGCGCGAAGAAGCGCAGTGATCAGGGGGCGCAGAAGACAGAGGGGCAGGATGCGGCAATAACGCTTCAGGATGCGGCGAAGGTGCAGGTCGATGCGTACAAGGACGCGCTGGAGGAGGAGCTGGAGGAATTTCTCGCCGGGGTTGCGGGCGTGGGGGAGGTAAAAGTGATGATTTATATGGAGCGCACAACGGAATATATTGTGGAAAAGGATAATACGATGACCGGCAGCGAGGGAAGCGACCAGCGTGAGACGACAAAGGAGGAGGAAACGGTATACACGGTGAACGCGGCAGGGGAGCAGGTGCCTTTTATCGCGCAGACGGTCCGGCCGCGTGTGGACGGTGTCGCGGTGGCGGCCCAGGGCGCGGGAAAAGAGGCGGTACGGCTTCAGATTGTCCGCCTTGTCATGGCGCTGTTTGGGGTGGAGGCAAACAAGGTCGAGGTCATGGTGCTGCAATAGTTTTAAAATTTAGTGATAATGGAAACAGGTGCGGAATAAGATAGAAGTAGTAAAGAGGAGCAAAGGAAGGAAATGGTCTCAGTGAAAAAAATATTGAGAAAAAATCAGATTATGATTACGGCACTCGCGCTTATGATTGCTGTAGCCGGCTATCTGAACTTCGCCGGTACCAAAATCGGTGAGGAAGACTTTATATCAGTAGACGGGAGCAACAGTGAACTGACTTATGAGATTTCGGATGAGGATACTTATGATGCGGATATGTATGCGATTTCGCTTCGGGAGGATACGGAGGGGGAGGTAACGGATTATTCGCAGTACGCGGCAGCTCCGGATGCAGGCGGAGAGATTCCCAGCCTTGATACGGATGACGTTACGACTGCGGAGAACTATCTGAATACGGATATGGAGGTCGCGGTTGACAGCCACGGCGTGCTGGCTTCCAACACGGAGGAGAATGCGGATACCAATGTGATCGAGCAGGAGGTTCCGGGAGAGGCGATTTTTACCAGCGCATCGGGAATGTCCACTATTGCGGGCGCAAAGCTTCTCAAGGAGCAGACCAGAGCGCAGAACAAGGAATCCCTGATGGAAATCATCAATAATGAAGGGCTGAGCGAAGCGGCGAAACAGGATGCGATTAACAGCATGATAGCCCTGACGGAGTCTGCGCAGAAGGAATCCGACGCCCAGATGCTTCTGGAGGCAAAAGGATTTACGCAGGCGGTGGTAAGCATAAGCGGGGACAGCGCAGACGTGATGATAGCGGCGCAGAGCCTTACGGAGTCCCAGACGGCGCAGATTATTGACATTGTTCAGAGAAAGACTTCAATTGCGCCTGAGAACATTATTATTACCGTGTCCGCGGAATAAAGGAATCTTTGACGAATAGAAAAAATCAAGTGCCTTTTTGCCCGATGTGTGCTATACTAAAGTGTCACCCTCCGTTGAGGGCAAGGTCACTGGATAGAAAGGGGTACTTATGAAGAGAGTATTTTTAATAGTCTTAGACAGCTTTGGAATCGGTGAGATGGCAGATGCAGAGGCATATGGTGATAAGGGAACGAACACCATTGGCTCTGTATCTGCCAGTTCGTGGTTTCAGGTGCCGCATCTGAAACGGCTTGGACTTTTCAATATTGAAGGCGTGCAGTGTGAGAAGCAGGAGAAGGAAGCGGCTCCGCTTGCCGCCGTGGCGAGGATGCGGGAGGCGTCCAAGGGAAAGGATACCACCATCGGGCATTGGGAGATTGCCGGGATGATATCGCCCGAGCCGCTGCCGACTTATCCGGACGGCTTTCCCGGGGAGGTACTGGAGACGTTTTCAAAATGTACCGGACGCGGCGTGCTCTGTAACAGGCCTTATTCCGGCACTGCGGTGATTCAGGAGTACGGGGACGCCCACATGAAGACCGGCGATTTGATCGTGTACACGTCCGCCGACAGCGTGTTCCAGATTGCGGCCCACGAGGATATTGTTCCGGTGGAGCAGCTCTATGAATACTGCCATATGGCGCGTGAGCTTTTGCAGGGAAAGCACGGCGTGGGACGTGTGATTGCAAGGCCCTTTACAGGCCCTTTGGGCGGTCCGTATACCAGGACGCCCCGCAGGCATGATTATTCGCTGCTGCCGCCGCGGACAACCATGCTGGACCAGATCAGCGATGCGGGAAGGTCGGTTATCGCTGTAGGAAAGATACAGGATATTTTCGCCGGAAAGGGTATTACGGAAGGGGTTTATACCAGCGGCAACGCAGAGGGAATCGAGCGGACGCTGGAATATCTGGACAAGGATTTTGAAGGGCTGTGCTTTGTGAATCTGGTGGATTATGATATGCTGTACGGGCACCGCCGCGATGTGGACGGATATGCGAAGGCGCTTGCGTATTTCGACGAGCGGCTGCCGCAGCTGATGGAGAAAATGCGGGATGAGGATATCCTGATGATTACGGCGGATCATGGCTGCGATCCTGCCTACATGGCGACGACCGATCATACGAGGGAGCATACGCCCCTGCTTGTATATGGAAAGCCCGTGAAGCCGGTCAATATGGGGACGAGGGACACCTTTGCGGATATTGCGGCCACGGTGCTGGACTATCTGGGAATCGCGCAGGAGACGGAGGGGACAAGCCTCTGGGGCAGCTGCGGACGTTCCGGAAATATGGAATAGACGATGGAGGGAACAAGTGAGCACGATTGCAGAAGAAATCAATAAGAGGAGAACCTTTGCGATTATTTCGCATCCGGACGCCGGCAAGACGACGCTGACGGAGAAGTTCTTATTATACGGCGGCGCGATTAATCTTGCGGGCAGCGTAAAGGGAAAGGCGACGGCAAGACATGCGGTTTCGGACTGGATGGAAATCGAAAAGGAAAGAGGAATCTCGGTGACGTCCTCTGTATTACAGTTCAATTACGGCGGGTACTGCATCAATATTCTGGATACGCCGGGCCACCAGGATTTCTCGGAGGACACCTACCGGACGCTGATGGCCGCGGATTCTGCCGTCATGGTTATCGACGCCTCAAAGGGCGTCGAGGCGCAGACCAGGAAGCTGTTTAAGGTGTGCGGCATGCGCGGCATTCCGATTTTCACGTTTATCAACAAGATGGACAGGGATGCGAACGATACCTTTGAGCTGCTGGATGAGATTGAGAAGGAGCTTGGCATCGCGACCTGCCCTGTAAACTGGCCGATTGGCTCGGGGAAACGGTTTAAGGGCATTTATGACCGGCACGAGAACCATGTGCTGACGTATTCGGATACGCAGAAGGGGACCAGGGAAGGAGAAACAACTGTTATCTCAATGGAGGACGAGGCGGGACTGCTTGAAAATATTGGGGACGAGGCGCTTTCCACGCTGCGGGACGAGATTGATTTGCTGGATGGCGCCAGCGCGGAATTTGACCTGGACGAGGTGCGCAGCGGGAAGCTGACGCCGGTTTTCTTTGGCTCCGCGCTCACAAATTTCGGCGTTGAGATATTTTTGCAGAATTTTCTGAAGATGGCGACTACGCCGCTGCCGCGGATATCGCAGGGAGAGCCGGTGAGTCCGGTTGAGAACGCGTTTTCCGCGTTTGTGTTTAAGATACAGGCCAATATGAACAAGGCGCACCGGGACAGGGTGGCGTTTATGCGCATATGCTCAGGCCGGTTTGACGCGGCTGAGGAGGTAAAGCATGTACAGGGCGGCAAGGTGATGCGTCTCTCACAGCCGCAGCAGATTATGGCGGATGAGCGCAGGATACTGAGTGAGGCGTATGCGGGCGATATTATCGGGGTCTTTGACCCGGGTATCTTTTCTATAGGGGATACGGTGTGCGCACCCCGAGATAACATATGTTATGAGGGGATACCGACCTTTGCGCCGGAGCATTTTGCGCGTGTCCGGCAGATGGATACCATGAAGAGAAAGCAGTTTATCAAAGGGGTAAACCAGATTGCGCAGGAGGGCGCGATACAGATTTTCCAGGAATTTAATACCGGTATGGAGGAGATTATCGTCGGCGTTGTCGGCGTTCTCCAGTTTGATGTGTTGAAGTACCGTCTGGAAAATGAGTACAATGTGGAGATAAAGCTGGAGCCGCTTCCTTATGAGTATATCCGCTGGATAGAGAATAAGGAGGAGGTTGATATGACGAAGCTTACGGGTACCTCGGATATGAAGAAGATTCAGGATCTGAAGGGGAATCCGCTGCTGCTGTTTGTCAATCAGTGGAGTATCGGCATGACGCTTGACAGGAATAAGGGACTGGTGCTTTCCGAGTTTGGGCGGGCTTAAATCTTATTTGGAGCAGAAGGTTTATCAATGAGAAAATTAAACAGGACATTTATGGGTATGCTGATGACAGGAATGCTTCTTATCATCGGCGGGTGCGCATACAACGCATCCTGTACAAAGGATACCGGCACAAAGCAGAAGACGGAGATGTCAGAGCCTGCGGCGCCGGATGCGGTGCAGAAAGAGGAGACGGACGGGGAGAAGGACTTGAAGGAGGAGGCGCCCGTTTCCCGGGAGATTGCGGATGTATATTATGCGTACCATGTGCTGGAGGAAACGGAGCAGGCGGTGTATCTTGAGATTTTGGATGCGCTTGCCGGCATGCGGGAGAGCGTCACGCTTTCCACCGTGGAGGAGCCGTTGGTAGACCGGATCTTTTCCTGTGTGATGAACGACCATCCGGAGCTTTTTTATGTAGAAGGATACCAGTATACGGCGCATACGCTGAACGGTACAATCACCGCCATTGATTTTGAGGGGACTTATTCCATGACGGCAGAGGAGGCGGAGGCGTTTGCGCACAGGATTGAAGAAAGCCTGCAGGACTGCTTTGCGCAGATGCCCGCGGACGGGGACGAGTATGACAGGATTGCCTGTCTGTACGAGTACCTGATAGCGCATACGGAGTATGATAAGACGGCCGAAAACAACCAGAATATCCTGTCCGTATTTCTGCAGGGGCGTTCGGTCTGCCAGGGATACGCCAAGGCGCTGCAATATCTGCTGCAGCGCACAGGCATGCAGGCGATGCTTGTGACCGGGTTTACGAACGGGGAGCGTCACGCATGGGATCTGGTGCGGGTAAACGGCGCATACTATTATATAGATCCTACCTGGGGGGACGCTTCTTATGCCAATACCGCGCAGACGGAGGACGGAGGCTATACGCCGCCTGTAAATTATGACTATTTTCTGGTTACAACGGACGAGCTGACCAGGACGCATTCCATTGAGCGGGTAGTGCAGCTGCCGGAATGCGTGAGCACGGCGGACAATTATTTCGTGCACGAGGGGCTTTATTTTGAGTCGTATGATACACAGCTGCTGGCGCAGATCTTTGACAGCGAGGCGGCCCGGACGGCGGATTATGTGACGATTAAGTGCAGCAGCATAGAGAACTATAACGATTTTATGCACCGGCTGATCGATTCGCAGGAGATATTTGATTTTATCAGCAATCAGGGAGGGTCGATTGCCTTTACCTCCAATCACTACCAGCGGACAATCAGCTTCTGGAATATTTTTTACTAGTCGAAAAGTCTATAAGGGAAAAATTATGTTGTTCCCTATATGCAAAATTTAAGTGGTTTGGTATAATCAAGTCAATAAAAACGTACAGGAGGTTTTACGCATGGAAAAAGAAACGGCAAAGAGCGGATATGTATCAAATAGCGAAAATACCGAATTTGGCACGGTGAAAATCGCTAATGACGTGGTAGCGATGATTGCGGGGCTGGCGGCTACAGAGGTAGAAGGCGTGAACGCGATGGTCGGCAATATTCCTAACGAGCTGATGGGGAAGGTCGGCATGAAGAAGCAGACCAAGGGCGTAAAGGTTCAGATATTAAACAGGGTGGTATCTGTCGATTTGGCGGTATCGCTGGAGTACGGCTTTAATATTCCCACGACCTGCAAGAAGCTTCAGGACAAGGTGAAGGCGGCGATTGAGACAATGACCGGCTTTGAGGTGGCGGATGTCAACATCCGGATTGTCGACATCAAAATGGCAGAGGGGAAGTCCCATTAATACGTGATTAAGGAAAAGATAAATGAGCAGACGAGAGCTTAGAGAACAGATATTCAAATTCATATTCCGGGTAGAATTCAATGAGAAGGACGAGATGTCGGAGCAGGAGCAGCTTTTCTTCTCGTATTTTGAGGAGGAGGGCGTCTCCATAGCCGACAGGGATATGCGGTATATTTCGGAGAAGGGCAACAAAATCATTGAGAAGCTGGAAGAGATTGACGGCATGATCAACAGGCAGGCGAAGGGCTGGACCACCGGAAGGATGGGGAAGGTGGATCTGACAATTCTCCGGCTTGCGGTGTATGAGATTGTCTTTGACGAGGACGTCCCGACCGGCGTGGCGATCAACGAAGCGGTAGAGCTTGCGAAGAAATTCGGACAGGAGGAATCCTCCGGCTTTGTAAACGGCGTGCTCGCAAAATTTGCGGGGTGAGCGCAGGGGGCAGGAATGGAGGATTTCTATGCAGAATGTCTATACGGTTGCCCAGGTAAACTCCTATATCAAAAATATGTTTACGCAGGACTTCATGCTCCGGTCTGTTTTTGTCAAGGGAGAGGTCAGCAATTGTAAGTACCATTCGTCAGGGCATATTTATTTTACCCTGAAGGATGCAAAGGGGATTATAGCGTGCGTCATGTTTGCCGGCAGCCGCGCCGGGCTTTCCTTCAGGCTGGAGGAGGGCCAGATGGTCGTGGTTGGCGGTACGATTGACGTTTATGAGCGGGACGGGAAGTATCAGCTTTACGCAAAGCAGATTGTCTTAGACGGCGCGGGGCTTCTTTATGAGAAGTTTGAACGGCTCAAGCAGAAGCTGGCGGATATGGGCATGTTTGACGCGGCCTACAAGAAGCCTGTTCCAGAATATATTACGACGCTTGGCGTGGTGACGGCGCCCACCGGCGCGGCGGTGCGCGATATTATCAACATTGCGTCCAGAAGGAATCCCTATGTCCGGATTATTCTGTATCCGGCGGTGGTACAGGGCGATCAGGCGGCGGAGAGTATTGTAAACGGCATCCGCGCGCTGGAGCGGCTGGGCGTGGATGTGATGATTGTCGGGCGCGGCGGCGGTTCGATTGAGGATTTATGGGCGTTTAACGAAGAGGTGGTGGCGCAGGCCGTGTTTGACTGCAGCGTGCCGGTGATATCGGCAGTCGGCCATGAGACGGATACCACGATTATTGACTTTGTGTCGGATTTGCGGGCGCCGACGCCCTCCGCGGCAGCAGAGCTTGCGGTGTATGATTACGCGCAGCTTGCGGACAGGCTTACGGCATACGGGAATATGCTCAGCCACAGCCTGAGTGTCCGTCTGGAACGGCAAAAGGCCCGGCTGGAGCAGATGAAGCTGCAGCTGCGGTATCTGAGCCCGGCAGGACAGATACGGGAGCGGCGCAGCTATTGTATGGATTTGGAGAACCGGCTGAATCAACGGATGCAGGCGGGGCTTACCGCAAGCAGACACCGGATGGCGCTGTATGCGGAGCGGCTTAAGGGGCTGTCGCCGCTTGAGAAGCTCAGCCAGGGCTACGCCTACGTTGAGACTGCGGACGGCGAAAGCCTCAGGGATGTGCATCAGGTAAGCTATGGAGACCCGGTCAGGATTTATGTAAAAAACGGCACGATTACCGCAAGAGCCGAACAGACGGAGGAAGCTGCGTATGGCAAAGGAATTGACATTGGAACAGACATTTGAGAAGCTTGAGGACGCGATAGGGCGGCTGGAGGGTGAGGATATTTCCCTCGAGGAATCCTTTAAAATATATAAGGAAGGGATGAAGCTGATACAGTCCTGCAACGATAAGATCGACAAGGTGGAGAAGGAAGTTCTCAAATTAAACGAAAATGGTGAGTTGGATGTGTTTGAACAGTAGCTTTAAGGAAGAACAGAATAAAAAGACAGAGGCGATTGAGCAGCTCCTGACAAAGTACCTTCCGAAGGAGGAGGGGTTTGCCGGAAAGGTCGCGGCGGCGATGAACTACAGTATACTGGCGGGCGGCAAACGGCTGCGGCCGATGCTGATGGCGGAGACATATCGGCTGTTTGGCGGCGTATCCGGACAGATAGAGCCTTTTATGGCGGCAATCGAGATGATTCACACGTATTCGCTGGTGCATGACGATCTGCCTGCGATGGACAATGACGAATACCGCAGAGGGCGCAAGACGACGCATGTCGTTTACGGTGAGGCCATGGCGATACTGGCGGGCGACGGACTGCTCAATTATGCCTTTGAGACGGCGCTTCGGGCTTTTGACACGGAGGCTGCGGACCCTGCGCGGATTGCGCGGGCGCTCTCCATTCTGGCCGGGAAGGCGGGCATATACGGGATGATAGGTGGACAGACCGCGGATATGGAGGCGGAGAATTTGGGCAGCCGGGCGACGGAGGAGCAGCTTCTTTTTATCCATGCGCATAAGACTGCGGCGCTTATTGAGGCGGCGATGATGATTGGAGCGGTGCTTGGCGGAGCGGACGAGAAGCAGACCGCGTTGATAGAGCAGGCTGCGTACGAAATCGGCATCGCTTTCCAGATACAGGACGATATCCTTGATGTGACGAGCAGCCTTGCGGTTCTTGGAAAGCCCGTCGGCAGTGATGAGAAGAACAGCAAGGCGACTTATGTTACACTGATGGGAATGGACGCCGCCCAGACGCGGCAGAAGGAGCTGTCTGCGCATGCCATTGCGCTACTGGAGTCTCTGGACGGGGATTACGCCCTGAGAAATGATTTTCTGCTGGAGCTGGTGCGCAGCCTGATTACACGGATAAAGTGAGAGCGGGGGCCTGGGTATGATTTTAGAGACAATAGAGAAGGAAAACGATATTAAGAACGTAAAGCCGGAGGACTGGAATCTGCTGGCGGAAGAAATCAGGGAATTTCTCATCCGCAAAATCAGCGTGACCGGCGGGCATCTGGGATCCAATCTGGGTGCGGTGGAGCTCACAATGGCGCTTCACTTAAGCCTGAATCTGCCGGAGGATAAGATTGTCTGGGATGTGGGCCATCAGTCCTACACGCATAAGCTTCTTACGGGGCGGCGCTCCGGCTTCGAAAATCTGCGCAAATACGGCGGCATGAGCGGCTTTCCCAAGCGCAAGGAGAGCGAGTGCGACTGCTTTGATACCGGACACAGCTCCACCTCTGTTTCCGCAGGGCTGGGGCTTGTCAAGGCAAGGGATCTGCGCAACGAAAATCATACCGTAATTTCCGTGATCGGGGACGGGTCGCTGACCGGCGGCATGGCCTATGAGGCGCTCAACAATGCGGCGCGGATGAAGAAGAATTTCATTATTATTTTGAATGATAATAATATGTCCATCTCCGAGAATGTAGGCGGCGTGTCGAAGTACCTGAACAATATCCGGACGGCCGACAATTACCTTGATATCAAGGAGGGGATTTACAATTCCCTGATGGATACGCGGCTTGGGGAGCCGATTGTGGAGAGCATCCGCAGGGTGAAGAGCTCCGTCAAGCAGCTTGTGATACCGGGGATGTTTTTTGAGGACATGGGGCTGACGTATTTGGGCCCTGTGGACGGGCACAATATCAACGCGATGCTCAAGGTGCTGCGGGAGGCGAAACGCTGCAAATCCGCGGTGATTATTCATGTCATTACACAGAAAGGGAAAGGCTATGCGCCTGCAGAGAAGCATCCGGCAAGATTTCACGGGGCGGAGCCCTTTGATATTGAGACGGGCCTGCCGGCGGTGCCCAAGACGAAATCCAGCTATACGGACGTCTTTTCGACCGTGATGTGCAAGCTGGGAGACCGCGACAAGGATATTGTGGCGATAACGGCCGCAATGCCCGATGGTACGGGGCTGAAGCGTTTCCGCAATATGTATCCGGACCGATTCTTTGACGTCGGCATCGCGGAGGAGCACGCCGTGACCTTTGCGGCGGGGCTCGCGGCGGGCGGTATGAAGCCGGTGGTAGCGATTTACTCGTCCTTTTTACAGCGGGCGTACGACCAGATTTTGCATGACGTCTGTATCCAGAACCTGCCGGTGGTGTTTGCGATAGACCGTGCGGGGCTTGTGGGAAGCGACGGGGAGACACATCAGGGGATTTTTGATTTGTCGTATTTATCCTCTATCCCGAATATGCATATTATGGCGCCGAAAAACAAATGGGAGCTTTCGGATATGCTGAAGTTTTCCGTTGCCTTTGGCGGCCCGATTGCGCTGCGGTACCCACGCGGGGAGGCCTTTGACGGGCTGCGCGAATACCGGGATCCGGTGCGTCTGGGGAAGGCGGAATGGATTTATAAGGAGCGCCATATTGCGCTGGTGGCAGTGGGAAGCATGGTGAAGACTGCGCTTATCGTAAGGGAGCGGCTGATACGCAGAGGATACGCGTGCAGCATTATCAATGCGCGTTTTGTGAAGCCAATTGATACGGAAATCCTTGATGAAGCGTGCAAAAGCCACAGAATGCTCGTTACGATGGAGGAAAATGTCGCAAGCGGCGGCTTTGGGGAGAAGGTACGGGCATATCTGAGCGCGTCCGGCGCGGCGGTCCGTCTGCTGAGCGTCACGATTCCCGACGAGTATGTGGAGCATGGGAATGTCGAGGAGCTGCGCAGGGAGGTGGGCATCGACCCGGATACGATAGAGAAAAGGATCTGCGGATATCTGGTATAGGATTTTATGGGGGAAGGTATGAAGGAACGCTTGGATGTGCTTCTGGTGCAGGAAGGGCTCGCACAGTCGCGGGAGAAGGCAAAGGCGGTGATTATGTCCGGCTGCGTCTATGTCAATGACCAGAAGGAGGACAAGGCCGGCGCGATGTTCGATGCGTCGAAGGCAAGAATCGAGGTTCGGGGAAATACCCTGCGGTATGTGAGCCGCGGCGGGTTGAAGCTGGAAAAAGCGATAGAACGGTTTGGCATCGGGCTTGCGGGCGCGGTCTGTATGGATATCGGCGCATCTACAGGCGGATTTACCGACTGTATGCTGCAAAACGGCGCAGCCAGGGTGTACGCCATAGATGTAGGACATGGGCAGCTTGCGTGGAAGCTCAGAAACGACGCGCGCGTAGTCTGTATGGAAAAGACCAATTTCCGCTATGTGGTGCGGGAGGATCTCGCGGAGGCGCCGGATTTTGCCTCGGTTGACGTGTCGTTTATCTCCCTTGATAAAATACTGGGTCCGGCGCATACCTTATTAAAGGCGGAGGGACAGATGGTATGCCTGATTAAGCCCCAGTTTGAGGCGGGCCGTGAAAAGGTGGGCAAGAAGGGCGTCGTAAGGGAAGCCTCGGTACATAGGGAAGTGATAGAGCGGGTATTTGACTTTACGATGGAAAAGGGATTTGCAATCCTGCACCTTGATTTTTCTCCGATCAGGGGGCCGGAAGGAAATATTGAATATCTGATGCATATACAGAAAGAAAAGCACGCTGACGGCGGGGAGGCCGTGTCCGGAAGCAGGGACGCAGCCGCGGTGCACGAGACCTTTGGGCAGCTGATTGCGGAAACGGTGGAGCTGGCGCATAAGACCTTGGCATAAAGGGAGCATGAATGAAAACTTTTTATATTTATACGAATCAGTTTAAGGACGGAAACGGGGATATTACAAGGAATATCAGGAAGTATCTGACGGACAGGGGCTGTGTGTGCAGGGATACGGTGGACGCGTCGGTTGAAGGGATTATTGTTCTGGGCGGGGACGGTACGCTGCTGCGGGCGGCGCGTGAGTATGTCGGGATGCATATCCCCTTTATCGGTGTCAATCTCGGTACGCTCGGGTATCTTGCGGAGGTTGACAAGGACGACGTGGAGGCGGCGCTGGACAGCCTGATAGCGAATGAATACGAGATAGAGGCGCGGATGATGCTCAGCGGGATACCGGTGATTGCGGGAGAGAGCATGGCGCCGCAGATGGCGCTTAACGATATTGTCATCAACCGAAAGGGCGCGCTGCACGTGATTAACTTTAATATCCATGTAAACGGAAGGCTGCTCAGTACATACAGCGCGGACGGTATGATTATATCGACGCCGACCGGTTCTACGGCATACAATCTTTCCGCGGGCGGCCCGATTGTGGAGCCGCGGGCGCGGCTGATTATGATGACGCCCGTATGCTCCCATACATTAGTGAATAACCGCTCTATTATTCTGGCGGAGGATGATGTGATCGACATTGAAATCGGCGCATATAAGCCGGGGGAGGAGCAGCAGGTTGACGCGAGCTTTGACGGGCGCTGCCCGGTCAGCCTGAGTAAGGGCGACAAAATCAGAATCATACGCTCCGACAAGGTAACAAAGATTATGAAGCTGAGTGAAGCCAGCTTTCTGGATACATTGCATAAAAAAATGCGCATGGTTTAGAAAGAGGTATGGAGGAGAATGAAGACACGCAGGCAGGAAGCGGTAGTAGCGCTGATCAATCAATACGATATTGAGACACAGGAGGAGCTGGCGGCTTATCTGAGGAAGGAAGGGTTTGAGGTCACGCAGGCAACCGTATCAAGGGACATCCGCGAGCTAAACCTGTCAAAGATATCGACAGGCAGCGGCAGACAGAAGTACGTGACCGTTCCCAGGGACGATACCGGACTGGGTGATAAGTATATACGCGTTCTGCGGGACGGCTTTGTTTCTATGAATATGGCGCAGAACATTCTGGTGATCAAAACCGTACAGGGGATGGCGATGGCAGTAGCGGCGGCGGTTGACGCGATGAAGCTTCCGGAGATTGTGGGCTGCATTGCGGGGGACGATACGATTATGGCGGCAGTGAAATCGGTCGAAGAGACCATGCTTGTGATGGATAAAATCAACAAAATTTTGAACGGAGGGAATTAAAGGGTTCATGTTAATCAGTTTACATGTGAAAAATCTTGCGCTCATAGAGGAGACGGAGGTCAATTTTAAGGAAGGGCTGAATATCTTAAGCGGGGAGACCGGCGCCGGAAAGTCGATTATCATCGGCTCCGTCAATCTTGCGCTGGGAGCGCGGGCGGATAAGGACATGATAAGGACGGGGGCGGAATACGCGCTGGTGGAGCTGATATTTCAGGTACAGGACAGCGGGATTCTTGCGGCGGTCCGCGCACTTGACATACCGGTGGAGGAGGATGGGATTATTATCATCCAGCGCAGGATTCTGCCGGGGCGCAGCCTGTGTAAAATATGCGGGGAGACAGCGACGGCAAAGCAGATGAAAGCGCTTGCGGAGCTGCTGATTGACATTCACGGACAGCACGAGCATCAGTCGCTGCTGTACAAAAAGAACCATCTGGAGATCCTGGACGCGTTTGCGGGAGAAGAGCTTGCGCAGATAAAGGATAAAATAAAGGAAGATTATCATATCTATACGGGGCTTACGCGGGAGCTGGAGGCGCTTGCGGGGGACGAGGGGACGAAGGCCAAGGAGCTTTCCCTTGCGGAATTTGAATACAATGAGATAGAAGAAGCGCGGCCGAGTGCGGAGGAGGACGAGGCTGTCGAGCAGCAGTATAAAAGAATGGCAAACGGCAGGCAGCTTGCGGAGGCGGCCGCGAGGGCGCACCGGTATACCGCATCCGACGCAGAGCATTCTGCCGGAGATGCGGTCGGATGGGCGGTGCGTGAGCTGCGGGGCGTCGAGGAGTATGACGCGCGGGTCAGGGAGCTTGCGGATGAGCTTGAGAATATTGACGCACTGCTTGGCGATTTTAACAGAGAGCTCTCCGAATATATGGCAGACATGGAATTTGACGCGGAGACGTTTGCGCAGACGCAGGAGCGGTATAATCAGCTCAATCATCTCAAGCTCAAGTACGGTGGAACCATAGAGCGGGTATTGGCGTATCAGCAGGAGCTTGCAGAGAAAATCGACAGACTTCAAAACGCGGACGCCTATAAGGCGCAGCTCGAGGAACGGATAGCGGCGCTTTATGCGCGCCTTCGGAAGGAATGCGCGCAGGCGTCCAGGGTGCGCAGGGCGGAGGCAGAGAAGCTTTCCGCGGATATGGCCGCGGCGCTGGCGGATTTGAATTTCCTTGCCGTCCGGTTTGAGATACAGGTGCGCGAGAAGGAGGAGATGACTGCCGGCGGCTTTGACGAGGTGGAATTTATGATTTCGACCAATCCGGGCGAACCGGTAAAAAGCCTCGGAAATGTCGCAAGCGGCGGTGAGCTTTCCAGAATCATGCTTGCCATCAAGACCGTGCTTGCCGTAAGGGACAGGATACCGACGCTGATTTTTGATGAGATTGACGCGGGAATCAGCGGGAAAACCGCGTGGAAGGTTTCGGAGAAGCTGGGCGCGCTGGCGGGAAGCCATCAGATTATATGTATCACGCATCTTCCGCAGATTGCGGCGATGGCGGATTCCAATTTCCGCATCGCAAAGCAGGTGGTGGATAACAAAACCATCACCGATATTACCTGTCTGGAGGCGGACGGGGTCGTGGACGAGCTTGCAAGAATGCTCGGCGGTGAGGACATTACGGATGCCGTGCGGGAAAACGCAAGAGAGCTGATACGGACCGCACAGGAAAAGAAGCGCGCGTGACGCGCTTGCGTTTTTAGTCCGAGAATCCCTCAATCGAGAACCTTACGGCGTTGACGGGAACATTAAATTCGGTGTGATAGATCCTGTCCTTGGAAAGTGCGCTGCAATAAAGGCGTACCTTGGAAATCACGGCGCCGGACGCGTCGTAGAAGAAGCCGTAGCACCCCCATTTGGTGAAGCCCTCGTCTTTGTAAGAAACACACTGGTACTGCAGCTTAAGGGTGTATTGAAAGCCGCCCAGGTATCCGTAGGAATTAAGCTCATAGGGAACAAATTCATAACCGATAAGCTTACAGTAATTGTCGCGGTTCGTTCCCAGCCTGGCGGGCGCTTCCACGGGGATGACGGCCGCATTGACAACCGTGTAAGCGACGACGGCGGGGTTGTCTGCATGGTAGATGGCGACGACGGTGCTGCCGGTGCCGACGTAGGAAACCTGAAAGCTCGCGAGATTTGCCACTGCTCCGGCGGGGACGACGGCCGCGACTGCGGGATCTGCGCTGACGCAGGTCAGTCTCGAGGCGTCAAAGCCCTCCGGCAGGGCTGCGGTCAGGAAAACGGAGCTGCCCTCTGCCAGCGTCAGAACGTCATCGGAAAGGATCAGGCCGTTGCCGATGCTCTCCTTTGCGGAAGCGGTAATGGGAAAGGATACTGTCAGGGCGATGAGAAGAACTGCCGACAGGAGCCTTTTGATTCTGAGATTCATAATATTTCCCCTTTCGTAATGTGGCCTTTCTTTGAAGGCCGCTTTTTCTGTTAAGGCTGTTACAATCTATTATAAAGGGAGAAGGGACGAAATAACAAGACCTGAAAATCTAAAAGTAAAATAAAGAATGTGATTTTCCCCTTTTCTTATGGGAAAATATTATATAGAATAGACTGTATGGAAAATGCAGGGCATTTGGGGTATCCGGAAGGGAGTATGAGACAGAGCTATGAAGATAAAGACAAGAAGGCAGGGAAAAAGAGCCGCGCTGCTTTTAGGGGCCGCGTTTCTCGTATTGGCGCTTGGCGGGTGCGGAGAACAGGCAGTGGAGGAGACCGCGGCGGATGTAGCGGTGGTTGAGGCAGCCAATCCGGAGCTTGGCAGCCTCAGTCTCAGCGGGGAATTTATCGCGACCATCGAGCCGGAGGCGTCTGTCTATGTGATTCCCCTGGCGACGGCGGAGGTCATGGAGATTATGGTCGCGGCGGGAGATGTGGTTGAGGCCGGGGATGTGCTTGCGGCGCTTGATGACACGATAGCGCAGATCACGATGAAAAACGCGGAGGTTGCCGTAAAGAACGCGCAGATTTCACTGGATAACGCGCAGCACTCCTATAACATGAACTTTGGAGAAGGCGCGTCGATACTCAACGACATGCAGTCGGATAACACGCTTTCACAGGCGGCGGACGGCGTAACACAGCTTCAGGAGAGCCTTGTGGACGCGATGACCGCGCTGGATACATATAAAAGAAAGCTTGCGGATGCGCAGGAGGACCGCGACAAGGCGGAGGAGGAAATGAAGCAGGCGGAGGAGGAATATAAGAACGCGCAGAATAATAACTCCACGACCACCGGCTTCGAATCGATGGGGCTGGGCTCCATGGATTATGTGGCGGCGATGACCAAATATCAGCAGGCAGCAGAGGCATATTCACAGCTGCAGCAGGCGGTTGCAAGCTACAAATCCGCGATTGACCAGTGCGAAGAGACCATCGAAAATCTCCAGAACAATATTGACAGCACTTACGAGTCCTACGGCCAGGCGGTGATTTCCAGCAATATCAGCAACGGAGAGCTCCGCGAGGAGCAGAAGAAGGCCTCCGAGAATACGATTTCCCAGGCGAAGCTGGGCGTATCGCAGGCACAGCTCAGTATAGAGCAGGCACAGGAGAATCTGGATACGTATACGATTACCGCGCCGATTTCCGGCGTGGTGGAGACGGTGAATATCAAGGAGCATGATTTTGCGACCTCGAGCAATCCCGCGTTTGTGATTTCGAACAAGGATGCGATGACGGCGGTCTACTATGTCAGCGAGGATGTGCGCAATACCTTTTCTGTCGGGCAGCAGATAACCATAGAGAAGGACGGGGCGGTCTATACGGGCGAGATCACGGAAATCGGAGCCGCAATTGACGCCACGACAGGGCTGTTTAAGATTAAGGCCGGCGTCAGGGGGAATACGTCGGGCTTCCTTTCGGGGACGAAGGCAAAGGTTATTACGGATACATACCATGAGAACAATGTGCTGATTATCCCGTACGATTCGGTATATTATGACGGGACACAGGCCTATGTGTATACGGTTGTGGACGGCAGGGCAAAGAAGACCAATGTCACGACCGGGCTGTTTGATGTGGAAAATATTGTGATTACGGACGGGCTTACGAGAGACGACCTGGTCATTACGACATGGTCGGCGCAGCTGCGGGACGGCGTTGCAGTCTCTGTTCGGGAGCCTGCGGACAACGGCGCCGACAGCGCGCAGGAATAGGGGGGATAGCGGATGAGTTCCCTGACAAAGCTTGCGTTAAAAAGACCCGTCTCGGCGCTGCTGATTGTACTTGCGCTGATTGTATTTGGTATCAGCTCGGTATTCGGTTTTAAAATGGAGCTGACGCCGGATATAGAGATGCCCATGCTTTTTGTCCTTACCGTTTATCAGGGCGGGGATCCTGAGACAACGCAGGAGCTGGTAACGAAGGTCATTGAGGATTCCGGTAAGACGCTTGCGGGTGTGGATTCCATTGATTCACAGACCTCCGCGAATATGTCCATGGTAATGTTCTCCTACGCCTACGGCATGGATATTGACGAGGCCTACTCGGATTTGCGCAGCGCGCTGGACACCGCGTCCATGCAGCTGCCGGAGGACGCCCGGGATCCTGTTATTATAGAGATGAATATGAATGCGCAGGATATAATGACGCTGTCGGTGACAGCGGCGGGCGATATGGATATCCTGACCTTTGTGGAGGACGAGCTGGAGCCGGAGCTGGACCGGCTTGAGGATGTTGCGGATATTTCGGTGACAGGCGGACAGTCCAATTATATCAGGATAGAGCTGCATCCGGATAAGCTGAGGCAGTACGGGGTGACGATGTCCAATGTGGCGACCTACATATCCACGACGGATTTTACGATTCCGATCGGAAGCGTCAATCAGGGCTCACAGGCAGTCAGCACATCGGCGTCCTCGCAGCCGGAGACGTTGATAGACCTGCAAAATATACCGATAGTGACGGCAAGAGGCAGCGTGGTGAAGCTGTCGGATATCGCGACGGTTGCGATGGCGGTCAATGATTACAGCAGTATCAGCCGGTTTAACGGGAGTGACAGCATCAGTATCGGCATTGCGAAAACACAGAGCGCCGGTACGGTGGATGTGTCGAATCAGGTAAAGGCGATTGTGGAGAAGGAGGCTGCTTTGAATCCGGCGGTGCGGATACAGGTGGCTTACGATGCGGCGGAGAGCATCAAGTCGTCCCTCAGCGCGGTAGGGGAAACGCTGGTGCTGGGCGTCGTGTTCTCGATGTTGATTTTGTTTATCTTTTTCGGAGATTTCAAGGCCAGCCTGATCGTGGGGAGCTCGATGCCGATTTCCCTGCTGGCGACGCTGATTTTTATGAGCTTTGCGGGCTTTTCGCTGAATGTTGTCACCATGGGCGCGCTTGTTATTGCAATCGGCATGATGGTGGATGCCTCCATTGTTGTCCTGGAGAGCTGCTTCCGGCTCAAGGACGAACGGCCGGATTTCAAGGACGCGGCGCTTGCGGGCACAAGAGTGGTGGCTTCCTCCGTGGCGGCTTCTACAATTACTACGGTGGTTGTTTATCTGCCGCTTGCGGTTTTGAAGGGACTTGCCGGCCAGCTCTTTTCGGAGCTTGGCTTTACGATTATTTTTGCGATGCTGTCCTCGCTGGTGGTCGCATTGACCCTGATTCCCATTTTCTTCTGGAAATACAGGCCCAGGGAGAAGAAGGATACACTGATTAATAAGATGCTTGCCAGGATTGGTTCGGGCTATAAGACGCTGCTGGGTCATATCATGCTGAAGAAAAAGACGGTCCTGCTGGTGGCCGTTGCCCTGCTGGGCATTGCGATTGCGCTGGCGGCCCAGCTTGACACGGAGCTGATGACGGCGACCGGTCTTGATAATGTAAGTATTACGGTGGAGCAGCGCAGCGGAACAAGGCTTGAGGTTATGGATGAGAATATCCGCTTTATTGAGGAGATGGTAATTGCGGACCCGGACTTTGCGGGCTGCAATATTTCCATCAGCGGTTCGACGGCGACAATCACGGCTTTTCCCGCGGCGTCCTGTACGAAGAGCGTGGCGGAGCTTGTCGATGTGTATAATCAGAAGCTTAGCGGATACACGAATATGAGTATTATTGTCGAGGCGTCGGGGAGCGGCATGTCGTCGATGCTGAGCGTGAGCGCCGCTACGGAAATTGACCTGAGCGGTGAAAATATGGAAGATCTGAAGCTTGCGGCAAGGCAGGTGGAGGGGCTGATGCTCGCCGTCCCGGGCGTTATCAAGGCCTCCAGCGATATTACCTCGGACGCGTCACAGGCCAAGATTAAGATAGACCCGCTTAAATGCATGGACGTCGGCCTAACAGCGGTACAGGTGGCCAGCGAGATGTATAACGCGAGCAGTGGTGTAGAGGTTATGAAAATGAATATCGGCACGGAGGAATATTCCGTAATGCTGGAGTATCCCAGAGGCAGCTACGACGAGATGAGCAAGCTGCTGAACATAGAGCTTGTGACGCCAAGAGGGACGTATATCACGGTAGGCGATGTGGCCGAGGCGGTTTATTCGGATGTGCCGGAGACGCTGGTGCGGAGCAACGGAAAGTATCAGGTTGCCATCACGGCGTATACGACGGAGGCGGCGAAGTTTACGGCGCAGGACGCGATATATGAGGCGGTGGAGAACGCGCAGCTCCCGCAGGGAGTTGCCCAGACGGAAAACCTGATGATGGAGATGATGAACGAGGAGTTTTCGGCGATAGGCCAGGCGATTCTGACGGCTGTTTTTCTGATTTTCCTTGTGATGGCAATGCAGTTTGAATCGCCCAGCTTTTCGCTGATGGTCATGCTCAGCATTCCGTTTAGCCTGATCGGTTCCTTTTTCCTGCTGTTTATCACAGGCTCCACGCTCAACATGACGTCCCTGATGGGTGTGCTGATGCTGGTCGGTATCGTGGTAAACAACGGCATCCTGTATGTGGATACGGCCAATCAGCTTAAGGAGACGATGCCGTTAAATGATGCGTTGATGGAGAGCGGCAGTATCCGTCTGCGGCCGATTCTGATGACGACGCTCACGACCATTTTATCGATGATTCCGCTGATTTTTGCGCAAAATGAAAATGCGGCCATGATGAAGGGCATGTCCCTGATTATTATCGGCGGACTGATCACTTCAACGCTGCTGATATTGCTGCTGCTGCCGAGCTTTTATCTGCTGATGAGCAAGCAGGGAAGGCAGGAGGCCAGGGAGCGCAGGCAGATGAAGCGTAATGCAAGAAATAAAGAAAAACAGTGACGGGAACGGATTCCCATAACAGTAAGATTTTTACAAATTTTAATAAAAAACCGGACAGCGTCGGGCATGCAAAGTATTTGCGGCAGGCGCTGTTTATTTTATAAAAAAATCCATATACTACATATGCGGGTTTTGAACGCCTTTCAATCTCAAGGCTTCTAAAGAAAACAAAACGGAAAGTAGTGATATGGGATGAAAATAAGAAAGAGATACATTTTATTTTTATATATGTTTCTGGGATTTGCGGTCGGTTTGTTCTGTTGGGCGACATATGCGTACTATCAGAATGCGGTGCCCAGCACCATACGGATAAAAGCGGGGACAAGCGAGGAGATTAATCTGCGTGTCCCCGCGTCGGGCGTTATCAGCACCGATTCCGATACCGTACTGTCGCTGAATCAGCCGGTAACGATTGTAGCGGGAGACAATGTCAGCTCCTGTGAGATGCAGCTGAAGCTTTTCGGCCTGCTGCCGCTTAAAAATGTGGACATACAGATTATCCAGAATACGTACCTGACGCCTGCGGGAAGGCCGATAGGAATCTACGTCAAGACGCAGGGCGTACTGGTGGTGGACACGGGAAGCTTTCGGGGAGTGGACGGCGGTAGCTGCGCGCCTGCGGAATATAAGCTCCAGTCCGGTGATTATCTGACAGCGATGGATGGTGTGGCGATTACCGATAAAAAGCAGATTAAGACCTATGTGGAGAACGGCGGCGGCCGGGAGATCATCTTTCAGGTGTCCCGCAACGACGAGCTGATACAGGTCAAGGTAAAGCCGGAGGCGGATGAGGAGGGAAACTATAAGATCGGGACATGGCTTCGCGACAGCGCGCAGGGCATCGGGACGATGACCTATGTTGATGACCAGAACCGCTTTGGAGCGTTGGGGCACGGCATCAACGATATGGACACAGGAGAGCTGCTCAGGCTTGGCAACGGTCTGCTGTACCACACCGAGATTGTCGCGGTAAAGCGCGGACAGAAGGGAACGCCGGGGGAGCTGACGGGGATTATTGAGTACAAATCCGATCAGGTTTCCGGTGTAATCATAGACAATACGCTGGCAGGGATATACGGCGTGGCAAATTCCAATCTCCTGGAGGAGATACGGGCAGTATCGGAGCCGCTTCCGGTGGCGTTAAAACAGGAGGTACGGCTGGGGGCCGCACAGATACTGTGCACGATAGACGGCACGCCCAGATATTACGATGTAGAGATTACAAAGCTGAATCCGGGGGAAGAGACCGTAAACCGGCAGATTTCGCTGACGGTTACGGATCCCGAGCTTTTGGCGTTGACGGGGGGAATCGTTCAGGGTATGAGCGGCGCCCCCATTATACAGGACGGGAAGTTTGTCGGCGCCGTCACACATGTGCTGGTGCAGGACGCGACCCGGGGATACGGTATTTTTATCGAAGATATGCTGGAGCATTGAGGGGATGCGAAGGTGCAGGGAAAGACAGCGGATAAGCGGCTGCCAAAGCGCTGAAGCTGCTGGCAGGAGCTTTGCTATAAAAACACAAATACAGGGCATAATGGTATTAACAAATAAGGGATGCAACAATCTGTTCAAAATGTTGCATCCCTTGCTTACACTTTATATATCGGCAGGGCTTTTGAAAACTTTAGCCCTTTTTCTCAAATTTTTTATTTATAGGATGGCTCTTAATTGGAAATGGCATATACGGCGGGCGCGCAGCCCGGAAAAGAACGGCGCGGCGGGCACGCAAAAAAGCCTGTGCGGACAAGCTGCCGCGTCAGGCGCTGCGGTGAAGACGGAAAGCGTTATTGCGGGCGGACGGCGACGATGCGTCAGGCGGCGTTTTGGTAGATTCTGCGGAACACGTCGTCCTTGTCGTCCTGCTCGATGCACAGGTAGCGCTTGGTGATGGCGAGGGAGGA
>CATLGV010000024.1 GCA_949948735.1 uncultured Lachnospiraceae bacterium | reverse complement strand
GTGTTCCTTGAAAACCGAATACAGAAAAGATCTTAAATATTCTGAAAAGAAGAAGATAAGACATCCGAGGGGAACAGAGATGAAATCTCTGAGAGAACAAATCTCTGTGAGAATAATCTCTAAGAGAAGAACTCTGTTCAACAAACAAAGACACAAAGACGATACTAATCAGAAACAAACTTCAACTGCCTGCCCGTGCAACGCTATGCACGGAGAAAAGCAGGTTAAGCAGAGAAGGGCGCAGGGCGGATGCCTTGGCACTGAGAGCCGAAGAAAGACGTGATAAGCTGCGAAAAGCCGCGGGGAGGAGCAAATATCCACAGATCCGCGGATATCTGAATGGGGAAACCCACATGAGAATACCTCATGTACCGTGCACTGAATCCATAGGTGTACGGGGGGAACCCGGTGAACTGAAACATCTAAGTAGCCGGAGGAAAAGAAAACAAAACGTGATTTCCGAAGTAGCGGCGAGCGAACCGGAAAGAGCCCAAACCGGGGTGCGTGCACCCCGGGGTTCGGACTGCACAACTTACCCGACGACCCAGCAGAACGGTCCTGGAAAGACCGGCCGCAGAGGGTGAAAGCCCCGTAAGCGAAGGGAAAGCGGGAGGAGCAGGATCCAGAGTACCACGAGACACGGGAAACCTTGTGGGAAAGAGCGGGGACCACCCCGTAAGGCTAAATACTACTCAGTGACCGATAGAGCATAGTACTGTGAAGGAAAGGTGAAAAGAACCCCGGGAGGGGAGTGAAAGAGAACCTGAAACCCTGTGTCCACAAGCTGTGGGACACCGATGAAACGGTGGACCGCGTACTTTTTGTAGAACGGTCCGGCGAGTTGCGGATACTGGCAAGGTTAAGGGCGTAAAGCCCGGAGCCGCAGGGAAACCAGGTCTTAACAGGGCAGAAAGAACTTTCAGTTCTTTACAGTCAGTATACGCAGACCCGAAACCGGGTGATCTATCCATGTCCAGGATGAAGTTGCCGTAAAAGGCAGTGGAGGTCCGAACGCACATCCGTTGAAAAGGGTGGCGATGAGGTGTGGATAGGGGAGAAATTCCAATCGAACCCGGAGATAGCTGGTTCTCCCCGAAACAGCTTTAGGGCTGGCCTCATGGGAGTCAAATGGAGGTAGAGCACTGAATACCCGCGGGGGCGTCAAAGCTTACCAAAGGTTATCAAACTCCGAATGCCATGATGATGCTCCATGGGAGTCAGACTGCACGAGATAAGTCGGGCAGTCAAGAGGGAAAAAGCCCAGACCCGCGGCTAAGGCCCCAAAGTGCGTGTTAAGTGGAAAAGGATGTGGGATTTCGAAGACAGCTAGGATGTTGGCTCAGAAGCAGCCACACATTCAAAGAGTGCGTAACAGCTCACTAGCCGAGAGGTCCCGCGCCGAAAATGTCCGGGGCTGAAACACGCCGCCGAAGCCCGGGAGTCTATGGAGACATAGACTGGTAGGGGAGCATTGCCGGCGCGCCGAAGCCGTACCGAAAGGAGCGGTGGAGCGCCGGGAAGAGAGAATGCCGGAATGAGTAGCGAGAAAGAGGTGGGAATCCTCTTGGCCGAATATCCAAGGTTTCCGGGGTAAAGCTGATCTGCCCCGGGTAAGTCGGGACCTAAGGCGAGGCAGAAATGCGTAGCCGATGGACAGCAGGTGGAGATTCCTGCACTACGGCATGACAGAACTGTGGGGACGTATGCGGAAAGCACGGGCCGGGAGAGGAAAGACCGGTGCAAGCGCAGGAGGGGGAGCGGAGGAAAAGCCCCGCTTCAACCCGGAGGCGTGACGCGCAGCGAAAAGAAGTAGCGAAGCGTGTGAGCCGCGTACCAAGAAAAGCCGCTATTGTTCATGCCGCACCCGTACCGTAAACCGACACAGGTGGATGGGGAGAGAATCCCAAGGCCGGCGGGAGAAGCATCGTTAAGGAACTCGGCAAAATGGCCCCGTAACTTAGGGAGAAGGGGCGCCTCAGAGATGAGGCCGCAGAGAATAGGCTCAAGCAACTGTTTAGCAAAAACACAGGTCTATGCGAAACCGAAAGGTGAGGTATATGGGCTGACGCCTGCCCGGTGCCGGAAGGTTAAGAGGAGAGGTCAGGGGAAACCCGAAGCCTTGAATTTAAGCCCCGGTAAACGGCGGCCGTAACTATAACGGTCCTAAGGTAGCGAAATTCCTTGTCGGGTAAGTTCCGACCCGCACGAAAGGCGTAATGATTTGAGCGCTGTCTCGACGATGCACCCGGTGAAATTGAAGTGCCAGTGAAGATGCTGGCTACCCGCGCCAGGACGGAAAGACCCCATGGAGCTTTACTCCAGCTTGATACTGGGATCCGATGCTGAATGTACAGGATAGGTGGGAGGCAGAGAAGGGAGGACGCCAGTCCTTCCGGAGCCGCTGTTGGGATACCACCCTTTGAGTATTGGGTTTCTAACCTGCGCCCGTGACCCGGGCGGGGGACAATGTCTGGCGGGGAGTTTGACTGGGGCGGTCGCCTCCGAAAGGGTATCGGAGGCGCCCAAAGGTTCCCTCAGAATGGTTGGAAACCATTCGGAGAGTGCAAAGGCAGAAGGGAGCCTGACTGCGACACCGACGGGTGGAGCAGGTACGAAAGTAGGGCTTAGTGATCCGGTGGTATAAAGTGGGATTGCCATCGCTCAACGGATAAAAGCTACCCTGGGGATAACAGGCTGATCACTCCCAAGAGTTCACATCGACGGAGTGGTTTGGCACCTCGATGTCGGCTCATCGCATCCTGGGGCTGGAGCAGGTCCCAAGGGTTGGGCTGTTCGCCCATTAAAGCGGTACGCGAGCTGGGTTCAGAACGTCGTGAGACAGTTCGGTCCCTATCCGGCGCGGGCGCAGGAGATCTGAGGGGAGCCGTCCTTAGTACGAGAGGACCGGGACGGACGGACCGCTGGTGGACCTGTTGGAGACCAACTCCACGGCAGGGTAGCCAAGTCCGGCAGGGATAAACGCTGAAGGCATCTAAGCGTGAAGCCCCCCCCGAGATGAGATGTCCCCCACGAAAGTGGGTAAGGCCCCTTGAAGACTACGAGGTAGATAGGGCATGGGTGTAAGTGCAGCAATGTACTGAGCTGAATGCTACTAATAGGCCGAGGGCTTATCCTGAGAAGGCAGGGAAAGGCAGAAGCCATAGGGAAGGAAGCTGAAAGCGTCAAAGAGTGAAGGACGGATGGAATATCGGTAAGAGAGCATTCTGTGTTCGGTTTTGAGGGAATACGCCTCAATATAATAAATGGCGAGATAGCTCAGTTGGCTAGAGCATGCGGTTCATACCCGCAGTGTCGAGGGTTCAAATCCCCCTCTCGCTAGTTTTGTGAATGCTTGGAAATGAATGTTTCGGGCATTCTTTTTATATCCGTGAGAAGCGTTCCTTCAGCGGGCAAAATGAATATCATTGTGCAAACAAACACAATTTTGCAGATACCCACATGAATATATAATAAAGATATATTAAAATGTGGGGGTGTTAGTATGATTAATTATCGTCCGTTGTGGGAAACGATGGAGAAAAAGAATATTTCACAGTATCGTCTTATCAAAGAAGGGATCAATAATAAGACCCTGGATTATCTGAAAAAGAATAAAAATATAACGCTTTTGACGGTGGAGAGACTGTGTGTCATTCTTGATTGTACGCCGAATGATATTGTAACTTTTACGGAGTGAGACGGTAATGCGAAGCGGCTGCCGGCCGCCGGAAAGAGCATTGGAGGGGCAAAGGTGGTACGAAAAGCGGGAAAAGAGGATATAGCGATAATAGCAGACTTGGCGGTTTTGATGTGGTGCGACAATTCCCCTGAAGCATTGATGGAGGAGTTTTCGGAAATTCTTCTTGGCGGAGAAGCTCAATTTTTCCTGAAATATGCAGATGGCGCTCCGATTGGCTTTGCGCAGTGCCAGCTGAGACATGATTATGTGGAAGGAACTGAAACGAGTCCGGTGGGCTATTTAGAAGGGATTTTCATAAAGGAGGGCTTTCGCCACCAAGGGTATGCAAGGGAGTTACTGACAGAATGTGAGGATTGGGCAAGACAAAACGGATGCGAAGAATTTGCAAGCGATTGTGAGCTGGACAACGATGACAGCTTTCGATTTCATAAAGCGATGAATTTTGCGGAGGCAAACAGAATTATCTGTTTTACCAAAAAATTATAACTGAGTTTTTATACCATTATCTATAAAAAGGATATAACGAAGGGCTGTATGCATTGGGTGGCAGCTCTGTATCGGCTTCGGAGAGCTTAAAGAATGGATAACAACGATAGAAAAAGAGAGGCTGACCGCATATTGTATGAATTTGGTTTGTTTGAGAAGCTGCAGGAATTAGGGGCTCCGCACATTATTGGCAGCTATCGGATGAATATGATGGCATGGAACGATTTGGATATTGATATTGAAAATGAGAATATGTCATTAGAGAAGCTTTATCCGCTATCATCATTTATTATGACAACATTTCATCCTGTATGGTATGAGGCTAAAGAAGAATTGACGCCTGACGGAAAACGGGTCTGGTTTCAGGGATTTGAGACCAGAATTACAGGAGAGCTGTGGAATATAGATCTGTGGTTTTTCGACAAAGAAGAGATAAGAAATGCGGAAAATTACTGTGATTACATTGCCGCGAAAACGGATTTGACTCAGAAAAAAATAATTGTTGATATTAAAAAGAAATTGATTGAGCAAGGCTTATATTCTTTCGAACAATACAAAAGTATGGATGTATATAATGCGGTGGTTGAAAACAATGTAAAAAACGTGGAGGAGTTTTTGGCGCTGTTTTCAAATAATTGATTTGAGACCGTTTCAAATTTTTTATATCAGTCGACCATTACGCAAAATATTGTCATGGCATGAATAACTGCCGTGGAGGAATATGCGGGGTGTACTTAAATGGAGCTTCGGATTTTAAAATACTTTTTGACTGTTGCAAGGGAAGAAAATATTACAAAGGCGGCGGCGCTCTTACATATTACGCAGCCGACTCTGTCCCGCCAGCTGATGCAGATGGAGGAGGAGCTCGGTGTTCAATTATTTCGCAGGGGAAAGCATAATGTCATGCTGACCGAGGACGGCATGCTGCTCCGGCGGCGTGCGCAGGAAATTGTCGATCTTGCTGAAAAAACGGCAAAAGAATTAAAGCATGGCGGTGAGAATATCTCGGGAGAGATTTCCATTGGCTGTGGAGAAACGCAGAACATGAAGCCGCTTTCCGAAATGATAGCCACTTTTCAACAAAGATACCCGGATGTAAATTTCAGTATTTATACGGCGATTGCGGATGATGTGAAAGAGCGTTTGGAGAATGGTATTCTGGATATGGGGCTTTTGCTGGAACCGGTCGAAATTAGCAGATACCAGTATATGAGGATGCCGCTAAAAGAAAAATGGCATGTACTCATGCGTCGGGACTCGCGGCTGGCGGAGAAACAAGTCGTTACGCCGAATGATTTGGCAGAGGTTCCTTTAATCATAGCAAAGCGCCAGTCTGTGCGGAATGTTCTGGAAAACTGGTTTGGCTATGATAAAGAAAAGCTTCATGTTGTATCAACCTGCAATATTTCTCACTATAATCAGTCGGTTATGGTGGAGAGCGGTATCGGCATGGCGCTGGTGATGGAATTCTCCTGCAATCAGGATACCCTATGCCTTCGGCCGCTGGAACCAGCTTTGGAGAGCGGCTGTGTCCTGGTCTGGAAAAAGAACCAGGCGCTTTCTCCGGCCGTGCTGTGTTTTATCGAACATGCAAAGGAATATTTGGAGAAAATAGCGCAGGAAAAATAAGTTCAATGATTGCCGGACGGGATGAATATGTAATCAATTTTCCCGCACGGAATACGCAAAAATGCCTGTCCGTATCACCTTTGCGTCGGGCGTGTTCTGCTTTAATTGCCCTCAATTGGCAATAGTTTTGCTTAAACGCAATCATTTTCGTATCTCCGGAGGCTGCTTATATATTCGGTTCTATAAAATGCACGGCGGAAGTATCCCAATATTTTTTATAGACCCGATCTTCATTACCATCAAAATTGAGCTGGTACATTCGAAATATGACCAGAATATCCTTGGGCTGCCACTGTTCCTCGTAAGAGTATTGGTATTTCATTCCCACATTGCGCATGACGCCGCCGCTTCTGGGATTATTTCTGTCATGCGTTGCCGTAATATAGGGCAGGCCATCTGTTTTTACTTGTCTGATAACTGCTTTACCGGCTTCCGTGACAATTCCTTTATGCCAGAATTCCCTGCGAAGCCCATATCCGAAATCGTGATGCTCTTCCATGTCAACCTCTATGTAGCCAATCGGATCATTGTCCTTTTTCAGGCAGATTGCATAGGCATATGCCTGAGGCCGGGCATATTTTGAAGCGTACCTTTCCTTGTAGAACTTCCTTGCTTCTTCCATGCTTTTTACAGGATACCAGGGCAAAAACCGGTTGACCTCCTTATCCTGAAGGATAAGGAACAGTGCTTCCATATCCTGTTCTGTAAATTTTCTTAAAATCAAACGCGCTGTTTCCAAGGAAGGCGTGTTCATCTGTCTTTCCTCCCTGAATTATAAAAATTGTAAAATCCTTATCCGTCCTGAGCGCCGGTCTGTTATTTCAATTACTTTCATAATACCGCATCTGAGCCTCTCTCCGCGCTCCTTATCGCAAGCCGCTGCCATCAATTGTATCATGGACACGGATTTGTTTCAAGCAGGACCGTCATACCCTTAGGCGCTTTCCTTTTGACCGTTACTGCTTTTAAAATTCTCCCGGCATAACTATAATCTGTTTATGTAGACGACACAGCAGAGAAATAAAAATTGTTTAAGATATACAAAATGGGCATTTCTAATCATCCAACACAGGTATTAGACATTCAAATTGAACGGAGCTACAATATAGATACTTCCAAAACGAAGGCGGTCTCTTTGGAATAGAAGCCGCGAGGGGAAAGGATCGGAAAAGTATGCAGGGAAGAAAGCTTGGCGCAAACAGTATCGGTATGACGCAGGAATCATTTTCGAGGCAGCTACAGGAGGGCTGAAACTATGCAGTATACGAAATTGGGCGGTTCAGAATTGAATGTATCCCGCATCTGTATGGGATGTATGGGATTTGGCGATGCAAGCTGCGGGCAGCACTCATGGACGGTTGATGAGGAGTATTCCCGTAAGATTATAAAGCAGGGGCTTTTGCTTGGTATCAATTTTTTTGATACAGCCATCGGTTATCAGAGCGGCACCAGCGAGCAGTATCTCGGAAAAGCGCTGCGGGATTATGCCAGGCGGGAAGACGTTGTGGTGGCGACAAAGTTCCTGCCGCGGACACAAAAGGACATCGAAAAAGGGATCACGGGACAGCGGCATATTGAGCGTATGATAGACAAAAGCCTTGAAAATCTGGGCATGGATCATGTGGATTTATACATCTATCATATGTGGGATTATCAGACGCCGCTCTATGACATTATGGAGGGGCTGAATAATGTCGTAAAGGCAGGGAAGGCCCGCTATATCGGCATATCGAACTGCTTTGCATGGCAGCTTGCAAAGGCAAATGCGCTGGCGGAGAAGGAAGGCTTTGCAAAATTCGTATCGGTGCAGGGGCATTATAACCTGATTTTCCGGGAAGAAGAACGGGAGATGGCGGGGCTGTGTGCGGAAGATAATATCGCCATGACGCCGTACAGTGCGCTGGCAGGGGGAAGGCTGTCTAAGCTGCCCGGGGAAACCTCCAGGCGACTTCGGGAGGATGGCTATGCGAAATCCAAATATGACGCCACTGCAGCGCAGGATGGCGAGATTATTTCACGGGTGGCGGAGCTTGCAGGACAAAAAGGGGTAAGTATGACAGAGGTCTCATTGGCATGGCTGCTCACAAGGGTTACCTCCCCGGTGGTGGGCGCGACGAAGCCGGCCCATGTGGAGGGAGTGGTAAGGGCGGTTGATTTGGCGTTAAGCGAAACGGAGCTGGCGTATCTGGAGGAGCCCTATGTTCCACACGCTCTGGTGGGGGTCATGGCACAGAATACGGTGGCTGCGGTGCAGGAAAAGCATGTGCGGCCTGCGGGAAGCTATCACGAGACCGATCCGGAATTTATGGGATCATAGAGCATTTTGCATTGGAAGAGGTGGCAAGGGAGCCCGGTCAGGAATTGCCGGAGGATACACGTTATCTGGCAATTCTTGCGGCATTGTTAGGTTGTCAGGGACTTGACGTCTATAAGGATATTCTGCCGAAAGCGCTGGACGCGGGACTGACGCCCGTTATGGTGAAAGAGATGGTCTATCAGGCGGCGGATTATCTCGGGCTCGGCAGGGTCATGCCGTTTTTATCTGCTGCCAATGATATTTTCACTGCGCGGAAAGCTGGAAACAATGGATGTTGAATGCGTTGATATATGTGTAGAGAATGGGCGGTCTTAGGATTGCCCTTTATTAAATTTAGCACCTTGACAGAAAAAGTTCTATATAGTACTATTAAAACTATGAAAAGGAGACGTCCTTTTTTATGCTGTACAGCAAAGCTGCCGCTTCTATCCTTGCGGAGCGGTGGAGCAAGGAAAGGTGTGATATCACTGGAAATGATACAACATCACAGCTTGATTTTTAAGGATTTTGAAAAGGTAGAAATCAAGGAATTAGAACAGTATCTTGACCGTATTGTTTCCAACTTGGAGCGAGCGGAACAAGCATTAAAAAAGGAAAGGATGTACATGATGGCAAAGGTAAAAACGAAGATTGGTAATGATTACTGTCCGCAAGCGTTATTTCTTTACGGCACAAAACAGGAGGATGGGCAGCCCCATTTTGGTCTTTTCTGTTGGTTTGGATATTATCGTTCTTCAGAGGGACTCGGGGTAATGGCCTGTATAGGTGAGGAAAAGCAGACCAAGGATTTGATACGCAAAAATGGTGTATTTTCAGCGAACCTCGTATCTGAACAGCTGCTGCCTTTGGCAGATTATTATGGCTGTATCTGTGGCAGAACCACACCTGATAAGATGAAGCGCCTGCCTGCTGTAGAGTGGGGACACGTGTTAGATGTGCCAACCATTGCAGAAAGCCCTGTCAGCTTTGAACTGGAAGTGAAAAAAGAAATCCCTATGGGAGACGGATCCGATATTTTTCTCTGTTTAATCCGTAATGTGACCCAGGATGAACGATTGCTGGATACAACGATTCCCTTTACAGAAAGATTGATGCAGGCTGCTCCGGTAATGGCCCCGGGAGACGAGACCTATTCTTCCATTGATGGAAGATATCTCGGAAAATGGGGAGAGCCTATGAAAAATATGGCGGACATCAAAGAATAGCTGTATCATACAAACGCATTTTGGAATAATTTAATCCCCCCGAATTGGGGGGATTAAAATTATCACTTACAGATTGAAGCCAAGAATGTTGCGAGAGGAGAAGCATATGAATTTGTTAAAACATGGCGATACCATTGGGATAATATCACCAAGTTGGGTAGCAAATCAAAGTGATTATGAAAAGTACGCAAAAGGCATTGAAGAATTGGGCTTTCACGTCAAATTCGGCAAAAATATTTATAAAGACACTTACAAATATACCGCAAGTGTAGAAGAGCGTGTTGATGATTTGAACGAGATGATATATGACGAGAACGTAAGGATGGTATTCTTTGGCGGGGGTTATGGAAGTGTGGATTTACTTCCGTATATTGATTATAATAGAATAAAAGAAACGCCGAAGCTTTTTTTGAGTTATAGCGATGGAACATCTATACTGAATGCTATATATGCTAACACCGGCATAACGACATACTATGGGCAGACACCGGGATTATTTGATCATATCAACGAATACGACAGAAAACAATTTGTTTCGCATTTGGTTGACGGAGCTGTAACAGATTATATCAGTAATAGTGATTGGTACACTATAACAGGGGGATGCTGCGAAGGAAGTCTTGTTGGCGGATATTTACTTAATTTTGTTTTGACTCTGGGAAACAGATTCTTTCCATATCGAACAGACAGGAATTATATATTATTTATTGAAGAATTGGATAAATTTCAATCCGTTCAAGATGTCAGCATGTTCTTAACCTGTATTGGACAAAGCCGGTTGATGGAACAAGTAACAGGTTTGTTGTTTGGTCACTATTCAGATGATATTTCGCCATTGTTGTTTGAAGTACTGGAGCGGTTTGGTAAAAAATACAGCATTCCTGTGGCTTATTGTGACGATTTTGGTCATGGCTCCAATCATGCAATTTTTCCTGTTGGCAGAGGGGCGGTTTTAGACACCAAAAATAAAACACTATTATTTCAATAGAGCATAATTTGTATGCGAATAGAATGTTTGCCCAATTTTTTCTTAGTTATATGAGACATTGTGTCAGCACCATGTAATAATGGATATTAAGTAGAAAAGGTGGGTTTCTGATGGATTGCCAATTTGAGGGTACTGTTGCAGAAAACAGCGAATGATATTGTCAATGCGTGTAACAGTAAGTATTTCGCGCTTATGAAGCTGTTTACAGGCCGTTTAATGTCGGGACGAGAACGACAGTGTTTTTCAAAAGATTTATATTTTTAAGAAAGTCAGGGCTTGAAGCTTCAGAACATGATAGAAGAATAGCCGTATTATTCTTTTTTTAAACTATCAGGGACAGTGATATGATGTATATTTTATCCGGAATCGTAACCCTCAACTCACAAGGGCCCAACGTCTCAAGCGGCGGAATATTTTATAATGGGGAATAACAGGGCAGATAGCGTATTTCGGTATATTGAGAAGATATTGCCTGTATTCAGGGAACTGCGGGATAGCGGTAAAATGGTTTTAGAATAAGTATGCGGCACTTTAAGGACACCTCAGATATATCTGAACGACCTTATTTTCCGTATTTTTCGACAGTATATAGAAATTGGATTATGATTGTGGTATAATGTCGAAAGACATTATACCAGCCCGAATGGGCATCAGGATACCGTAATTGCGCTAGCAATTATGGTATAATGTCGAAAGACATGTACAATTAAAGAAATGAGCAATGCACAAGGAGATGAGAAAAACACATGGAAATAATGGTGCATATAAAAAATGTAGTAAAAAATAAGAAGAGTCTGCTTTACTATGTTTATTTTTTGCTGCCGGGGTTTGGTTTAGCATCATATATCGTAAGTGGGCATTGTTTTCAACAGTATGAGTACATTACGATGCTTAAATATATAGTTTCTCCTTTTGCTCTTGTTTTGACAATATATATATGGTTTTTTGTTGTGCCAAATTATATTAAAGAAATATATGACTTAAAAAATGCTTTTAACTATAATAAAGAATATAATGCTTTGTATGATAAATTTATTCAATGGATTAACCAGTTCAATTTGGAATACGGAGTTAAATCCTCCGGAGTAAAAATAGTGTTTTTATTAAGCTGGATTGGGTTTGGATTTGTATTCATGTATTATGTGGATTATTTGGAAATAATACCGGATGGCGGCATGGGTAATATATATTTATGTCTGGTGTTCGTGCTTATGGTTTTAAACTTTTCCAGTTATTATATTTGTATGGTTTTTACATTTTTTATAAAAAATGTTTCTAAAATAGAGGATTTAAAATGCAATATATATTTGCCGTCTACTACAAACGGATTTTTAAGGCTGAAAAAAGTGGCGAATATCACCTATCTCTTTTTTCTTGCAGATTCCTTTTTGTGTATATTTGCATATATAGATTTTGTATTTCTATTTGCTCATAAACGCGTAGGATTAGGAGATAATCTGCCTAAGTTCTTTTTTATAAGCTTATATATGGGATGCTTTGGCTTGTTGAGCTTTATAATAATTACATTTAGGGTCAAGTACTATCTGCATAAAATCTTGGAAAAATGGAAGCGGCGTTCGATTGATATTTTGCAGAAGGAATATGATGAAGCGTGTGGAAAAAAGAATGAGTCTGAGATGTATGAATTAACAAAAAAGATTCAGGAGGTTCGAGGGGATAGAATAGCTGTCAGTAAAGGTGAGCTAGTGGCTGCATTCAGTACTTTTGCATTAAATATAGTTAGTATAATTACTTCCATTCTGATTTTACTTGAAAATTTCTTAATTTAGTTTGACGTAAGTTTGGCATGATTTATAATGTTTGAGAAGAAAAAGATTTTGTATTGTGCGCTTGCTCAATATAAAGTGAAATAAGATATTAAGGCAGGAGGCTGTTATTATGAGTTATGATTTGAATTTTTGGAAATACAAAGAGGGAGCCGCTCACGATAATCAGAAGATCTATGAGTTAGCATGCTGTGACGGTGAGACAGTAGAAATATTGGAAAGCCTTCCAATAGAAGAAATACTCAAAAAAATTTCTGATGCTTTTTCGGATTGGACGAAGCTGAGTAAGCACCAGTATGAGAAAGAAGGGAAGGGCTCTTTTGAAATTTTTGTCACTTCTCAGGTTGTAAGGTTTGACTGTTATGGTATGCAGGAGAGTGATATGAACTCTTTGATGGACATTTTAATTGACTTTGGCTGTCCGCTATATGATTCTCAAATATCGGAGAGATTTGACGGTTGGACGGACAGATAACTTCCGGCTTAGCAGCTCTTGTCAATTGAGGGTAAGAATATATAGGAGGTTCGCCCATCTACAGCTGCCTTACAGGAAATAGATGATTGTGCCGGGCCTAAAGAAGAAGTTTATGGGAATATTTGAAAATACAGGAAAGAAATTGCAGGAAGCATCTTTATAAGCGATTTGAGATTCAATAAAAAGGAGCAAAAATAAAAAGCGGGAAGCTTGATTTATCAAGCTTCCCATAGTTTAACCACTGCGGAAGATGGGACTTGAAGTATTGTTACTTTTAAAAATATTGATAGAAAGGGGCTTTCTGACACATCATCTTCGTAGTGTAACCAAAGTGTAACTAAAAGTTCCGCTGCCGCATTGAGGAGCAACATAAATGTAAAAACTGTTTTATATGGTGCAGTATTTCCACATATGGTAAAATGATGCAATAAGATAAGCAGAAGCTTGGGGGTATTATGATGGTACTGTATCATGGAAGCAATATTGCAAATATTAAAGTTTTAAGACCAAATCAGGCTGACCATGACCGACCGTATGTATATATGACTACAATCGATGTGGTTGCCGCCTTCTATTTATGCAATGCGCTAGAAAGGCCCTACCCTCAATTGACAAGGGCACACATGGTCAGGACAGAGTAAATTATTGTGTCCTGCATCGTTACTTTCATTCTGCGTACTGGACGTACGCCGATTGAGGATAACGAAGAAAATGCCGAAATTATCCCACTTTGAGGCATGTGTGCCTTTGTCAATTGAGGGTATTATTGGTTCCCTTAGGTGGTATTCATGCTGTGTCGAATATTTAGAGGAAAAGCATATGATAGAAATCCCGAAATGCTCTTATGCTTCTTTCATAAAAGAAAAATTGCCGCAAGTACGGGAACGATATGTTAATGAAATGATCGATTGACAATGTAAACGAAATGATATACAATAATCATAAAAGAAAGAAGGTGAACTTATGGCAACTGTGCAAACACAAATAAGAATAGAAGAAGATGTGAAAAAACAAGCAGTAGAATTGTTTAATCAACTTGGAATTGACATGTCCAGTGCTGTAAATATGTTTTTGAGACAGGCGATTATGCGCGGCGGACTTCCTTTCAGTGTGGAACTTCCTAAATATAAGCAGGAGGTGATAGAGGCTATGGAAGAAGCAAAACAAATCAGTAGAGATCCTAAAACAAAGAGATACGGCAGTTTTGCGGAGGCGCTGGAGGACATTGATTTATGAAATACGAGTTAATCCTTACCGGAAAATTTAAAAGAGGATTGAAGATTGCTAAAAAGCGGGGATTAAATATTTCTTTATTGGAGGATATTGTAGAACGATTACTACACAAAATTCCTTTGGAACCAAAAAATAGAGACCATGCTCTTAGTGGAAACTATAAAGGGTATCGAGAATGTCATATTCAGCCAGATTGGTTATTAATATATTTGATAGAAGATGATATATTAACATTGACATTGATTGACACAGGCACACATGCGGATTTATTTGATGAATAGTCGATTATAGATATGCATTAAAAAAGGAAACCTCATTCACCTCAAGGTTTCCTTTTTTAATGCGGAAGATGGGACTTGAACCCACACGTTGTTACCAACACAAGATCCTTAGTCTTGCCTGTCTGCCAATTCCAGCACTTCCGCATGTAGCTACATACGGAAAAGTAGCTTCCCGTTTGCCACTGCAAGAAATATATTATCACTTTTGTATGGAAGTGTCAATCATTTTTTGGTAAAATTTGAACTGATACAAGCAGGAATTTAAGGAGAGGGAGCATATGATTTTATACAGGGATTTACGGGAGCAGGAGATTAGCAGAGCGCTTTTTGACAGCTTTATCCGGCGGCAGGTGGTTACAAAATGCTGGCGGCGGGAAGCGGGAGAATGGGTGATACGGGAGGATCCGTTTATTGATGACTGGACGGAGGAGGAGTATCAGCTCCTGGTTTCCTGCCTGAGAAACACCGTGCATACCGGCGGGATGGTGCGGGCAGCCTTTTGCGGAGAGGCGCTGAAGGGCTTTGTCTCCGTTGAAGCGGGCTTGTTTGGCAGCGCGCGGCGGTATGCGGATTTATCCAGCATTCACGTTTCGGAGGATATGCGCGGGAGAGGCATCGGGAAGACGCTGTTTACAGCGGCAAAGGAATGGGCGCGCGGGCAGGGCGCCGACAGGCTGTATATCTCCGCGCATTCGGCCGTAGAAAGCCAGGCATTTTATAAAAGCATGGGTTGTGTGGAGGCGCAGGAGTATCAGCAGAGCCATGTCGAAAAGGAGCCTTATGACTGCCAGCTGGAGTGCGGCGTTGAGGACAATCAGGAGCCTGTGGAAGCACAGCGCGTTGGGAAATTATAAAAAACTTCAAAAATAAAAAGGAATTTACCCGCAGGCACGGAATATTATAAATAGGGGATTGGGTGCTGTATGGAGAAAGAGGAGAGCTATGACAATTCGTGAAGATTTAGAGCAGTGGGAAACGGAGTATTTGAGCCGGTACGCAACGCTTAGCAGGAATTCAAGGGGCAGGGAGCGGGAGGAGGAGCAGTGTGATATTCGCCCGGTTTTTCAACGGGACCGGGATCGCATCCTGCATTCCAAATCCTTCCGGCGACTGAAGGATAAGACGCAGGTCTTTCTTTCCCCGGAGGGGGATCATTATCGGACAAGGCTTACGCATACGCTGGAGGTCTCGCAGAACGCCAGAACGATAGCGAGAGCGCTTCAGCTCAACGAAGAGCTGGTGGAGGCGATTGCGCTCGGACATGATCTGGGGCACACGCCCTTTGGACATGCTGGGGAACGGGCGTTAAATGATGTGTGTCCGTACGGCTTCAAGCATAATGAGCAGAGTGTTCGCACGGCAGAGCTGATTGAGAAGGACGGCGAAGGGCTGAACCTTACCTGGGAGGTCAAGGACGGTATTCGAAATCATCAGACCTCCAGCATGCCGGAGACGCTGGAGGGAAAGGTGGTCCGCTTCTCGGACAAGATCGCGTATACCTATCACGATATGGATGATGCGGTGCGTGCGGGAATATTGAGACTGAAGGATGTTCCGCGGGAGATTGGAGAGGTAATCGGATATACGCCGCGGGAACGTCTGAATGCTTTTATTCACGATATTGTGACATACAGCAGGGGAACGGATGACGTGCGGATGTCGCCGGAGGTGGAGCTTGCGATGCAGAGCCTGCGCCGGTTTATGTACGATAAGGTATACAGTAATCCTATCGCCAAGTGTGAGGAGAATAAGGCTGTTACTCTGGTAAAAACATTGTATGAACATTATATGAACCACACGGATCAGCTGCCGAAGTTCTTTGTGGAGCTGGGGTTCCGGGGGGAACCGCGGGAGAAGGTTGTCTGTGATTACATAAGCTCTATGACGGACCGGTTTGCGATTGCGCTGTATGAGGATTTGTATGTGCCCAAGTTTTGGATGGGATAAGAGGAGTCTGGTTTGAATGTATTATCCGGAAGAGCTTATAGAGGAAGTCCGGCAGAAAAACGACATTGTCGATGTGATTTCAGGTTATGTGGGACTGCAGAAGAAGGGAAGCAATTATATGTGCTGCTGTCCTTTTCACGGTGAGAAGACGCCGTCCTTTTCGGTAAACCGGTCAAGGCAGATTTACAAATGCTTTGGCTGCGGGGAAGGCGGAAATGTTCTTACGTTTGTGATGAAATATGAGAACTGCACCTTTCCGGAGGCGCTGAAGATCCTTGCCGATAAAGCAGGGGTGGCGCTTCCGCAAATGGAGTATTCGGAGGAGGCAAAGCGCCGTGAAAGCCGGCGTCAGCGCCTTCTGGCGGTAAATAAGGAGGCCGCGACCTTCTATTATTATCAGCTGCGCACCCAGAGAGGCGCAAAAGCGCAGGAATATCTGGACAAGCGCGGGCTTTCGGAGGAGACGAAGAAAAGCTTTGGTCTCGGATATGCCCCGTCGCGCGGGGAGGAGCTGCTGGTTTACCTGCGTAAGAAGGGATTTACGGATGACCTGATAAGAGATGCGGGGCTTGCGAAGACGGACGAGCGGCGCGGAACGACGACGCAGTTCTGGAATCGGGTTATGTATCCGATACAGGATATTAACCATCGGGTTATCGGCTTTGGCGGCCGCATTATGGGCGATTCGGACAGCGGGCCAAAATATCTCAACTCTCCGGAGACGGAGATATTTGATAAGAGCAGGAATCTTTACGGTATGAATTATGCGCGCGCCTCGCGCTCCGGCAATATCATTTTGTGCGAGGGATATATGGATGTTATCAGCCTGCATCAGGCCGGCTTTACACAGGCGGCAGCCTCGCTTGGCACGGCTTTTACGCCGGGACAGGCAGGGCTGATACGCAAGTATACCAAGGACGTGCTGCTGGCCTACGACAGCGACGGCGCAGGCGTTAAGGCGGCGCTGCGGGCGCTGCGGATTCTGAGAGATGCGGGAATGTCCGGTAAGGTTATCAATATGGCGCCGTATAAGGATCCGGACGAGTTTATCAAAAACCTCGGGCAGGACGCGTTTCAGGAGCGGATTGACAATGCGGAAAATGCCTTTCTGTTTGAAATCAGGATGCTTGAACGGGATTTCAATATGGAGGACCCCGAGGAGAAGACCAATTTCCACAATCAGATTGCGCGGCGGCTCTGTGAGTTTGGCGAGGATGTGGAACGGGAGAACTATCTGACGGCAGTCGCGGAGAAATACCACATCGGGTTCGACAATCTCAGAAAGCTTGTGGTAAATACCGCGGCCAGGACGGGCGGGTATGCGGCTGCGCCGGAGAGACCGCATTCCGGTATCCAGAGCAGGAGCCGGAATACGCCGGAGGAAAAGGCCAAAAAGCTGCAACGGCTGCTGCTGACATGGCTGACAGACTATCCGCAGCTCTATTTTAAGATCAAGGCGTATATTTCGCCGGAGGACTTTACCGACGCGCTGTACAGCCGGGTAGCGGAGCGGATGTTCGAGGATATTGAGAAGAACCGGCTTAATCCGGCGGGTATCATCAATATGTTTGAGGATGAAAAGCAGCAGAGCGAGGCCGCGTCCCTGTTTACAACAAAGCTGCCGGAGCTTGAGACGGAGGCGGAGCGGGAAAAGGCGTTTCGTGATATTGTCCTGGGTGTAAAAAACAACAGCTATGAACAGTATCTGGCACGGTCGGGCGTGGATATTACAGCGCTCAGTAAGGTGGTCGAGGGCAAAAAGGCATTGGAAGAACTTGGAAAAATGCATATTTCTTTCAATTAAGGATAAAAATATATGGTATGGAGGATTGACCAGAATGGACGAAAACACACAAGCAAAATTTGATGCGAAATTAAAAGAGCTTCTGGCATTGGCAAAGAAAAAGAAGAATGTGTTGGAATATCAGGAAATCAACGACTTTTTCAAAGATATACCGCTTGAAGAGGATCAGTTTGAGCGGATTCTTGAGATGTTGGAGCAGAACGGTGTGGACGTGCTTCGGATTACGGAGGATGACGATGATCTGCCCGACGAAGATTTGCTTCTCAGCGATGAGGAAGAGGTTGATATGGAAAATATCGATCTCTCAGTGCCCGACGGCGTCGGCATTGAAGATCCCGTCCGGATGTATTTGAAGGAAATCGGCAAGGTGCCTTTGCTGAGTGCGGACGAGGAGATTGAGCTCGCAAAGAAAATGGAGCTTGGTGACGAGGAAGCGAAAAAGCGTCTGGCGGAGGCGAATCTGCGTCTTGTAGTGAGCATTGCCAAGCGCTACGTCGGCCGGGGGATGCTGTTTCTGGATCTGATTCAGGAAGGGAATCTGGGGTTGATCAAGGCGGTTGAGAAGTTTGATTATCGAAAGGGGTACAAGTTTTCAACCTATGCGACGTGGTGGATTCGCCAGGCGATAACGAGAGCCATTGCAGACCAGGCGCGGACGATTCGGATTCCGGTTCATATGGTGGAAACGATTAACAAGCTCATACGCGTAAGCAGGCAGCTTTTGCAGGAGCTGGGACGGGAGCCGTCTCCGGAGGAAATCGCTAAGGAGATGAATATGCCGGAGGAGCGCGTGCGGGAAATCCTCAAGATTTCGCAGGAGCCTGTTTCATTGGAGACGCCGATTGGCGAGGAGGAGGACAGCCATCTGGGCGATTTTATTCAGGACGACAATGTACCGGTGCCGGCGGATGCGGCGGCGTTTACTTTGTTGAAGGAACAGCTTGTTGAAGTGTTGGACACGCTTACCGACAGGGAGCAGAAGGTACTGCGGCTGCGCTTTGGCCTGGACGACGGCAGGGCGCGCACCCTCGAGGAGGTTGGCAAGGAGTTTAACGTTACCAGAGAGCGCATCCGTCAGATTGAGGCAAAGGCGCTCAGAAAGCTGCGTCATCCCTCCAGAAGCCGCAAGCTGAAGGACTATCTGGATTAAAGGCGTAGAAGGAGAGGACGATGCTGTTATCGGACAGAATGCGGGCGGTTGTGGGACTTGTGGAGCCCTGCGCGTGTATGGCGGACATCGGGTGCGACCACGGATATGTGGCGATAGAGCTTGTAAGACGCGGCATTTGCGGGCGTGTGATTGCAATGGATATCAATCAGGGGCCGCTGCGGCGGGCGGGAGACAATATCCGGCAGTACGGAATGCAGGATGCCATTCAAACGCGGTTGTCGGACGGCATGGAGGCCCTTTGCGCAGGCGAGGCGGAGGGGATTATCTGCGCGGGCATGGGCGGCCGTCTGATGATTTCCATTTTGGAGCGCGGACAGGCGCTTGCAGGGAGCATGCGGCAGCTGATTTTGCAGCCGCAGTCGGAGCCGGGCGAGGTGCGGGCATATCTGCGCAGTCATGGCTTGAGAATTGAGCGTGAGGATATGGTCTGCGAGGACGGAAAATATTATCCGATGCTGCGTGTGCGGCCGTCTGCAGTGAACCAGGAGGACGCGGTGCGCGACGGACGTGATGCGCTTCGGGAAATGCGCATACAGGATACATACGGCCCGTATTTGCTGGAAAACGCGCATCCGGTATTGAAGCGGTATTTACTGTGGGAAAAGGAAAATCTCGAAAATATCAGAGGCAATCTGGCAGGCAGGGAGTCGATTACGGCAAGACAGCAGTCCCGGGTAGCGGAGCTTGATGAAAAGCTTGGCGATATTTCGGTCTGCCTGAAACGCTATTTTACGTTATAAGAATTGTGACGGCGCAAATCGCTGAAACAAAAAGCAGAGCTTTAAAGCTTCGGAGGATTTAGATGAAATGCTGTGAGATTATTGAAAAGCTGGAGGCGCTTTCTCCGACGGCATATGCGGAGGAATGGGACAATATCGGTCTGCTTGCGGGCAGGAGAGACAAAGAGGTAGAGACCATATACATCGCGCTTGATGCGACGGATGAGGTGATTGCGGATGCGGCGGCGTGCAGGGCGGATATGCTGCTGACGCATCACCCGTTGATTTTTAAGAAGCTTGGCCGCATTGATGCGGAGGATTTTATCGGCAGACGGATATACCGGTTGATTCGCAATGATATCAGCTATTATGCCATGCACACGAATTTTGACGTGATGGGCATGGCGGACGCGGCTGCGGACGAGCTGTCGCTGGCAGACAGGCGGGTCTTAAGCGTCACCTTTGAGGATGATATTTCAAAGGAGGGCTGTGGGCGTGTGGGCAGGCTTGCGCGCAGGATGAGTGTTTCCGACTGTGCGCAGCTGGTCAAGGAGCGGTTCCGGGTTCCGAATGTGCGGGTATTTGGTGAGCCTGGCGATATTGTGGAGACGGCTGCAGTGATGCCGGGCTCCGGCGGGGACTATATAAAGGATGCGCTTGCCGCGGGAGCCGATGTGATGATAACGGGGGATGTCAGCCACCACGAGGGAATTGACGCGGTGGCACAGGGGCTGGCAATCATTGACGCGGGGCATTATGGCATTGAAAAGCTGTTTATAGGATATATGGAAGAATATCTGAAAAGAGAGCTTCCCAGGGTGCGCATCTGCAAAGCGGATATCAGGGAGCCTTTTATAGTAATATAATAAAGTACGACCCGGCGGCAGCGCGGATGTCTGCACGCAGGAAGGAAGACGGAAGGGGGATTACGGACAGATGAACAGTGAAAAAAGAAGCAGCTATCAGGTAACGGTTGGCGGAAAAACACGGGAATTTCCCAGTGGAATTACCTACGGTGAAATCGCCGGCGTATACCAGAAGGATTATCCCTATCAAATCGCGGTGGCTGTGCGCAACGGCAAAATCAGGGAGCTCTTTAAGCGGGTGGACAGGGATTGTACGGTGGAGTTTCTGACGCTGGCGGACGATACCGGACACAAAACATATATCCGGACGGCGACGATTATTTTGATGAAGGCGATTACGGAGGTTGTCGGGGCGGATAAGGTTGACCGGATCAAGATGGAATTTGCCATCGGGAACGGATATTACTGCTCAAAGGCGGGAGACTTTGAGGTTACGGATGAGCTTGTGGCCAGAGTTAAGGCGAAGATGCGGGAGTATATCGAAAAGGATCTGTGTATTATCAAGAAATCCATGCCGCTGGATGAGGCGAACGCCTTATTTCGGAAGCAGAAAATGACTGACAAGGTCAATCTTTTTAAATATCGCGGCAGCTCTACGGTCAACGTCTATAATCTGGACGGCTATTACGATTATTATTATGGGTTTATGCTGCCAAGCACGGGATATGTGCAGCACTTTGATTTGCAGAAATATGAGAACGGGTTTATGCTGATATTGCCGTCGAAGGAGCGGCCGACCCAGCTGGATGCGTTTCAGCCCTCGCCGAAGCTTTTTCACTCGATGCAGATGGCGTCGGACTGGGGGGAGATGCTCGGCGTGAACACGGTGGGCGATTTGAACGACCAGATTAAGGCGGGCGGCTTTAACGAGCTTGTTCTGGTACAGGAAGCGCTGCAGGAGCGCCGTATCAGCGAGATTGCTTCCGATATTGTGTCAAGGCGCGGCGTGAAGTTTGTAATGATTGCGGGACCCTCCTCTTCGGGCAAGACGACGTTTTCACACCGGCTGTCCGTGCAGCTTCGGACGCATGGTCTGGTGCCGCATCCGATAGCGGTTGACGACTACTTTGTTGACCGTGAAAAGACGCCGAAGCAGCCCAACGGGGATTATGATTTTGAATGCCTCGAGGCGATTGATGTGGAGCTGTTCAACAAGGATATGTGCGATTTACTTGCGGGGAAGCGGGTGGAGCTTCCGACATTTAATTTTGTCACAGGCAAGCGCGAATATAAGGGAAACTTTAAACAGCTGGGAGCGGAGGATATTCTGGTAATTGAGGGGATTCATGGCCTGAATGACAGGATGTCGCATCAGCTGCCGACAGAGAGTAAATACAAGATTTATATCAGCGCGCTGACCAGCCTGAATGTCGACGAGCACAACCGGATACCGACAACAGATGGAAGACTGCTGCGGCGCATGGTGCGTGACGCACGGACGCGCGGCGCCAGCGCAAAACGCACGATTCAGATGTGGCCCTCCGTGCGGCGGGGGGAAACGGAGAATATTTTCCCGTTCCAGGAGAGCGCGGACGCGATGTTTAACTCGGCACTGATTTATGAGCTTGCAGTGCTGAAGCAGTATGCGGAGCCGCTGCTCTACAGCATAGAGCCGGGCGAGCCGGAATATTTTGAGGCGGTGCGTCTGTTGAAGTTTTTGAGCTATTTTCTGGGCGTAAGTACGGAATCGCTTCCGAAAAATTCTATTGTGCGGGAGTTTGTGGGCGGAAGCTGCTTTAAGGTGTAGGAAACGATTTGTAATAAACGATGGTATTTGGGTTATGGCAACTGTGGCAAATGATCGCGGCTCTGCTTTTGGGCAGAGGTGAGGAAAGTCCGGGCTTCACAGGGCAGGATGCCGGATAACGTCCGGTAGAGGCGACTCTAAGGCCAGTGCAACAGAAATATACCGCCGGCTCTCTTTCGGGAGTCGGTAAGGGTGGAATGGCGGTGTAAGAGACCACCGCCTCCGAGGTAACGAGGAGGGCACATGTAAACCCCATCCGAAGCAAGACCAAGACAGGAGCGACAGGCCGGCCCGGCCTGCTCCGAGGTAGGTCGCTTGAGGCCATTGGCAACAATGGTCCTAGATAGATGATCATTCGCGCCGCCGGGAGACCGGCGACGCCGACATAACCCGGCTTATCGCCGCGGTTGCCATTTTCAGGCTGCCCTTCTTAAAGGGCACTCTCAATTGAGGGGGACTAAAATCTTATCCAGACAATGATTCTGCGCGCTGTTTCGAAGTCTTGCGGCCATATCGGAAACGGCGTGTTTCAGATAGTCAAACAGATGACTGTCACGGTCAAAATAGCGCGCTGTAATAGTGCGCAGCATGTCCGTAATAGCCAGCTGCGTCTCGTCATCCGATTGCTTCAGCAATATTTCTTCCAGATATTTATATTCATCCGGGCGAAAGCCCGCCGTATACAGTGGCTTTTGCAGCAGCATATGGCCGATAATGCTTTGCAGCACCGGCATGCAGAGATTTTCTGTCAAATCGCGGTAGTCCTCATGGTACGCGGTAAGGATTTTGAGGACATAGGCGCGGTCGAACCGGCGCAGAAAGCGCTGCTCCAGGAAGATACAGGTGGTATATTTCAGGACGGCATCAATACCGGTCATGCTGTCGATTCCGCCAAGAATGGGGTAATCCAGTGTCAACAGGGTCTCCTGCGGGGCGTACAGAGCGTCGTAATGCGACAGAAAGAATACCAGTCCGCTGACAACCGTGTCATAAAGACATTTACAGCCGTAAGCGTCGAAGGAATCGATATGCGCGTTGTAAAGCGAACGCAGGGCTTCTACTTTTTCAAGCACCGTTTGCCGGCCTGCCAGATAAGCTTCTTTGGCGGGGGTTTTTCCGTTTTTTGCACGCAGTGCGGCAGCAGAGGGAGATTGCGCGACCGATTTGTCCGAAGGGGCGTCTGGCGGGGCCGTTTCGTATTCCTGTATGCAGTACAGGACGGCTTCCATCAGTGTCTGGACCTTCTCATAAGGAAGGGAGGAATGCTCGAAGCCGGCATATTTGACGGCAAGCTCCGCGACAACGGGAAGCAGCTCTTCCGGTGGATAGGTGGTGGATTTCATGGGCGGCACCTCCGTTACTGTGATTTGAGCGCCAGCAGATACAGCTCTCTGTCCCAGCGCGTTACAATGTCAAACTGTGAAAATTCCCCGCGCCCCTGCGACTGCTGATAGCCGGAATAGCCGGCACGGATGGCTTGCGCGAAGAGGTCGAGGCACGTCCCTTCCAGGTAATCCGGATCTCCGCAGCAGACGCCCTCAAACTGCTCCTTCATAAATTCCAGCAGCTCGTCGTCCGTGATTTCGTCCAGCATCTCATTTTTATACAGGAAAAAAATATCCTGAAGGCGAATCAGGGTATCACGGTAATTGTGCTGTGTGATATACGCTGAGTCACAGAATGCATAAATAATTTTGGGCAGAATGCCTTCTCCAAACTCGATCCGCCGCTGTGTTTTCAGACTTTCTGTCCGTTCCTGTACAAGCAGCCGGGCGTCCTCTTGAGTCAGTGTAAGGCCAAAACGCCGGGTATATTGATTGGTATCAAGAACCTGTGTGATTTGCGGCTGTCCGGACAGCAGCTCGAGCCAGTTGTTTTCTTCCATAAGCGGCACCTCCTGAAATGTTTGATAACAGTAGAATAAAGGGGAACGAGACTGATTATAGGGGATTTGCAGGGGCTATACAAGTCTTGAAATTTCGGGGCTTCTGTAGTATAATAAGGTCAGAAACGAGGTCAGGATTTATTTTGAGTTCGTTTTTTTTCGGGTGTAATTGAAAACGGCTGCAGGAAAGGCTATAATAGCAGGTATGGAAAAGCTATTGATAATGTTTTGCATCTGCATATCGCTGAGCGGAGGGGACGGCATGGCGGCGCTTCCCTGTGTTTCAGGCGCGGCGGTTCCGCTGGAGGCGCAGGCGGTTGGCCCGTATACGATGCACCGGCTGGCAGGGCGCAGCGTGGCCCGGGTAATGGCCGCAGATGCCATGGGCAGCGGCATTGTGTGGGAAATCGACGGTGAGCGTATTGTTATTGCGGCGAGCAGGCATTTGCTGCGAAAGGATGTGGCGGCAGAGGTAACCTTCGACAAAGGCGCGGCACTGAAGGCTGAAATCATAGGGTATTCGCAGCAGTACGATGTAGGCTTTCTGCAAATATCAACTGCCGCGGCGCCGCCGGAGCTTCTGGACGAGCTGCGTGCGGTACGGCCGGTCCTGTACGGCGTCGGAAGCGAAGCGGACAGGGCTGCCTTTGCGGAAGCGTACGCAGGAGCGGAAATCATACAGCTTGGCGTGGATTCGGCGCATAGGGATATGGGACTTTTTTGCGGGCGCATAGCGGGTATTCGATTTGTGCCGGTGTTCAATACGCATATGCTGGAGACGGCATGCTATGCCAGGGCAGGCATGTCCGGCGGCGGTGTTTTTGACCGGTACGGGCGCTTCTGGGGGCTGATTTGCGGCGGCGAGGTGGCGGAGGATGCGGCCGAGAGAGAGGCGGATGTCACTTACAGTCTTCCGCCGCGGACGATTGCGGAGGAATATGCGTTGATTAGAGAGGAAATGGGGAAATAATATGGTAAAGCCGGAAGGCCTGGGACGGATATCCAAGGTGGATGCCTATCTGAACTGCGCGGAGAACTTTGCGTACAGGAGCACCTGTATCAAGCGGAAATACGGCGCGGTGCTGGTAAAGGACGACGCGGTGATTTCTACGGGGTACAACGGTTCGCCCCGCGGCTTTGAGAATTGCAGCGATATCGGGACATGCCCGCGGATAAAGAAAAACCTACATCAGGGCGAGGGCTACGGGATTTGCCGCGCGGTACATGCGGAAGCAAACGCCCTGCTGAACTGCTCGCGGGAGCAGACAATCGGTGCGGATTTGTATCTGGCGGGAATCAATCCCGGGGACTTGTCCGTCCATAAGGCAAAGCCCTGCCCGCTGTGCGCGCGAATGATTATTCAGGCGGGGGTGCGGGATGTATATCTGAGAACCGGAGACGGGCCGGAGCATTACGAAAAAATCCCGGCTGTGGAGCTGGAGTGGTATATACAGGAGGATTTTAATTAAATTTTAATACCTCGCTTGTGGCATTCAGGCGAACCTTGTGGTATGATAAAAAATTAGAAATCAAGTTGATTAGGGACGGCAAACTATTCAGGAGGGTGTTGAAATGACAAAAATAGACGTTTTTTCGGGATTTTTGGGCGCCGGCAAAACGACGCTGATTAAGAAGCTCTTAAAGGAGGCGCTGGATGCATCGAAGGTTGTTTTGATCGAAAACGAATTTGGCGAAATCGGAATCGACGGCGGCTTTTTAAAGGAGGCAGGCGTTGAAATCAAGGAGATGAATTCCGGCTGTATCTGCTGTTCGTTGGTCGGCGATTTCGGCAGCTCGCTTGCGGAAGTGCTTGAAACGTATCATCCGGAGCGGATACTGATTGAGCCGTCGGGCGTGGGCAAGCTTTCGGATGTGATGAAGGCCGTACAGAATGTCCACACGGACGCGGAGGTGGTGCTAAACAGCGCGGTGGTTGTCGTGGACGCCAATAAATGTAAGATGTACGCCAAGAATTTCGGAGAGTTCTTCCTGAATCAGATTGAACATGCAGGGACCATTATTCTGAGCAGGACGGCGGATATCAGCGAAAGCAGGCTGAATGCGGCGCTGGAGATTATTCGGGAGCATAATGACAAGGCGACCGTTATTACGACGCCGTGGGAGGAGCTTGACGGAAAGCAGATTCTGGAGACGATAGAGAACGCGAAGGATCTGGAGGCGGAGCTGATGGCGGAGGTCGCGGCGATGCATGAGCATGAACACCATCACCACGGGCACGGGGAACATGAGCATGAGGGGCATGACCATGAGGGGCATGACCATGAGCACGGACATGAGCATGACCATGAGGGGCATGAGCACGAGCACGAGCATGAGGGGCATGACCATGAGCATCATCACGAGCATGACCATGAGTGCCACGGGCATGAACACGAGCATGAGGGGCATGAGCATAAGCACGGACATGAGCATGACCATGAGTGCCACGAGCATGAGGGACATGAGCATCATCACGAGCACGGAGAGGACTGCACCTGCGGATGCCACGACCATGAGCATCATCACCATCATCACGCGGACGATGTATTTACAAGCTGGGGCATGGAGACGCCGGCGGCGTATACACAGGCAGAGATAGAGGACATTCTGAAAAAGCTTGCGGATGAGGGGACTTACGGTACGATTTTGCGCGCAAAGGGAATGGTTTCGGCGGGAGACGGTACATGGATTAATTTTGACTATGTGCCGGAGGAGAGCAATGTACGGAAAGGGACGCCGGAGGTCACCGGGAAAATCTGCGTGATAGGTTCAAAGCTTCAGGAGGAGAACCTCAAAGCGCTGTTTAAGGCATAGGAGGGCCTCCGCGCGCATCCGCCGGAGGCTTTGGGGAAGCGGGGCTTTATCGGCGCTTTCTCAGAAAGGAGCAGAATCACAGAATGAATGCGGGAGTATGGAAGCGCCTGTTGGCGTGCGGCATGACGGCGTGCATGCTGCTTACCGGGTGTTCGGCTGACGATGGAAGGTCAACGGCCCAAGGCCCAGGGGAGCCCCAATCTTACAAGGACGCCGGTATGGAGCTGATTGCCCTGATGGACGAGAAAGCGGAAAGCGACGCGTATATTGAAGCGATGGGCGGCAGCGAGGAGATAAAGGCGTATGCAAGGCAGTTTGGCGAGGGCGATTATACGAAGGCCCGGGCGGTATATGAGATAAAGTTCCCGGTAGAAGCCCTTATCCGTCTGGCAGGAATTGATACGACGGGAATGTCAGAAAAGCTGCAGATGGAAATGACGAAGCGCATGGCCGACAGTATCGCTATGATGCTCAACAGCAACGGAGGCGGAATACTGTCCATGGCGTCGTCTGCCATCCTCACAGGCGAGACCTCCTTCTATGGGGAAAGGCCGGAGGCGCCGGTGATCTATCTGTATCAGTTCAACGAGGAGGCGTATCCGGTGGTCGCTGTATTTACCCCTGCCCAGGAGGATATTGTGACTGCGACGGCTATATTTGTGGACAACAAGGAGCTTGGCAGGATAGATGTTGAGGCAGAGATACAGGAATTGCTGGCCTCCATTCTGGAGAGCGGCGGGGCACAGGAGTTGTCTGACGAGTCGTTTACGGTTGAAGTCAGGAAATTGGATTAACAGCGATGGGAGAGAGCTATGAAGCCTGTATATATTATTAACGGATTTTTGGAGAGCGGTAAGACGGAGTTTATCTCATATACGCTTTCGCAGCCCTATTTTCAGATTAAGGGGACGACGCTCCTGATCTTGTGTGAGGAGGGCGAGGTTGAGTATGACGAGGATATTCTGAAGAGAAGCCGCACGATTGTGGAGCTCGTTGAGCAGGAGGGGGATATGATGTCCTCCAAAATGATGGAGCTCGAGAAAAAGTACAAGCCGGAGCGTATTGTTATAGAATATAACGGCATGTGGAATTTTAAGAACCTCAAGCTGCCGTGGCACTGGCGGGTAGAACAGCAGATTACCATCATCAACGCCGCTACATTTCAGAATTATTATACCAATATGCGCTCCCTGCTTGCGGAGATGCTCAGAAAGTCGGAGCTTATTATTTTTAACCGCTGCGACGGACTGACAGAGCAGCTTGGCAGCTTCAAGCGGAATGTGAAGGCGGTGAACCCGCAGGCGGAGATTATTTTTGAGGATAAGGACGGCGAGGTGAATCAGATATTTGAGGAAGACCTGCCGTATGATTTGAAGAGCGATATGCTGGAGCTGGACGATTACGGCTACGGGATATTTTATCTGGATGCGATGGATCATCTGGAGCGGTATATTGACAAGACGATATGCTTTACGGCCATGGTGCTGATACCGGAGAACGGCGGGACGGACTATTTTGTGCCGGGACGGATGGCAATGACCTGCTGTGCGGACGATATGGCGTTTCTGGGCTATGCGTGTAAGTATGACAAGTGCAGCGCGCTTGCAAACAAGCAATGGGTGAAGGTGACGGCAACGGTGCACAGGGAGTTTTTACAGGATTACAACGGCGAAGGACCGGTACTGCACGCGGTGAGCGTGGAGTCGGCGGCAAAGCCCAGGGATGAGGTATTGAATTTTGTGTAAATAGGGTGAAAAGAAAAACGCCAGAAGCGGGCGTTTTTCTTTTCGATTTGAGTCGCAGCAAGGCTGCGACATGGAGGTCAGTGTGAGAAATGCGGCATTTCTCGTCCGAATTTAAGATTGCGCTTTCAATTGCGCATGTCAAAATCCGGTATTTCCGTATTTCTCCTCGCAGTATTTACAGCGGTAGATTTCTTTTTTCTCGTCTGTCAGGACAAAGATATGCGGCAGCTCCTGTTCGATGGAAGTGATGCAGCGGGGATTCTTGCACCGGATGACATTCTTAATCTCCTTTGGGAGAGAGAGCGGGAGCTTCTGTACAATCTCTGAATTTTTGATTACATTTACCGTGATATTGTGGTCAATAAAGCTTAGAATATCAAGGTTTAAGGTATTGATGTCGCATTCGACCTTGAGAATATCCTTTTTTTCCATTTTGGCGCTGCGGGCATTCTTGATAATGGCAACGGTGCAGTCGAGCTTATCCAGTCCTAAATGCTTGTATATACTGAGGCTCTTGCCGGCCTGGATATGGTCCAGAACAAAGCCTTCTTCAATTTTTCCAACGTTTAACATTTGGGTTCCTCCTTCTCAAAATATGCGGTACAGGGCATGACGGATTTACGGGATCCTGATTTCCAGCAGGGTAAGCAGGAGCGCCATGCGCACATATACGCCGTACTGCACCTGACGGAAGTATACGGCTCTGGGATCGTCGTCCACCTCCACGGAAATCTCGTTGACACGCGGCAGCGGATGGAGCACGATCATGTCTTCCTTGGCAAGCTGCATTTTCTCTTTGTTCAGGATATAGTAGTCCTTCAGGCGGACATAGTCTTCCTCGTTAAAGAACCGCTCCTTCTGGACGCGCGTCATATAGAGAATGTCCAGCTCGGGCATAACCTCCTCGAGCTTTCTGATTTCCCGGAAGGGAATGCCGCGCTCGCGGAGCGTTTCAATAATGTATTCGGGAATGGTCAGCTCGTCAGGGGAAATAAATACGAAGTTGATGTTATCGTAACGTACAAGCGCGTTGATCAGGGAATGAACGGTCCGGCCGAATTTGAGGTCGCCGCACAGGCCGATGGTAAAGCTGTCGAGACGTCCTTTGATGGCGCGTATGGTTAAAAGGTCGGTGAGTGTCTGGGTCGGATGCTGATGGCCTCCGTCGCCGGCATTGATTACGGGAATAGAAGAATGGGAAGCGGCTACCATAGGAGCGCCTTCCTTGGGATGGCGCATCGCGCAGATATCGGCGAAACAGGATATTACGCGGATGGTATCGGATACGCTTTCGCCTTTGGCGGCAGAGGAGGAATTGGCATCGGAAAAACCAAGGACCTTTCCGCCGAGATTCAACATTGCGGCCTCAAAGCTCAGCCGCGTGCGTGTGCTTGGCTCATAAAAGCAGGTTGCGAGTTTTTTGCCTTCGCAGGCATGCGCGTATTTCTCCGGGTGCCGTTCAATATCTTCTGCGAGAGAGAAGAGATTGTCCAGTTCACCGGTCGAGAAATCAAGCGGACTCATCAAGTGTCTCATAGTGTTCCTCCATTCCGACAGTTGTTTTAAACTTTTTTACCTAAACTTTTGATATAATAGCATATTGGTTTCAACGTTTCAAGGATAAATCGCAAGAAAAAGAATAAATTTATAGTCATTGAAGGGGAAAATATGATATAATTCATACAGCCTGCCAATCCAAGGCATGCAGGCGGACAGGTTAAAAGAAAGGAGCAACAACGCGAATGCACTTTAGAGAAAGAAAAAGATGGTTATTTTTGGGGCTGCCCTTTACCTTTACGGTATATACCATAAAGGAAGAAGTGGTGACGGTCAACACAGGCTTCCTGAACAAAGAGGAAAACGACTGCTATATGTACAAGATACAGGATGTGACCTTGAAGACGTCGCTTTTTGAACGCATATTCGGTCTGGGGACGATTGTCTGCCACACGGGCGACACGACGGATCCGCAGCTGACGCTGATACATATCAAAAATGCAAGAGCAATAAAGCAGTTTTTGCTGGAGCAGTCTGAGGAGGCGAGAATTAAGCGCCGGACTATGAATATGCTCGATATAGGAGCATCAGAGGAAGGCGATTTTGAGGAATAATGTATAGTACAAGAGAACATCTAAGCGACACGGAGCGCGCCCGTCTGAGAAGCCTGCGGCTGCGGGAGATGAAGCGCAAAAAGCAGCGGCAGGAACAGCTGCGGCGCCTTGCGCTTCCTGCCGGGATAGGACTGCTGGTCTGCGTCGTATTGATTATTGCCGTGGCAAGAGGCTTTGCGGTCCGGGCGCGCCGCCGCGGGAATCCCAACAATACCCGGATTGAGCAGGAGGTGCGTCAGACGCCGCAGGAGGCGCAGCCGTCAGAGCCATCCGAAACGCAAGCGGCGCAGCTGTCCGGGGCGCCGGTGCTGCCGCAGGTGTCGATGCTTCCGGATGTATCGGCGCTGTCAGAGTCGGCAGTGCTTTCCGTGGAAGGAGCGCTGTCCGGTGCGGCATCGTCGGAGCCGGCAGGACTGTCAGGGGAAGCGGCTTCTGGAGCAGTGTCGTCAGAACCGGAAGCGCCAGCGTCCGGTGAAGGGGGCTCGTCAGAGAACAAAAATGCAGGCGGCATGCTTGCACAGGCAGGCGTATACAGTATGGAGCGCATGCAGGCGGATTATGAAAGCCTGCTTTCGGCGTCTGCGCCGCTTACGGCATCGGCGACGGAGGCGACGATAACGCTCGGCGAGGGCATGTTCAGCCGGAATGTGGTGTTTATCAATGCCTCGGAGGGGACGGTGCTTGCGCAGAAGGATGCGTGGACGAGGATTCCGCCGGCCTCTATGACGAAAATACTGACTGTGCTTGTCGCGGCGGAGCATGTGGCTGATTTTGAGGACACGTTTACCATGACACAGACGGCTGCGGACTACGGCTATCTGAATGACTGTACAAGCATAGGCTTTGTGGCCGGAGAAGAGGTTGCGGTGCGCGATTTGTTTTACGGAACGGTGCTGAAATCGGGGGCGGATGCCGCCGTGGGGCTTGCGGAATACACGGCAGGCTCACACGAGGCTTTTGTGGCCCTTATGAATGAAAAGCTGGAGCAGCTGGGCCTTTCGGACACGGCGCATTTTACAAACTGCGTGGGCGCCTATGACAGCAGCCATTATTGTACGGTTTATGACATGGCTGTCATTATGAAGGCCGCGTATGACAATTCGTTCTGCAGGGAGGTTTTGTCGGCGCATACGTATACAACGGGCAGTACGCCGCAGCATCCGGAGGGAATTGCCATCTCAAACTGGTTTCTGCGGAGAATAGAGGACAAGGATACCCATGAGGAGGTGCTGTGCGCGAAGACCGGTTATGTAACGGAGTCCGAGCACTGCGCGGCAAGCCTGCTGGTTGGCGGCGACGGGACCGTGTATATCTGCGCTACTGTCCATGCCCCGAGCGTGTGGCGGTGCATTGAAGATCACACGGCGCTTTATCAGCGCTTTGTGCCGTGAGCACACGTTCAAATAACAGGCCGGCAAGAAACCAGAACGGCAGAAAGTCCAGACGAATCAAGCCCTTTACATGCCATTTATGCCGGTTATAGTTCCAGGGACAGAGGGCGTATTTGTCCAGGAGCTGTCCGCTGGCATACTCGCCCGTAAAGATGCAGAGGGCATAAATCATCCCCCTGACCGGGACGGAGCATTTCCGTATCAGAAGAAACAGGGGCTTAAAGATTGCGGCGCAGCCATAGATGGGGAACATCCACAGGGAGGTCTGCCCGATCAGCTGCATTTCACGGCGGCGCAGCGCGCCAAGCGCGGTGAATATGATTTCAACGCACCAGCCGATAACGCCGCAGCGCAGGAAGTCTGCCGGAATAGTTTTCAGAAATTTAAAAGGTAAAGGAGTCATTGAAGTTTTCATGCCAGTAGCATGTCCAATGCTCCTTTACCTTATTCATGTCCGTGGAAATTGGTTTCCCCGGATTTCTTTTATTGAAGGGCCTTGAGTGCGGCAGCGGATGCCGCGTCAAAGGTGGTCACGTTTACCGCGCCGGATACGGGTGTCTTATATACGGGGAGCGTGCTGTTAAACTGCGTAAAGTAGACATACCGGGAGGTCGCGTTAATCGTATTGTAAGCGCCGTTTGCCACGACCTCCATATTGGATCCGTCCTTGGCGATTCGCCGAAGCTGCGGCTCCGGGCCTGAGGTCTGATAGTATATGTAGCTGTCGGTAACATTGAGAATATCGGTTCTGACGGCGTCAAGCGTCAGCCTGGAGCCGTCGGACAGGTTTATCCGTACCAGCGCATAATCATTGTGGACGTCAATGCCGTAGAGCGTCTCTCCTTCGACAATCGGCATGTAGATGTCCTCCGCGAACGCTTTTCGTGAGGAACCGGTGTTGCGGTTCATGGCCATAACATGAAGATTGGTGCCGTCGTTATTCGCGTAATAGAAGTAGGAACCGTCGATGCTGGCAGGGAGAATGTCCTTTTCCAGAACGATTTCCCTGTTTTCGCCGCTGATGTCAATCCGGGCCAGCGCGACCGTGTCGCCCGCGCGGGTGTAAAATACGGAGTTGCCGGCCAGAACGACATGCGCGCCGACAATTTTATCAAGGCATTTGATGTTTTTGGGGTCATCCTTCTGCGCGCGGTATACGCCGGTGGAGCTTACGACATATCCAAAGCCTGCGCCGCTGCCGGAGCCGCTTTGATAAAAGTACAGGTATTTGCTGTCCGCGTTAATGCTGCTCGTCTGGGACGCAATAAGGCGTTCGGCCTCCGATTCGTCGGGGCGCATCCGGTAGAGCGCGTTGTTGTCATAGGGATTTGAGAAATAAACATAGCCGTCGCTTTCACAGAACATGCCGCCGTTATAGAGGTTGCCGGAAGTGTTTCCGATCAGCGTATCGGGGTTGTCGGGCACGCTGTTGCGGCTGCGCGTTGACAGGGCGACGGCAGCGGCAAGCGCTGTGGCGGCAGCAATAATCAATGGTATGATGATATATTTCTTTTTCATAATGAAACCTCCGCTTCTTATCTGTCTGGATACCATACTTTTATTATAGATGAAAAAAGCATAAAAGAAAATAGAAAAGATGAGCTATTTTTTTTACAAAGCGGAAATCCTGTGCTATACTGATGGTAAAAGAAAACGCAGGAGGAAGGCACATGGATTTATCGGCGCTTAGGGCAACGCTGGATGAGATTGACAGCCGGATTGTGGAGCTGTACGAAAAGCGAATGGAGGTAAGCGGACAGGTGGCCGCCTACAAGATTGCGTCCGGCAAGCGTGTATTTGACAAAGAGCGGGAGGCGCAGAAGCTTAAGGCTGTCGGCGCGCTTACGCATAACGCGTTCAATGAGCGGGGGGTGACGGAGCTTTTTGAGCAGATTATGGCGATGAGCAGAAAGCTTCAGTATCAGATTATCGCGCAGCACGAAGGCGGCGGCAGGCAGGCGTTTATCGAGATGGAGGAGCCTGACTGCGGGAAATGCCGCGTGGTGTTTCAGGGGGCGGAGGGCTCTTATTCACAGGCGGCAATGAAGGAATATTTCGGCGCGGCCGTAAACTGCTTTCATGTGGATACGTTTCGTGACGCCATGCTGGCGATTGACGAGGGAAGCGCGGATTTTGCGGTGCTTCCGATAGAGAATTCCTCGGCGGGCATTGTGAGCGAGATTTACGATTTGCTGGTAGAATTTGAAAATTATATCGTAGGCGAACAGATTATCCGAATCGAACACTGCCTGCTTGCAGCCCCCGGGGCCGACATGGCCGATATCAGGACGGTGTACGCGCATCCGCAGTCCCTGATGCAGACGGCGCATTACCTTCAGGAGAAGGGCTGGCAGCAGATCAGCATGAAGAATAACGCCTTTGCGGCTAAGAAGATTGCGGATGAGCAGGACCGGACACAGGCGGCGATTGCAGGGGCAGCGGCGGCGGAAATCTACGGGCTGGATATTCTTGAGCGCGGCATTAACGATTTGAAGGGAAATTCCACGCGGTTTATTATTGTGACCAATCAAAAGGTGTTTTCACGCACCGCCTCTAAAATCAGTCTTTGCTTTGAGGTAAACCATGAGAGCGGCGCTCTTTATCATGCGCTTTCGCATCTGATATACAACGGACTGAATATGACGAAGATCGAGTCCAGGCCGCTTGAGGGAAGGAACTGGGAGTATCGGTTTTTTGTCGATTTTGAGGGGAATCTGGAGAGCAGTGCGGTGCGCAACGCGCTGCGGGGGCTGCGCGAGGAAACCCATAATATGAAAATACTCGGCAATTATTAGGGCTGTGGTCAAATGGAGGTTCAACATGTCATACAAAACCTTTGCGGCGATTGATGTAGGCTCGTATGAGCTTGCCATGAAAATTTATGAGATATCGGGCAAAAACGGAATAAAGGAAATCGATTGTGTGCGGCATCGCATAGAGCTGGGAACGGATTCTTATCTTACGGGGAAGATCAGCAACGAACGGGTGGACGAGCTGTGCAGGATGCTCAGGGAGTTTACGGATATTATGAAGTCATATAAGGTTGACGCCTATAAGGCTTACGGGACCAGCGCGATTCGCGAAACGCAGAATTCCCTGATTCTGCTTGACCAGATAGAAATGCGTACCGGGGTCAAAATCGAAGTGCTGAGCAATTCGGAGCAGCGGTTTCTGGATTACAAATCGGTTGCGGCCAAGGGACAGGTCTTTCAGGACATTATAGAGGAGAGCACGATATTTATCGACATCGGCGGCGGAAGCATACAGCTCTCCCTGTTTGAGAACGACAGCCTTGTCACCTCCCAGAATGTCCGGCCCGGCGTGCTGCGCATGCGGGAAGAGCTGACAAATGTGTCATATCGCTCCTACCAGTTGGAAGACATGGTGGAGGAGATACTCAGCGACCGGCTGGAGAGCTTTCGCGAAATGTTTGTCGGAAGCCGGGAAATCCAGAATATCATACTGGTAGACGACTATGTTTCCCTGATTCTGCAGAAGGATTACCTTAAGACAAGCAAAAAGGGGCAGGTTCATGCCGATGTCTTTACCGAGTTTGTAGATACCCTGAAGAAGAAAAAAGCGCGCGAAATAGCGCTTTCGCTCGGTCTTGCGCAGGAGAACGTATCGCTTCTGTATCTTTCGGCGCTGATGATCGGGTATATGATAAAGGTATTTGGGGCAAAGCAGCTGTGGGCGCCCGGCGTAAGCATCTGCGACGGCATTGCGTATGAGTACGCGGAGCGCAACCGTCTGCTGACTGCGGCGAACAGCTTTGCAGCGCATAATTTCGAACAGGATATCCTTGCCTGCGCGCGGGATATGAACCGCCGCTACCAAAGCTCGGCGCAGCGGACGGCGGAGCGGGAGGAAACCGTCCTGACGATTTTTGACAACATGAAGAAAATACACGGGCTTTCCAGGCGGGACCGTCTGCTTCTGCAGCTTGCGGCGATTCTGAGCGAGTGCGGCAGATATATCAGCCTTGTAAACGTCGGAATCAGCTCCTACAATATTGTGATGGCGACGGAGATTATCGGGCTTTCCCATCTGGAGCGGGAAATCGTGGCGCGCGTTGTGAAATATTCAAGCGAGCAGTTTGACTATTATGAGGTCCTCGGACAGCAGACGACGCTGGATAAGGCATCATATCTCAAGGTCGCCAAGCTTACGGCCATTATCCGCCTGGCGGGGGCGCTGAACATCAGCCACAAAGGGAAATGCGATAAGCTGCGTATTGCGAACAAAGAGAACACGATGGTGTTTACAATTGAGACGAATGAAGATATGACGCTGGAGTTTGGGCTTTTCGGTAAGGGCACGGCGTTTTTTGAGGAGGTGTTCAGCATTAAACCTGTTATAAAACAGAAAAAAAGTAATATATAATAAAGGAGTGAAAGAATTCAATGGGGGACAAAGCTTCAAAAACAGACTACAGCAGACCGGAGTATTACTATAACAGGGAATTAAGCTGGATAGCGTTCAATAACCGTGTGCTCGGGGAGGCCAGGGACAAGAGTATACCGCTGTTTGAGCGGCTCAAATTCCTGAGCATCACGGCGTCCAATCTGGATGAATTCTTTATGGTCCGGGTAGCTTCCCTGAAGGATATGGTAAACGCGGACTATACCAAAACGGATATTGCCGGAATGACGCCGCTCGAGCAGCTCGAGGCTGTCGGCAGGGCAACGCATGAGCTGGTGAATACACAGTATTCGACGTATAATCGTTCCCTTCTGCCGCTGCTGGCGCAGAACGGGTTGTTTGTGATAGAGAACCATGAGGATTTGAGCAGGGAGGACTGTGCGTTTGTGGACCGGTATTTTGAGGACAATGTTTATCCGGTTTTGACGCCGATGGCGGTCGATTCCTCGCGTCCCTTTCCGCTGATCAGGAATAAGTCCCTGAATCTGGGAGCGCTGGTTTCCCGCAAGACGGCCAAGGGGCATACGAAAAAGCTTCTGTTCCATAAGAAATCGGGTGCGGGCAGGGAGCTGGAGTTTGCTACCGTTCAGGTGCCCGGCGGCTTATCGCGCATTGTGCTTCTGCCCGACGCCAAGGACGGGACAAAGCGCGTGATTCTGCTGGAGCAGATAATAGAGCGCAATATGAACAAGCTTTTCCTGAACTACGATATCGAATGCGTTTTTCCCTTCCGCATCATGCGCAATGCGGACTTTTCCATCGAGGAGGAGGAAGCGGAGGATCTGCTCAAGGAAATAGAAAAGCAGCTGAAAAAGCGCCAGTGGGGACAGGCAATCCGGCTTGAGGTTGAGGCCGGAATAGACGGGCGGCTTCTGGATATTATACGGAAGGAGCTGATGCTGGACGAACAGGATATTTACAGCATTCCGGGTCCGCTTGACCTGACCTTTCTGATGAAGATGTATGGCTTTTCGGGCTTTGGGCATCTGAAGTATCAGCCTTATGTACCGCAGCCGGTGGAGGAGCTTGCGCCGGGCGCGGATCTGTTCGAGGAGATTCGGAAGCGGGATATCCTGCTGCATCATCCGTATCAGACCTTTGCGCCGGTGGTGGATTTTATCAAGCAGGCCTCCAGAGACCCGGACGTCCTTGCCATCAAGCAGACGCTCTACCGCGTAAGCGGCAATTCTCCGATTATTGCGGCGCTTGCGTATGCGGCGGAAAACGGCAAGCAGGTATCGGTGCTTGTCGAGCTGAAAGCGCGGTTTGACGAGGAGAACAACATCGTATGGGCCAGAAAGCTGGAGAAGGCGGGCTGCCATGTAATATACGGTCTGGTAGGACTGAAAACGCACTGCAAGATTACGCTGGTGGTACGCCGCGAGGAGGAGGGCATCCGGCGTTATGTGCATCTGGGCACGGGCAATTACAATGACGCGACCGCCAAGCTTTATACGGATTTGGGCCTTTTGACCTGCAATGAGGCAATCGGGGAGGATGCGACCGCCGTGTTCAATATGCTTTCGGGCTATTCCGAGCCGCTGGGCTGGAATCACCTGGCGCTTGCGCCGCTTTGGCTGAAGGACAGATTTCTGTATCTTATCGGACGCGAAAAAGAAAATGCCATGAACAAATATCCCGCAAGAATTGTGGCGAAGATGAATTCCCTCTGCGACCCGGATATTATCAGGGCGTTGTATGAGGCGGCGGCGGCGGGTGTGAAGATTGAGCTGATTGTGCGGGGCATCTGCTGTCTGCGTACGGGTGTCGAGGGAATAAACGGCAATATAGAGGTGCGCTCCATCGTGGGCAACTTCCTGGAGCATGCCCGCATCTTCTACTTTGAAAATGCCGGGGATCCGGAGCTTTACATGGGGAGCGCGGACTGGATGCCGCGCAATCTCGACAGGAGAGTAGAGATCCTGTTTCCCATCCTGAATCCGGAGCTGCGGGAGCGGGTATGGCACGTGCTGGAGGTACAGCTTAAGGATACGCAGAAGGCGCAGCTTTTGCAGCCGGACGGCACCTACAGCAAGGTAGACGGACGGGGGCGGGAAGCATGCAACGCGCAGGAGCAGTTCTGCAGAGAGCATGTGGCTGCGGTGGCAGGAAAGGAGCAGGCGCAGGCCAGGACCTTTAAACCGGAGTACGGTCAGGAAAGCACGAAGGCATGAGAAAGGAACAGGGTATGATAAAATATATTTTGGCCTCCGCATCTCCCAGGCGCAGGGAGCTTTTGGAGCAGGTAGGACTTTCCTTTGAGGTTTTTCCGGCTCATGGGGAGGAGATTATTACAAAGGAGCTTCCGTGGGAAATTGTTGAGGAGCTTTCTTATCAGAAGGCAGCCGAGGCAGCCGGGCGGTATACGGCACAGAACGGAGCGATAAATAAAGACGACATATATGTCATAATTGGTGCGGATACGATTGTAGCTTACGGATCCGAAATCATGGGCAAGCCAAAGGATGCGCAGGACGCGGTGCGGATGCTGACGATGCTGCAGGACGACACGCATCAGGTCTATACGGGCGTTACGCTGGCGCTGCTGTTGCCGGGCGGGATCCAGACGGCGACGTTCCATGAAAAGACAGATGTGTCAATGTATCCGATGGATGCTTCGCAGATTCGGGAATATGTGGACACCGGGGAGCCTGCGGATAAGGCGGGCGCTTATGCGATACAGGGAAAATGCGCGGCATATATAAAGGGTATTAACGGCGACTATAACAATGTTGTGGGCCTGCCGGTCGGAAGACTGATGCAGGAGCTGGGTTCAAGAAATTTAATCGGTAAGGGCGCAAAAGGCGGCGCAGAAATGAGGTAAATTATGCATGAATATGATGATGCGGTTCTAAATTGTTTCCTGGAGAATCAGCTCCAGCTTTTACCGGAAGCGGTAGCGGACAACATCGGGGAGGCGGAAGCGTTCTTAGAGGAATGCATGGCGGTAGTGGTGGATTCGATTGACGAGGTATGGGCGTACTTTGACGAGGAGGGCGTTGACCTTGAAGGTCAGGATAAGGAAGAAATCATAGAGGCTCCGGAGGTATTCGATATAGGGGACGGCAGATATCTCATTGTGGAGAGCTGAATATACAACAACAGAAAAGGAAAAGCAAAGGTGGAAAGAAAATCAAATATATCGGTATGGCAGCTTGGGCTGTTTGAAGGGTTTGACAAGGATGTTATGGTAATGCAGCGGGACGAGGAAGAGGTCTTTGACGATACCATTCATGTGTTTTTTGAGAAGGAGTACTATGATACCTATGTGGCCAATGCGGTAAAATACGGTGCGCACCGCTATGCTTACCATGAGGATAAGCTTGGAGAGGTGGTCAATCAGATTTTTGAGGAGCATATAGGGGGGCTGGCGCTTCATATGAGCGCGCCGCCGCCGTCGCCCAAAACAGTGCTCTGCGAAGAAAAATACCTTGCGGCGCGGGATCTGCTGGGGCTTCGGGATGCGGCGGACAGCTATCATCACATGTACAGGACGGCAATTGACCGGGAGGAAAAAGAGGCTGCCGTCGCACGCCTCTGGACAAAATATGTCTATATCATCGGCCAGCTGCCGGATCCGCGCAAAAAGCCCGCGGAGGGAGAAAAGCAGGTGTTTGAGCTGATGACGATGAAGCGCGGCAAGGACGGGGAGCCGGCCCTGCCGGAGTCGTTTGACCATGAATCCCTGAAAATATTTCTGACGGCGGACAGTGCGATGCGCTTTAATACGGACAAGAGGCCAATCGGAAAATACAAGCTCGCGGTGCTTTCCCAGCTGGTAAAGGGGCGGTTTCAGATCATTGTCGAGCCGCATCGCAACTACTGGCTTGAGTACGATCCCGCTGTAATCGATATCAGCGCGCATCTTGACATACCGCGGTATGACGAGGCTGCGGTGAAGGCGCGGCTTGCGCGGTACTTTGAGCTGGACAGGATCTATGTGCTTCTTGCGCCGCTTTACAGCGATTACCGGGTTTCTCTGGGCAATCCGTTCCTGATGAAGATGGACGAGAAGAATATAATGATGTATCTGTACGAAAAATATGACGATGCTGTCAGTTATGTACTGCAGAATCCCGCACTGCTTCCGGTATTTGACGGGACATTCCCGATCGGCGTGCTGGATAACGGGGATGAAATGCTCAGGCTTGAGATGATTTTGGCGATTGCGGACAAAATCGGCGTGACAGGGGTTGGCTTTGATATGGATACCCCGCAGGCAATCGGCTGCAGGCTTTCGTTCCTCAAGGAGGCGACCGGGAGGTGCGCGGACATTGACGCGCTTGCGCCGGCGGAGGCGCTGGACGCGATTCGGAAGGAGAAGGACGGCAAAGTGCAGTACCGGTTTCCGTCGGTACCGTTTTACGATACGGAGAACGCTTATCAGGTCAGCGAGGAGCAGCACACGGCGCTGCTTGCGCATATGGAGCAGGATGCCGACGGCGGAATCTCGTATCTTGCGGGGTGCGGCATTATAGAGATGATGACATATATCCGCGAGACGGCGGCGCGATTTGACAAGGCGCGCACGGAGGAGGACGAGGAGACAAAGAAGCACTATAACCGGCTTTTGAATAAGGCGACGATACCGCTTACGGAGGCGTTGTGCGAGCGGCCTTATATCTTTACGCTGCGTGAGGAAAACGGAGACTTTACGCTGAAGAACGAGCTTGCCTATCTGATTGTCACGAACCGTTTTGAGGCCGGCAGAAAGGGAGAGGGACGGCTCACACCGGTAAGCATTGACAATCCGGAATTTATGGAAAAGCTGTACGAGGCGAGCAAGGTAGTCGTACTGACGGATGGCCCGAGTCTGGTATGCCTTGCGGACACGAAGCTGATGGAGGAGGCGGCCGCGCAGTGGAAGAGGACAGAGCCGATTCGCGCGGAGCTGATGCTTTATCTGACAGAGGGCTGCAGCCTTTCGTACAGTGAGGCCGCATATTATTTCCGGCGTCTGAAATCGGACGGCGATATCTTTGTGGAGTTTGCTTCCGCGGTCAGGGACGGCGGGTATCCGTCGGTAGGAATGCTGACGATTGCGGGGCATACGGCGCAGGCGCTTGCCAGGGCAAACGGCTGGAATTACTGTCAGGCCTATGACGCTCTTCTGACATTGAAGGTATCGCCGGAGAAGGCAGCGCTTTATCCGGATACCGCCCCGGGCGGGGAGGCGGCGCACGAGCCTGCGGAGGAGAAAAAGGGACTGCTCGGAAAGCTGTTTAAAAAGTAAAGGATACGGAGGGGAAGCGATTGGGGAGAGTCGCTTCCCTTTTCCATGTTGACACCCTGCCCTCAATTGAGGGTAATCTTAATAGAAAAATGCGACAGCGGAAGCTTAAAGGCGAAAAGGTGCAGCTTGCGGGAAGGCGTCTTGTCTTTTGCAGGGAAAAATGGTACCCTGAATGAACCGGGGAAGCGCCGATTATAGTATGGTTTTCTCAGATTCCGGGGGGAATGAGACAGGGGGACGGATGAAGATTACATTGCAGCAGATTACAGAGGGAAAAGAGGAGGTCATTATCCGATACAGAGAGATGACGGAGGAGATTGACGGTATCATAAAATATGCGGAAGGGCAGGGAAAGCGGCTGCTTGCCGCAAAGGACGGGCAGCAGGCGCCTGTCCGCATCAGTCAGGTGATTTATGCCGAGAGTGTGGACGGGGTAACCTGGCTGTATACGGACAAGGAGGTCTACAGGAGCGGCCTCACCCTCTCGCTTCTTGAGGGCATGTATGCGGGCGAAGGCTTTTTTCGGTGCAGCAAGTCGATGGTTATCAATATCTACTGTATCAGCAGGCTCCGAAGCATGCCGGAGAAGCGGATTGACGTGACGATGAGCAACGGGGAGCATGTTACGATTTCGAGGCATTACGCAAAAGCGCTCAGAAGCATATTAAAGGGGGATACGGAATGAATCGGTTTAAGCGGTATTTGTCTGCGGAGATTAAAATAGAATTCAAAGCCTGTCTGTATTTTTTTGCGATTTTGTTTTTTTACGCCGTTTACCAGCTTGTGCAGGGAAGATTCTACACGGGCATCGTGCAGATGGCGGAGATGATACTTACAGCGTATGCGATGGGGTATGTACAGGTATTTTTACTTGGGAACTTTGAGGAGGCAGAGCGCATCGGGAAAAAGGAGCTGGGGGCCTCGCTTCTGTGCATGACGGTGTACACCGCGCTGAGCTGGCTGCTTGGCTGGTATGACCGGAATACGGCGGCGACAGTTCTGTTTTTTGTTTATCTGGCGGCCTGCTACCTTTCCATAATGCTTGTGTACAGGATCAAGCGCAGTATCGATACGGAGGAGCTGAACCGGGAGCTGGAGGCATTCAAAAACCGGAGGCCATAGCATGAAGAGAACGAAGAAGGGAGAAGGATATGGGGACACAGAGCAGCGAGCCTGCGATTTTAATCAGCGGGCTGACGAAAAATTACGGAAAGCACAGAGGTGTTAAAAATCTGTCCCTGCGCGTAGAGCGCGGTGATATCTTTGGTTTTCTGGGGCCAAATGGCGCGGGAAAATCGACGACGATTCGATGCCTTTTGGGGCTGGTCGGATTTCAGGAGGGGAGCGCGGCAGTCCTCGGAATGGACGCCGAAAGGCAGAGGAAGGCGCTTTTGCGGTCGGTCGGATACATGCCGTCGGAGGCGATGTTCTACCCGGCTATGCGGGTACGGGAGGTCATCCGGCTTGCGGCGGATATGAGAGGCATGGACTGCCGGAAAGAGGCGCAGATGCTGTGCGAGCGGCTTATGGTGGATCCGGATAAGCGCATAGAGGAGCTGTCCCTGGGGAACCGCAAGAAGGTGAGCATTGTCTGCGCGATGCAGCACTGCCCGCAGCTTTTTATCTTTGACGAGCCGACAAGCGGACTTGATCCGCTGATGCAGGCGGAATTTTTCAAGCTGATACTGGAATATAACAGCAGAGGGGTTACCTGCTTCCTGTCGTCACACGTACTGCCGGAAATCCGAAAATACTGTCGTCATGCGGCAATTATCAGAGATGGCAGCGTTGTCTGCACCGACACGGTGGAGAATCTGACAAGAACCCGCGCAAAGCACATCCGCATGCTCCGGGACGGAAAGGAAGAGGACTTTTTGTATAAAGGGAATTTGGATGCGCTGTTTGCGGGATTTGCAGGGCATCATATTGAGGATATCACGATTGAGGAGCCGGAGCTGGAAGAGATTTTTATGCAGTATTACACGGAAACGGAGGAGAGACAATGACATTTTATCGCCATGAAATGAGAATGAATCGAAGGAATCTGCTGATATGGACAGCGTGCGTGGGCGGTATGTGCATGGGCTGCATTCTGCTGTATGCCAGCCTTGCCGATTCGGTACAGAATATTGCGTCCTCCTTTTCGGACATGGGGGCAATGTCCGCGGCGCTGGGTATGGACAAAATGAGCATTGCCACGCTGCGCGGGTATTACGCCACTGAGATTGCGATGCTGCACGGTCTTGGCGGGGCGATGTTTGCGGCGCTTCTGGGGACAGGCCTTTTGGCAAAGGAGGAAAGCGGCCATACGGCAGAATTCCTGTATACGCTTCCGGTCGACCGTGGGTGGATTGTGCTGCAAAAATATCTGGCGCTTCTGAGCTGTATTCTGATTTTGAACGTGGTCTGCGTCGCGCTGTATCTTTTAGGCTTTGTGCTGCTGGGAGAACGGATGGATGCAGGAGAGCTGCTGCGGTATCATACTGCCGCGATTCTTATGCAGATAGAAATCGGAACAATTTGCTTTGCGATTTCGGCCTTTGTACGCAGGAGCGCAGCAGGCGCGGGCCTTGGCATTACGGTTGTCCTGTTTGCGGCGGACATCATGTGCCGCATTATCCCTGCCATTGAAGGCGCAAAATATCTGACGCCGTTTTACTATGCGAATGCCGCGGATATATTTGCGGACGGAGGGCTGAATGCGGGGCCGACAGCGGTGGGCGCGCTTATAACGGCAGCCTGTCTTGCGGCTGCATGGATCTGGTATGGGAGAAAAGACCTGCGGTAACGGTTTCGGGAGGGGATTGTTCTTGTTATTTTCCGGAACGGGGCGTATAATTATGATGTGAGGCGGCGGGATGAAAACCGCCGGAGAAGGAAGGAGTCAGCATGAAGGTTCAGGAAAGTAAATTCATTCAGGATACAAAGCCGCTGCTTGTCCGGCTGTTGGACAGGCTGCTGGAGCGCTATCCCTATGCGTCTGTTCTGGCGGAGGATTCCAGGACGAGAGTCTACAGTGTTTCCAGAAGAAATATGAGCGTGGGCGAGGGTGACCTTGGCACCTCCAGGGGATTTGTGGCAAAGGTGTCCGACGGGAAGCATTATACGGAATATTCGTTTAACAGGATTTCGGAGGAGACGCTGGACGTCGTCTGCGCGCGAATCGGGGAGCTGGCGGCAGCTTCCGGGCAGGTGCTGCCCGAGGGACTGACGGAAAGCGAATATCCGGTGCCGGAGGAGGAGGCAGCGGCGTTTACAGGGAGTACGTCATATGAGATTGATCCTAGGGAGCTGGGGGATGATGCGATACTGGCGCATCTGAACGCTGTCAAGGAAAAGGGGCTGGCAGTCAGCGACAGGCTGTTGGACTGCCGGGTAAGATGCGAGTATCAGCGTTACACGAAGCTGTTTCTGTCCAGGGAAAAGACCATGGAACAGAATGTCATGTGGATGGACGGCATGATTGCGTTTGGCGCCGCAAGAGGGGAAGAAATCAAGAGCTATTACAAGACTTACTCTAATCTGGGCGGAGCGGAGATGCTCTCGAGAATGGATGCGGACGTGGAGACGGCTGCGGGGGTAACGCTGGAGCTGCTTGAGAGCGAGCCGATTCCGCCCGGAGAATATGACTGCGTCTGCGCGCCGGAGGTTACCGGCATGATTGTGCATGAGGCGTTCGGGCACGGCGTGGAGATGGATATGTTTGTCAAGAAGCGTGCGCTTGCAGAGCAGTTTGTGGGCGAATATGTGGCTTCTGAGCTGGTTACCATGCATGACGGCGCGTCGGCGGCGTCTGAGGTGGCGTCGTATTTCTTTGATGATGAGGGGACGGCAGCCCATGACACGGTGGTGATTGAGAAGGGGGTATTAAAGAGCGGTATCAGCGATTTGCAGTCGGCGCTTACGCTGGGGACGCAGCCTACCGGTAACGGAAGAAGGGAGAGCTTCCGCAGAAAGGCTTATACGCGTATGACGAACACCTTTTTTGAGGGCGGGACGGATACGGTGGAGGAGATGATAGCCTCCATAAAGTACGGATTTCTGCTCGAGAATCCAAGCAGCGGGATGGAGGATCCCAAGAACTGGGGCATTCAGGCGATGGTAAATATCGCGCGCGAAATCCGCGACGGTAAGCTTACGGGAAAAATATTTTCCCCGATTGTCCTGACTGGCTATGTGCCGGATCTGCTCAAGTCCATTTCCATGATGTCGGAGAACGTCGCCTTAAGCGGCAGCGGCATGTGCGGAAAAGGGTATAAGGAATGGGTGAAGGTATCGGACGGCGGCCCGTATATCAAGGCGAAGGTCCGTCTGGGATAAGGGCTGCATGAAAATTATAAAGAAAGGCTGGGAAGGATTTTGATTGAACAGATAGAAGCCGTTTTGAGGCAGTTAAATATTGAATTGTATCGTATTACAGAGCAGGTACAGGAATCGGTGGAATGCTTCTTTATCCGCAAAAGGCTGGATTTGAAGCGCGGAACAGACTTGACGGACTATGCCGTGACGGTATTCAGGGCTTTCGAAAAAGAGACGCCGCAGGGGAAGGAGAAGCAGCTGGGGTCTTCTGTCGTGAATATTTATCCGGGAATGGCCGGTGAGGAAATCCGGGAGGCTCTGGCGCAGGCTTATCAGGCGGCCGCGCTGGTGTGTAATGCCTATTATGAGCTGAATGCGGGAAAACGGGAGGCGTTTGTCCCGGCGGGCGGCAGCCTGGCAGGGCAGAGTCTGGAGGAGACCGTAAGGCAGATGGCGGAGGCGCTGTATGCGCCGGATACCTCTTCGAAGGTGTTTATCAACTCCGCAGAGATTTTTGCACAGCGCGTCGTGCGGCGGATTGTAAATTCGCGCGGCGTGGACGTCAGCTTTGAGACGTACTCGGTCTCGGGAGAATATGTGGTACAGTGTGTGGAGCCGCAGGATGTGGAAACGCATCACCAGTTTGCGTACCGTGACGCGGATACGGCCGCGCTGCGCAAATCGGTGGAGGAAGCGCTTGCCGTGACCAGGGCGAGAGCGGAGGCAAAGAATCCGCCCAAGGCAGGCACCTATACGATACTGCTTTCGGCAGAACAGATGCGGATAGTTCTGGGTTACTATATGAAGCGCGCTTCGACAGGACTGGTGTATCAGAAATATTCCAATTATGAGATCGGAACAGCGGCGCAGGGACAGGATATTCAGGGGGATGCACTTACGATATATCTTAAGGCAAAGGATCCCTACAGCGCGGAGGGCATTCCGATGAAGGACCGCCTTCTGCTCGAGGAGGGCACGGTGAGAACGCTTCATGGCGGCAGCCGGTTTGCGTATTATCTTGGCGTTGAGCCTACGGGAGAATACAGCTGTATTTCAGTGCCTACCGGCAGCAGGACGATGGAGGAGCTTAAGGCTGGCCCCTATCTGCATATCGTCAGCTTTTCCGATTTTCAGATGGATGAGCTGACCGGCCATTTTGCGGGGGAGATTCGCCTGGCATTCCTGTATGACGGCAAGACGGTGACGCCGGTGACCGGCGGCTCCGTCAATGGCAGCATTCTGGAAACGCAGGGGCACATGACCTTCTCTACAGAACGGTATCAGGACGAGCGCTATGAAGGGCCTTATGCCGTCCGGATAGAGGGCGTGCAGGTCGCCGGAGCATAAGAGGGGGGAGACGGAACGTCTCCCTCCTCTTATGTGCCTTATCCGGGCAGACAATATGTTGCGCTCACAGATAGCTTCGGATGCCGTGCAGCCACAGCCGCATTGTCAGCCTTTGCGGCAGCAGCTTAGCGGTTAAATGCTGGCATTTTACATAGAGCGAGCATACGGACATGTCTCTTCCCCTTTTGGCGTCCTTCAATGCCTTTGCGACAACCCGTTCGGGTATGACAAGCCCCGGAAAGCGCACGATCCTGCCGTTTCGCTCTCTCGAGAGCAGATCGGTATCCACCCAGCCGGGGCAGACTGCCGTCACCGTAATGCCGCAGGGCCTCAGCTCCGCATGGAGCGCGCGGGAATAGCTGCGCGCAAAGGCCTTGGCAGCGGCGTATAGATTGAGATACGGTACCGGCTGAAACGCGGCGGCGGAGGAAACATTCAGAATATATGACCCTTTCTCCATATAGGGGATGCAAAGGCTGATAAGTACGGCGGGCGCTTTGCAGTTCAGGTCCGTTGCCTGTGTGATTTCAGGGGCGGAAAATTCCCGTGAGGGCGCCATTCTGGCAATGCCGGCATTATTCACAAGCCACAGGACGCGCGGGGCCTGTTCCTTCAATAAATCCGAAAAGGACAGCAGGGCTGCATGGTCTGTCAGATCCTTGCACACAGGTACGACTTTGACGCCTGCTTCGTTTTGCAGCGCAGAAAGCCGCTGGCTGTTTCTTCCGACGGCCCAGATTTCGTCGATCGTTTCCTTTGCAAGCTCCCGGACGAATACACGGCCGATACCGCCTGACGCGCCTGTCACAATTGCAATCCTTTTGCGCGGCGCTTCTGTTTTATCCCCTGTTTTGATATTGCTCTGTGTATGGTTGTTCATTATGGCACTCCTTTCTTTGAAGCGATGTGTCGTTTTACGCGTCCCTGAGGAGGACGCGTGCCAGATCCTCTGACGAAATCATTTCGTATTCTGTTGTAAACAGCTTTTTGAGCGCATAGAGGTAGACGACGCCCCAGTAATAATCAGCCAGCTTTACCGGCGTACCCGCGACAACGCTTCCTTCCTGCTGCCCCTGCCGGATGATGCCCTCCGTCAATTGATATAGCTCCGACTGATAGGTCGTTTGGGCGGAAGCAAAGGCTTTCTTTTCAAACATCATCTGTGTGTTCAGCGCAACCATAGCGGCGAAGAGCTCATCCTGCGCGAGCCGGGCCATAATACTGCCGGAAAGCTTCTGTATCTTCTTTTTGGCGGATATTGGCAGATGCGACAGCATTTTTAAAGCTTTTGTATCCTTGCTGCTGTTTGTCAGCGCAAAGATTTCACGAAACAGGTCTTCCTTTGATTTGAAATAAATGTAAAGCGTGCCCTGTCCGATACCGATATGCTTTGCCAAATCGCTGATTCTTGTACCGGCGAAGCCGTTTCTGGCAAAGTAGAGCATGGAATCGTGCAGGATTTTGGCACGGGTTTCTTCGCGGATTTCCTGGCACCGCTCCTGTGATTTTGGCATTGGCGGTCCTCCCTCTCTCATGCTTATGAATGAATATTTGTTCATTCATAGTCTAACAAGGTTTTTCCGAAATGTCAACATATTTTAAAGAGGCTGGAACGACATTGCAGCAGGAGGCCGAAGGACGAACTGCTACATGACATTTTGTAAATTTTGTAGTAGAATTGAGTAGAGGGCGATACAGAGAGGCGCAGCGGTATGCTGCGGAAGCGACTGACAGACGAAAAAGCACACAGGATGAAAGCGGGGGAACCAATGACGGTATTTAATGAATATGAGCGCAAAAATACGAATGTACGGGTGAGGATTACCTATGAGAGGACTTCCCAAAAGCGGATGAATCCATGGGAGATTTCGAGTTTTATCAGCAAGATAACGACATATATGTATAAGGTCGAGGTGATCAATACAATTGCCGCGGCAATCAGCAGCGGCGTGGAGAAAAAGAACATCTTTGTGCTGGACAGAGCCTACAGGCTGAACGAGGATTATACGGGCTGTGCGAGCCTGGATTTGAACACGGCGGCATTTAACAAGGTGTATTTGATGGGAAAGCCGGAAGGGATGGAGCCGAATGAGGACCTGATAACGCTGAAGCTGCTGCTGGGGCTGATCTATGACGCGAACCAGCTTCTGCGTGCGAACCGGGCGCGGCAGTTATCCGGCTGGCACCGGATGGACATATACCGCTGCCTGACAGAGCAGGGCTTTTGGGAAGCTGTGAAGTATACCACAGACATGATGGAGGAGAGTCTGTGGTATCAGGATGATATAAAAGGGCGGGAGAAAAACAGAGAAAAAATTGACCTGATGCGGCGAAGGGCGAAGGAGGAATTTGAGCGTTATCTTGCGGACAGGCAGTACTTTGCGGTCGTTGAGGAGAAGCTCAATACGAAGGGCGGCGAAAGGCTTTCGGAACGGGAGACCGAAATCGTCAGCCGGTATTATAAGAAATTTTATCAGACAGTAGCGGATTCAGTGCGTCCGATTGTGGGAATCTACGATGAAGAGCGCCGTGTGATGCAGCTTTTGTGCGCCGATCACTTTGACGCGGCGCTGAATCGGCATACCAGGATTGATTTGAAAAGAATCACGCAGAACAGCCCGATTCTGGGCGAGGTGGAGGCTGGCTGTCAGATCCTTGCATTGGGCGAAGAGGAAAAGCGTAAAAAAGAGCTTTTTGAGCTGGAGAAGAAAAATGCGCTGCTGACGCAGGAGAACCTGCGGCTGGAGCACGAAAACCTGCTTCTCCAGCGGGAAAAATTAAGAAGAGAGATAAACATAGCAAAAAATGAGGAAATCAGGAGCAGTCTGGATGTCAAAAGCAGTGCGCTGGAGGTGCGGCGCAGGGCAAACGAGCTGGCAGATGACGCGGAGAAGCACGGTATAAAATCTATAGAGGATTCGTATGCGGCGCAGCAGCTGGGGGACATTTACGGCAAGGTTCAGAAGGGGTATTCGAATACCTTGTATAAAAACAAATTTCAGGAAACGCAGATAAGCTTTATTGATGTGAAGGCATAGCACTGCGGTAGTATGCCGGTTCGTATGGAAAGCTGTGTGCGGGTCGCGGCGGGCAGAGATGCGGAGGATATTATGAGAAGGAAGATTTGTTATACAGCGATACAGATAATTATGGCGGCAGTGCTGGTCTGTGCGTGCTCTGCGGAAGGGAAGGCGCCGGAGAGCGAAGCAGCCGCATTCAAGCAGGCGGGTACGCAAACGGAAGCTGCGGCGGCACAGTCCGATACCGAGACGGAGGAAGCTCAGACGGAGACCTCAGGAACGAATGAAGCTCCGACGATTGCGCCGGATTTGAACCGTAACGGCATTGCCGAGGAGGTGCGCCTGTCCGACATTGACGACGGACAGGGGATACGGCTGGAGATTTGGGAGAATGGGGAACGAATCGATGTTGAGACCGGCTATTTTGCGCATACAGGCTGGGCCAGCATATTTCTGTGTACATTGGACGGGGAAGACTATCTTCTGCGCTACCATCCGAATATGTATCAGGGCGTCTGTTCATACAGCTATAATCTGTCCACGCTGGCAGATGGTGGTGAGACGACGGTGCGGCGTAACAGCGTTGCGTTCGATATCAACTTCGGCGCACCCATTCATAACGGCTTTGACGCCGGGGCCATCGCTGCCTTTATGGACGAAATCAACGATTTGCTCGCCCACAGCGTCCCGATGCTGAACACGGACGGTGATTTGCTGGGCACCTTCGAGAAGGAAGGGCGGCTTTATGACAGCCTGTGGTGGCTGGACAGTGCGGAGCCGGTGTTTGTCAGGGATGAGAGCCAGTCTTTGGAAGAGAATTTAAAGGCTTTTGAGGCGGCCATGACTGCAAATCAGGAAGCGGCAGTTCCTGAGGCGGTGGACGGGCTGCCCGTTACCGAGCCCTTAGAGATGGCGTTTTTGAGTGGTGTAGGCGCGTGGAGAACAGCGCTTATTCTGAACCCTGACGGCAGCTTTACGGGAGATTTCTCCGATTATGATGCAACTACGGTTTATGTCTGCCGGTTTCACGGGCGGTTCGGCAAGGTGGAAAAGCTTACCGAAGCCTCCTGGCTGCTGACGCTGGAGGAGCTTGTGCTTGATACGGGGCATAGTGTGGGTGAGACATGGGATGAGCCGGATGGCGACGCTATATTTCACTATATTTCCAGCGAGCCATACGGCTTTGACGATGCGGAAGGCGCGCTTAAGCCCGGCGCGCAGTTCATTCTTTACAGTCCGGACGCCACCGGACATATACCGGGGACGGAGCTGTACGGCGCAGCGGAATTCCAGTCCTGGATGCACCGGCATCACGAGTTTAACAGCGCCGAGGATGTTCTGGGCACCTGGGGATTGCAAAATATGGCGGCGGGACAGGGATTTTTTGGCGACGCGGCTGAATAGCGGGGATTTGTGTCAATCGAAGGTACCTTTGTGAATTAAGGGTAGTTTCGCAAAAAAAATCAAGTATGGATTCGGGAAAAGCGGTATAATGTATACCGGTACGAGGAGTGAATGCGTGATACGGCGGAATGGAGATTTTTATGTCGGTGAAAACAATAAAGGCTATGCTGGACTGGGTTGAGGATAATCTTGAAGCAGATTCGGGCCTGCCGCAGATGGCGCTTTATGTGGGGTACTCGGATTACTATTGCTCTGCGAAGTTCCATGAGTATGTAGGGCTTCCCTTCAGGGAATACGTCTTCAGAAGAAAGATAAGCCGCGCGGCGGAGGCGCTGCTGCATACGGACTGCAGCATTATCGAGATTGCCGTGCAGTTTGGATTTTCTTCCCATGAGGCGTTTACGAGAGCCTTCAAAAAGGCGTACGGATGCTCTCCGCGTCAATACAGGAAAAGCCGGCCGGACATAGCCGTGTTTGAAAGAATACATCTCGAAGAACACTCCTCCAAATGAACGAGAGGAGTGTTATTTGTATGGACTTTAACCTGTTGAGACCGGGAAGAAATGACGCCTGCTGGTGTGGCAGCGGCACGAAGTATAAGAAATGCCACGCTTCCTTTGACGAGAGGCTTGGAGAATGCCGGCGGGCGGGAATGGTGATTCCGCCAAGGAATATTATTAAAAACGCAAAACAAATCGAAGGAATCCGTGAGAGCGCCAAAATAAACGTGGCGGTTCTGGACTATGTCAGCAGCCATATCCGGGCGGGAATCGCAACGGAGGAAATCGACCGCTGGGTCTGTGAGCAGACGCTGTCCCATAATGCGATTCCCGCGACGCTGCATTATGAGGGGTATCCGCGGAGCGTGTGCGTTTCCGTCAATGATGAGGTCTGCCACGGTATACCCTCGGACAGGGTACTCAGGGACGGCGATATTGTGAATGTGGATGTCTCGACCGTCTGGCAGGGGTATTACTCCGATTCGTCCCGCATGTTCTGTATCGGAACGGTGACGGAGGAGAAAAAGCGGCTGGTGCAGGTGGCAAGGGAAAGCCTGGAGGTCGGTCTTGGGGCGGTGAAGCCATGGGGGTGTCTTGGCGATATGGGGCAGGCGGTAAATGATTTTGTAAAATCAAATGGGTATTCCGTTGTCCGGGAAATCGGCGGGCACGGAATCGGGCTGGCGTTCCATGAGGAACCATGGGTCAGCTATGTCTCGCGGCGCGGGACGGAGATGGTGACAGCGCCCGGCATGTGCTTTACGATAGAACCGATGGTGAATATGGGCGGCGCGGAGGTGGTGCTGGATAACGGCAACGGCTGGACAGTCCGCACGGCGGACGCAAAGCCCTCCGCACAGTGGGAGATACAGGTGCTGGTTACGGAAAACGGCTGCGAGGTGCTGGCATGGTAGAGGGATAAGGCTTATGATTTGCGATGCGCTTTCTTATACCTCAGCGGAGACAGGCCGTAATATTGGCGGAAGGTTTCGCAATAGTAGCTTGTCCCGCCAAAGCCATATGCATAAGCGATATCCGTGACGCATGCATCTGATTCCAGCAAAGCGGCAAGGCTTTTCCGGAGGCGCAGTTTGGTGATATAGGAAACCGGCGTGTCTCCGAGGTATTTTTTAAATAGCAGGAAGCATCGGCTTTTGCAGCAAGCTCCGGCAAGCGCGAGGTCTTCTAACGCAATGTGTTCCGCAAAATGTTCCTCCGTATAGGCAATCATATTTTTGATGGAAGTGATTTCGGAAGCTTTTCCTTTTATGGCGGGCTGCGCGGAAGGAAGATGTGCATATAAAACGCCCATAATGGAACAAAAATATGATATCAATTCAAAATAAGGCATCGCGTCCACAGGTGTGTGGACGCAGGCGGCTTCAAAGGCGGTATAGAGAGCGCTTATCTTGTCTAAAATAGCAGCCTGCCAGCCGCTCCGGTCAAGATAGAGATAAGGGCAGGAAGCATTTTCAATAATACGCTCGATATAATTGTGATAAAACCACTCGTTTCCTTTCAATAATTCTGTTGAGAACAGGATGCAAATAAATTCACATTCGTTGTGTTCTGCAGAAAAGCCGTGATGAAGCTGCCGGCTGTTTATCATAATGCCGTTGTTTTCAGACAGTTCAATCAGTTCTCCATTTACGTTATAGGTCATTTCCCCCTTTTTGATTAAGATAAACTCCAGATCCGCATGCCAATGGCTGACGGCGGAATAATCCGGATAGCTTGACAAAAAGCCATACTGGATATAGGCAGGAAACAGTGGGTTGTTGTAGGATACGGTTTCGGAAGCACCGGGATGGAAAGTCTGGCAGCAGCTTGGGCGTTCGTTCATAATTGCAGTCCTTTCGAAAAGAATATTGTTATAAAATTATAGATGATATTGAAAGAAATGAAAAGGAAAATCTGATATTGTTATAAACAAACTGACGCCGGACACAAGAGGAACAGCTGTAAAATTATAATAAATGGAGGTTTGTTGAAATGAGCGAGATGAAAGAAAAGCTGCACACGGGAGAGCTTTATCTTCCGGGAGACGAGGAGATTATGAAGGAGCAGGTCGTTTATCAGGACAGGCTGTGCGACTACAATATGACAAAGCCGTCAGAATCAGAGAAAAGAACGGCTTTGCTGAAGGAGATGCTCGGAGACTGCGGCGAGGGCGTCTATATCGAAGCGCCCTTTTATGCAAATTTCGGCGGACGCCACTGCCATTTCGGCAATATGGTCTATGCCAATTATCATCTGACGTGCGTGGACGATACCCATATCTATGTGGGCGATTATACGATGCTTGGGCCCAACGTCACCATCGCCACTGCCGGGCATCCGATTTTACCAACGCTTCGTGAGCAGCTCTATCAGTACAACATGCCGGTTCACATTGGCCGAAACTGCTGGATCGGCGCAGGCGCCATCATTATGCCGGGCGTCACGATCGGGGATAATACCGTGATCGGCGCGGGAAGCGTAGTGACAAAGGACATTCCCGCAAATGTCGTCGCAGTCGGGAATCCCTGCAGGGTAATGCGCGAAATCAGTGAGCACGATAAGGAATATTATTATAAGGACAGGAAAATCGACGCCTCCCTGGTGAGATAGGGATGGAACGGGCTGCGGGATTGCGTACCTTCAACCAACAGTGGAGAGAATTTATTTGTCAACCAGGTACAGGCATGATAAAATAGGGACATGATGAGCGCGGGGAGGAGAGAGGCATTCCATGGAAGAAAACAGCTATGAAGCATATAAAAGAAACCTGCATCGCAGTCAAAGGAAGCATAACAACCTTCGCAGGGGAAAGGGCCTGCTGGTGGTCGGCGCGTGCTTTTTATTATATGTTCTGTATATCCTCCCGTTTCACGCGGGCAACACAGGCGCGGTTCGCGGCGACGAGATGAAGGCGGGAGGGGCGTATGACCGCATACAGGTCTATTATATCGAAAAGCTGCAGCTTTTGCGCGCAAAGACGGATGCCGACGACGGTAAAATCTACTGTATTGCGAGATTTACTGACCGGGATTTAAACGATTGGGTTATCTCTTTTACGCCCGGCAGGGATGAAGCGCTTGAAAAGCGCATCCGGGACAGCATCCGGCTTTCGAGCTCCTTTGACGGGAGGGTGGACTTGACGATAAGCGGATACTTTCAGATGCAGGATATGGAAGCACTTTCGTCTGCGGCGGACGCTTTCTATTCCGTATACGGCAGCGAATATGCCGATGCCGACGGTACAAATATGCTGGGGATGAATGCCGATTATCTGTGTAAAAGAACGGACAGCTGTGTACTGGCGGTGCTTTCCCGTCCCGGTATCCCGTTAGGAAGTCTTGCGGCTGGCCTGATCGGCGTTATATATGGCGGTTTTTTGCTGGTTCGGAACCGCTCCCGCAAAGCGGCATAAGTCATATGGCGTGAAGGTTTGTCAGCCCGAAGCATTCATGCGCATCGTCTCAGCAAAGCAGGGCTGTCAGGGCAGCGCAGAAACGATGAAAAATGAAATAAAATGCCGCTTTATGCGGCGGAACGGAGGAAACGATGATTGCGTCTACAGAACATAAGCTCTATCAGAAGATGATGAAAAAGGGAAAGGGAAGTATCTTAAAAGCCATACGTATCGATAAGGGCGGCGGAATGGGCCTGATTGCCGGCGGAATTTTTCTTTTGGTAGTGGCGCTGATATTCGGACTTCCTCTGATGATCGGAGTGAATATACTGGCGGGACTTGGCAGTGCGGCCGTCTTTGGCGTGCCTGCGCTTTTGCTGTTTGCGATTGGCATCCCGATGAAGCATAAGCGGGAGGCGACATGGATGGCTTACTATCAGGAAAAGACCGGTTACTCGGAGGGGGAGCTGCAGGAGATTGACCGCGAGCTGGCTATGGCATCGACCGCGCTTGTAATCTGCAGGACGCCCGGCGCAGCGACGGATAATTATATTGCGGGATTTTTTACGGAGCATTATGTGCTGATAAACGGCGTATATCCTTATTTGCGGCGTTTGGATGATGTGATTGCAGTCGCATTTTCCAACAGCACGGACATATGGTCTCTGGCGAGCCTGACAAAGCTAGACCAGGAAACGATGGCGGTCGGCCTTTTTACAGATACGCAGAGAAAAGAAACGCTTTGCAGGGAGCTTATGCAGGAGATGTATCGCCATAATCCCAGGATTCTGTGCGGTCAGGTAATCGCCTGTGACGGCAGGAATTACATATTGGAGCGCGACGGCGCGCAGCTTCTGCGTCTGTATCAGGAGGGACGCACGCTTGAGGCTGTATCGTCAAATGTAAATTAACAGTGTGTTTTAAGACCACTACACATTGACCGGGGAAACAGTGATAACCGGGCGTGTGCTTGACTTGGTAAGGGCTTGCCGGATAAACTCGGCTTGGCTTATTTTGCAGAGAGTGACACGCCCGGAAAACTCGGTGTATTGATTTAACTCTTTTTGTAGGTGGATTTTTTCAAGAGGCGCAAGCCGCAAAAAGGCGGTTATTTCGTTTTAATGTAATTTCTGTTCGGCAAACTGCAAGATTCTGTTAGATTCATGGGTTCATACAACGCTTTAATGATAAAAGTCGTGTGAATTTACAAATAATCAGTTGCTTGCTTCTTTACCGTACATGAGCATTCCGAATAGGCTTTCATCATTGCCATTGCCAGTGCTTCATAGTTGTCTGCGGAAACAATCTTATAATTCATTTTTTCATTTGGTTAAGATTTGAGGGTAAGTTTACCATAGAAATAATTTGCTTCTGCATATCCTCAACAGCTTCTATTCTGATTCTGCCTATACTTTTTCTTATCATTTCAAAATCTATATCGGGAAACATTCTTTCACAAAAACTATTTGTTTCGGGAGATGCCCCCATTAAAGCTGTTACAAGCGACTTCGTGTCAAATTGTTCTAACACTTCTTTCAGTTCTTTTTCAGAGATTGTTGAAATTTGCTCGAAATCAGTTATCCTGTGTGGCTGTATCTTCGGTTCTAATATGTCATTTATCGTGACGTTATACAATTTAGATATTTTCAATAAAACTTCCGGGTCGGGGATAGCTGCTCCTGTCTCCCATTTTGATACTGCCTGCCTTGATATGCCTAATTTTTTTGCTAAATCATCTTGTGTATAGTTGTTGCTTTTACGTAAAAATTGTAAGTATTTCGATATAATATTCATATTCATAAAAATTCCCTCTTTACTGCCATTATAAAGTGTATGGCAATAAGAATAAAGAATTTGATAAGCGCTGAAAAGCAAATACCAGTTGCGCACTATTTTACAATTCTTCCTCCCTCTGAACAGTTTTGCTGTTTATTGCGCTGGCGGCGGAGCGGATCGTACGGCGGGGAAAATGTAATGGAGATGATAGAAATATGCGGGTGGTTGTGGTATCCTGTTAGAAAGCCGATAGAATTATGGAGAAACAGAAATCCCTTTTGAGAGAGCGGCGTGCCTGTGAGGAATGAGCCTGCAAATATGTATTGCAGGCCGCAGGCATATAGTTTATCAGGCGGGATTGGAAGGGGGAAGATATGCTTGGAACATGCAGGGACAAAAACAATTGAAACGCCGCGATTGACTTTGCGGAGGCTCGAACCTGCCGACGCGGAAATGATGTTTCGTAATTGGACAAGTGATGCTCAGGTTACGCGCTTTTTGCGGTAGGAGGCACATAAAACGATAGATGATACAAGGAACATGCTTCAACAATGGATTGATAACTATCAGTATGATTCTACCTATTATTGGGGAATGTACCTGAAAACCGGTGAAATGATTGGTTCAATTGGCATTACTATAACCTCGGAATATGATTCTAAGGGGGAGCTTGGCTATAAAATTGGCAGCCGTTGGTGGAATCAGGGCTATTCAAGCGAGGCGGCGAAGGCGGTTATTGGGTATATGTTCTGCAATACGGATATTGAACGTATTGCCTCATTTAGCTCGACAGAAAACATTGCCTCGAGAAGAGTGATGGAAAAGGCTGGTATGCGCTATGAAGGGCTCTTGCGGCATTACTATAAAACACGGGACGGATTTCACGACTGCACTTTATACGGAATAATACGAGAAGACTTTTACGGGGGAAACGAATGGAACACATAGCAAAGCTGGGCGGAATTGTAACAGGCTTCCATGTTACAGAGCAGTGTATTGATTGTATATGCGGAAAAGATTTAGTGAAAATCGATAAACATTCCGGGGAGATTATCTGTCAAAAGGAGGTTTTTGAGAAGGAAGGATTATCAAGAAAACTGACTGCGGATGATGAACAGATTTTTATATATGATTTTTGTACCCTTTATATATTAAAACGGAAGAATTATGAGCTGATTGGGAAATGGCAGCTGGGCAGGGATTTGAGCTCCGACATATGCGGGCTGGCGATTGACAGTGATACTGTTTATTGCTCCATTCGGAACGGAAAAATCATTACCCTTGACAGGCAGTCGTATCGGGTAAAGGAATTTCCTGTTTCCGAAAGCAGCATGTGGAGCGTCAAAACATACACTTCATATCTGGCTTGCGGAACCGTAGACGGGAGGGTTCTGCTGCTGGATAAGGCGGCTCTTTCTGTTGAAAGAGAACTTGTTTTAGGGAAGAAAAATATCGGCAGCCTGTATCTGGACGGAGAGACCCTATATGCCGCAGGCCACGACGGAAAACTTTTTAAAATCGGGATGAAAAGCTTTGTAATTGAGTCTTCAATGAAAAATGTGCATAAGAAAATATTCGATTGCGCGGGGATATATAAGGATATGCTGGTTACGGTTTCTTTTCCCTGCTCGGAAATCGCCCTCTGGAATAAAGATACGCTGGAAAAGATAAAGGTAATAAATACACCGTTGAAGCTGTCGGGGCGCACACATATAGAAAATAATTATATGTATATCTCTTCTCGCAATATCGCAGGGATTGACAGGATTGAATTGGGAGAAAGCTGATGAAAGTGTTTCCCGCGCCGGAGGCTTTGAGAATGGGGTGAATCAATCAGCGCTTCCTGAGGGAAGGAGAGCCTGCTGATAATAACGATATTTTATGGATGCCCGGCTTGACTGCCGGGTGTTTTTGCTGCGGAAGAAGAGGGGGGATTACTTTAAAAATGAGCAGGGGAAGTATAGGGAAATATTTTGAGGGATTATAAGAAAAAATTACGGAAATTTTGAAAAAAGGATGCATTTTGTAGTAATGTGTGATATGCTACTAAAAGAGTAGATGAAGAGAAAAGTAGTTGGATAGGACAATGGATGACGGATAATAAAAAGTTATCCGTTGGGTTTGGCTATGAATAGTGGAAACAAAGGATAATTCCTGATTATCGGTGGAAAATAATTTAAGGTTGCCCGTTGAGAACTCGTTTGGTTAGGATAATTTTCGAT
>CATLGV010000023.1 GCA_949948735.1 uncultured Lachnospiraceae bacterium | reverse complement strand
CACGCATTTATGATTTGCACACAAATCCATGTAAGAAAGTGAAGCGCATGGGAAATTCCGATTCAAGAAGTTTGGACTTTTGGACAACAGAGGAATATCAGAGATTTATTCAGACGATAGAGCCGGGGACACGATACTATTTAATCTTTGAAATCCTCTTTTGGACGGGCTGTAGGATTGGCGAATTATTGGCTTTGACAAAGGGCGATATAAGTTTTGAAAATAACCAAATCAGCATTACCAAAACTTATTATCGCACTGGCAGGCAGGACGTTATTACAGAACCGAAAACAAAGCAGTCGGTAAGGACTGTTGAAATCCCGGAGTTTTTGAAAAAAGAAATTAAAGATTTTGTTGACGGTCACTATGGTATGCCGGACGATGAAAGACTTTTCCCAATCGTGCAGGAAGCGGTTCAGCATAAAATGAAACGCCAAATTGCGAAATCCGGAGTGAAGAATATCCGGGTACATGACCTTAGACATTCTCATGTGGCGTACTTAATCAATAAGGGTATAGAACCACTTTTGATAAAAGAGAGAGTGGGGCACAAGGATATTCGTATTACGCTGAATACCTACGGACATTTATATCCTAATCAGCAACGGAGAGTGGCAGATTTACTTGACAACGAAAAAGGAAATAGCCCCGACAGCGGCAACTGTTAGGGCTGTGATAACTGGAAAACCTCTGTTATCAATATCACAATACCAGTATAGCAGAGGTTTCTTCCAGTGGCAACGATTTTTCAGAAATGGAGGGCATTATGGAAGAAACAAAAACAGAATTACAGTTGATTAAATTGTCGGAGATACAGTCGAAGGAAATTTCTTGGCTGTGGTTTCCGTTTATCCCTTATGGCAAGCTGACAATCGTACAAGGCGATCCGGGGGACGGAAAGACAACATTTGTGCTGAACATAGCGGCAAAGCTGACAAAGGGAGAGGGCTTAGGCGGTGAAATGAAACTTACAGAGCCTTTGAATGTCATCTATCAGAGTGCGGAGGACGGTCTTGCCGATACGGTAAAGCCCCGGTTGGAACAGGCAGGGGCAGACTGTGAGAAAATCTCGGTCATTGATGAAAAGATAAAATCACTTTCCATGATAGATGAACGCTTGGAAGAAGCTGTTATAAAGACAGGTGCAAAGCTGTTGATTTTAGACCCGATACAAGCCTATTTGGGCGGCGGTATGGATATGAACCGAGCAAACGAAGCAAGGGATATGACGAAGAAATTAGCGGCACTGGCAGAGAAATACCAGTGTGCGATTGTTCTTGTCGGGCATATGAACAAAGCGGCAGGAAATAAGGCGGCATACCGGGGAATGGGTTCGATTGATTTCTTTGCAGTCGCTAGAAGTGTTTTGTTGGTCGGCAGGGTAGAGGGAGAGGAAAATATAAGGGCAGTGGTGCAGATAAAAAACAACCTTGCGGCGTTCGGACACTCGAAAGCATTTGCACTGTCGGAGGATGGTTTTAGGTGGCTAGGGGATTATGACATTACCGCTGATGAAGTGTTAGGTGGCATTGCCCCAAAAGCAAATAAAATGGAGCAGGCGAAGCGTCTGCTTCGGGAACTGGCAGAAACAAATAATGCCATGCAGAGCAATGAGATTTTCAATTTAGCGGACGAACAGGGCATATCGAAGCGAACACTGGAAAATGCGAAGAAAGAGTTAGGTGTCCGAGCGAAGCGCATAAACAACACATGGTATTGGGAACTGGATAAAATCAGACAGTGACGGACAGGCAAGGCAACAGCGCAACAATGCAGAGTATTAGAATTTTGCAGTCTTAGAATTGCGTTCTTGAAGATTGCAAGGCTGCAAAGATTATAGACATTGCAATGTTGCGGTGTTGGGAGAAAGCCGGAAAGCGGCGGTATCAAGGCGGCGAAAAGCCGCCCACCGTCCGTAGGACGGGAAGCCCCCGGCAGGGCGCAAAGGCACTTTTGATAAAGCGGAGTGTGTCGAAAGTGCTTTTGCGTTACTTTCGCAGAAAGTAACAAAGGCTGTGCCTGTCGGCACAAAATATAACAGATAAAAATAAAGAAGATGGGAAGGTGTGAGATTATTGGAGAGAACAATTAGCGGCATGATGGGAAAAGGTTCTGTCAGCCATAATACGAGAACTTTTAGCGCAAAGAACGTGGATAAGGAACGGAGCAAATATAATGTGGAGTTCTGCCATTTGGATATTAAAAAGGTATATCACGAATTATTTGATGAATCATTGGAGCGTTACAATGCAAAGCAGAAACGGAGTGACCGGAAAATTGACAATTATTATGAGAAGATAAGGCAGAGCAAGCAGGAGAAATTATTTCACGAGGTTATTCTTCAGATTGGCAACAAAGATGATACGAACGCCAAAAGCGAAGAAGGACAGCTTGCAAAAGATATACTGATAGAATTTATGGAAGATTTTCAGAAAAGAAATCCTAATCTATATGTGTTTTCGGCACATCTGCATATGGATGAGGAAACGCCGCACGTTCACATTGATTTTGTTCCGTTTATTCGTAACAGCAAGCGTGGACTTGATACGAGAGTGTCACTGAAAGGCGCACTGGCAGAGCAGGGGTTTAAAGGCGGGACAAGAAGTGCAACGGAGTGGAATCAATGGATGGAGTCAGAAAAACAGGAGCTTTCAAAAGTGGCGGAAAGATACGGTGTGCGGTGGAAACAGTTAGGAACGCATAATAAACATTTATCTGTACTGGATTTTGAAAAGCAGGAGAGAGCAAAAGAAGTTGCAAAATTGGAAAAGACGGTATCTAGCAATAAAGCGGAGCTATCCCACATTATTTATCAGCAAGTCTTGGCTGAAAATGAAATAGAGAAGATAAAACTGGAAAATGAAGCAGTCAGGCAGGAAACAACGGAGCTTTCTGCAACCAATAATTTATTAAGGGAACAGGCGGATGGATTGATAGAGGACAGGGAAAAGCTGATGTCTGATAATAAAGCATTGGAACAGCGGCAGAAGAAGTTACAGCAGGATATTGAGAAAATGGCTGATTCTAAAGCAGCGTTGGAATGTAATATATATGCCTATGATGAAGATGCAAAATGGCAGTTGCCAGAGCCGACTGTACTAATGAGCGCAAAGGCTTATCGGGAAAAGAACGCCATGCCGCTTGTGGAAAGACTGAAAGAAATCGTAAAAAGCCTTACAATAAAATGTGTCAATCTTATGGAGCAGATAAAACAGTTAAAGGAAAAAGTCACAAAACAGGCGCAGGATATTGGTTTCTATAAAAGCAAGGTACATCAGCAGTATGTAAAATTAGAGCAGTTGCAGGAAAAGGCGGATGATTTTGAACGTGTGAAACAATATGTTGGGGTGGATAAGATTGATGCGATTGTGACAAATGCGAGAGAACTGGAACGAATTGCACAAAATAGAAAACAACAGAATAGAGCATATGGAATAGGCAGGTAAGAAAGGATGGATTGATAGGATGGATAATGGGAATTGGAGCGGACAGTATTCTATGGAAAATATTATAGGCTGTGAATACAATATGGATAACGGTTATGTGGAGGTTTATTATTCTGACGATAATGTTTTGCGGTTGAAATGTGAAGAAATAGAAGCCAGTCTGCGCACTACAGAACAATCGCTTGCGAAGCTGCATAAGTTGTTGGACAATAAGCCGATTGAGTATGTTGTAATGGCGTTGTCGGGAGAGCTGCAAGCCTATTGTAACATAGAGGCGGATATGGTTAAAGGGATGTTTGGCACGATTGTTCAAGGCTATTTGAAGCAGGGGTACAGTAAAGCTATGGCAGAAGCATTGGCGAGAGAATTTTTTAGATATGAAAGTTGAGGGATAATATGACGGATACAGAGAAAAAAGTGATGGTGCGGCTTTGCACGAAGATTTTGATAGAAACAGAACTTTACGAAATGGATATGGAAGTAAGGAATTTAGTGGATTGGGTATGCGTTTCGGAACAGATGAAAGAGAATAACAATAAAATCCGCAGTCTGACAGGGGAATATAAGCAGATAGAGCCGGAATGTCGGGAGGGCATCAGAGAAAAACTAGAACGTATGAAAAAATTGTGTGAGGAGCGTAATGATTTGTATGAAAAGCAGAATGAGTTAAAGGAGCAGAGGGAGAAATTGGAGAGGAGTTTTGTGAGATAATAAGGATATGAGAGAAAAGGGCAGGCGAGAATAACCTGCCTTTTCGTTAGTGATATTTTTTGACATGGTGCTAGCACCATGTAGGCAATAGGCTATTAGGCAATATGTTTCCGAATATTGTCTGAGTTATTGATAGAGCGGAAAGGATAAAAATGCCGAATATAATATCTGTATTTGTGGATAATATATTGAATTTTGACCGCCATTGTGCTATAATTCATTTTATGTTTTTATGATTATGCAGGAGGTTGCGCAATGGCGGTTAATTATAACAGATTGTGGAAACTGTTAATTGATAAAGGCATTACGAAAACGGAAATGCGAAAAAGGGCGGGTATTAGTACAACCGTACTTGCTAAAATGGGAAAAAATGAAACCGTATCAATGGATACGTTGGCACGAATTGCCGCAGTTATGGAATGTGGGCTTGACGATATTGTAGAAATAAATGTAGAATAATACGAGGTGTAAACATGGCTATTCATAATAAATCGCATCATAATCATGCACTTATGTCTTTGAACAAAATGCGTAAGGATAATACGTTAAAGCATAAGATAGCAACAGATTTTACAGCGCCCGATAAAACTATGCTTTGCTTGAATATTATGGATTGTTTAGACTTTTTGAAAGCAATCCCTGACGAATCGGTACAGTTAATTTGCATTGATCCACCCTACAATCTTGAACTTGCAGGGTGGGATATTTACGATAATTATATTGAATGGGCTGCAAAATGGCTTGATGAGGCATACAGAGTTCTTTCAAAAAATGGTAGTATGGTTATTTTTGGTGGTATACAGTTTAGAGATGTCAAATCAGGCGACCTGATTGATATAATTCATCATGTTAGGCATAATACGAAATTTAAGATGATAAATACGATTATTTGGCGTTACAAAAACGGTATGTCTGCTCATAGATATTTTGCAAATAGACATGAAGAAGTTATTTGGCTAGCAAAAACAAATGACTATTATTTTGATTTAGATTCAGTAAGAGAACCTTATTCAGAAAAAGACCTTGAAGCGGCATTAAAAGATAAACGCCTAAATCCGGAAAATACAATAAAAGGCAAAAACCCAACAAATGTATGGGAAATCAATAGACTTAATGGTAATAGCAAGGAACGTGTTGGACACCCAACACAAAAACCTGTTGCGATTATAGAGCGTTTTGTTCAAGCACTTTCATATCCGGGATCAGTTGTGCTTGATTTTTTTGCAGGAAGTGGAACAGTTGGACGTGTTTGCATTTCTAGAGGGCGACATTGCTTGATGTGTGATAGCAATAAATCCTCTATTGGTTATTTTAACAGGCATCTTGAACTTATGAAGGAATTAGGACAAAACACGGACTATATTCATATAAGCAATGCGGAAGAACTATTTACAAACTTAAAAGGAGAACAACAAGATGAAAGGGAAACAGCAATCTGATAGGCTAACAACACAACAAAAGGCAGCAGATGGTGTCATTGGAATTTTTGATGAAGAAGCGCAAGAACATGACAGGAAAGTTTCTGATAATTCCAAAATCGTAGTACATAAGCTACAAGAGGAATTTCCAACATTGACTTTTAGATATAGGAAAAGCATTTCAAAGAAAGAGATAAATGAAGCATTGCATGAAATTGATGACGATCTCGGACAGACTTTGTTCTTGCAAAGTGCGAGCATTATTCCAGATGGAGGAATTATTGAAGTTAAGGACGACAATGGGAAATGGCACGTTGTAGTTGTTTCAGAAGCAAAGTTTCAAGGCAAGGATATTGATAATATAAAGGCTGGTATCAAAGTTGGAAAAAATGATAATCAAGATTTAATGGCGGCAGGAAATGCCATTGAGCGGGCACACAAGAATGTTCGTGAAATTGCTAACTATATGTTGTCGGAGCCTTATTTTCCGTACATCTTGTTTTTAGAGGGTTCAAATTTTTTGACGTATGATATTACGATACAAAGACCTGACGGTAGTGATTATACATTGCATTATGATAATGGCACGCTGAACAGGCTTGATAGACTTACTGCTGCAAACTATGGCATGAAAGTAAATACCAATTTGTGCAAAAACAAGTTTGTCCTTTGCAATAGTCGAACAATAATGTTGCAGGCAGCTTCAATTTATACGCAGGGTGACGGAAGCCATTGGAAAAATAATGATATGATAAATATTATGCTTGATATTGCGCGAACATCTCTTAGCATGTTAGGTAATGTTCTGTTCAATCAATTAACAAGCAAGTAGAGATGTAGCAACATAGATTACAACTGCTACATGAAAGATACATAATGTGCTATTATTTTTCATCTTCCAATATTGGCTTGTAGAGATGGTGAATTATATGATATATTTGAATGGAGATGAATTTTTAGGATTGAGATAGGTTTAGAGGATAGCTCGGATAAACTGGTACTTAATAAATGAGGAGGTGTGTAAAATGCGAAAAGCATTAGTAGTGGGGTTAAATAATTATCCCGATTGTGAACTGGATTGGTGCGATAACGATGCGATTGCTATGAAAGAGTTACTCGAATCAAATGGGGATGGCTCACCTGATTTTGATGTGATGCCGATTATTGATAGTTGTACAAAAGAACAGTTGAGAGCAGCTATAGAACAGTTGTTTATGGGAAACGATGATATTGCTCTTTTGTATTTCTCAGGTCATGGAGCAGATACTGATGGAGGTTATCTTTGCACAACAGACTTTTCGGGAAGTGATTATGGAGTAAGAATGACCGATGTTTTAGCATGGGCGAATAACTCTAAATGCAAAAATAAGGTGATTATTTTAGACTGTTGCTTTGCTGCAAAAATGGGAGAATCAATACTGCTAAATAATAATTCTGTTTTAGGAGAAGGTGTAACGGTAATAGCAGCAAGTCAGCCTTGGCAAACATCTGCTGAAAATGGAGCAATACAGCATGGTGTTTTTACAGAATTGCTGATACAAGGGCTAAAAGGTGGTGCAGCAGACATTGGTGGAAATATTACGCCTGCTAGTTTATATTCATTTGTTGATCAGTCATTGGGAGCATGGCAACAGCGACCAGTTTTTAAGACAAATATCTCTCAATTTTTACCGTTAAGGACAATTCAAGCAAAAGTAGAGAAAACAATTCTTAGGAAGTTGAGTGTATATTTTCAAAATCCGACAGATGAGTTTAAATTAGACCCATCGTATGAATACACAAATGCATTGGACATAGAGCATCAAGTAATTGAACCATATGCTGATCCAATGCATGTAAGTATTTTTAAGGAATTGCAGTTATTTGAAAGTGTAGGTCTTGTTGAACCTGTTGGAACTGAACATATGTATTTTGCGGCAATGGAAAATAAATCATGCAAATTAACAGCATTAGGATTGCATTATTGGAGATTGTCAAAAGATAAACGTTTTTAAATAAGATTATGGAGGGAATATTAAAATGATTAACGTGTTTATACCGCATCGTTGGAATAATGAGGATTATTCAGAGATTAGTGCGCTGTTAGACAGAACAAAATTTGCAGTAAGAGATTATTCTGTTCCAAGTAGTTCACCATTTGATAGTATCGACAGACGATATAATGTAGATCCACAGATAAAAAGACAGATTCGTTATGCTAGCGTGGTAGTATGTTCAAATCGTCCGGCAAATAATGCGGGGATGGCTATTGAAGAGATAAAGTTTGCTGTTGATATAGGGAAACCAGTCGTTGCAGTAAAAATTACTGAAAGTACAAGTAGTGAAATTGCAAATTTAGGTATTCAGGTGGTATCTAAACGGAAAGATTCTTTAGAGGCATGGATTACTGCTAATGTTTAAAAAGATAGTCTGCTTTGGCGAAAAAAGAGAAATTTTTTGAGGAGAGGTGAAAAGTGTGAAAGTATTTATATCTCACAAACAGGAGGACTCATTTACTGCTAATCAGATTGCAAATGAGCTAAAATCATGTAATGTTGCGTACTATCTTGATGTTTTAGATGAATCTATGACACAGAATGGAAAAGAATTGACAGACCATATACGAGATAGTCTCAATAATTGTTCAGACATTATTGTTGTTATGTCATCAATTACACGATTATCACAGTGGGTGCCATTTGAGGTTGGAATGGCAGCACAGGTAGATATGCCAACTGCAACCTTTTTGAAGGAAGATGTAATGTTGCCAGATTTTTTGCAATATTGGCCTCGTTTGAAGAAAGTTGCGGATATTCGCAAATATGTTTCAGCAAGTAATGATGTTGAACAGGAATATCAAAAATTCCGTCCAATATATGAAGAAGCAGCTTTCCAACAAAGGAAAGTTGAGCGTTTTTATGATGTATTGAAGCAGCGGTTATAGGCTATAGGAAATTTTGGTGCCAAAACGGTGCCAAGAAATCATGCAAATAAAAATACGCCACACAAAAACAACGATTTTACGCTGTTTTCCGCAATAAAAAGCATAGAAAATATCACAAAAAACGCTATTCAAATACCGTGAGGGTGGTAGGACAGTTGGTTCTGGTCGTGTGGCTACGATTATTGAGTAATTTGAATATTGCTTGAATTTACAGGGCTTTCCGGGATTTTCTTGGGAAGTCCTTTTTTCATGGTCTGGGGAAAATGAAGGGTTGTGATAACAAAATGATAACAAAAATTTATTTTTGTAAAATTCCGTCCTGATTGAAGGGGCTTGATAAGTTCGGAAAAAGATAATATAATGGCGGTGTTGTCTCTCCTATACCGGGCAACTGGGAAGGAGGTGCTGTATGGAAAGCATTGTCTCTTTTTGGGTTGCTGTTATGGCGGGTGTGGCTTGCCACCTCATCTGCAAGTGGTTAGACAGCAATGACAAAGACAACTAGCCCAAAAGAACCCCTGGAGCTGCAACTCCAGGGGTTCGCTTTGTGCCAATATGGAAACATATTGTCTCTTTTTGCCTAGGCATATTATAGCATATGCAAAAGGCATTATCAAGTATTTCCTTTGTTTCAGTGTTTATTCTTCAGCTTGTGATAGTTTTCTAAAGACTTCTCAAAGTCTATAATTCCGTCCTGATTGAAGGGGCTTGATAAATCCGGAGAAAAATAATATAATGGCGGTGTTGCCACCCCTATACAGGCAAGGAAAGGGGGGTTGACTTACGGAAAACCTTATAACTTTTATCATCTCTGTTGCGGCGAGTGTAGTTGCCTACTGCATTTGCAAATGGTTGGACAGGGAGAAGTAACAGGCAATCAGCCTAGGGCATAAGCCACCCTTGCCAAAACGGAATAAAATTCCCCGCGAGGTGCGAACTCGCGGGGAATTTGTTGCCCTTACGGACACCTTATAACTTTTGCCTAGGCATATTATAGCATATGCAAAAGGTATTATCAAGTATTTCCTTTGTCTCGGCGTTTATTCTTCAGCTTGCGATAATTTTCTAAAGATTTCTCAAAGTCTATATTAAAAGCATCTGATTTGGGATAAGTGTCCATCCACCAATTGAACTTGTCCTCCGCATCTTCTATGGCATATTCACGTAACTGTTTATCTGGTATGGTTTCAGCAGCCCGCAGCTCTTCCTGGTATATATTCCATTGTTTCCGCCATGCAGATAGATTCAATTTATGGAACTGAAGTTTTCCAGTATCATCAAAGTAACCGCCGTATTGGCGAAATGTTTGAAACAGGCGGTGCATAGTAGTTATGTTATCAAAGTCTGCATTGAGCAGAACTTGGGCATTAACACCTAAAGCATAAGCAATGGCTTCAAGACGATTGATACGTGGTATTGATGAGTTAAGCTCATAGCGCCTAACGGCAGATTCTGATATTCCTATAAGGCGTCCTAATTCCGCCTGTGTTAAGCCCCTTTGAGTTCTGATTCGCCTAATGTTTTCACCGATTGTCATAAAATGTCCTCAATGTAATCACAGTTTCTTTTTGAAACTATTTTAACATAAAAGGGAATAAAAAAGAAGTATTTGGATAAAAAAGATTGACAGCACATCAAATGTATTGTAGACTATAGCAAAGAAAACAGCACGTTATACGTGCTGAAAAAGAAGGAGGTAAACTACATGGAAAAAATGTTTTTAAATGTTGACGATGTAAGAGAGGCCTGTTGCTGCTCGCGTCAAAAGGCTTACATGATTATTCGTGAAGCAAACGAGGAATTGAAAAAACAGGGCTTTTTGACACAGCAGGGAAAAATCCCGCGGAAGTATTTTTTCAAAATGATTTTTGGAGAGGAACCAGAGACACTGAAGGAGGTAAAGGAAAACAGGGAACATACATGAAAAAGACTACCATAAGTGCTACTCAACATATAACGATTACTGGCTGGATGCGGAATATTTCCGAAATCGAAACAAATAACGAATTAATTGCTTATGCGTTGATTTACGGATTTTCACAGACAGAAGGACAGTATCTTACCTGTAAACAATCTTATATTGCTGCGTGGCTCGGGATAACAAGGCATCGCTGTAGCGAGCTGCTAAAACGAATGGAGTGTAAAAAGCTGATTGGCAAGAAGCTGGTAAGAAAACGCGGAGCAATCAGTCAGTATAAATACTTCTGTATTTTACCGAGTGATTCAGATGACAACGAGTACCGTAACGGAACACGTGACGAGTACCGTAACGGAACACGTACGAGTACCGTAACGGAACACGTATATAATACGTCTAATAATAAACATATATATAATTATAATAATAATATATATAATACGCGCGTGCGCGCGCGCGAATCAAAAAAACAGGGGAATCAATTTAACCGGTTTATGCAGCATCAGGATTGCGACTATGACTATCAGCAACTCGAATTGGATTTACTGGCAAATAATCCGGATACAGAAAACGAATAGAGGAGGTGGTTTAGGTTGCCTGCCTATAAGGATGAGCAGCGGAACACGTGGTATATCAGTGTGCGTTATCAATGCTGGACAGGAGAGCACCGGCAAAAGCTGAAGCGTGGTTTTGCAACCAGGAAGGAAGCCCTGGCATGGGAACGGGAATTTCTCCAGAAACAGTCCGCCAATATGGATATGACCTTTAAATCATTTGTTGAGGTGTATTTTAACGATAAGGATAATCGGCTTAAAGAACGGTCGATAAAAAATAAAAGGTACATGATTGAGGCAAAGGTTCTTCCATTTTTTGAAAACCGACCTATGAACACAATTAAGCCTTCAGACATCATCCAGTGGCAGAATTTATTGCTGGAGCAGAATTATTCACCTACATATCTGCGGATGCTGCAGAACCAGTTAACAGCAATCTTTAACCACGCAGAAAAGCTTTATGGTTTGAACGATAACCCTTGCAAAAAGGTGAATAAGATAGGGCGTTCCGACGCTCGGGAATTGAGCTTCTGGACGATTGACGAATACAAACAATTTAGCCGGTCTTTTCAGAAAGGGGAAATACTGTACAAGACACTTTTTGATGTTTTGTTCTGGACAGGCTGTAGAGTGGGAGAAGCCCTTGCTTTGACGCTTAGTGATATAGACTTTGGGAGTATGCAGATATCGATTAGCAAAACATACTATCGGCATGACGGGAAGGACGTCATTACAAAACCCAAAACGGAAGCTTCGGTCAGAAGTGTAAGTATGCCGGAAACTTTGTCTAAAAGCCTGCAGGGGTATACAAAATTGTTTTATGGTGGAATGGATCCGGAGGATCGCCTGTTCCGGATCACGGACAGGGCAGTACAGAAAAAGATTGTCAAAAATGCCAAAATAGCAGGACTCAGGCGCATCAGGGTACACGACCTTCGGCATTCACATATTGCGCTGTTGATTGAAAAAGGGGTGTCGCCGCTGGCCATAGCGGAAAGAGTGGGACATGATTCGATTAATACGACAATGAATGTGTACGGGCATTTATACCCGAACAAGCAGAAAGAAATTGCCGATATGCTGAATACGCTTATGTAACTATTAACGGGGTGCTCCCAAAGGCCTAGCAACCAGAAGAGCACCCCACCAACCACCCGAAGGTGTTTATTAATTGTATCACACCTTCGGGGAGAAGGGAAGGGATACAGATGAAAAAAAACGACAGAATCAAAGAAAACAGTAGCCTTGGAGGGGGAGAGAACAAAATAAACGAAAAAGAACCTTTCCAGAATCAGACACAATTGAGGGTTAGAAAAAATATTTTGAAACACATGGATCGGTTATCCGAAGATAACATGTACATTTTGCTTAGCTGTGCCCATGACTTGTTGTGGACGCAGCAAGAGAAAATCCGTATGGAACAGAAGTTTATAAAAAGCCTGGACGAACAGGAAACCAAACATTTGATGCAGAGTAGGAGAGCGACAAAAACACCCTTACTGAGTGAACTCTATTTCACCTGCAGGGAAAAATATTCCCAATATTTTACTGACGTCACGGAAAATAAGCGGTTGGCACTCGTGGAAAGTGACATAGAAACGGGAATCAAAGATTTTCTAAACCAGGAACAGATACTGAAGATGCAGGATAAAATAGGCTGGTTAGAATGCGAATGCCTTTACATGGGGTTTATCGATGGCTTCAAAATGGCCAAAAAGCTTATTGAGGAGCTGGAAACAGCATATGACCCGGATTTTTTGAAAGAAATTCTTCTTCAGGATGATGAATTAAAGGCGATAGAAGATTCAATAAACGCGAAGAATTAAACTAATCGTTTCGCATTTATCCCGCGTTTGACACTGTTTTCCGGATGAGCGGGAGCCTATCTGCAGATATGTGTCCGAAGCAATTCGCGCCGATGAGTGGCCACGCGATGCTATATGTGAGCCGCTTCGCTCTCACATCTGCATCATATTCCTGGCAATAAAAGCCCTTTTTGCAATCCCTGTATGCGACAGGGTTACAAGAGGGCTTTTACTGTTTAACGTTCAAAATGTCCTGGATATTTATTATGCTCTCGATTTTGGGGAGGGGAATTGGCATCAATGTCTTTGGCTTTCTTCTGATAGCTGGACAGGGAAGCCCTGACGCTTTTGCGTTTCTCTTGCTGGTCTTGGAGATATTGTTTATAAACAGAGCAGAATTTGTCAAACATGGGCTTGATTTTGGGGCTGTTAATAAATAATTGCGACAATATTTTTTCGTTATCGCTAAGAACACTCCATTTTGCCTTAAAATCGTCTATGCTGTGTTCCAACGAGTCCTTGTCCGACTGAAGGCCTAAAACTTCATTCTGGAGCCTTCTGTGACGTTTTAAGAGCATTTTATTGTTATGCTCAACCCTTTCAAGAGAGTCTTGTTGTTTCGACACACATGCCATAAGCTCGTTTAGGTGCTCTGCTTCCTGTTCATTTAGGTCTTTTAGAAGCTCTGTTTTTAATTCCTGAATCGTTTTATTACCTCCGGCGGTAGCCCCGTTTAAAATGCTGCATTCAAATTCATAGTTATAATCTTTTGAAAACCGGTCCATTTCTTCCTGAAGGTCTCTGTGGAATGTATTTAGGTCTGCCCGGTTGATTACTTCTTTCGCGGATACCTTTTCCCGCCCTTTTTTTGGGTCATACGTTACCGGAATAAATGCAAAATGCATATGCGGTGTAGCCTCATCCAGGTGAACGTAGGCGGATATAATATTTTTCTCATCCGGAGAATATCGGTTCTTCAGGAAATTATAAGTTCGTTCAAAAAATTCTTTGTGGTATGCTTCAGGAAGCTCCTTTGGAGCGGTTACAACCCAGCTGCACATGACATTTACATCTTTACGGTTTAGTACACTGACTTCTTTTAGCCGGTTCTGCATAAAATCCAGTTGGTCATGCTCCGGTGCGAGGTTGTAATTCAGGTGAGTTCGGCCGGAGTCTATCTGCAGATTGCCAAATTTGATATATTCTCCGTTTTCATCCCTGCTTCGTTCGTAATGCTTCATCAAGTGTCCCATCGCACCACGCGTAGCCTTTTTACAGTGTGCCATAATGATTCACGTCCTTTCTCACACCAAATTTCTAATGGCGTTTCCGTCTGGAAACACCAAAAGTCAATTGGTGTAGCAAGTTATACCAAAATCTGCAAGCAGATTGTTGGAAACTTGTGAGGGCTTTGCCCCTCAACCCCAGCAGGGGAATCCCCTGCACCCCTTTTGCGGGTTATAAGTAGTTGCTTTATTATGCGACATCGCATATTCAGTGTGCATTGAATATGCTGGCTGATATATTTCCCGATTTGCACAGGGTAAAGAACAGCGCGGCGCCGCAACCGATTGTCAGCGCCAGTTTGAAGATAAACTCATCGCCGTCTGAAAATGCGAGATTGGTCACAAGCGCGCTGTACAGCCCGAAGGCTATCAGCATGAAAAAGCCTTCGAAACATACTGCTATCATTTTTCTCACATAATTATTTCCGATTTGTCCCCATTCTCTGTGGAGGAAGGTTGACATCGGTATAGGGGACGCCGACATATAGATCAGCATCTCCATGTACCAGAGATTAACCTTGATAAAGATCGCTGCGGCTAGTATGTAGACGATGACCCGCGCTACAATGATCAGGAGCATGTTGGCCAGCATGCCGAAAATTTCCGTAAAGCCATACGAGGCTGGAGTTATCAATATCTTATCTAAATCAATGCTGCCCAGTTCTCCGGCAGTAGCCGAGTTTACCTGCGCAGACGCCCAGCTCCCGATTTCAAATATTCCCATCACGATATCAAACGACTTGCTTGCGATATATATAAAAATACACAGTTTTATCAGTACCAGCATTATGCGCTCTGGCGTGATGGGATGCATCTGGTTATTCTCCTGAATCATGTGAACCAGCTCCAGGCAGAAAACGAAGGTTATCATGCATCCCGCTATCGGGATACAGATATTCTCCGCTATGCTCTTTATAAATGCAAAACCCGTGGCATTCCATTCCTCCGGACTCTGCGTTATGTATGCGGATGAATCCATTATCATCCCGTTTAGGTCTTCGAACATGCCCTGAAACCAGCTGTCAGCTACGTTATACATTCCGTCGTACATGGATTTGCACATATTGTTCAGTACTCCTGCCCACCACTCACCGACAGCATCAATTGGATTAAACATTAATTTCTTCCTCCTTTGTCCTTTGAAAAATGTGGTATTTCAAATCATAGCATATGTCAAGACGTTTTTGGTATAAAATTTACCATTTTTTCGAGTGGAAGAAATCGTGATAACATTTTGATAACAAAAAAATTGAAAAGAGATAAATCTCGTGTTATTTTGATAAAAAAGGGCACGATTTTATAGGAAAAATCATAGAATAAGATTATAAAAACGGCTGGCCAAAACCGTGAGGGTGGACGTACAGTTGGTTCTGGTCGTGTGGCTACTATCATTGAGTAATCTTGTGATTAGAGCCAAATAATAAAAATAAGCGCCGCAATCCTTTGAGAAATCAAGGGGTTGCGGTTTCTTAATGTCTAAAAATAATAGCGAACAAAAGGAAAAGCCACTTGCCGGAATTTCATTGAAAATGGCTTGTGGCTCTAAAATGGCTCTATCCGAAAGCTTTGCGGGCATTTGGCGAATGCCTGCGACCGAGGAAATGCAAAGCATTTTTGAGGTGCGCTTATCGGTCTTTCCGAGAAAACGGGAAGCCCTTTTTGAAACTTTGCAACAGTGAAAATGTAACGGTGCCAAAACGGTGCCATAAAAAAGAACTCCGATGAAATTTGGCACCGTTTTCATCGGAGTTTGCCTGCTTTATACGCCGCAATCTGGCTGGGGAATATAAAAGATAGAGCCGGATTGCCGGGAGGGAGTGCGGGCGCATTTGGAGCGAATGAAAGAACTGTGCAAAGAGCGAAATAATCTGTATGAGAAGCAGAATGACTTGAAAGGGAAGAGATGGAAGATTGAGAAGTCGTTGGAACGATATGAAATGTGCGGTGTGACGGTTGCTATGCCCTATATTTTATAGTGGTAAACGGAGAATGGAAGTGATATAATCAAGTCTATAAATTGAAGTTTAAGGAGGAAGCAAAATGAAAAATCTAATCATTCCGCCCAAATTGAACGAGGGTGATACAGTAGCATTTATTTCAATTTCAGGTGGCCGTGCTGGGGATGAAGATATGCTTCCCCGGTATATGCTGGGTAAAAGGAGATTCGAAAAAATTTTCAATGTAAAAGTAGTTGAAACTCCCAATGCGCTTAGAGGGAGCGAATATCTTTATGAGCATCCTGAGAAAAGAGCCGAGGATTTGATGTGGGCTTTGAAGGATGATTCCATCAAAGGGATTATCTGTAATCAGGGTGGAGATGATTCCTATCGTGTTCTTCCGTATATTGATTCGCAGGTCATTCATGATCATCCCAAGGTATTTATGGGTTTTTCCGATATTGCTACATGGATGGCTGTTTTTGCATATGCAGGCGTCCGTGCTTATTACGGTCCCACTGTTCTGACCCCACTCGCACAGCCAGGGAAACTTGATGAGTATACGGAAGCGGCAATCAGACGGACATTGTTTTCAAATGAGGTAATCGGCGAAATTAAACCTGCGGAAAAGAACACACCGATTGACTGGACTACAACATACACCGTCAAAGAGGGATCGAAAGAAGTTCAATATGAACGCTTTTTGGATAATGATGAGATTGATGATCCGAAAGATATAATTCCCTGGACACCCGGAACCGGCTACAAGGTATTGCAGGGGTCCGGAAGGGTCAGAGGCCATGTTATCGCGGTTTGCGGAGGCCCTCTTTGGCAGATAATGGGGACGAAGTATTTCCCCGGTCCCGATATATGGGAAGATTCCATTATTGCGCTGGAACACGGAAGCATTTACGGCAGTAAAGTGGCCGGATTACATCAACTTCGTGCATTTGCCGCGGCCGGAGTTTTTGATAAGGCGAAAGCTGTGATCACAGGCCCTCTGGATGAGGACAATGAGGAAACAATCATAAAGGTTATCTGTAAGGAAGTTCACAGACCGGACATGGTCATATTGGAAAATGTGGATTACATTCACAGAACGCCTATGACGATACTTCCTACCGGGGCGTGGATGGAGATAGACTGTGATGTTCCGAGAATAGAAATACTCGAATCGGGAGTTTCATAATACTTGGAAAAAGCATCCGAGGGAAAGAACGGGGTGCGATAGTTAGATGAACCTACAAGACTGTTATAACACTTACAGAATCAGTACTTGAAGATGAAGGCATGCACGTCTTTGAATGGTGGGGCGGTGAATATCGTCCGTTAGCTGAACTTATTGCAGAAATGGACGACGTAAAGCGGAAAAGCAAACAGACAAATTCCAGTTTGTTGATTAGAGTAGTGAGGAGCAATGAATTGACATTTTTCTTGTTTATGTTCTTTTTACATGGTGCTAGAACCATGTAAATAAAGCAGTTGAGGGGAATGGTGCTCTTGGTGCCAAAGCGGTGCCATAAAAGTCATATTTGACCGATTAATATTATATTGTTGGAAAACCTCCCTTCAATTGACAAAGTTATATCTGCCTTTGTCAATTGAAGGGAGGCAGGCGTTTTCTGAGGTTCCAGATTAGCTATAACTGTTCTTGCTACTTGCGTGACAGAGTTATCTTCATTACAATCATTTTAAGGACTAAAGTCCATGCGAAAGGAATACCCTTGTCAATTGAGGGTAAGATTGAAAAATAAAAATTTTCAATCACGGGATTTGTGTCTGCGCGCTGCTTGCCATAAACCCGTTAATGCGCATAGTCTCAGCGAAGCTGAGTCATTAAAGCGACGTCATTAAAGCGGCGCAGAAATGGAGATAAAAATGAAACATATATCAACAAGACAATTTAGTGTACTGGGAGACTGCGGTAAAATCTATCAGTTTATGTTGGATATTTATGAACGTGATTGGAGAAACGGTGTGCCTGCTCCATTTTTTGAATATGCTTTTTCATCATTTGCGTATTGGATGGATATCACGTATTCTTATAAAAATCGCATTTGGGAGGATAACGGTAAGATTGTTGCATTTTGCTTTTACGAGAATCCCATGACGGATATTTATTTCAGTTTAAAACCCGGATATGAAGAATTGGCGCCAGAAATGATTGCATATGCTCAAGCGCATATGTCTGTAAAAGACGGTGAAATGCAATTGATACTTTTTGGCGGACAGGACGCTTTGATAAACGCGGCAAAACAGGCAGGATATCATCAAAAATCAGAAAATTGGGATATGCAGTTTGATTTTGATGACGTATTGGATTATCCTTTGCCGGAGGGATTTCATTTCGTTAGTTCCGACGAGTACGATATGGACAAGATAAATAAGTGCTGTTGGAAAGGGTTTGATAACGAACAAAATGAGGGCTCGTGGAATCACCAATATGAGCAGAATAATCATTTATTAGAGGTAGCGCCACATGCAACTATGGATCTGGCAGTTATCATTGCTGATGAAGAGGGAGAATATGTATGCTATGCAGGAATGTGGTGGACTCCCCAAAATAAACTGGCTTATATGGAACCGCTTTGCACTATCCCGGAATATCGTTACAGAGGGCTTGCTTCGGCGGCGCTGTCTGAACTGTATCGAAGAATGAAACCCCTGGGCGCAACGCATATGACAGGAGGATTTAATGATTTTTATAAAGCGATCGGTTACAAACCGGCAGAGAAATGGACATATTGGAAGAAGCTGTAAATCAGGGTTATGATTTGAAGCTCTATGAGAATATGCGTTTTAATACAAAATATAAAAGAACTCCGATGAAATTTGTCACCGTTTTCATTGGAGTTTATGTATTCTGTCAGCATGGAAAGTATTCTATTGACCTTCTGCGCACTGCTGTCCTCGCAGGTTAAGATTGAATATGGCCTGTAGCTCGGAAACGGCTTTATTTTAAAGAGTGAAGGTGATATAATCAAAAGCAAATAATCGTAGATTTTAATTTTAATAGTATAGAGATATCAGACTTTTATTATGTAGACAAAGAGCTGGTGGATACGGATAAGAATATTTGTGAAGAGATTACCCTTATTGATAATATTTTACAGGCTGAGGATTTTATAAGATTACGCATACAAGCAGGATTTGTTGAGATACCGGTGGAGCATGCCCGAAAGGCCTTGAGAAACGGGTTAATTAATGTTTCTGCAATATATAATGGCGAGCTTGTTGGAATGGGAAGACTTGTTGGAGATGGCGCTATGTATTGGTACCATGATTGTCAATCACTTAGTTGATTACGCAAGAAAAAATTCTACTACCGGAAAATTTACAACAATCGGAGGCGTTTCAGCCAAAGGAAAAGAACCGTTTTATGAAAAATTGGGTTTTGAGGTTATTTCAAATGGAATTAAAAAGATGATAGAAATGAAATAAACTATAGATGCTTTCATGCAGAAGAGATGTGATAACAAAATGACAATATCAAATGAACTGTGCAAGATTATTAAGGATATGGTAAAGCCTGATTTTTTAAAGATACCCTCAATTGACAAAGGCACACATGCCTCAAAGCGGGATAATTTTAACATTTTCTTCGTTATCCTCAATCGGCGTACGTCCAGTACGCCTCAATCGTCTGTCTTGAAAATACCGAAATTTTCTCCGCTTGAGGTCGCAGAGTCAGGCAGAGATAAATTTTGTGCCCTGCGAGGCACTTGAGCGCCGCGTACAGGGCGTACGCGAAGCGAGGGTAACGACGCAGGACGCAAAATTTATTCTGACCTGACTGTGTATGCCCTTGTCAATTGAGGGTACCCTTGCCAATTAAGGCTGTTTAAATCCCCAAAAGATCGGGCCGTACATCTTATGGCGGCAAATATTGTGTGTAAGTGTTATAGATGGAAGAATCAAATCAAGGATAACTGCAGTGATAAAGTAACATTGATGGGGCGTAAGCGAGCTGTGTTGATATTAGAAAGGATAATGAAGATGCCGAGATTCATACGCACATCTGCGAAAGCAGTTATAATTCAGAATGGCAAATTGCTTGCAATAAAGCTGAAGGACGGTGAGGAAGAATGGTATATTTTACCCGGCGGCGGTCAGGACGGCGAGGAAGTGCTTCCTCAGACCGTTGAACGAGAGGTAAGAGAAGAGACAGGAATAGCGGTTAAATGCAGAGATTTGCTTTTTGTTATAGAGGGGGTTCACGGTGAGCGCTTCCATAGAATTGATTTGGTGTTTTCATGCGATTACCTGGGGAAATCAGACGATACAGCCCTTCATAACGATACGAATCAGATAGGATTTGACTGGCTGGATTTATCCGTACTGAATAGACTGCCCCTATACCCGTCAAAGCTTCGCCGCCCGATAATGAATTATTATGAAGGAAAAGAGTACACAAAGTATCTTGGCAATGAAGAGGCAGGGGATCCGGAGTGCTTGGAATAGAAGAATATTGGTGGGGCGCGTACGTCTCTGGCCATCGAAGGCAGGAATAGACAATGAAGCAAATAATTGCATATGAAATGTCATTTGATGAAATGGCGGCATATTCGAAGGATATAAGCTGCGTTCCGTTCCAGAAACAATACTGGCATGAATATATGAATATCTATAACGATTGCTTTTATGAGATGAGGCGGGCCCTGGAAATTGAACCGATAAACTTTTACACTGATTATTCTCAAATCGAAGATAAGGTGGAGGGTATTTTTTTATACCTGCAGAATGGAGCAATTGCGGGCGCTGTTTCCTGCTATGGGAATGAGCTGGACGATTTGATTGTGGGCAAGCCGTTTCGGCGGCAGGGGTTAGGGCAGAAATTATTATTGTGGGGAATAAATCATATAAAGGAACAGGGATATAAGGAAATAATTCTGCACGTAGCTGAATGGAATCAAAATGCGGTGGAGCTGTACCTGAAGAACGGATTTATTATCAGGAAAAGAGAAAGGGTTCGTTAGAGGCGCCATATTCGATATAAAACAACACTTTTTACGGAGGAGATATGGGAGATACGAAAATAGATTACGATGAAAAATTCGGGATAGCTGTTTTTAAAAGAAAATCTGTGCAGAATTGGGAGAGGCGTTTTGGAATGAGCTTGTTAAAAATATGGAGCTGCCCGACATAGCTTTCGAGCATAAATGCCAATGCCATAATATGTACCTGTTTATGAAACGGTTTGAGGAAATGACAGATAAAGAAGCCTTGAAGAAAATATTATGCAAGGTGAGGCATGGTTTATATCCGTCTCAATGTGAATGGGCTCATAAGGAGTTTATGGAAGCGTATTTAAACGCCGCCGATGAAAAAATGAAACGATATCACGCTTGCAACTGTCCCTTTGCAAAGGAGTCTGTCTTATCAGAAAATGTTGTGTCATCTGCTTTATGTAATTGCAGCCTGGGCCATGTAATGAATTTCGCAGAGGCATTTTTGGGCAGAGAATTGACGGGTAAAGTGGTCCGTTCGGTTTTGAACGGAGATCTGACCTGCGAATATGAGATTGAAATACCGGATGATATCATGCAAAAATATGTAACCTCGGAGTGGTAAGGCAAAGCAGCCCGGGCGCATTGCGGCCGGGCTGCTGTCATGGTTGTGGGGGATAAATGGTCTCATAATCAAGCGCAAACGCGTCTATATCAGAATAATGCTTTGGATGGATTCCCGCGCTTTGGTACTCCCGCAGATACGCGTTCAAAAGATCGTCATATTCCTTTGCGGTTCTGTGCAGATCCTGTGCATCCCAGCCCTCCAGGGCATCATACCGGTTCATCTCCACCTCGCTGCCGATTTCCAGAAACATTGCATTTGAACTGATCAGGCTCATAAACGCAAGATGCCTGTCTCCGGTTCGGGCTGCCGCATACATTTTGCTGCGCCAATTCGAATACATTTCCTCGTAGGTGCCGGCAAGCGCATCCGCGCTAACCGGGCTCTTTTGTGGCGCAATCGTTTCTTTAACCTGATGGAACACGGCGGTGGTCTCCTTCATAAGCAGGGTTAGATGCTCCTTTACAGAGGAAATCGAATCTGCCGAGATTATACGGTCTATCCTGTCACAGAGCGATTCCGGCCTGCAGCGCATTGCGTTGAGCTCCTCATAAGCACGCTTCACTCCGTAATGAAAATACTGTTTGTTTAACATTGCGATTGCATTCTCAGCATAATAAATGACGCTGCCGGCTGCAGCTGCCGCCTCTGTTTTATGCTCTGAAATCATTGCTGCCGTGTAGTAATGTTCCGCCTCCCTTAAGTGCTTTTCCGCTTTTTCGTAATCCTCCTTCGAAAAAGGCGCCGCCAAAATACTGCCTGCCTTTTGTCGTAATGCCTCCAGCCGTTCTTTATACTGCTCAGCTGCGCAATAAACGATTTTAGCGTCCATCAGCTTTGAAATGTTCGGGTGTTCATATCGGGCATCAGCCTGTAATTGCTCCCATGTGGTGCAGTAAATGTCATGTCCGACCTGCAGGTCATCCTGTATGAAGGCGCACCCCAGCTGCCACCCCCTGTTATCATTGATTAGAATGAGCAAGTCCAAATCGGACTTTTCGTGAATATCCCCCGTCATAAAAGAACCGTATATGCCGATTAAGGCGAGCGTGCCCGGATACATGGCGTTTGCTTTATGAATGACGGCGTCGATTATTTTCCGGTTTCTTTGTTCCAAATCTGCCATTACGATAGTCTCCCTTATAAATTGAAACGGCTTTGCTGCAATGTCTTTCATACTTCCCTTCATTTCCGCGTGCCTTTTGTTTTTTAGTGTCTGCCTTTTTATTTTAGCAAATGCGGAACGAAGATAAAAGCGGCAAGAATTGTTATAAATAAAATCACCGCAAAAGACGCCTGCCGTTTCTAAGGCAAGCGTCCTTCGATTATCCGTATATAATTTTTTTAATAGTGCTGTGCGCCAGACTGTACTGCCTGGCCAGCATGTCGACGGAAGAGCCTTCTTTGTAGCGTCTTTTTATTTCTTTATTTCGTTCCTCATAAAATATACGGGAACCGCTCCTGGCTCCCCATTCCTTTTTCGACGATGACATGGGAATATACAACACGCTTCCGTCGATATATGTCTGGAGCTCTCTCAATAACCGTTCCGGCAATATTTCTGCTGCATTTACATATTTCATATCTGCCACTCCTTATTTATCTGTTTATAAATAAAGTGCAGAAACAGCAGAACATATAGTGTCAGCTGCCCATACAGAGTGCTATATGCCTGCTATTCTGCATGGGCAAAGCCGTTTAGGACTCCGTTTTTATATAATGCGCGCATCTTTCGTCTCATAGACCATTCCTCCTTCACTGTGATTGCCCTTAACGGATAAGGGGTTCGTATGTATATTATACAACGAAAGAAGGATTTAATAAAGCGCAGTTTAAAAATCTTATCCGTGCCGAAAGCGCAGGAGGGAGCGCTGTCATACCTTGTATTTTAGTGGTAAGCAGGGGCCGGAAGTGGTATAATCAAATTCCGGGTACCCTTAATTGCGGGTATGTTTTCTCAGTAAAGTAACGTACAAGGAGGAGCAGGGATGGTTGATTACAGTGTTCAAAACAAAAAGGCATGGGAGTATAACGCGTACGAATTTTGGGTGAAGCAGTCCGGCGCGCCGGCAGACAGGGCCAAAAGAGACCTGGAAAATCCGGTCGGAATGCTGAAAAGGTATTCGGATTATTTTGATGCCTACAGCGGCGTTAAAGTAGCAAACATATGCGGCTCCTGCGGCAAAAAGGCCGTTCCCCTGGCTGTGCTGGGGGCAGAGGTTACGGTCTTTGATATTTCGGAGGACAATAAGAAATATGCGCTTGAGGTTGCGGCAGCGGCACAGGTTGCGCTCAATTTTGAAGTATGCGACGTACTTGAAATCGACAGGGCAAGGTACGGAAATTATTTTGACGTGGTGTTTATGGAAGGGGGTGTACTGCATTATTTCCATGATATTGACGCATTCATGGAAATAATGTTTTCCCTGCTGAAAAAGGGCGGCAAAATGATATGCAGCGATTTTCATCCGTTTACGAAGATAGCGGATATATTAAAGCTTGAGCAGCCGGCCATGGGCTACTTCTCGACGGAGGTTTTTGAGGGAGAAATGGCGCATGCCCGATTTTTTGACGAAAGCATCCGGCAGCAGATGCCCAGGTGCAGTTACAGGAAGTATACCGTCAGCGAGATTATAAACGCGGTTATCGCAAGCGGCTTTACGCTCAGACGATTTGATGAACATCCCGCATGGACCAATGAAAAGATACCGGGCGAGTTTACGATTGTAGCGGATGCTTATTAACGCTGCCTGTGCTGCCGCAGCCCCCTGAGTATAAAGAGGGACAGAATCAATACCAGCGGGAAAAGGCATCCGACAAGCATGCCCTTTTTCAGGTCGTTGCCCGCATTTTGGGTGATGCTGCCGACCAGCCCCGGACCGAATGCGCCGCCAAGATCCCCGGCCATGGCAAGCAGGGCAAACATGGCAGTTCCGCCGCCGGGAAGCCTTTCGGAACAGATGCTGATCGTTCCCGGCCACATAATGCCGACGGAAAATCCGCACGCAATGCAGCCTGCCAGCCCGATAACGGCATTGTCTGATACAGAAGCTGTCACATAGCAGAGCAGACACAGGAATCCGGAGCCGATCATAAATTTCATCAAATCCAGCCTGTCGCCATATTTTCCAAAAATCACGCGGCTGACGCCCATCGTTACCGCAAACATGCAGGGGCCTGCCAAATCACCCATTGCCTTGGATAACCCCAGCGCAGATTCGGTGTATGCGGAGGCCCACTGCGCCATCGACAGCTCGGAGGCGCCCGCGCACACCATAAGGATAATCGATATCCAGAATAACGGCACCCGCAGCAGGCTGCGTATGCTCATGCCTTTACCGTCCTCCACAGGATGCTGGATAGGACAGGTCGCAAAATTATAGATATTGTAAAGCGGAATAAGCGCCCATATACAGGCGAGCCACCGCCAGCTGTCAATGCCGAAGACAGCGAAAAAAGCGGTAGACAGCAGGATAACGCCTACCGAGCCCCAGCAGTAAAAGGAGTGCAGCAGACTCATGGCCGCCTCCTTGTGCTCAAAAGGGCAGGCCTCCACAATCGGGCTGCCCAATACTTCGATTAAACCGCTGCCGACTGCGTAGATAATGACGCTGACGATAATGCCGCTCAGCGGATTTGGCAGAAGCTCCGGCAAAAAGGCAAGGCCGATCAGCCCGGCCGCCGAGCATAGCTCCGAAGCCACGGCGCATTTACGGTATCCGATGCGGTCTGCGAAATAAGAGCACAGAACGTCTATGACCAGCTGGGTGAGAAAAAATACGGTGGAAATAAGCGCGATTTTTCCCAGCGGAATTGCGTAATCGTTATGAAATTTCAGAAAAAGCAGGGGCGTAAAGTTTGCGGCGATTGCCTGTGTGATAAAGCCAAGGTAACAGGCTGCCAGTGTTTTTTTGTAATTCTGAGCCATATAGGTATCCATTCCTTTCATTGTTGCAATAAATTGCATTATATGGTATATAAAGGTATAAATCAAGACAATATATCGCAAAAATATTACACAATATCGCAAATCAAAAAAGGAGGGCCTATGACACTTCATAGCGGCTACAGCAAAATTGTAACGGATGAATCGCTGCGGGAACGGATCTGCCACGGAAGCGAGGAGTATCCGTTCCAATATTATCTGGAGGACATCTGGCAGTTTGACTTTCATTGTATCGACTGGCACTGGCACCCGGAGGTTGAATTTGTGTTTATGGAGAAAGGAACGGCGGAATTTTTGATTGGCGGCGGCAGGTACAGTATAAGCGCCGGGACCGGCGTATTCATCAATTCTCAGGTGCTGCACAGATTTGAGGCGGCGCAGAGCGCCGTTATTCCAAATATCGTATTCTCTCCGTCATTGCTTGCGGCGGAGGGGAGCCTGCTGTACCGCAAGTACATACAGCCGGTTCTGGATTCGCCGATAGAGTACCTTATATTTTCCGGTGAAGACGCCGGGCAAAAGGAGTTTTTAAACGCACTGCTTTCTGTATTTGCCCTTCAGGAAGCCGAAGCGGTGAGTGAGATACAGACTGTGGAGCAGCTTTTGAAGGTGTGGCGTACAATGTATGAGAATACGGATATACCGCAAAGGCTTTGCGCCCCGCGGTCCACGGTACGGGCGCAGGCCCAGCTTCAGATTATGCTGCAGTATATCCATAAAAATTATTCGTATCCCATCACACTGGAGGACATTGCGAATACCGTGACGTTGAGCAAAAGCAGCGTATTGAATATTTTCAACAAAAATATCCATACTTCCCCCGTAAATTATCTGGTCAATTACAGGCTGAAATGCGCTGCGAAGCTGCTTGTTACGACACAGAACAGCGTTTCCTCGATTGCCAGGGATACCGGCTTCGAAAATACCGGTTATTTTTGCCGCAAATTCAAAGAGGTGTTTCGCGTAACGCCTGGAAAATACCGGAAGAGCGGGATGGAACCGGATGCGCCCGTCCGCCGGGAAACAAATGCAGTACTTGATATGGACATGGTTTTTATAGTATAATGTCGATAGACAGTATAGTGCCCGCATGGGCATAAAGATACAGTAATTGCGGCAGCAATTATTGTATAATGTCGATAGACAGTATACCGCCCGCATGGGCATAAGGATACAGTAATTGCGGCAATATCCCAGAGGAGGAGGTGATGGCGCAGCTGCATTCTTCCGGCTTTTGGCCGACAGAATATATTGCGCCGAATCAGATGAGACAACAGCACAAAACCTGGCAGCCGGTGGTTTACGCATTCGTATTCCTGACTGTCGTACTCGTTCTATTTTATGTCTATACAACGCAGAATCAGGCGCGGATTCAGGAACAAAACAGAGTCTATGCGGAGGACTGCGCCAGACAGACGGCGAAACGCATTGAGAGCGAATTTGACAACGCGCTGCAGCGCATCCAAAACAGCGCCGGCCTGGTCAGCATGAGCGGAAATTCTTCGGAGATTAATTCTCAGCTGCTCAGGGAGCTTGAGGAGAATACAACGTTTGACGCCATACGCTTTACCAATGCGGACGGTGTGAATCTTGCCGCCAACGGAGACACCAACGACAGCTCGGACAGAAATTATTTTATCCGCGGCATGCAGGGAGAGAGCGGTCTTGAAACCGTGGCGGAATCCAGGCTTACGGGCAAGCCGATGATGGTTTTTTATGCGCCCGTATATCGGGATGCGACTATAAAAGGCATGTTTTTGGGACTGTATTTTGCGGAGGACTATCTGCGGGATATGCTCACTGCCAGCTATTTTGGCGAGGCGGCGGATGTGTTTCTCTGTACGCAGGAGGGCCAGGTGATTGCCAGCTCCTCAAAGGAGGCCTACAGCGGCGATTTACTTGATGCCCTGACAGGGGCAGGCGTGATTGACGCCGGGACTGCCAGAGCGGCCCGGACAGTGTTTACGGATGGCGGCGGGGCGGCGCTTCTGTGCAGCGAAGGGTGTAAAACAGACAATCTCTGTGTGATGGATCTGCCCGGGTACGATTACGTTCTCGTGCAGGCATTTCCCAAGAATATCACGCAGACAATGCTGGGGCGCGCCAATAAGGCAGGCGTCATGCTGGAAATCAGCCTGCTGGTTCTGTTTGTGATCTATATTGCTTTTCTGGTGGTCCGCGCGGGAAGCCAGAGGAAGAAGCTGGAAACGGAGAATAAGTTTATCGGCGATGTGCTGCGCGGCGTAAACATCCTGTTTGCCTCACGCTATTTGGTGGCAGATCTGGAAAACGACCGCTATTCTTATCTGGCGGGAGGAGAGCCGCTCAACAGCCGTATTCCGATGGACGGCGTATACAGTGAAATAATAGAGCTTCATGCGCAGGATGTTATCGGTAAGGAGGACAAAGAGGCCTATCGTCAGTTCTGTCAGATTGACACGATCAGGGAGAGCCTTCGTGCGAAGGATTCCGTCGTTTTCGAGTGCCATGTTTCCCGTCAGGGCAAGGAGGACTGGGAGCATTTGATCGCAGTATGCCTGGAGCGCAGGGACGGGAAGCCCGTCAGGGTATTATATGTCCGTCAGAACATCACGGAATTGAAGCAGAAGGAAATACGTGAGCAGAGGGAGCGCGCGGTGCTAAACCGCAAGGAACGCCAGTACCGGATCGCGATTATGTCCAATTCCTTCAGTGCTTTTGAGTGCAATCTGACAAAAGACCGGATTGAACAGGACGTTACCTGTATGAGCGGGGAGGAAGAAATCTCGCTGTTAGAGCGGGCAGGGCTGTCCGCACCGTGTAAGGCTTCGGAATGCTTTGAGAACTGGGGGCAGTTTGTTCTGCCGGAATCGCAGGAGGATTATGCGGCAGTAGTGGACGTGGATTACCTGAAGGACCAGTTTGAACAGGGAAATATGGAAGTGGATGTGGATTACTGGGGCGGAATGAATAACAGCGCGCCGCTGTGCGTCCGCCAGTCCTTCATTATGACGCAGGACGAGGATACCGGAGATCTTATCGCCATGGTAGTATCGCGGGATGTCACCGATCAGGTCAGGAAGCAGCGGGAGCAGACGCAGGCGCTGCAGGACGCGCTGATGCAGGCGCAGCATGCCAATCAGGCCAAGACGACGTTCCTGTCGAACATGAGCCACGATATCCGCACGCCGATGAATGCCATTATCGGCTTTGCGACGATTGCGGCCAGCCATATGGACCGTACGGATCAGGTGCGCGACTGTCTCCAGAAAATCCTCTCCTCCAGCAATCATCTGCTGGGACTGATCAACGATATTCTGGACATGAGCCGTATCGAGAGCGGAAAGCTTCAAATACATAATCAGGAATGCAATATTCCCGAGCTGATGCACAATCTGGTAAATATCATACAGCCGCAGGTAAAGGCAAAACGGCTTGAGATGTTTATCGATACCTTTGAGGTAGCCAATGAGGATGTAATCGCGGATCCGCTCAAGCTGAATCAGATTTTCATTAATCTGATGGGGAATGCCGTGAAATATACGCCGGCAGGCGGAACTGTGAGCTTCCGCATTATGCAGCACACGACGTTTAAGCATGGATGGGGCGAATACATTTTTGTCATCAAGGACAATGGCATCGGCATGTCGCGGGAGTTTGTAGAGCATATTTTTGAGCCGTTTGAGCGGGAAACGACGGCCACGAGAAGCGGCATACAGGGCGCCGGGCTGGGCATGGCGATTACGAAGAGCATTATCGATATGATGGGCGGCGAAATCACCGTAGAGAGCGAGGTCGGTAAAGGGAGCACCTTTACGGTAAAGCTTCCGCTGCAGCTTCAGGATATAGAAAAGAGCGCGGAACAGATCAAGGAGCTGGAGGGCTTGCGCGCACTGGTCGTAGACGGTGATTTTAACGTCTGTGACAGCGTCAGCAAGATGCTCAAAAGCATTGGACTGCGCGCCGAATGGACGACATCCGGCAGAGAGGCGGCATATCACGCCCAGTCCGCCCACGACGAGGGGGATCCTTACCATACCTACATCATCGACTGGCAGATGCCGGAGACCAGCGGTATTGAGACCGCAAAGAAAATCCGCAGTGTCGTGGGACAGGATGCGCCTATTATTATCCTCACTGCGTATGATTGGACCGATATTGAGGAGGAGGCGAAAGAGGCGGGCGTTACGGCGTTTTGTGCCAAACCGCTGTTTATGTCCGATTTAAAGGCGGCGCTGCTGGCGGCAAACAATATCGGGGACCATATGCAGCCGAAGGGGGATACCGTCTGGACGCAGACCGATTACAGCGGCAAAAGGCTCCTGCTGGTGGAGGACGTTGAGTTGAACCGCGAGATTGCCGAAGTCATCCTGGAGGAAGCCGGATTTGAGATTGAGTCCGCACCGGACGGAACGGACGCCGTCTCTATGATAGAGAATGCCGCGGAGGGCTATTACGACGCAGTGCTGATGGATGTGCAGATGCCGGTTATGAACGGCTACGAGGCTACCAAGGCAATCCGGGCGATGCAGCGCCAGGATGTAAAGACACTGCCCATTATCGCAATGACGGCCAACGCCATGGAGGAGGATAAAGAGGCGGCGCTCAAGAGCGGTATGAACGCTCATATCGCCAAGCCGCTTGATATTGAGCTGCTTATGAGCGTGCTGCATCAGTTTTTGAGCTAAGAGACGCCGGAACAGGAAAGGGACATTGCAAAATATTACAACAAAAGCGGAGCGAAAAAGCTTCGCTTTTGTTGTAATAAACCAAGTGAATAAGTCATGCGTACTTTTGCCGAATGCTGGTCATAATAAATGTGTTATCAATCAAAGGCGCTTTCAATTGACGGCGGCGTATGCGGCCGGGGCAGAGACGGGGCAACACCGCAAGATTTGCAATGTACATCACAAGCGTGCCAATGGCGGCAGTTCAAAGGACTTTGTATAATAATAGAAGAATAGCACCCAAATAAGCTATTTACAGGATAATTTATTAAAAATGGGAAGGAAGGATAACAGTTATGGAGATGACACTCAGATGGTACGGGAGCAAATTTGACACAGTTACGCTGAAGCAGATTCGACAGATTCCGGGCGTAAAGGGCGTGATCACGACGCTGTACGATACGGCGCCGGGAGAGGTGTGGAGCCGCGAGCGGATACGCGCGATGAAGGAAGAGGTGGAGGCGGCAGGCCTGCATGTTGCGGGAATCGAGAGCGTAAATATCCACGACGCGATTAAAACGGGCGCGCCGGAGCGGGAAACGTATATTGCCAATTACATCGAGACGCTGGAAAATCTCGGGAAAGAGAATATTCATCTTGTATGCTATAACTTTATGCCGGTGTTTGACTGGACTCGGACGGAGCTGGCGCGGGTGCGCGAGGACGGGTCAACCGTGCTTGCGTATACGCAGGAGGCCGTGGACGCGCTGGATCCGGAGCGGATGTTCGAATCCATTGCGGGCGACACGAACGGGACGATTATGCCCGGCTGGGAGCCGGACCGGATGGAGCATGTGAAGGAGCTGTTTGCGCTCTATAAGGATATTGACGATGAGAAGCTGTTTGCAAATCTGAAATATTTTCTGGAAAAGATTATGCCGGTATGCGACCAGTATGACATCAATATGGCAATTCATCCCGACGATCCGGCGTGGAGCGTATTCGGGCTGCCGCGCATCATTATCAACAAGAAAAACATCCTGCGCATGATGGAGATGGTGGACAACCCGCACAACGGCGTTACCTTCTGCTCCGGCTCCTACGGCACCAACCTTGACAACGACCTTCCCGATATGATTCGCTCTTTAAAGGGCAGGATTCATTTTGCGCATGTCCGGAATCTGAGGTTTATCACGCCGACAAACTTTGAGGAGGCCGCGCACCTTTCCTCGGACGGCACCTTTGACATGTATGAGATTATGAAGGCGCTGTATGAGATCGGTTTCGAAGGCCCTATCCGCCCGGATCACGGACGCATGATATGGGACGAGGTGGCGATGCCGGGCTACGGGCTTTACGACAGGGCGCTCGGTGCGGCTTATTTGAACGGATTGTGGGAAGCAATTGAGAAAGGAGCGGGACAGCATGATTGAGTTGAGCAGCAGCGGGTTGAAAAACCGCGCAGAGTGGGAAGAAAAGGGCTACAGCCTCCCGACGTTTGACCGTGCGGGCGCTGCGGCCGCGACAAAGGAAAATCCGTTTTGGGTGCATTTCGGGGCGGGCAATCTGTTTCGCGCGTTCCAGGCAAACGTTGTTCAGAGGCTGCTGAACGAGGGCGTGCTGGACCGCGGCCTGGTGGCGGTTGAGGGCTTTGACTATGAGATTATCGAGCGGATGTACCGTCCGCATGATGATCTGAGCATTCTGGTCACGCTGAAGGCGGACGGCACGGTGGAGAAGACCGTGGTGGGGAGCATACTGGAGACCTGTGTGCTTGATTCGGAGAATAAGGCGGAATTTCAGCGGCTGGAGGAAATCTTCTCAAAGGATTCGCTGCAGATGGTAACGTTTACCATCACAGAAAAGGGCTACAGCCTTGTGGACGGAAAGGGAAACACGCTTCCGGCAGTGGAGGCCGATTTTGCCGCAGGTCCGGCCAAGGCCATGAGCTATATCGGAAAGGTGGCGGCGCTGCTGTATGCGCGTTACCGGTCGGGGGAAAAGCCGGTTGCCATGGTCAGCATGGACAACTGTTCCCACAACGGCGATAAGCTGTACGATGCGGTACATGCCTTTGCAAAGCAGTGGACGGCAAACGGACTGGTAGAGCCGGGCTTTCTGGATTACGTGAATACAAAGGAGAAGGTGAGCTTCCCGTGGACGATGATCGACAAGATCACCCCAAGACCGGACGCGTCCGTGGAGGCGATACTGGAGAAGGACGGAATTGAAGGGCTGGAGCCGGTAGTGACCTCAAAGAACACCTATGTAGCGCCGTTTGTCAATGCGGAGGAATGCGAGTATCTTGTGATAGAGGACGCGTTTCCCAACGGAAGGCCCGCGCTGGAGAAGGGCGGCCTGATGTTTACGGACCGCAGTACCGTGGATAAGGTGGAGAAGATGAAGGTATGCACCTGTCTGAATCCGCTGCACACGACTCTGGCGGTATTCGGCTGTCTGCTCGGATATGAGAAAATATCTGAAGAGATGCAGGATCCGGAGCTGAAAAAGCTGGTGGAAGCCATCGGTTATCAGGAGGGACTGCCGGTGGTGGTCAATCCCGGCGTACTGGACCCGAAGGAGTTTATCGATACGGTGCTCAATGTCCGGATTCCCAATCCGTTTATGCCGGATACGCCGCAGCGGATTGCGACCGATACTTCGCAGAAGCTGGCAATCCGGTTCGGGGAGACCATCAAGGCATACCACGCCTCCGACACGCTGAAAACCACCGATTTGACAAGGATTCCCGTCGTGTTTGCGGGGTGGCTGCGCTATCTGATGGCGGTGGATGATACCGGGAAGCGCTTTACCCTCAGCCCGGACCCGCTTTTGGACGAGGTGTGCCCCTATGTTGCGGGAATCACGCTTGGGGAATCGACGGACGTGGAAGAGAAGCTTCGGCCGATTTTGCGGCGAAAGGATATTTTCGGCGTAGATTTGTATGAAATCGGAATGGCAGAGGCCGTATGCGGTTATTTTAAGAAAATGATTGCGGGAGCAGGTGCGGTCAGGAAGGTACTGCAGGAGCTGTAAGCTGCAGCCGCGCCGAAAAGGAGTAAGCATGAGACGAACGGAAAAAATAATGAAGGCCTGGACGTTCTCCAAGGAGGGCGAAACGTGCACGGTGGATTTGCCGCATACATGGAATGCGCTGGACGGCCAGGACGGCGGCAACGATTACTATAGAGGCGTCTGTACCTATGAACGGCAGATTGCGCGGCCGGACTTCGGAGAAAAAGAGCGGGTGTATCTGCAGTTTGGGGGCGTCAACGCCAGCGCGCGCGTGCTCTGGAACGGCGAATGCGTCTGTACACACCACAACGGCTACGCAGCCTTTCGGGTAGATGTGACCGATAAGCTGCGGGAGACGAATACACTGACGGTAGAAGCAGATAATAGTAAAAACAGGCAGGTCTATCCTCAGGTGGCGGATTTTACGTTCTATGGCGGCATTTATCGCGATGTGGAGCTCCTGATTGTGCCCGGCGTGCATTTTGACCTGGATCATTACGGCGGAAACGGGATACGGGTGCGCACAAAGGTCCGGGGGAAAACAGGCGTCCTTCACATCAGTGCGCGCACGAACCGGGAAGATTTGGCTGCCCTGGGCATAGAGGCCGTGTATACGCTTCGGGACGCACAGGGCGCCGTGGCCGGGCGTGCCCGGGGCTGCAAGGCCGTAATGGAGATACCGGATGCGCATCTGTGGAACGGCGTGAAGGACCCGTATCTGTACCGGCTGGAGGCGCAGCTGGTGCAGGACGGCGCCGTGATCGATGAAGTCACGATTCCCTGTGGTATCCGTACCTTTTTTGTCGACGCGGACAAAGGCTTTTTCCTGAACGGAGCCTCCTATCCGCTGCGCGGCGTCGCGCGGCATCAGGATTTTAAGGGAATAGGCAACGCCGTTTCGGAGGCGCAGATGGATGCGGACATGGCGCTGATTCGCGAGGTAGGCGCAAACACAATCCGTCTTGCCCACTATCAGCACAGCCAGTATTTTTACGATTTGTGCGACCGGTACGGCATGGTCGTGTGGGCGGAGATACCCTATATTTCAGAGCATATGCCTGAGGGACGGGAGAATACCTTTTTTCAGATGCGGGAGCTGATTGCGCAGAATTTCAACCACCCCTGCATCGTGACATGGGGATTGTCCAACGAGATTACGATTTCCGGTAAGGACAGAGCGGATATGCTGGATAATCACCGCAGGCTTCAGGCGATGGTGAAAAAAATGGATCCGTCAAGGCCGACAACGCTTGCGTGCTATGCTATGTGCCATCCGTTTCACCCGGTGACAAAAATCACCGACCTTGTGGCGTGGAATCTGTATCTGGGCTGGTATGTGCCGGGGCTGTTTTTGAACGACTGGTTTATGCGGTTCTATCATTGGCGGTATCCGCGCCGCCCGCTTGGCTATTCCGAGTACGGTGCGGAGGGAATGCCCAACCTTCACAGTGCGAGACCGCGGCGCGGCGACCACTCGGAGGAGTATCAGGCGAAGTACCACGAATACATGCTGCAGTGCTTTGAGCGGCATCCGTTCCTGTGGGGAACCTACGTCTGGAATATGTTTGATTTTGCGGCGGATGCCAGGGACCAGGGCGGGGAGCCGGGTATGAACCACAAGGGGCTGGTGACCTTTGACCGCAGCATAAAAAAGGACAGCTTTTATATCTATAAGGCATGGTGGAGCGCCGAGCCGTTTGTGCACCTGTGCGGTAAACGTTACCGGTACCGTGCGGAGCGGACGACAACGGTGACGGTATATTCGAATCAGCCGGAGGTATCGCTCTACTGTAACGGGCGGCTGGTCGGGACCCAAAAAGGCGCGCACGCGTTTCGGTTTCGGGTAAGGCTGGAGAAGGAAAACCGGATAGAGGCGCGCGCGGGCAGCTTAAGCGACGCCGCGGTGCTTTACAGGACGCTGTGGCCAAGACCGGAATATAAGGTAAAAAAGAGCAGCAGCAAAAACTGGATATAAATGGCAGGAGCGCACGAGACAGGGAGGGAGATATGGAAGAAAAGAAGAAGGAAATCAGGGAAAAAAAGAGAGCTTATAAAAAAGCGCGCAGCAGGGCGGTAAGGCCGTGGAAATGGCTGACGTGGTTTAGCCTGCCGCTTGCGGTGCTGCTGATTATCGGCGCGGTGTTTACAAGCATCTTTGACAATTCACTGTCTATATTTGTAGGCGGGACCTTCAATCATTTTGAAAAGGATCCGAATGCGGTATATTTTGAACTGGATTTTGATTCGGAGACGGAAATGCTTGCCTATGGACTGGAGCTGTGCGAGCTGGTGGAGGCGGAGGGCGCAGCGCTTTTGACAAACGAAAACGGCGCGCTTCCGTTGAAGGAAGGCGCAAGGGTGAGCTGCTTTTCCAACTCGTCGGTGAATCTGGTATATGGCGGCACCGGGTCGGGCAATATCGACGCGTCGACGGCAAACACGCTCAGGGGTGCACTGGAGGCTTCCGGCATGACGGTGAACCCGGAGCTTTGGGATTTCTACCTGAGTGAGGAAAACGCGCCTTATCTGCGCAAGGTCGGCGGCATGGTGTCGATGGACGCCGCGAAGGTATCCGAGCTGCCGTGGGAGCGCTATACGGATGATGTAAAGGCCTCCGTGGCAGACTATGGAGACGCGGCAATCGTCACAATATCCCGCGTGGGCGGCGAAGGTGCGGACCTTACCTTTCTGGAGGACAACTATCTTGCGCTAAATGCGGACGAGCAGGAGCTGATGGAAAATATAGCGGCGATGAAGCGCGCAGGTACGGTTGACAAAATCATTGTGCTGATCAATTCCGCAAACACTCTTCAGGTGGACTTTTTGAAAGAGAACGCATACGGCGTGGATGCCTGCCTGTGGATTGGCGACGTGGGCATTTCCGGAATCGACGCAGTGGCGGATATTCTGGCGGGCAGGGTCAATCCGTCGGGAAGCCTTGCGGACACGTACTGCTATGACAACTATTCCGCGCCGGCGATGGCAAACTTTGTCCCGACCGTATACGCGGGCTTCGAAAAGGGCGTGATACCGGAGAATGCGAGCACCTATATGGTTTATCAGGAAGGGATTTACGTCGGATATAAATATTACGAGACACGTTACGAGGATTATGTTATGGGCACCGGAAACGCCGGCGACTACGCGTACCGGGACGTTGTCGCATTTCCGTTCGGGTATGGGCTGAGCTATACGGAATTTGCCCACAGCGATATGCAGACGGTATATGACGCGGCAGCGGACGCCTTCCGCATCCGGCTTACCGTGACAAATACCGGAGACATGGCCGGAAAGCAGGCAGTACAGGTGTATGCATCCAGCCCGTATACCCAGTACGACAAGGATAACGGCGTGGAGAAGGCAGCAGTTTCACTGGCCGGCTTTACCAAGACGAAGCTCCTGCAGCCGGGGGAGAGCCAGACGGTGGAATGCGTTGTGGACAGACGGGAGCTGGCATCCTTTGACGCATACGGCGCAGGCACCTATATACTGGACGCCGGGGACTATTACCTGACCTGTGCGGCGGACGCCCATCAGGCTGTAAACAACGTGCTGGCGGCGAAGGGCTTTACGCCGGCCAATACGTCAAACCGCATGGATGCGCCCGGAGACGGCATGCTCGTGTATCAGTGGAACAATCCTTCCTTTGACGCGCAGACCTATGCGGTTACACAAAACGGAACGGCCATTCAAAACCGGCTTTCCGGCTCGGACATCAATATGACGGACGCGGTGAAGGAAAAGATCACGTATCTGTCACGGAAGGACTGGACGGGAACCCTCCCCACGGAAATCCTCCAGCTGACACTGACGGATACGCTGAGCGCGGCGCTGCAGGATGTGCAGTACCGGCCGGAGGATTACGCGGCAGCAGAGATGCCCACCCTGGGCGCAAAGAACGGCATGAAGCTTGTGGAGCTGAGGGGAGCGCCCTACGACGATTCCAGGTGGGAGCAGCTGCTTGACCAGATGACGTTTGACGAGATGGTTTCCCTAATCGGCGATTCATTTCACTGGACGATGCCGATAGAGTCGATACAGGCGCCGGGAACCCGTGATGAGAACGGGCCGCAGGGGCTTACGGCTTCCCTGTTTACGACAGATGTGTCAGATGGAAAGACAGCGTTAAAGGCGACGGCGTTTACCTCGGAGGATGTGATGGCGGCAACCTTTAACACGGATCTGCTCTATGAGATAGGGCGTGTTATCGGAAACAATTGTATTGCCGCGGATATTGCGTGCCTTTACGGACCCGGCGCGAATACCCACAGAACGCCTTACGGCGGCCGCAATTTTGAATATTATTCAGAGGACGGCTTTCTTGCGGGGGAGATGGGCAAATACGAGGTACAGGGAATGGCCGACAAGGGCATCTTCGTCGTATTAAAGCATTTTGCGCTCAACGACTGTGAGCAGGACCGTATCGGACTTGGCGTGTGGCTGGGCGAGCAGGCGGCAAGGGAGATTTATTTGAAAGCGTTTCAGGCGCCGGTTGAGGAGGCGGACGCAGGCGTTATGGTTGCCTATACCCGCTGGGGCGCTGTCTGGTCCGGCGCCAATAAAGGCCTGATGACAGATATTCTGCGCGGGGAGTGGGGGAAAATCGGCTTAAATATCACGGATAACGTGCTGACCTCCTATGTGAACGGCGTGGACGGACTGATGGCCGGCGGCATATCGACCTTTGACGCGATGCTCCCGCTGGTGACAAACCAGCTTCCAAAGTACAAAAAGGACGCCGTTATTGTGACCGCGATGCGCGAGGCCTGCCATCAAAACCTGTATTCCATTGTGAATTCGGCAGGCATGAACGGCGTGAGCGCCGACACCAGGATTAAAAAGACGGATATTCTGATTGTGAAGCTTTTCAAAACGGGCGCGGTGGTATTTAGCCTGTTGTTTGCGGTATCGCTCGTTTTGTGGATCGTGAAGCGGCAGAAATTTAAACGGACGGACGCATACAGGGCATGGAGGGATGCCGAAAAATAGCAGGGATCCGGAAAGGGCGGTAGATATGGAGAATGGAAAAGCGGGGACGGGCGCGGCGCTGAATCGGGCAAAGGTTTATCAGCTGATTCTGTTCCCGATGAACAACGGCGCGACAAATGTCTATTATATTCTTACCTTGAATTTTATTGCGTACTATGCAAACGGAGTGCTGGGACTGGCCCTGATGTTTGCGACGACAATGGTGACGGTAATGCGCCTTTTTGACGCGGTGACCGATCCGGTGATCGGGGCGCTGATCGACCGTACCTCAACGCGGTTTGGCAAGTTCCGGCCGTATATGATACTGGGCAATGTCATCATGGCCGCCGCCTCCGTTCTGCTTTATTTTGGAACGCGGATTATTTCTGAGGACAGGGCATGGGTCAAATATGTGTGCTTTGTACTTTTTTATGCGCTCTACGTAATTGGCTATACCTTTCAGACGGCCTGCACCCGTTCGGGGCAGACCTGCCTGACCAATGATCCGAAGCAGCGGCCGCTTTTTACCGTATTTAATACGGTGGCAAGTCTGATCGGAATGGGGCTGATTCAGCTGCTTGCGCCCATTTTGAGCGGGCGGCTGGGTGGCTATAACAGCGCGGCGTTTTTTAACGTCCTGATTCCGCTGTCCATTACCATCTCGGCAGTCCTGACGCTTCTGGCCGTTGCCGGCATCTGGGAGAAGGACCGCCCGGCGTTCTTTGGCGTGGGGGCTGCGCAGGAGAAGGTGAAGCTGAAAGAGTATGTGGCGATATTGAAGGCGAACAGGGAGCTGCAGCGGTTGATGGTGGCAGGCGCAGGATGTAAGCTGGCCTTTTCTATCGCCACGAACATGACGGTGCTGTGTATGCTTTATGGCGCGATGATGGGGAATTACGACAGCCTGTACCTGCCGATGATGGTGGTGGGGTATGTTTTTTCCGTTCCGTTTTTCCTGCTGACAGTGCGCACCTCGCAAAAGCATGGGCAGAAGGCGTCGCTGGTGCGCTATACGCGTCTTGCGCTGCTGATGTACGTGGGGGTGCTTGTGCTGCTGCTTTTGTGGAAGCCCGGGGCGGCTGCGGTGAATCTGAGCCTTCGCCCGGTAAATCTGTATACCGTGCTGTTTGTCCTGTTCTTCGGTGTGGGATACGGCGCGTACTATGCGACGGCGGACATGCCAATTCCGATGGTGGCGGACTGCTCGGATTATGAGACCTATCGTTCCGGAAATTATATTCCGGGTATTATGGGAACGCTGTTTTCGCTGGTGGACAAGCTGGTAAGCTCGCTGGGATCGACCATTGTCGGCGTCGCGCTGGCGCTGATCGGTATTCATGTGCTGCCGGACGGGAACACGCCGTACGCCGACGGAATGCATGTGGTGGTGCTTCTCCTGTTCTGCGTGATTCCGATGGCGGCATGGGTGGCGACGCTGATTGCAATGAAGGGCTATACGCTCACCGGTGAGCAGATGCGCAGGATTCAGGAGGTCAATGCGGCGAGAAAGGACGCGATTGCACAGGGAATGCCGCTGGAGGAGGCGATGAAGCAGCTGCGTTAGCACAGAATCGGTTTTTTATGAAAAAAATATAAAACTGTAGAAAAGAGTGAAATACGCATGGTATCATAAGAGTAACATTATTTGGCAAAGGGGAGTTGGCGGTGCGTTCGTTTGTGGAATTTCAGAATGTTGGCAAAATATATAAGACCGGCGAGGTGTCGATAGAGGCGCTGCATGATGTGAATTTTCAGATAGAAAAGGGCGAGTTCTGCGTGGTCGTGGGCGCGTCGGGCGCGGGGAAGACGACGATACTGAATATTCTGGGCGGGATGGACACGCTCTCCTCCGGCAGGGTGTTTCTGGAGGACGAGGAAATCTCTGCGTATAACAAGCGCCGGCTCACCGGCTACCGGCGCCATGACGTCGGCTTTGTCTTTCAGTTTTATAATCTGGTGCAGAATCTGACCGCGCTGGAGAACGTGGAGCTTGCCGCCCAGATTTGCGTAGATCCGCTGGATGCGGCCGAGGTGCTGCGGGAGGTAGGCCTGCAGGACAGAATGAACAATTTTCCCGCGCAGCTCTCCGGCGGCGAGCAGCAGCGGGTGGCGATTGCACGGGCGCTTGCCAAGAACCCCAAGCTGCTTTTGTGCGACGAACCCACGGGCGCGCTGGATTACAATACTGGAAAGGCGGTGCTGCGATTGCTGCAGGACACCTGCAGAGAGAAGGGCAAGACCGTGATTGTAATCACGCACAATCAGGCGCTGACCGCGATGGCCGACCGGATTATCACCGTGAGAAGCGGGACCATCGTCAGTATGGTGAAGAACAGGCAAATCGTAAAGGTCGACGATATCGAATGGTAACGGGATGGGATAAGCGATGAAATCCATGATGAAAAGAACAACATTACGTGAAATCCGGCAAAGTCTGGGACGATATCTTGCGATTTGGGCGATTGTCGCATTGGGGGTCGGCTTTTTTGCGGGGTTGAAGGTTACGAAAACCGTTATGGTGGAATCCGCGAATGCATATTTACAGGAAAACCAGCTGTATGATTACCGGCTGTTGTCCACGCTGGGCTTTGAGGAGGAGGATGTGCGTGCGCTGGCGCAGAAGGAGGATATACGCGCGGTGGAAGGCGCAGTGGAGGCGGATATCCTTTATCTGGACGCGGACGGCAATGAGAGCGTTTTGAAGGCCCATTCCCTGTTGACGAATATAAACGGCGTGCAGCTTACGGCGGGAAGGCTGCCGGAAAACGCGGCGGAGTGTATTGTGGATTCTAATCTTTATGACCGGAGCGCTGTCGGCAGCAGGCTGGTGCTTTCCGACAACAATGCGCAGGAGGATCTGGATCATTTCGCATACAGAGAGTACACGATTGTCGGTGTGGCGCAGGCATCAGCCTATATTCAGTTTGAGCGGGGGAATACCCCGCTTGGGAATGGCAGCGTGAGCGGTTTCGTGTATCTGCTTCCGGAGGGATTTGCGACGGAGTACTACACGGAGATTTATGTGAAGCTTGATACTGACGCACCGATTTACTCGGAGGAATATGACGCGTATATCGACGCGCGGGAGGCTGCGTGGCAGGACTATTGTAAGGAACAGGGCGCGCGCAGATACCGGGCGGTGGTTGCAGAGGCCCGGGAGGAGCTTGCCGACGCCGAGGAGGAGCTTGCATCTGAAAAGGCCGACGCCGAAGCGGAGCTTGCGGACGCTCTCCGGGAATTGGAGGATGGGGAGGCAGAGCTTGCAGACGGGGAGGCAGCGCTTGCGGCGTCGGAGCAGACGCTTGCGCAGAACCGGGCGCAGCTTGACCGGGAGGCGCGCACGCTCGCGGATTCACGCACGCAGCTGGATGCGCGGGAGGCGGAGCTTTCCGGCATGGAGCAGTATTATGCGGGGCAGGCCGCGGCAGGGATGGATGTAAGCGCGGCATTAGGACAGCTTGCGGCAGCGCGCGCGGAGATAGAGGCGGCCAGGCAGCAGTTTACGGCGGGCGAGGAAAAAATCGCGGCGGCACGGCGGAGACTGTCCGATGCGGATGCGGAAATCGGGACCGGCAGGCAGGCGCTTTTGGACGCGCGGGAAGAGCTTGCGGCAGGCTGGGAAGAGTATAACGAGGGGTATCGGGAGTTTGAGGAAAAAATCGCGGAGGCGGAGGCGGAGCTTGCGGACGCGCGGGAGGAAATCGCCAAAATAGAGGAGCCGGATACCTATGTGCTGGGCAGGGATACCAATATCGGGTATGTCTGCTTTGAGAGCGATTCCAGCATTGTAGAGGGAATCGCGAATGTATTTCCCGTTTTTTTCTTTATGGTGGCCGCTCTGGTCTGCATGACGACCATGAACCGCATGGTGGAGGAGCAGCGGACACAGATTGGCGTGCTCAGGGCATTGGGGTACGGCGAAGCGAAGATCATGGGGAAGTATCTGTTTTATTCCGGAAGCGCGGCCGTGACCGGATGTGTTGCGGGATATTTCCTGGGGATACATCTGTTTCCGCTGGTAATCTGGATGGCTTACGGGATGATGTACCGGCTGGGCGGGATTGTCTATGTATTTGACTGGACGTCGGCCGTATTCTGCCTTGCGGCGTCCCTGCTTTGTTCTATGGGAACGACATGGGTGTCCTGCCGGCACGAGTTTAAGGAGGCGGCGGCCAATCTGATGCGCCCAAAGGCGCCAAGAGCGGGCAGAAGGGTTTTTTTGGAGTATGTGCCCTTTATCTGGAAGCGGCTGAAGTTCCTGCACAAGGTGTCCGTCAGGAATATCGTGCGGTATAAGAGGCGGTTTTTTATGATGGTTATCGGAATCAGCGGGTGCACCGCCCTTCTGGTGACAGGCTTTGGCGTAAAGGATTCGGTAACCAGCATTGCCAATCAGCAGTTTGAGGAGATACAGACCTACCAGCTGGGGATTACGCTCAAGAGCGGCGTCGGCGCGCAGGATGCTTTTGCCGCGGGGGAGCTTTCGGCGCTGATTGCATCATACGGCGGGGAATATACCGTCGTTATGGAGACAACGATGGATCTGGAGACGGCCGGAAGCGTGAAGGCGGTGAATCTCATCGTGGCAGCACAGCCGGATGCGCTGGGGGCATATATTGATTTGCATACCGAAGACGGAGAGCCCATTGCGTATCCGGGTACGGGTGAGGCCGTGATTTGCGATAAGCTTGCACAGCGGTGCCGCATCCGAATCGGGGACACGATTCGGCTTTACGACGAGAATCACAGAGAGCTGCAGGCAGTCGTGACAGGCATTTGCGAGAACTATATTTATAATTACGTGTACATCAACGGCGAGACCTACGAAAATGCGCTGGATGCGCCGGAATACAAAAATGTCTATGTGAATCTGCCCGGGGATGTGGACGTCCATGCCGCAGGCGCCGCTATGATGAAGGCGGCGGACGTAACCGCGGTGGCCGTCAATCAGGATATGCTGGCGCGCTTTTCGAGCATGATGAGCAGTATGGATTATATTGTGTTTGTGGTCATTGCCTGTGCGGCCGCACTTGCGTTTATTGTGCTGTACAATCTCAACAATATCAACATCACCGAGCGTATCCGTGAGATTGCGACGATTAAGGTGCTGGGCTTTTTCAGGAACGAGACGGCAGCGTATGTCTTCCGGGAGAACATGGTGCTTACGGCGATTGGCTGCGCGGTGGGGCTTGTGCTGGGGAAGCTGCTTCACATCTACGTGATGCACGAGGTGGACATCGATATGATATCCTTTGATGTGCATGTCAGGACAGTCAGCTACCTGCTCAGCGCGCTGCTCACATTCCTGTTTACCTGGGCAGTAAACCTGATTATGGCAGGGAAGCTGGACAGAATCAATATGGCGGAGTCTTTAAAATCAGTAGATTGACAGATACCGTTTGCAAAGCGGCAGGCGATGTGTTATAATAGCAGCGTAAATAATTCATAACGGACTAAGATTTTGAAAGGAGGGCGCAGGATGAACGGATTGGGCTACGTACCGGTTTGCAGCAGCAGTTCCATCTCAAAAACATGCAGCAATTCATGCTTACGGGATTACTGCGCCCTTTTTTAGACAGGCGGCCAAGGCTTTTCTCTGCGCAAGCGCTGGTAAATGTGCTTTTGGCGGCTGATTTTGTAAAAGTATCGCAGTAATTCCGACGACAGCTTACCCCTGACAGCGGGGAGGCTGTTTTTTTGTGTTACAGGAATCTAAAGCGGCGCGGTGGCGCCCGGTTTTTGAGAAGAAAGGAATTGCAATGGATACGAAATTACAAAACGGATTAAAGAGAAATATAGCCCTGGATTATATCAGCAGCTTTATCACCAATCTGAATATGCAGAGCGCCATATGGGTGCTCTATCTGGCGTATTGTGGGATGAGCCTGGCGCAAATCGGCGTGCTGGAAGGGATGTATCACGCGACAAGCATTCTGTGTGAGATTCCCTCCGGCGCGGCTGCGGATTTGCTTGGAAGAAAACGGAGTATGCTTTTGAGCAGGCTCTGTATTGCCGTCTCCTGTATCATTATGCTCTTTTTCAGGAGCTTTGGGTTCTTTGCGGCCAGCTTTATTATTCAGGCGGTGGGCAACAATTTTAATTCCGGGTCCGAGGAAGCGCTTGTGTATGACAGTATGAAATGCCTTGGGCAGGAGGAGCAGTACATGCGCGTATGCGGACGGCTGAATGTCGTCATAGAAGTATCGCAGGGGATTGCTACCGTTGCGGGCGGCATTCTGGCGGAATATTCCTATTTTTGGTGCTACGGCATGTGCCTGACGATTGCGCTGCTGGCAGTCGTACCGGTGCTTCTGATGAAGGAGGCGCCGTATGTGCAGCCACAGGAGGAGCGTGCCGCCGTTTGGGAAACCGTTGCGCGGCACTTCCGGACAAGCTTTGCGATTTTGAGATCGGACAGGCGGATATTGCGGATTATCGTGTGGTATTCGGCGGTTTTTGCGGCGGAGACGCTGTTGTTTTTCTACAGTCAGCAATATTATTTCGAGCTGGGGTATAACAAGATACAGATCAGCCTGATTCTGCTGCTGGTAAGCGTGGTTTCCTGTCTGGGCGCCGTGACAAGTGAAAAAATTTATGACAGCTTCAAGGAAAGGATGCTGCTTCCTGCGGCGCTTGTCATAGCGGCGGCGCTTGTATGCTGCGCGTTTGAACGCACGGCGGTTTCCGTCATTTTGTTTGCGCTGGCCGGCTTTTGCAGCTCGGCGCTCTATCCGGTACAGTCCGGACAGCTCAACAGCCTGATTCCGTCCGGGCAGCGGGCGACCCTGATTTCGGTAAGCAGCATGTTCTTTTCCGTCGCGATGATCATTATGTTTCCCACGGTAGGATTTTTGGCGGACCGTCTGGGGCTTACAACGGCGCTTGCGGGAGCGGGAATTGCCGTGGCGCTGTTTCTGGCGGTGGAGCGCAGGCCGTGATAAGCCGGCAAGGGCAGTGTGCCGACATGTTTATTATGGAACGAGTCAATGCACTAGCCCCGCGGCTGCGGGAGGATTCGTATAAGCACCTCCGTACATTCAGGGATAACGCCGTCGTCTACGGTGAAGGGGATACGGTATTCGCCGCATTGCCCGGCGGACGGCGTCCAGTCAAACCGCCGCGCTTCCGGATCAAAGGAAGCGCCCTCGGGGAGGCTGGCGCAGGACAGGCGCAGGGAAACGTCCGCGCCCTGCACGCTGTAATTGGACACAGTCTGTTCATTGTAGATAATGCCGTCGTCCGCTTCGTCGGAGATGTCCGTGGCCGGATTGCGGACGGTCAGGACAAAGGATATTGTCTTGGCGGCGGCAGCCGTAATCGGGGCAATCGGGCAGATATAAGGACGATGTACCGTCAGCGGAAGCGGATACCGGTCCGTGTCGATGTCAAAGCGGTATCCGGTATCCGCGCAGGGGACAGTCGGGTAAGGATAAAGGCTGTCCTTTGGCGTCCCCGGTGCGGGCGCGTTGACCTCAACTGCCAGAAGATTTTCCGGACGGTCTGTCTCAAGCCCGGAAACCGTTGTGGTAAAATAGGGCTGTTCCGGGACATTTTCGGCATTCGTATGTCTGCGGAAGCGATTGGTGACTGTGGCAACCGGCGCAATATCGCCGCAGCGCTGCGCATGCAGCTTCCGGATGAGGACGCCGTGTACATCGTCGAGCACGCAGACGTGCCGTCCGTCAGGCTTCTTGCAGGAAATCCGGATATTTCGCAGCGCCAGCTGGTCAACATGCCGTGCGTAAAGGCCGTAAGCGGGCAGGATGCCCCAGTTGCTCGGCTCGGGATAGACCTCCGGAAGCTCCGGGACATTGTAAGGGTCGTCTATCCAGCAGCTTTGCGTGGGATCCCAGTCCGCGCGGGGAAGAAGTCCTTCATTTTTTAAGAAGAACGTGTTTACAAGCCAGGGCAGATTCTGTACGCGCGTTTTTGCGTGGAACTGTGAATATTTCCATTCCGTATTGAGCTGACGCTGTTCGACGGCATGCGCCATATCCAGTCCGCCGCGGTATTCCACCGTGATATTTTCCAGTGTGATATTCTTTAAATGGGAGTCGGTAAGCCCCATCAGCAAAATCGGATAACGCGGGTCGGCGTTGGTAATGGTGACGTTGCCGATATAAATATTTTCGACGCGCGCCATGTGCTTGCAGCCGACAGCGTTTGCGTACAGCGGAAGGTCTGCCGCGTCGATTTCCTTTGAAAAGTCTGTTTCGTAGGCGCGCGTCTGTGCATTCCAGACCTTGCCGTAATATTTCCCGTCATGCGCGGTATAGTTTGCCTCGTTGAGCGTGGTCGGGTTCTCCTCGTCCACAATATCAAAAAAGGAGCGGCCGTCCACCGTTACGCGCCGGATGCGGTTGTAGTGCGGCGCATAGCGTCTTGCGGGGAAGCAGTGATATTCTGCGGCATTGGGGAGAATCCAGCCCTCGTTATCCAGGCGGACATTGCCCGCGCCGCAGGGATAGTCCGCCTGTGCGGAGCTGCCTGTAACGGGAAAGCGCCCGCGTTCTCCCGCACGGATGAAAATAGGGGAGCTTGAGGCGTTGTCGATGGTGCAGTCCGTGAAAATAATATCGGTGAGCGCCGAGCAGTCGACCGCCTCCAGCGCAAAGCCGCGTGAACGGTCAAAGCGCACCCGCTGGACGGTTACCTGATGATACCCGCAGGTCGACTCTGTCCCGAGCTTGACGCGTCCTGTCGGGCCGCACCGATCCTGGGCCGCCAGCTTGTCACGCGTATAGCGGCCGGCATAGACGCTCCCGGCGTCGTAGCCGCTGACAACGCAGTCCTCGATCAGGATATTGCGGGCAGGGCGGAGCAGTCCTGCACCCAAGGAGGCCTTTATGCAGAGCGCGTCGTCCGTGAGGGAATTGCAGACCGTGTTCCGGACGGTGACGTCCTGGCAGCAGTCAATATCAAATGCGTCGCGCGTCGTATCGATTAACAGTCCGTCTGCGCAGAGATTGTCGCAGCCCTCCGCGATAATTGCAAAATGCCCGCCGATGGTGATGGAAAAATCCATAAGAACAATATTCCGGCACCGCACAAGCGCGATGCCCTTATTGCCAAACCAGCTGCCCTGATGTCCGTTTGCCGTGCGGACGGACGGCTCGTCGGGATCCCCGCCCTGGAGCACATAGGTCAGAAGGCCGCTCTCCTCGTCGAAGCGCCCGCCCGTGAAAAGCCCCTTTCCGTATATCATAATGTTTTCCAAATCGGCGCCGTAGACGAGGCTGTTGGCAAAGTACGAATGGCCGTGGTCCTGCAGGCCCACATATCGGTTTACCTCCGGCTCGTCATAATTTCCGCCCTCACCCGTCTGCGTTTCCTCATGGCCGGCGAGATCGGTCATGGCCGCGGCAATAACAGCCCCCTCTTCGAGGAAGAGATTGATATTACTCTGCAGACGGATGGTGTACGTGTAAAAGGTGCCCCTGGGGATGACAATCGTTCCGCCCATGACGGAGGACGCCTTTTTAATGGCCTCGTTGATGGCATAGGTATTGGTCTGCGGGGCGGCGTCCGCAGATGCCCCGAAGTCCGTGATATAAAAGTGTGTTTTTTTGACAAGCATGTCAGGCTTTATGGCGGCGCCGGACGCCGCCGGTATAGTTGTTTCTTGAATCATATCAGGCTCCTTTGTGAGATATTGCGCAGCGTGCCCGGGGCGCGCCGTATACATACAAGTATACAACAAAAGAAGCAGAATGGACAGCTAAAGTTTGAACGTAAAATTGCCGATGTATATATAAATAGGAAGAGTATCCTTAATTGCCGAAGATGTGTGCCTTTGTCAATTAAGGATATGCATATATGCTGTCTGTGCCGCCCTGTGCGGCGCTGGAGAAAGGGGTGACGGCCATATGGGTATCGGAATGGGGATGGGCATCCGTTCAGGCGATTTGGTCAGAAAGGTAGTAACCATCAAAAATATCGACGGAAGCGTTGCGGGAAGAATCAGCGTTACAAAGTCGAAGAGTAAGAGTATAAAAAAGAAAAAGCGTCTCCCTTATAATTTTAATAAAATTTCGAATCAGATTCTGATGTCGAAAACCGCCAACAATGCGAGGGCCGCGCAGTCGAGCGCGCGGAGAATGACAGCGGTGCTTGCCCAGCGGTTGCGCAGCGGCGAGTATGACGACGAGGACATAAAGAATGCGCTTGTCCACGCAAAACGCATGGAGCGAATCGCAAAAAGGCGTGTGAAGCATATGACGGAGGAGGAACGGGCCAGACAGGGCGGTATATGCTATATTCAGGAGGAGCAGGACGATTCCGACGATATGGAGCTGCTCGAGGAAGAACAGGGTGTTGACATGAGCGACGAGGAACTGGAGGAGCTCATACAGGAGCTGGAGGAGCTGATGCAGGAGACCCTGCGGGAACTGGAGGCTGCGGAAGGGCTTGACGAGCTGGCGGACGAGATGATGACCACCGTACAGAAGGATATGGATCCCGAGGATTTGGAGCGTCTTAAGAAGAAGCACCGGTCGGACGAGATGCGGGAGATCATGGAGGCGAACATGAAGTATCTCAAGGCGCTGTTCAATAAGCTGGAGCGGGAGCGGCGTGCCAATGCGAGCGGCAGCAGCAGTGTGGGTGACAGCAGCAGCACGTCCGCGCAGCCTGCGGCCGGTTCTCCGGAGGGCGTATCCCTGCAGCTGGCGGGAACGGAGATGCCGGTACAGGCCGCCGAAGTGCCGGCTGCACTGGAGGGCGGCAGTGTGGATGTGTCGGTGTAGGCATGATGAAGCCTGTTCACAGCTTTTGGAATTGTTCTTTCAGCAGCTGTGTGGACCAGTCGTACAGGTCTGTTGTCTCGTAGTGCCGATATTCGTATTCCAGAGATACCAGAAGCAGTAAATAAATATCGTACCATAAAGCCCTGCGTTTCTGACCTTCGGTCAGCGTAAGGATGCCATAGCCCTTTTGGAAATGGGTATTGTCGGAATAGGTACGAAAGCCGACCTCCATGAGAGGATCCCCCCACAGGCTTCGTTCCCAGTCGATAATACCTGTTACTTTTCCCGACCGGACAAAGATGTTGCCGTCCCAGCAGTCCCAATGCACCAGCCTGGGCTCGGTTACTTCATCAAATACGGCCCGGTCTCTTTCAAGATAAAGCCACAGACGGTCGATTGGAATCTTCAAATCGATTCCGGCCTGCCGTGCATCGTTTACGCCGGCTTCCAGCATTCTGCGAAATACCGGATACCATGCGTTTCCCTGAAAATCAGGCTGTCCGGGATAGCCGAAAACGGGGCAGCGTATCTCGTTGATTTTTTTGTTGATTTCGCCGGTTTCAATATAGATATTGCGGATTTGCCCGGATGTAAGCGTAGCTTTGACAGCGTTAAGGCTCTGTCCTTCCAGCTTTTCCATAAAGAAATACGGAGAGCTGCAAATTGTACAGCCGGCGTCGCTGCCGATTATCGCAGGCACGGGAATGCCGCCGTGGCGGCTTGCAAGCTTCATGGCCTCAATCTCGCTGAACATGATGTTTTTTTCATAGGTCATAATCCGTGTTTCTTTTGCAGGGGCAATTTTTAATATGGCTTTTTTGTTATTTTGCAGACAGATTTCATAAGCGGCGTTAAAGAAGCCCTCTGTCAGTTCACGGCAGCCTTTCATCTGCAGCGGCGCAAAAAATTTTTCAACCATTTTTGCTATGGTTTCTTTTGAGAGCGTGTTTTTTGTCAGACTTTTCATTTGGAATCTCCCTTCGGAAAATTTTGTCAATTGAGGGTACCACGGCAGCATATAAAGTGTCAAGGCGGGAAATGCGCGCAGAGGGAAAAACCGATGAAAGCGTTTCCGCGCCGGATACAAAGGATTGTGAGGGAAGTCTTATGGGAAAAGAATTTAAAGGCTGTCAGAGGGCAAAATACCGTAAAGCTGCCCTCCTGCTCATCTGTTTTCTGACCGCCGCAATAGCCGTCTGGGCCTGCGGCCGGCACGCCGCAAAGGATACGGAGCCTCCGACGGAGCTTCCGCCATATTCGGGCGAAGCGTTTATTGTAATAAATGACAACGTTCCTCTTTTTGAGAAAACCAATCTTCCGACGGAATCCTATGAATATTATTCGGAGCTGGACGAGCTGGGGCGCTGCGGCGTTGTGTGCGCCAATATCGGGCAGGACATCATGCCCACAGAGGAGCGCGGGAATATCGGGCAGATAAAGCCTTCGGGATGGCATACGGTAAAATACGATACAGTAGACGGAAAGTATCTGTACAACAGATGTCATCTGATCGGCTATCAGCTGTCGGGTGAAAACGCAAACGAGAGGAATTTAATCACCGGGACAAGGTACCTGAATGTTACAGGGATGCAGCCCTTTGAGGACAGGACGGCGGATTATGTCCGGGAAACGGGGAATCACGTCCTGTACAGAGTGCGGCCTTTTTTTGAAGGGGAAAACCTGCTGGCGTCCGGTGTTTTCATGGAGGCGTGGTCGGTTGAGGACAACGGAGCGGGTATCTGTTTTCACGTATTTGTATACAATGTGCAGCCGGGCGTCGTCATTGATTACACAGACGGAGAAAGCCGTCTGGCGGAGACTTCCGGGACGCCCGGCGATTATATATTAAATACAAACACATACAAATTCCATGCTCCTGCCTGCGACAGCGTAAAGGATATGGCCGAAAAAAACAAGCAGGCGTATTCCGGAACCCGGGAGGACATAATCGGGATGGGGTATGCGCCCTGCAGGCGCTGTAACCCGTAGGTGCGGGAGAAAACGGTTCCCCGGACAAAAAAGCCTTGATTTTCAAAAATTTTCGTGCTATAGTAAACCTTGATAAAAAAATAGAAATTCTTCGGGGCAGGGTGCAATTCCCTACCGGCGGTTACAGTCCGCGACCCGCTTTATGCAAATAGAGCGGCTGATATGGTGCAATTCCATAACCGACAGTATAGTCTGGATGAGAGAAGAGTGTGTCAGAGCAGATTCATGTATATGAAGTATGTGAACGCCGGTCCCCGATTCTTTGATTCGGGGACTTTTTTGGCGTCAGCGGCAGGCCGGATACGCCAAAGACACGTCCGGAAAGAATTTCCAGAGGAGCCCAAGGCTCCGGAATGGAGGAAAAATGAACCAATTTATTCACAACATCATGGAAAACGTAACCTTTGTATTGGAATTTCTGGGCATCGTTGCGGTGCTGGCCGTGGCGGCGCTGACGGCGGAAAAGCTGATCGCCAAAAGAAACGGAATCACGGAGAAGGCGATTACCACCAGAAAGACCGCGATGATCGGCATGTTCTCCGCCGTGGCGGGTATTATGATGCTGTTGGAGCTGCCGATGCCGTTTGCGCCGTCCTTTTACAAGATTGACCCGAGCGAGCTGCCGGTGCTGCTGTGCGGCTTTGCGTTTGGTCCGCTGGCCGGCGTGCTCACAGAGTTTGTTAAGATTATTGTCAAGCTCCTGTTCAAGCCCACCTCGACTGCGTTTGTCGGCGAACTGGCCAACTTCTGCGTAGGCTGCTCTATGATTCTGCCGGCAACGGTTCTCTATCACATCCGGAAGAAAAAGACGACAGCAATTGCGGGATGCGTTGTGGGGACGCTGGTAATGACAATATTCGGAACGCTGTTTAACGCGGTATACCTTTTGCCTGCGTTTGCCCGGATGTACGGGATGCCCATGGAAGCGCTGATTGGCATGGGGACGGCAATCAACGCCAATGTAACGGGCGTTTTCTCCTTTGTAGCCTTCTGTGTGGCGCCGCTCAACCTGATAAAGGGCTGTGCCGTTTCCGTGCTGACCTTTGTGCTGTATAAGCCGCTCAGCCCGATTTTGAAAGCGTCTTACAGCGAAACAGTCAAGAAAGCGGCATAGATACATACAGAGCGTCAAAGCCAATTCTTTATAAATTTTTAAGATATATGGAAAGTTTCTTAAAGAATCCAAATATATACAGACAAAAAAGCGCCTTGGTGATATGATAGCGTCGACAGACACCGAGGCGCTTATTTTTGTGTTAAGGAAAAAGGCGGCGGTGTATATTGTTTATGAAAGGGGAAAGGGAATGGGCGATACATTAATTGAGATCAAAGACATGCATAAGGTCTACAATCCCGGTGAGAATGAGGTCCGTGCGCTGGATGGCATCGACCTGAAGATTTGCGAGAATGAGTTTGTCGCGATCATCGGGCATTCTGGTTCCGGCAAGTCCACGTTGATGAACATGCTGGGCTGTCTGGATATTCCGACAAGCGGCAGCTATACCCTGCACGACATTGATGTTTCGGATATGGATGACGACGAGCTTTCGGATGTGCGCAACCGGGAAATCGGCTTTATCTTCCAGGGCTTTAATCTGATACAGAATCTGACGGCGCTGGAGAATGTCGTATTGCCGCTGATTTACCGCGGGGTAGGGAAGCGGGAGCGCAGGGAGCTTGCGCTTGCGGCACTTGAAAAAGTCGGATTGTCCAACCGAATTGATCACAGGCCCGCGCAGATGTCGGGCGGACAGCAGCAGCGGGTTGCGATTGCAAGGGCGATTGCACAGGCGCCGCCGATTATTCTGGCGGATGAGCCGACCGGCAATCTGGATTCCGGCTCTACAAGAGAGATTATGGAAATATTGCGGGCGCTGCACGGCGAAGGAAGAACGGTTATTCTGATCACACATGACAATGAGATCGCGCAGCAGGCGGACCGGGTTATTAAGATCCATGACGGAAGGGTCATTTATGACGGCGCAAGCCGGGAGGGAGGAAGCGCAAATGAGCACGAATAAGAACGATACGGGTAAAAGGAAGCGCAGAAAAAAGAGGATAAAAATTGCAATTCTGGCAGCGGCGCTTGCGGCGGCCGCATTGGTGTTTGTAAACACAAGAAACGCAGGGGATGCGGCAGTGCCGGTTTATACGGAAAAGGCGTTTACGGGGGACATCAGGAAGGAGCTGAGCACCAGCGGAAACGTTACGGCGGAGAATACAAAAACCTTTTTTGCGCCGGCGGATGTGAAGGTGGAAGGCATCAGCGTCAGCAAGGGCGATGTTGTGAGGGCGGGCGAGCTGCTCATAGGCTTTGACGAGGACGCGGTTGCCTATGCGAAGCGTCAGAGCGAGATAGACAGCCGCATCAGCTCTGCGGATTACAATTCCAATATTCAGTATAACAACGAGCAGCGGGCAAAGCTTGAACGGGCGGAGGCCGAAATCGCGGAATACGAGGCAAGAATCGACAATTACGAGCGGTATGTGGATGACCTGACCAACGGCATTACGGATCTGACAGCGTTAAAGAAGGCGGATTTGTATGCCAAAATCTACAGCGTCGAGAAGGAAATAAACAATTATGATCTGGCGCTTCAGACGCCGAACGAGGAGACGGATATGGAGGCCCTTCTCTCGAAGAAGACGGAGAAACAGAACGAACTGAACCGGCTGAACAATGAGCTGAGCATGCTGGCGGACTATAAGACGGATTATGGCTGGGAGGATTTGCTGACGCAGGCCAAGAAGGATCTGTCCGATTGCGAGACGCGCCTTCAGGAGGCAAAGAGCGACAAGGCCAGTGCGGAGGCGGCGATTGTAAACGACAACAAGCTTGCCGGCTATCAGCTCAATAAGGAGAAGACGCAGCTGACAAGCGCCGATGCCAACAGGAAATACGAGGCGGTGCAGAATGGAATAGTGGCGGAATTTGACGGCGTTGTCACGGAGATCAGCGTTGTTGAGGGCGCGCCCGCGCAGGAGGGCACCAGGCTTCTGGTGCTGGAGAGCTACGATGAGATAGGCGTCGACTTTCAGGCTTCCAAGTATGACCTGGAGATACTTGCCGTGGGGCAGCAGGTGGAAGTAACCATCTCGGGCAGAGTTTATCAGGGTACAGTTTCCAGGATTAACCACATGGCCGAGAAAAATGATTCCGGCGTACCGATGGTGGGTGCCAGAGTACATATCAACAACCCGGATGACAATATTTACCTCGGCATAGAGGCGAAGCTTAAGATTCTCACGGCGAGCGAGACGAATGTGCTGCTGGTGCCGGTGGAGGCTGTGAATATCGACAATAACGGGGAGTTCTGCTATATCATTGAGGGCGGCGTCCTGGTAAAGCGCTATATTACGACCGGCATCTCATCGGAGGAGTACATACAGGTGACGGAAGGGCTGGCAGAGGGAGACGAGATTGTCACCTCCGCTTATGCGGGAATGGATATAGCGGAGGGAATGGCTGTTATGTCCATGAACAGCGGTGCGGCTGCTTTGACAGACTCCGCTTCGGAAAACTGACGCGGAGGAGGAGGCGGACATGACCAGGGTTTTTGAGTATATTAAAATAGCCCTTATGAACATTAAGAGCAATAAGGGACGCTCCTTTCTGACGATGCTGGGCATAATCATCGGTATTTCCTCCGTTATTCTCATTGTCTCGGCGGGAAACGGCATCAAAAGCGGTATCAGCGGACAGCTTGACGCGCTGGTGGGCGGATATGTGCAGATTTACGCGGAAACGCCGGAGGACGAAGCTGAGATTATGTTTACGGACGACGACCTGGATATGCTTTTGGAGAAGGTCGGGCACGTCAAGGGCGCTACGGATTTGTGGATGTTTAACGGATGGGCGCAGAGCAATAAGGGAAGCTTTACCGCGGCGCCGTATTTTGGCAACGAATCCCTTCAATATTATAATACCGCGCCGCTGGTCAGGGGCCGGTACTTTACAAAGGACGAGTGCCAGAAGGGGAGCAAGGTGTGCGTTATCTCTGAAAAGGGGGCCAAAAAGCTGTTCGGCTCCACGGATGTGCTGGGGATGGAGGTCAGCATGACGCTCTACGGTATTACGCAGGAATACACCATTGTGGGCATCCGTAAGGATAACGATTCCGCCGCGAAAAACATGGTTTTTTCAAACGCGGACGTTGAGCTTGAAATTCCGATTACCGTGCTGGAATCCGTGTATGGCTATTATACGGAAAAATTTTCGTCGTTTTTTGTGTTCTGCGACGCTTCCGAATATGTGCAGGGCATTTCCAGACAGGTCATTAATCTGCTGGAAGCGCGGTACAATGTGCGCGGAAAGGATATTATCAACGTATATGATATGGCGAGCCAGATCGATCAGATCAGCGATGTGCTCAATTATGTGACGATTTTCGTCATGCTGGTAGCGGCGATTGCCCTGATTGTCGGCGGTATCGGCGTTATGAATATCATGCTGGTGTCTGTGACCGAGCGGACCAAGGAAATCGGCATCCGCAAGGCGCTGGGCGCCAAAACAGGCTCTATCCTGTTCCAGTTTCTGATGGAGGCCGTCATTATCACGCTGATTGGCGGCTTTGCGGGGATAGTTCTGGGCGTGCTGGGCGCAAAGGGCGTGTGCAGTCTGGTAGGGATGATGGGAATGGGAAATATTCAGGCTATGGTGGATCCCAAGGTGGTTTTGACCGCGACAGGCTTTTCTTCCCTGATCGGTATCTTCTTTGGCATATATCCGGCACGGAAAGCGGCAGGACTCAGCCCGATTGAGGCGCTGCGGCATGAATAGATCTGCGGAAATCATAAGGATTTGCTTGCACTTTGACTGCTTTTTGGTATACTGTAAGGAGGAAAAGTGCATATTTGAAAGCACCTGCTTTGACTGTAAAGCAGGTGCTTATAATCGTTTACAGACAGAGAGACGGGAGGGATACGATGGAGCTTGAGTTTGATGTGAAGGTGACGGCAGGCGCGCTTTATGATTATTTGCTTTATCATACATACACCGGCTTATCGGGGATGCTTGGAACAATAGCGGGTGTTTTGGCGCTGATTGCGTTTGCCTCCACAAAGTATCCGATTTATCTGATTGCGGGGGTTGTGATGATCGGCTATCTGCCTTGCACGCTCTTTGTGCGGGCGCAGCGTCAGGTGCTGAATACGCCTGCCTTTAAGGAGCCGCTCCATTATAAGCTGACGGAGGAGGGCATCTTTGTTTCACAGGGGGAAAGTGCAGAGAACCAGAGCTGGGAGAGCTGCGTGAAGGCGGTGTCAACAGGAAGGAGTATTATTCTGTATACCTCGAGAACGACGGCGTCCATCTTTCCCAAGGCGGATCTGGGAGAGCACAGGACTGCGCTGATACAGATGATTTCCACACATATGCCGCCAAAGAAAGTAAAAATACGCTTTTGAGTCCGCAGGCAGACGGGAAAGAGGGCTTTGAGGTTATGAACAGAGAGATTTGCATCGAGACAAACAGCCCCGGGGAAACCTTTGCTGCCGGAGAACAGATAGGGCGGCAGGCTGTGCGGGGGGATATCTATACGCTGAGCGGAGATCTTGGCGCCGGCAAGACCGTATTTGCCCAGGGCGTTGCGGCAGGACTCGGGATTCGGGAGTCTGTCAACAGTCCCACGTTTACCATTGTGCAGATTTATGAGGAGGGAAGACTCCCGCTTTACCATTTTGACGCTTACCGCATCGGGGACGTGGAGGAGATGGACGAGATCGGATACGAGGACTATTTCTACGGAGACGGGCTCTGCATTATTGAATGGGCGGAGCTGATTGAGGAGATTGTTCCGGAAAACGCGAAGCGCATCCGCATAGAGAAAAACCTTGAAAAAGGCTGCGACTACAGGAAAATAGTGATTGAGCAGACGGAAGCTTGAAAGTGAAAAGGTTCAGTCTCACAAATTTGTGCCTGGCAGCCCCAACCTGCAGGCTATGAAGGGAGCATGGTTATAAATTATGAAGCTTCTTGCACTGGACAGCTCAGGCCTTGTTGCCTCGGCTGCGATTATAGAGGACGGAGTAACCGTCGCGGAGTACACCACGAATTACAAAAAGACCCATTCGCAGACGCTCCTGCCGATGCTGGAGGAGATAAAACAAATGACACAGCTGGAGCTGTCAACGATAGACGCGATTGCGGTTGCGGCGGGGCCGGGGTCGTTTACGGGCCTGCGGATTGGCTCGGCCACGGCCAAGGGCCTGGGGCTTGCGCTGGATATTCCGATTATCCCGGTCCCCACGGTAGATGCGCTGGCATATAATCTATACGGGAACAGCAGGCTGATTTGTCCGCTGATGGATGCCCGCAGGAATCAGGTATATACAGGCATATATACCTTCGAGGGGGATGCGCTGCAGATCTTGGAGAAGCAGTCCGCGATGGATATCGGGGAGCTTGCGCGGCGGATTAACGCGATGGACCGGCCGGTTATTTTTCTGGGGGACGGCGTACCGGTTTATCGTGAAACGCTTTCCGCACTGATAACGGTGGCGCACAGCTTTGCGCCGGCAAGCTGTAACCGGCAGCGCGCGGCATGCGTGGGTGTTTTGGGCGCCGAGCTTCTGGCGAAGGGGATCAGCCAGACGGCTGCGGAGCACGCGCCGGAGTACCTGCGCCTGTCACAGGCGGAACGGGAGAAGGCGCTGCACCATGCAAAGGAAGCGGGTGCGCCAGTATGATGCTGCAATACCATATACGCGGGCTGCAGCCCGGGGATCTGGAGGAAGCGGCGGCGCTGGAGGCGGAATGCTTTTCAATGCCGTGGCAGTATAAGGCTTTCGAGGAAATACTGACCAGTAAGAACCGCGTTTACCTCGCGGCAGTTCTGGACAGTCCAAATGATGCGGGGAAAAAGGTTATCGGCGGATGCGTGCTTACCGATATAACAGGTGAAGGGGATATTACCAATGTGGCGGTTCGCGCCGGGTACAGAGGACAGCATGTTGCGACGGCGCTTCTGCAGGAGCTTATCCGTATCGGCAGACTGCGGGGGATCCACACCTTTCTCCTTGAAGTGCGGCGCAAAAATGCGGCGGCAATCGGTTTATACGAGAAGCTCGGATTCGTTTCGGCGGGTATCAGGCCCAATTTCTATGAGAAACCCAAAGACGACGCGGTTGTCATGCGGCTGACGGAAAGGCAGGGTGATTAAAATACTGGATATATGTTTACTTGGAACCGGCGGGATGATGCCGCTTCCATACAGATGGCTGACCTCCCTGATGGCACGGTACAACGGGACCGGCATACTCATAGACTGCGGCGAGGGGACGCAGATTGCCATGAAGGAAAAGGGCTGGAGTCCCAAGCCGATTGATATTATGTGCTTTACGCATTATCATGCGGACCACATCGGGGGACTGCCGGGCATGCTTTTGACAATGGGAAACGCAGAGAAGACAACGCCGCTTTTGATGATAGGGCCCAAGGGGCTTGCGCGGGTGGTGAATGCGCTGCGGGTGATAGCGCCCGAGCTTCCCTTTGAGATACAGTATATGGAAATTACCGGAACGGAGCAGGTATTTTCATTTGAGGGCTTTCGCATCGAAGCCTTCCGCGTCAATCACAACGTTACCTGCTACGGCTACAGTATTGTGATAGAGCGCAAGGGCAAATTCCAGTTGGAAAAGGCGCTTGCACTGGGCCTTGAGCGGCAATACTGGGGACGCCTGCAAAAGGGAGAGACCATAACGCTTCCGGAAGGGGTCTATACGCCGGATCTGGTTATGGGAGAACCGCGCAGGGGGCTGAAGGTAACCTACTGCACGGACTCACGGCCTGCTGACAGTATTGTCAGAAATGCTGCGGGTGCGGATTTGTTTATCTGCGAGGGAATGTACGGGGAGCCGGATAAGAAGGAAAAGGCAAAGGAATATAAGCACATGACCTTCTATGAGGCGGCGCAGATGGCAAAGCAGGCAGGCGTGCCAAAGCTGTGGCTTACCCATTATTCACCGTCGCTTACAAGACCGGAGGAGTACAGGAAGGAAGTGCAGGCTGTTTTTGAAAATACCTGTATCGCCAGGGACGGGTGGAGTGAAACGCTTCTGTTTGAGGATGAGGATGAGCAAAGGGGATGAGAGCATGACGAAATCAAACGGTGGGAAATTAAAGACAATTATTATTGTTATTATTCTGGCAGCGCTTATCGGGGGATATTATTTCTATCTTTCTAATAAGGAAAAGACCCAGAAGGAAACCCAGGTTTCCACGGTACAGGATATATTGCTGCGCAATCTCGAGACAAATTATCCGCCTACGCCCAAGGAGGTCGTAAAGTATTACAGTGACATTTCAAAATGCGTTTACAATGAATCCTATACGGACGAGGAGCTGCAGAAGCTTGCGGATAAGCTCCTTGCGATTTATGACGACGAGCTTGTTGAGAACAATCCGCGCGAGCAGTATGTCAAGGATCTGGCAAAGGATGTTGAGGATATGCGTAATAACGGTTATTCGATTGTGACCTATACGCCGTCTGCAAGCACGGACGTCCAGTACGATACGATTGACGGCAGGGAGTGCGCGAAGCTTTATTGTACGTATTCCATCAAAACGGGCGCAAATTACGTTTCTTCAAGACAGGTTTTTATGCTGCGGAAGGAAACGGCTACCGGACATTGGAAGATCCTGGGCTTTGAGATTGCCGATGATGCGGTAAATGAATAAGAAAGGCATAAAGGACGGATATGGAAGAGACAGCAAAACAGGACGTGTTGATTCTGGCAATTGAGAGCTCCTGTGATGAGACGGCGGCAGCCGTTGTAAAGAACGGCCGCGAGGTTTTATCCAATATTATCTCGTCGCAGATAGAGATTCACGCGGCTTACGGCGGCGTCGTACCGGAAATTGCATCCAGAAAGCATATAGAGAGAATCAATCAGGTGATTGAGGAGGCGTTGAATACGGCGCAGGTTACGCTGGATGAGATTACCGCGGTTGCCGTGACCTATGGCCCGGGACTTGTCGGTGCGCTGCTTGTCGGGGTGTCTGCGGCAAAGGCGCTCAGCTTTGCTGCGGGTAAGCCGCTTGTCGGCGTCCATCATATAGAAGGGCATATCAGTGCGAATTTTATAGAGAACAAGGAGCTGGAGCCTCCGTTTGCCTGTCTTGTGGTGTCCGGCGGACATACGCATCTCGTTTCGGTAAAGGATTACGGTGTTTACGAAATATTGGGGCGCACAAGGGACGACGCCGCCGGCGAGGCTTTTGACAAGGTGGCGCGCGCGCTGGGGCTGGGATACCCCGGAGGCCCTAAGATTGACAGGCTGTCAAAGGAGGGGAATCCGGACGCCGTACAGTTTCCACGCGCAAAGGTTGGGGATTCGCAGTATGATTTCAGCTTCAGCGGATTAAAATCCGCAGTGCTGAATTATTTAAATTCCTGTGAGATGAAGGGGATAGAGGTCTGCCGGGCGGACGTGGCGGCATCCTTTCAGCATGCCGTTGTCGATGTGCTTGTGGAGCACGCGCTGGCGGCGGCAGCAGAGTACGGCTTCGATAAGCTTGCGATTGCGGGCGGCGTGGCGTCAAACGGCGCATTGCGTGCAGCCTTTGAGAAGGCGTGCGCGCAGAATAACATTGCGTTTTATCATCCCTCGCCCATACTCTGTACTGATAACGCGGCGATGATAGGAGCGGCAGGATATTATGAATATATCAGGGGGACGCGCAGCGGATACGATTTGAACGCGATTCCGAATCTGAAGCTGGGGGAGCGGTAAAGCTGAAAATAAAGCTTTCAACCTTTAAGAGGGGAGCGCGGTTACAGAAATGGACAAAATAAGAACGACGGCGATTGTTTTGGCGGCAGGTCAGGGAAAGCGGATGAAGAGCAGCGTGCATAAGCAGTACCTGCTGATAGAGGACAAGCCTGTTCTATACTATGCGCTAAAGGTATTTGAGGACAGCTTTGTCGACGACATTGTTCTTGTTGTGGGAGAGAATGAAGAAGCGTTTTGCAGGAAGGAGATCGTCGAAAAATACGATTTCACCAAAATAAGAACTGTTGTCGAGGGCGGCAGGGAGCGGTATCATTCCGTGGCAAACGGCCTGAGGGCCATTTCCCGCCCGTGCGACTATGTGCTGATACACGACGGCGCCAGACCCTTTATTAATGAAGAAATGTTAAAGCGCGCGCTTGACGCGGTAAAGGCCGCAAAGGCATGTGTGGTAGGGATGCCGGTAAAGGATACCGTAAAGATTTCGGACGCGGCGGGCAATGTGGCAAGTACGCCGGCGCGCTCCCTGGTATGGCAGATACAAACGCCGCAGGTCTTTGAGAAGACATTGATAACAACGGCATATGAAACGCTGCTGGCTCAGGAGCGGGAGCTGCTGGCGAAGGGCGTAAATATTACGGATGACGCAATGGTGGTTGAATATTTTTCCCAAACGCCGGTAAAGCTAGTCGAAGGCTCTTATTATAATATCAAGCTTACTACGCCCGAGGATCTGGATATCGCGCTGGTTTTTATGAAGCATATACGGGGAAAAGCCGATTAAAGTGTTTTCCGCGCGGCATATTTCCCGGTAAATCCACGCGAAAAAAACGCAGGCAAAGGCATTCTGGAAAATCATTCAAAAAAATGAAAAAAGTTGTTGACAAAAAAAGTGCGTTTGTCTATAATAAATCTTGCACTGCTGGTAAGGCAGGCACAAAGCAGGATTACGACAATATAATATGAAGTGGAGAGGTATCGAAGTGGTCATAACGAGGCGGTCTTGAAAACCGTTTGTCCGCAAGGGCGCGTGGGTTCGAATCCCACCCTCTCCGTTTAGATGATTTTTCTGCTTCTTGGAGAAGTACCCAAGCTGGCCGAAGGGGCTCCCCTGGAAAGGGAGTAGGTCGTTAAAAGCGGCGCATGGGTTCAAATCCCATCTTCTCCGCTTTGATATCTTGTATTTTAGGTATCAAAATGTCATACAAAACAGAACCTTGACAAATAAACAGTAATGCGACCCTGAAAATTCTAAGAAGAATATTCAGAGAACAAAACCTAAAAGTAAAGAGACCGGAAGCGGGAGACGGGATATTTGAGAGATGCCTTATATAAGG
>CATLGV010000022.1 GCA_949948735.1 uncultured Lachnospiraceae bacterium | reverse complement strand
ATCCGAGGTCAGTCCGTTTTGCTGCTTTATCGCGTCCACCGTCGTCCCGTATCTGCGGGAAAGCAGCCACAAGGTATCGCCTGCCTTGACAACATATTCAATAACGCCGGCGTCCGGCTCCGGCAGCGGTACATTCTGATGAATGCCCCTGTAAACCCGATACAGCGCCGCCCATGTGTCCGGCCCGACAATCCCGTCGGGCGCAAGCTGCATCAGCTGCTGGAAGGCGATCACCGCCTGCTGCGTCCCGCTGCCGAAGACGCCGTCCTGGGCAATGCGCGGTACGGACGGATAAAACTCCGAAATCATGCTCAGCAGATACTGCAGGGTAATAACATCCGTTCCGCGCGAGCCCTGCCGCAGCACCGAGGCAGGCGGAACCGTGCCGATTCCAAGCGTGGTTCCCTCGCTGTCGAGCTCCGCCAGTCTGGTCACCGCCGTATACAGACTCGAAAGCTTATACCATGTGGCTTTCCCCACAACGCCGTCGGGCGCAAGATCAAATATCCGCTGGAACGCCGTGACGGCGGCGGCCGTACTGCTGCCGAAAACGCCCGTCTCATCCGTGACAGCCGGGATTGCGGGATAATTCCTGCGTATGCGGTTTAGATAGGTCTGTATCGTCTGCACGTCAAGTCCGCGGCTTCCGGTCCGCAGCGCCGCCCCCGGATAGGAGGACAGAACGCCTGTAATAATATTCGTCTCTGCGATTTCTATATCATTGGGGTAATAGGTGCGCAGAATCTGCAAAGGCGCATAGCCCTGCTGTGCCAGTGAAACCGTCCCCCACTGCGACAACCCCGCGCATACGGAGGTGGTTCCGTTGCAGAAGGATGTAAAATAAGGCGCAACCTGTCCCTGCCTTCGGACATATTCGTTAAAAATATCGTCGACGATTCTGCTGATTGACTGGTAGATCGTACGCCCATACACAAACGCCTGGTCATAGGCCGTACTGTTGGTAATGTCAAAGCTGTAGCCGCGGCTTCTGTACCATTCCGTAAAGACGCGATTAAGCGCAAAGGTAATAATCGCATAGATATTGGCGCGCAGCGCCGGCTCCGGCCACGTCGGATAGATTTCACTGCTTGCCACATTCTTGATGTAATCTGTAAAGGGCACCTGTACATTCGCCGCAGAGGAGGCCGGCGTTCCCAAATGCACTGTAATCGGATTGGGTATCACAACATTGCGCAGTACGCGAGGCTCCGCGACAGAGCCTTCCTGATTGCGCTTTTCCTTCATAGCTACGGCCGGCTCTCCGATAATAATCTGCGTGATCACCGGACTGCGCTGCCGCTCTCCCATCGGAACAAGGGCTAACGGCTGAATCGCCGTTTCCCCTTCGTAAATGGGAATGCCGGAAATATAAATAGACTGAAAGCCCGCCGCCTGCGCAAGTACATCATACCCCGTATAGGGCACGCCGCCGTAATACGGATCCAGCGAAAGCCCCTTCTCCACCGTTTCCAGGGACACGGCCTGCGTCTCCCCGCTTTCATCTGTCGTCAGCTCGTAAATACTGCTGCCCGCACTGTCCATAATCCGGATATGCACGCCGCTTATCGGAAGAGCGTCCTCCGCTGTCCGCGCGTGCAGGGTTAAAAAACCGATTGCCATAGGTCTTATTTCTCCTGTTTTCTTCTGTCCTATTATTATATGAACAGAATGGAGAAAGGCAACCGCAGGTTACGAAATACGCACGTATTGATCGTACGCCTCCTCCGGCATGATGATTCTGTAAAGCGCCTCCAGATTTTTCCGGGTCTGCTCCCTGTCCGCACAGCCTGCCGCCGGAAGCTCCCAAATCGTATAATGCACGCCGCAGACGCAGCCCTTGACGCCTGTCCGCACAGCCCCGTTACGCTCGTAGAAGGAATCCCGTCTCTGCCTCTCCACGCGCTGCGCGTCGTCTGCCGCGTATTCCACATCCTCCGTCTCGATCAGTATTCCCTCATAAGACGCAAACTGCCGCCGCATTTCCCAAAGAAAGCTGCTGCCCGCCCCTCTGCCGCGGTATTTCTCCACAATTGCCAGATAGTCCAGCAGCAGCCGGCTTTCACCCGGTTTGCCCACAAAGAACGCATATCCCGCAAGGCTCCCCGTATTCTCCCCCTGCCGCTCATACAGCCCCAGCGCCTGATAAGCGCCCATGCGCCACATTCTGCGGATGCTTGAAAGCGGCTTGATTTCATTCTCAGGGAAATGTCGGCAAAGCCACCGCGTATAAATGTCCGCCGTCTGTTCCAGTGTGAGCGGTTCTGTTTTGTAATCCATCTGCACAACGCCTTTCCGCACGCAAGCCCGTACCTAACCGGCATAGGGCAGCGTCTCAAAATATTGATACTCCGTTTCATCCCCGATAAACAGCTGCCACTCGTCTTCTTTCCTCGTATAATTGATTATACCGGTCTGATCGCTGTCCGACAGCTGAAAATACGCCGTGCCGTTGTTGTCGGTTCCCGTGATTCTCAGTCTCGTGCCGGCCTCCAGCGTCGTCTGGACGCCGTCCATCGTAACCGGAAGCTCCTTGCTCACGGTCAGCTCCCGCTCCGTATCGATTGCAAAGCGGTCCTGCGTCGGGATGAGCTTCCCCTCCGCATCCAGGATATACTCCATATCACCGATATATGTGCCCAGCACATACAACGACATCCGGATCCCAAGTCTGTCCGTTCCCGCATAAGCAATCACCGCGCCTGTCAGCTCGTCGCATTTTCTGACAACGCCCTCCGTAACCTCATATACAAAGGTCTCGTTGTCATCCGACGCCTCGTCCTCCACGGCGATCAGAAAGCTGCGCCCGTCCCGCCTGATCACATAAGCGTCCCTGTGATAGGAAAACGTCCCGATCTCATCGCTTGACATGCCCGACATGACCGTCACCTCATTGAACGAATACTCATTGGCCGATATCTCCAGCATAACGCTTTCCTCACCGATAAGCCGCGAAACGTCTACATTGGCCGGCACATAGGCAACCACCTCGCTGTGGGGGCTTATATAGGCGTCCTTGATAAATTCTCCGAAACGGTCATAAGGCAGCAGCACCTCGGCCTCTCCCATCGCGTAAGGCCCGACCTCATAGGGGCTGTATACCAGCACAATGCCTGCCGCGTTCAGATACCAGCAGACATTCCTGTCCGCATCAAAGGTTTTCTCCACATATTCCTTATAATCCGGAAATAGTCCGTCGCCGTAATTCTTCCCCAGTTCTTCAACGGCATAATCGGCCGCAGCCTGATAAAAGCCCTCCGCGTCGCTTAGGATATCCGCAAGCGCAAGCTCCCTGCCGCTCTCCACGTCGAAGGTCGCTCCGCTGTATCCGTAATTGCCGTGGGCGCCGCCCAGATAATCCCCGTGATATTCCAAAAAGCTTATAACGGTACTGTCGCTTCTTTTAAGCCGCACGCTTTCATATATGCCGTAACCCGTGAAGCTGCTCTTGTCCTCCCGCATAGCGTAGTCTTCCTGCGCGTCTCCAATCTCCTGTGCATAGTCCCGGTCATGTATCGACGGCCAGCGCTCCGCCAGCGTCTGCGCCAGCGCGTCATAGCCCTCGCTCTCCAGCCTGACCATATCAGCCTCCGCTGCCAGAAGAAGCGTCTCCCCATCCTCCGTATACCAGTTCTTTTCCATTTCCGTAACGGATACCGCCGGCGCGCTTCCCAACATCTCTGTCAGCTCCTCCACAGTCGTCTCCGTCTCCGGCTCCGTCTCAGTCTCCGGCACGGTCCCGGTCTCCGGCTGTGTCTCAATCTGTACCGTTTCCGGCTCCGCCGCACTGTTCACGGGAAAATCCACCTCCGGCACGGAAGCTTCCTTACCGGCGCTGCAGCCGCCAAGCATCAATACGCCTGCCAGCGCCGCCGCTGCCTGTATCATCCTTTTTCTCATAATACTCCTCCTAATCGAACCTCGCCTTTTCCAAAGACAAGTTTACCTTTTTCTTCGCGGAAAAGCAACCGGAAAATGCTTCATAACTGTTTATTTAACAAAACGTTTATCAATGCGCCGCAAAAAAATATATACATGCAAAAATACAGCCAGATCATAACGATAATGATGGTCGTCAGATTTCCGTACATGTCAAACCCGTCAAAATAATCCACATAAACAGAAAAGGCAAAGGAATAGAGCGTCCAGAACACGGAGGTAAAGGCCGCGCCCGGATACTGGCTGGGCCATGCCGGCTGACTGTTGGGCAGCAGACAGTACATCGTACAAAATACCACGGAAATCAGCCCCGCAACAAAAATGTGGCGCAGACTCCCCAGAAGCCCCCACAGGCTTGCCAGCCATCCGCTGTCCGGCACCAGCAAATCCGCCATAATATCGCCAAACACCAGCAGCCCGAACGACAGCAGGATCGCGGTAAGCAGGAAGACCGTGTAAAATGCGGCCTTCAGACGCAGCAGCAGGTAATTGCGCGATTCGTCAATGTCATAGATATGATTCAGCCCGCGTATCAGCGCCAGCACCCCTTTCGACGCCGACCAGACGACCACCGCCGCGGATACGGATACCAGCGTCATATTCTCCCCGCGGCAGCCTGCCGCGACACCCGCAAGGAAATTGTAAACCTTCTCCGGTATCACCGCCTGCGAAATATTGACCATCCCCTTACGGACAACCGTCTCCGGCAGCAGTCCGCTGACCAGCATAATCATGGGAATAATCGACAAAAATAAAAAGAACGCAGTACCCGAGGCGTAGGCCGCAACCTCCGACTCGGCTATCATTCTGCGTATCCTTCTCAGCAATCCGTATATTCTCCTGCATGCATCCTTTCCCGATGTTTTTTCCGCCATCTGCAAACGCGCCCCTTTTGCACTATTTTTCTATAGGCTCAATGCTTCCCTTATAATAATATGCCAGAATATCCGCAGCGGTGAAGCCCTGCCCGGCAAGGCGCCTGGCCCCGTTCTGCGACATTCCCGCGCCATGCCCCAGGCCGCCCCCGCGTATTACTATTCCTTCTAGATTATCCCCGTTTCCGGCATTATTATCATAGCATTTTTCGATATAAAAGTACGCGCTCGGCAGCAGCGTCCCCATCCGGTACGTGCTGCCATCCTTCTTGATCACCGTCTCTCCCGCGCCGGCAAGCGCCTCCCGGATACAGTGCTGCGTGCGCACATTGACGCGGAAATGCTGCGTCTCTATCATCAGGCTGGTCACCAGGCCGCTCCTTGTGCGGTTAAGCACGCGGATATCCTTGATTCCCGCTTCCTGCGTCAGCTTCTCCGCCCGCAGGGATGCCGATCGGATTCGCACCTTATCCGGCCTGGCAAGATACATCCGGTACAGGGTATCCAGAAGCGCCTGTTCCCCGCTTCCCGTCAGCTCCTTTGTATATTCCCACCGGTACCACGGCTCCTGATACTCGATATCCTGTGTATTCCCGGTATCTATGTATGCGCGGTACTGTTCCTCTCCCGCAGCGCTGTTTTCTGCGAAAATGTCCCGGCCTGTTTCTATCAGAAAGCCATTCTCACCGCTTCCGCTCTCCCACACACCGGCCCCGCCGCTGTATCCGCTTGAGGTCGAATAATAAAAGCTCTCTACCAGCTCCCCCTCATAAGTCAGCACCAGCCCCGCGGTCTCGTCCACAGCCTGACGCGCTGCGTCTGTCTCCCCGATATTTAAATATACCTGAAAAGCCGTGCTGTCATCGACGTGCGCCCGCCATTGAGGATACGCATAGCTCTTCTTATGATAGTACGCATAGGTGCGCGCCCCAATCGCCTGCGCCTTCTGCGCCTCTATCGGATAAGAGGACGGCATCTCACTGGGCACCACACCGTAAAGGTACTCTTCTACCGCCAGTTCATTGATCAGCACGATGCCTTCCCCGGCCGCATAGCATTCCATCCGCCCCCGATACGCGCAGTCCGCGCTTCGGACTACCGACGGGCATTGGATTTTCCCCTGTCCGCAGGCGCGCACCACGACCGGCTCCCCTGCCCGCAGCTTTGCCCCGTCAAGATGATACGCCTCTCCCGCCGGATACACGGTCACACTGCCGCCGTGCTCCACCGCAAGTCCCTCTGTTCCCACAAAATCAACCGCGTCGTGATATATGCCCTCAAAACCGTCTGTCTTGATAAGCACTCTGATATTCGTGTCAAAGGGCGCCTGCGTCGAAGCCGGCTCTTTACCGGGCACAGGCGGCGTCTGTGGATACGTCTCCCGTCCGGGCGCCTCCTGCGTATCCTGCTGCTCTTCTCCTCCGTCAAAGCCAACCGTAACGCCGCACCTGTATATGCCAAGCGCAATCACGATCCATACCGCCGCAATCGCGGCACGCCTGAACGGCCTCGTTTTCCCGTCTATCTGCACCCTCCAATCTTGCCCAAATCTGCGGGATTCTGGCGGCTGCAGCCGCCCGGACCGACAAAAAAGCAGCCCAATCGGACTGCTTTTTTCTTTGGTTTATCTCCAAAATGCCGGCTCCTGTATTTTGACTCCTAGCCAATGCTAGGTGGGCAACCGCAACCATCTCGCTGTCTTCCCCTGGCCATAATGGGGGGCATGACATTAATCAGGCAATGTAGGAATCCCGTTTAAAGTGATGTAGGTTCAAAATAACAAGAGTTATCGAGCATCTCAGATTACTTATAGTATACCCTATATACTCCAAAATATCAACCTGTAAACCTTATTCAACTTTACCAAGATTTCCTACTCTTTTTTTGTTATTTTATATATGGATTTCCCCGCGCATTTATGCATAGAATTTGAAAATCCCTTTACCGGATTTCTTAACGTCATAAAGAACCTTATCCGCCTCCTTCACAACCGTTTCAAGGGCTTCGCTGCTTGTAAGCGCGCCGATGCTGCTGATGCCTATCGAGCAGGAAATGGTCTTATCCCGCGGAATATCGATTTTCTTTCCGAGCTTTTGCTCTATAACGGCCTTAAAGCCGTCCGCGGCGTTAATCTCCGCATAGATATTGCCCGCAATCCGTTCGATCAGCGGCCGGTCGTCACTGTAGACGGCCGCCAGGAATTCATCTCCGCCATACCGTGCGACAAAGCCCTCCTGTCCTACCTCTCGCCTGAAAATACCCGCCATCTCAACCAGTATAATATCCCCTGCGGCATGCCCGTAGGTATCGTTATAATGCTTAAAGTTATCCAGGTCAATGTACAGAATGGTAATGGGCTGCGCCTGATTTCCGGCCGGGCGGCCTGCGATACGCCGCTCGATATTGTCATAAAAGCCTTCCCGGTTATAGAGACCCGTCAGCTTATCCGTCACCGCCAGATAATTGAGCTTGTCATTCATCTGCTGAATCGCTTCCTTTGTCTCCAGCATTTCTATCGCGTTTAAGAGCTGACGTATCAAAAATTCAAACACGGTATAGTCGCCCTTGTCCAGCAGATACCGGTTGTTCAGGGAATGCCAGTTGTCCTTCATGGTGATATATGCTATCACAATTGCCTGAAAGCTGTCATTGCAGTAAAAAGGCATCCCGATCATGGAGCAGATTTTATTTTGTTCAAAATAGAACACGATATCCGAATAATCGCTGTAATTATTGTCAATCTTGGATACCACAAAGCCAAGGTGCTTCTTGTGGAAGAAGGCCTCGACCCCTCTGCGCCGCTCTCCGGTAAACGCAAACCCCGTATTGTTAAACAGCTCCCTGGGCTCATTGTCCTCGTATTTTAAGAGCATCAGCCTGTCGATATTAAAATGATGTATAAAAGCATTTATCGCAGGCAGTACCAGCTCCTGCCTGTTTTTGTTGTTAATCTCCATCATCTTCTGCCATGCGGACAGAAACGTCATGCGTTTTTGCTGTTCCTGATTTTCCCTGTGGACGGACGCATGGCGCAGCGCCGTATAAATCTCCTGCTCCAGCTTCATGGACAAGCCCAGATTGTGCTTCTCCTCACACAGGCGTCTCCCGCTTAACTGCGCCTGAAGCTCGCGCACCTTATGCCGGCAGCCCTGCGCCTCGTAAAACGCAATCGCCCCCTGCAGCCGCTGTACCGCTTCCTTTTCCTTCCCCATGCGCCGATACAGTCTGGCCAGCGTCTCAATATACTGCCGGAAAATATAGAACTGGTTGCCGACCGCCTCGTCCATACAGCCTGCCGCCAGCTGCAGGGCCCGCAGCGCTTCCCCGTCCTCGCCGCTCTTTGCAAACTGTATGCCCGCCATATAATAATAGATGAACAAATCGTCCTTGCACAGTGTATAGTCGTGCACAATACCCAGAATATTCCTTCTGCCGCCCGCAGCGGTATTGTCCCCCTCCGTCAGGTGCTCCAGAAACAGACGCGTTTTCTCCGTGTAAACCGCGCACATAAGATCATTGCCGCTGTAGTGGCTGCAGAATGCCATCAGCCCGGTCAGCTTGGAAATATTGCAGACACGCAGACTGTTCATCTTCATTTCTTTTACAATCCGGAACGCAATCTCCAGATACTGGAGCGCATTGTGATAGTCCTGCGCCATAATGCAGTTGATCGCCATATTGTACAGCGTCTCACCGACATAGTCGATTTCCTCCAGCGCCATAAAACGCCTCAGCGCCTCGTGATAGCACGCAAAGGCCTTGTCATACGCCTCCATGGCCGATGAAATATACCCGACGCCGTTATAAACCATCGCTTCCTCATGCGCGCTCTTTCCGCGCACCATCTCGTGGCATTTGTCATAGTAGTAATTCGCCGTCCGAAAAAATCCGTTGGTCGATGCAATCATAATATTATTCCGGTAAGCTTCCATGATAAAGTACTCATTGCCGAGCCTTTTCATAATATCAATGCCCTTATTAAAATGCACCAGCCGTTCCTCAAGCCTTGTCTCGTCCGAAAAAAGCGCCGGTGAATTGTCATACGCGTACACATAAATATGCCCGAGATGATTCCAGTAATTGTATTTCCGGGCAAGCTGCAGAAGCTCCTCGTCCACCGCTATATCGTTTGCGCAGAAGAAAATATTGTGCCATCCGGACATCTGAATCATCAGATACAGCATCCGCGCCACAAAAATATGACGCTCCTCCCCCTGACGCTGTGCGGCCGCAAGGCACGCTTTGGCCCCCTGCGCAGCCTCCTCCAGCTTCCCGTTATACATATGCGTCAATCCGATAAAATAGTAATATTCAAAATCAACCTCCGGCTGGTTGACCCACTCCTTTATCTCCCGAATCTTTCCGCACAAAAGCAGCGCCTGTGAAATATCCTGCGTGTATATGGAGACCAGCGCGTAAAGATTCAGAATCCGCATCCTGTCCTCCCACGCGATATCGATCTCCTCAACCGTCATCATCTTGTACATAATCCCCAGATAATAGCTTGCCTGTGAGAAGTCAAGGCAGAACAGCAGATTATTGACCTCCCGGATATCGTCGCCGAGACGCTGCGCCGATACGGCATAGTCGCTCTCCTGCTCCTCATTCCTGTCCAGCGAACCGTAAATGGTCTCCATAACGAGCTCTTTGCCGTACACATAATTGTAAAATCTGTTCCACAGCGGAACGATGTGCGGCAGGGATACCTTGGCTTCATTGTAAGTGGCAATTACCGCAAGCTTCCTGCCGACAGCCTCCTCCACCATATTATGGATAAAATGCATGGAAGAGCCGCTGGCGTACTGCAGGTCATTGAGCAGAAATACAATCTTTTTCTCCCTCGTCAGGTACAGGATGAGCTTCACCACCGCGGATGCAATCCTGTCCTGCTCAAACGCGACCTCGTCAATCAGGATTTCCTCCTCCCGCACGCATTCGCCGGTCATCAGATAGCTGCGCAATACGGATCTGTGAAGGCTGTAGACATTGCACGCCTCCAATATCCTGTCGATTTCCGCCCCGGAGCGCATCCCGACGAGCGTGCGCGCATAGCAAAGAAACGGCTCGAACACACCTGCCATCTGTGCCAGCTTAAAATCATGCAGGCACACTACCGTATCCGCGTTGCGCGCTTTTATCTGCGCTGCATCCTCCGCCGTAAAAGAAAGGGTATTGTAGTGCTTGATTAACAGGAAGTTATCCCCCGCTTTGCCGGGCGTTGAAAATATTCTTTTATCGATACTGTTATACAGTCCTGTGTCCATTTTTAATTACCTCTGTTGTAAAAACATACGAAGTAATTATATCAAATCGCTATTTCCATGTCAAATCACGCGCTCCGCCGCCGGCTCTTCTTCCTGCACGCAGCATTGAAAGGTCAGAAGCACCTTGAACAGATCCCCGTCCACATAAATCTCCATTTTCCCGCCCATAAGCTCCACAAGGCTTTTGGCAATAGACAGGCCAAGTCCATGCCCCTCCGTATTCCGGGACTCGTCGCCGCGCACAAACCGCTCCGCCAGCTCCTCCCCGTTGATATTGAGCGGATACTTTGACATGTTGCGCAGGACTATGACCGCCGTTTCCCCCTCCCGCTCGAGGTTGACATACACTCTGGAATACGGCTGCGCATATTTGCAGACATTGTTCATCAGATTATCCACCACGCGCCACAGATGCCGTCCGTCTGCCACAATATATACGGGGGACTCCGTCTTTTTGACCAGCAGCTCAAGATTTGCCGCTGCCAGACGTTCCTCAAACTCACCGACCGTCTGTGTGAGGAATACGCCGACCTCCAGCTGCTCGCTTACCACCGCGAGGTTTCCTGTGGACGCCTTGGAAGCCTCCACCAGATCCTCCGTCAGCTTTTTGAGCTTTAAGGACTGCCGCTCAAGCACCTCCAGATACGCCGCCGCCTTTTCATTTTGAAGCTCTTCTTTTCCGAGCAAATCGACATAATTGATGATGGAAGTCAGCGGCGTCTTAATGTCATGGGACACATTTGTAATCAGCTCCGTTTTGAGGCGCTCACTCTTCATGCGTTCATCGACTGCCTTCGACATCCCGATTCTGATTCTGTTCAGATTTTCTCCATGCATCCTGCATGATGAAAACATCTTTTCCGTATTGATCTGATAATGCAGCTCCCCGTCCGCAAGATGCCTGCTGCCCTCCTGCAGCAGACGCAGCTGCAGGACAAGCCTGGTCAGCAGAATGCCCAGCACTGTTTTCTCTGCAAGCCAGAGCATAATAAACACCTGAAAATCCGTCTCAAACGCAATCACCACCAGGAACAGCTCCAGTACGCACAACACCGCGCCACCCACAATCAGCTTCCACAGAATATCCATATTCGCACAGACTGTCCGCACGAAACGCCGGATGCGGCTGTACACAAAATAGCATACGCTGCCGCGCCACCACTTCCCGTTCTTCACTCGAACCGCAAGGCTCAGCAAATACCAAAGGGCAACAACGGCAAGCAGCAGGATGGCTGCTGTCACAATGCCGACAAAAAGCTCCGGAAACCTCGTGGTTTCCCTTAGAAACGACTCCAGCAGCGCAAGCGGTATGCTTCCCGCACAGAGACAGAGCACCGTCCACAGCTCCAGCGGAAGCCTGTCGGGGCAGGGCAGCAGCACGACGTCCTCCCGGTTCCTCCGGCGCCCTGCCGCCGCTGTCAGAAATACTGCCGACGCCAGCGCCAGCAGCGCAAATCCGGTCAGGCGTATGGCTATATCCCGCGGCGCAAACGTATAAACGGTATCCAGCATCCACTGATGCGCGGCGTACAGATTGTCCGAATGCAGGGGCACCTTATCCGGAATCAGTGATACGACCCAGTAATGCTCCTCACTCACCCGCTGTGCCACAATCAGCGAATAATTCTCGTCCAGATAATATCCGGCCTCCGTGGCAAACAGGTTCTCCGGAATGTTTCCGGCGTTTATTATCTGCAGCTCTGAGCTGTCGATATTCCGGATTTCATCCAAAAGCAAAGGCCCCCAGCTTGCGTAATGAAATGGCGTAGCATCCAGCATATTAAACGTCAGCGCCGTCCCGGTTCCGTCCCCCTTCAGAATGCGCTCTACCGCATCCATGGAAGCCCCGTCATCGGTTGTCTCCTGCGCCGGCGCCCCATAGCCGTCCGCCGTCTGATCCACCGGCCAGGTATAGTTGAGCTTGTAAACCCTGTCCCGGAAATCGTAGCTGTAATGATAGCTGTATCCGTTATAATTCGGAATGCTCACATTCTGTACCGGATAGTACACCCCCTCGGATTTGTAATAAAATATCCCGCCCGTCTTGTCGTAGCAGACCGCGTCAGCGTACTGGCTGTGCCACTCCCAGTCCGCATCCGCCCCCTGATGCGCCTTCTTTGTATCGTCCGGCAGCAGCGTCTCCTCAAGGCGCTTCAGACCGTTTATATATTCCCGGTAATTCCCGCACATGCTGCCGGACATCCGATCCCCTTTCTGAGTAATCTCATAAATCTCCAGCGCATCCGGATTCATCCGCGTCTCATCCAGAAAGAAATTGCTCTCCCTGTAGGTCTCTTTCCTGTTAAAATCAAGATTCTCCAAATCCTCCGCACTCAGTCCGTCTGTCTTTATAATACCGTAGCGGAAATATTCGGCCGCCAGCGCCTCATCCGTGCCGACGCTGCCCATTCGCTCAAACGCCTGTCTGGAATATTGCGCGTTCACCCATCGGAAGGCATCCCGCTTAGCCTCCTCGTAGGTTTTTTCATAATAATCCTCGCTGATATAAGCGACACCCAGCATCCCGAAAATCACGGCGCCCGCAATCCCCAGTAAAAACAACGCCCATGCCGTAAGCTTTGCAAAATACGACCCCTTTATTCTGTTCATCCAATAACCATACCTTTCTTATTATCAATCCAGTCCCTTTGCATTTGCCGAAAACTTATAACCGCGCCCCCAGACCGCCTTTAAGTACCGCGGCTCAGCCGGATTGTACTCCAGCTTTTCCCGAAGGTGCCGGATATGTACAGCCACCGTATTTTCCGTGCCGTACGGATTATCGTTCCATACGGCCGCGTAAATCTGCGCGGGAGAATATACCTTTCCCGGATTGGCCATCAGCAGCTTGAGAATATCGTATTCGGTCGGCGTAAGCGCCACCCTTTCACCGTCAAGCCGCACCTCCTTGGTCCTGTCGTTGAGCTCAATGCCGCCGATGCAGAACGCCTCCGGCTCCTCCTTAAGGCTGCTGCCCCCCAGCTGCATATAACGCCTCAGCTGCGACTTTACCCTGGCAAGAAGCTCCACCGGATTAAAGGGCTTTGTCACATAGTCGTCGGCGCCGATATTCAGCCCCAGCACCTTATCCATATCCTCGCCCTTGGCGCTCAGCATAATCACGGGGACATTGCTTTGCTCCCGCAGCTTCACCATCGTGGAAATACCGTCCATCACCGGCATCATAATGTCCAGAATCACCAGGTGAATCTCCGCTCCTTCAAACAGCTCCAGCGCCTCCCTGCCGTTGTACGCCTCATAAACCTTATAACCCTCGGACATCAGATAGATTCTCAACGCCGATACAATATCCTTTTCATCATCACATACCAGTATGTTGTACATTTGTTATTCTCCTGTCGCGCGCAATTAGAATTTTATCAAGGAAAGGTTTCCCTCAACGTTTCCTTAAGCATATTTTAACGGATTCTTTATTAAGTTCCAATTGGGAATTTTATTAAGATTTGTTTAAGATACCGGCACGCTTCATGGAAATTATGAGGTCAAAGCCCGCGGGAAGCGACGAATCAATAAAATATAATGGAAATGCGCGCATGCATGTGGTATTATATCTTTATATCAAAATTTAACCGGTCGTGATTCGTAAAGGAGACCTATTATGGACGAAATGGGTCAGAGACGGCCTGTTTACATCTTATTATACAAACGGCAATATCTCGTCGACGGGATTGTACGATAATGGGTTAGAAACCGGCCACTGGACGGATTACCATGAAAACGGCAATATCGCGGCAGAAGGCGAATACGCAAACGGAAAAGAAACCGGGAAATGGGTGTACTACGATGAAAACGGGAATTTCGAGGAAGAAGAAATCTTGGAGTAATAAGGAAATGGGAGGAACAAGACAATGGCTTCAGGCAGACCTGTTGTGCGTCAAATCGCATGGATATCACTTATTCCGCAGTTTATATTTATTATAGCTTTAACGTTTATCTTCGGACTCTTTATCAAGCCGCTTACAAACGCATGGGAAGCAGCGTTGATCGTATATCTGGCCGCGGCCATTTTACTGCGGGAGCTGGTGCCCCGCAACCACCGAAAGGGCATCCGCTTCTTTAAAGCGGGAGATTATGCGCAGGCAATCGAGGAGTACAAAAAGAGCTACGCCTTTTTTACAAAGCATGCATGGATAGACAAATACCGCTTCCTCGTATTGTTCTCCTCCAGCCGGATTTCCTATACGGAAATGGCGCTGCTCAACATCGCCTACTGCTATGCGCAGCTTGGCCGCGGCCCCGAAGCTATCGAAGCCTATGAGGAGGTCCTGCGCCAGTTCCCGGACAGCCAGATGGCCCAGTCGGCGCTGCAGATGCTCCGCTCCGTCTTCGACAGCTCTTCTGACAGCTCAGACCAGTGACGCCGCGCTCCCGCCGCCCTCTGCGGCGGCCTGGGAAGCCGCAAACAGGCTATCGGGCGACATCCCTTCGGAATCCCGCTCCAGCGCACGCAGCATGCCCCGCTTGTCGTCCTGTTTTTTCTCGTCCTTAAACAGCGAATCGTACTCCTTATGCTTCTCTTTGTTCGCGCTCACAATCGCGGCAGCCTTCGCCGCCTGATACAGGTCCGAGTTGTATTCCATCAGCTTTTTTTCATCTATCCCCGGCACCTTGTCGCCGTTGGCAATCCGCCGCGCAATCTCCATCACTTTGGCAAAGTCCTGTGCCGTCTTTGCCGATTTATCGGAGGCCTCCCGCTGCTCCTCATACCGCCTGCGCTGCTCCTCAAGCATCTCCAACAGCTTGTTTTCCTGAGCGCTTGCGCGTTTTTCCTCCTGCTGCGCCTCCAGACGCTCCTTCCCCTCGTCGGAAATGGTAACGCTGTCGCTGTCTTTTGGATTTACCGCACCGGCCGGCAGCCCCGCCGTATTGCGCCCCGCAGGCACGACGCTGCCCCTGCCTGTATCAATCCTGTTCTGCCGTTCCTTTTCCGCCGCATTCGCAATCCGCATAAAAATCCCCCGTTTCCTTTTATATTGCCTATTGCTGTCGCAAACTTCTGATTATATAGAATATATCGGCAGATACCGCTTTGATTTTTATTCCTCCTGCATAAAATATCTGCATTTATCAATTACAAACTAAAAGAACAGCACAAAACAGAACTCGGCGCAATCGTTACCGCACCACTCTTCTGCCCTTATGCAGGGAGAACAGCAGCAGCAGCCCCGCGACAGCAGCCAGAAAAAGGAACGACTGGATAAACGGCATAAAATTATACGAGCCGCCCTGCCAGAAATCGATAAAATCATTGCTGATATACGTCATCGGCAGCGTCCACGCTACCCGCTGCAGCCCCTCGGGCAGCTGCTCCGTCCGCATGCCCATCATACCCGTTATGATCATCAGGAAAAAGTACAGCCCCATTGTTATCCCGAAGGTCAGGCTGAACTTCCGCAGAAGATTGGCCAGCGCGTGCGCGATCACCAAAAAGATCACGCCGATTGCATAGAGCGATACCACAAGGCACAGCAGCGACAAAGGCGCCGGCTTCTGAATATCCATGACAGCAAGCTGGAATATCGCAAAAATAACAAACGCTATTGTTAAGAGGATAAAATGCGCGATAATCTTGGCCAGCACAATGCTTTTCTCCTCCAGGCCGAACAGATGCATGCGAAGCGGAATCTCCCGCTCCACCTCCTGCGAATAGATAGCCCCATATCCCAGCAGCATAATTGCCATCGGCATTACCAGCGTCATTGTCAGCACAACAGTCGTCACAACCTCCTGGCGCATCGCTGCCGGCACCCCGCTGCCCACGGACTGTGCCAAAAAATAACACATGAAATTAGGGAAAATAATCCCGAAGAAATGCGGCATCAGATTCCCGTTGAGATTCCGCAGCTCATATAAAACCATACGCATGTTACATTTTCTCTTTTTCATCCAAACCATCCCCTTTCCCGTCATATGGACGCTGCCTGCGCCAGATGATGTTCTCTGGCGTTAATCGACATAATCTCGATATCCTTGCTGCTTCTCTTAAAATTCACGTTGTTATTGATTAAGAGCGACGCGATATCATGCTCCTCCTGCCGGCTGCGGCAGGACAGTGCGAGCAGATGCGCCGGTGATTTCAGGGTTCGAAAGCCCTCTGTCAGCATCCGGTTTCTTTCGCTGTTGTCCAGAACCAAAATCGAATCCCCGCAGTAGGTCCGAAACAGCTCTTCCACGCTGCCATAGGCAACAATGCTGCCCTTGTCCAGAATAAGAAGCTTATCCACCAGCTGCTCCAGCTCCTCATAATAGTGCGATACCATAACAAGCGTATCGTTTTTATCCCGGTACCACTCCACCAGCTTTTCCATCAGCCGCTGCCGGGTCTCAAAATCCAGACCGGACGTTACCTCGTCGTAAAAGGTCAGCTCGGCCTTCTGCATCATAACCATAATAATCGTCAGCTTCTGCTTCTGCCCTCCCGAAAGCGCATTGAACCGCTTGGAAAGACACTCCTCGAACTCAAAAAACGCAATCAGCTCCTGCAGCTCCTTGTTCCCCTTGATTCTGGTGTCCAGCACCGTCTCCATAATGCACCGGACGGGCATTGTTTTAACGTAGGCATTAAACTGCATATGCACCGCCATTTCCGCCGGCGTCAGCGATGTGACTACTCTGCCCTCGTAGGGCACCAGCCCTAAGAGCGCCTTGACCAGCGTGCTCTTCCCCGCGCCGTTTGAACCGATGATTCCGATGCGCTCTCCTTTCTCAAAAGCAATGGGCTCCTCAATCCGCAACGCCGTCTGGCTGCCGTATTTTACCTGTAACTGTTTGATTGTCAACAATATATTCATAACCATACCTTTCCGTAACCTGCGCATCTAACCGCAGGCACACTATTTGCTCCCTTCCTCCTGTCGGCCAAGTTCAGCGCATACGCTGTTTTCCACATTCTGAACTTTCAGTCTGCAGCCCATCAGCTTTCCGTAATACGCCGCCACATAGAGTCCCAGCCCTTTTCCCTTGGTGCGGCCGTCGCTGCTGACAAACGGCTCGTAAATATTCGGAAGCAGCCTTTCGTCGATCGTCACACCGTAATTCCTGATCGCAAATCCGCCTTCTCTTACCTCTATCACAATCCGTTCTCCGTCCGGCGTATACTGTATCGCATTGGAGAGCAGGTTATCCGCCACCGTCCGGAGCATCTCCCTGTCGGCATAAAGCGTTCCGGTCCCCGTCAGCGATACCTTCTGCCCCTTTGCTTCTATCTGAACCGCATACGCCCCCGCAAGCTCCTCCGCAAGCGTTCGCAGCGCTATGACCTCCTTCTGCTGGCAGTCCGCGTGATAATTCAGATACAGGATGTCCTCCACCATTTTACGCATGGATAACAGCTGCTTTTTTACCTCCGGAAGATAGTCCTTCGTGCTTTTATACTTTCCGACCTCATTGATCATGCCCTCCACCAGCAGCAGCGCCGCGGCTATCGGCGTCTTTAGCTGATGGGAGGACGCCCTTAAAAAGACCTCCTGACGCTCGTTTTCCTCCTCCAGAAGCCGGTTCTTCTCCTCCAGCTGCGCATAGCTGTCATGCAGCTTCCGGTACAGCTCCTGAAGGCTCCTGCCCAGCGCGCCGATTTCGTCGTCCGTATCCAGGCAGAACGCATCCGCCTCAAACGCATCCGTAAGGCCTACCGTCTGCGCGTATCCCGCAAGACGGATAACGGGATTGACAATCTTTCCGGAGAAGAAGCGCGAGCAGAGCAGCACCATGAAAAATACCACGGCGATAATCATCGGCAGGCTCTCTGCCACCACCGGCATCAGCTCATCCATCTGCGGCGTCATTGCCAGCAGCACCGTAAAAACATAGGCATCCTTTCCCCGCCCTGCGGCAATATACGTCGTATATCCATACCCCTCATCCGAAACGCCGGCCTCATAAACCAGCATATTATCCATCTGGTGGAGCTTCCAATATTCCTGCCCGAACGTACCGCTGTTTTCCTTTGTCTCAACCTGCACATCGACAGGGTATGTTTCCGGAATCCAGCTTTCCTCCGCCAGCTTCTCCCTTAGCTGCGCCCACAGCGCGCCGCCCTCCTCCAGCGCATCCGCGCTGAAATACTCCGCATCTGCGGAAATCTCCCCGGACGAAATGCTGCGCAGCAATGTCCTCATACGCTCAAGCAGCTCCCGCAGCTGCTCATCCCGCACAGTCACTGCCAGCGTAAAAAACTTTCCCGCCGCAAAGAGCGTGTCTCCTTCATCCGGAAGCTCAAGGGAATAAACGGACGTCGGATTTCGAATCGACAATCCGTCGTATGTCCGGTTCTCCATATACCCGTTCTGGATTTCAACAACCGAGGCCAGATTGCTTCTCTCGACATAAGCCACATACAGCGACGGCAGCATCACCGCGAAATAGCCGATTACAAATACCACCATCAGCAGCGCCAGCACTGTGCTGTACAGCAGCGTCTTTTTAGACAGGCTCATACGCTATCCCCCTCCTGAAACTGATAACCGATACCGATTACAGTCTTAATATAGCTTCCCGGCAGCTTCTTGCGCAGATTTTTTACATGGGCGTCTATAATCCGGTCATTGCCCACGTAATCCTCATTAAAAATGCGCAAAATCAACTGCTCTCTCGTAAATGCCCGTTTCGGCTCCCGCTTCAGGACCTGCAGCAGCAAAAACTCGCTTAGCGTCAGCTCCAGCGGGTTCCCGTCGTAAAATGCCTGATAGGAATCCTCGTGCAGCACCAGCCCCTTTTCCTCCCGCCGCTCAGTCTTCTTCACACGCCTCAGAATCGTCTCCATCCTCTTTAGCAGGATAATCGGCGATACCGGCTTGATCACATAATCGTCGGCATATTGATTAAAGGCCTGCAGCTGCGTCTTTTCATCGCCCAGCGCCGTCAACATGATTGTCGCCGTCTCCGGACGGTGCGCCTGTATCCATGCCAGCACCTCCAGCCCGCTTATTTTAGGCACCATAATGTCCAGCACCGCCATATCAAAGGCCTGCGGCACGCCGCTTCCGCCAAGGAGCCGGAGCGCCTCCTCGCCGTCCTCCGCACAGACTACGTCATACCCCTGCATCTTCATGTATTCGGTGAGCACCTCCCGAATGGTCGGCTCATCCTCCAAAAATAATATCCGCATTCCCTTATCCTCCTGACTGTTATCATTCTAGCATATCCGTATGAATTTCATATGAAGATCGTTTGAAATATGATAAAATAAATTATTCGTAACTCACATCAAAACTTTTCTGTCTTTTTTTGATATGCTCTATTTGTAACCGAAACAGGAGGGAAAAACTTGTTTGAATGGAACGAAGCGGTACAGAAAATGATTAACTGGATGGAGGCGCATCTGACGGAGAACCCGTCGCTGCTTGAAATGTCGGCGCAAATCGGGTATTCGCCCTGCTACTGCTCCACCCAGTTCCACGAGATTACCGGCATAACGCTCAGAAGCTATCTTGCAGGAAGGCGCCTTGCAAGAGCAACGCTGGAAATCCGCGACACCAACAAGAAAATTATCGATATTGCGGTAAAGTACGGCTACACCTCACAGGAAGCCCTGACAAGGGCATTTGTGAGCGCATATGGCTGCACGCCCGCAGTATACCGCAAAAGACCGGTGCCCGTCCCGCTTTCCATCCCCAAGGTAGTTTTCCTCCCGGAACACTATACCCATAAAGGAGGAGTTACGATGAATAAAACATTGTTGACAGAGCCCCATATCCGCGTAGAGCATATCCCTGCACACAAATATATCGGCGTCTGGGATATTGCGGCAAAGGATTACGGCAGCTTTTTCGCCAGACACGACTGTGACAAAATCTGCGGGACAATCGACAGCATGAACCATGTCTCGCACCCGATTGTAACCTGTCACACCGCAGGCTGGTTTAATGAGGACGGCCGGAAGGGATACTTTTACGGCTTTGGCGTTCCCGATGATTACAGCGGAGACGTCCCTGACGGCTTTGAGATAAGAAGCGTCCCTGCCAGCGACTATCTTGTCTTTTTCCATCCGCCCTTTGACTATCTCAAGGACTGCGGGGAAGTCATGGGCCGCGTGGAACAGCTTGCATGGAATTTTGACCCCAAAACCAAAGGATATGCATGGAACGAGGACGCCTGCCCCGATTACCAGCGGCACTATCCCGAGGTTATCGGATATGAAGTGCTGCGGCCTGTCCGGAAACCGGGTGCCGGCGTACCCGGTTGAAATGGTTTACACTGCCGCATTTTCCCATAGCGGCACAAAAGGGACACGGAAAACCGTGTCCCTTTCAAAATATACTGTTTACCTAGCTTTCAAAATATACTGTTTACCTAGCACTGCTCAACAAGCTTCTTCAATGCTGCAAGCGCCTCATCCGGCAGCTTGTCATAGCCTTCCTTCTTTGTCGCAAAGCCTTCTACTGCGTCAACACGGTTCTTCATCGCGTTCTTCAACGCCGTCACATACTCCGCGTTGCCCAGATCCGGTCTGAAGTCCGCAGTCTTGCCGTCCCAGTCATACATGATCTCAATATCGTCAAAGTTGCCCCATTTCTCGAACTTCGCCTTACCCTCCACGATGGTCTCAAGGATGCCGAGCGTGTCTGCCGGCTTCACCTTTGTTCCCATGAAGTCGCCGGTATTTACGATGTAGCAGTCTACATGCTTCTCCTCTACCAGCTTCTTGAACTTCTCATAGTCGTTTACCAGCGGATAAGTTCTGAACGGATTTGCGTACGGAACAATTCTCAATGCGTTCATATCCGTACCTGCCGCCACACGCTCTGCGGAAGACGTCTTTGTCGCAAGCGTAGCGCCCATAACGGATGCCAGCGCCGCGCCCTTCAGCTTTACTACAGGCGGGATGGTCGGATCCTTCATAATCCAGAAGATTGCGTTTACCGGCGCGTCAATCTTGTCTACACGGTTCGGCGACCACAGCTTGGACTTGATCGCACGGCCGTTACCGTTTCTGATATCCTCCGTTACCAGCTGCAGCTTGCCGTTCTCGTCCAGTGTAGCGGAGCAGTTCTGCGCTGTCAGCAGATACTCGTTGTCCGGGCAGCCCGTCGGATAATCCGCGGTCTTGTCAAAATAGGTCGGCTCCAATGCAACGGATGCACAGGTATCGGTATTGATGATGAACGCGTCGTCATGGAGAACCTTGATGCCGCCAAACTGGTCATACTTGCCGTTGTGCTTTGCATGCGTCAGTGTAGACTTTCCGGAGCCTGACAGGCCGTATACGGAAGCAACGAACTTCTTGCCGCCCTCCAGAGAGTACTCCTTCTGTCCGCCGTGGCAGGATGCATAGCCGTTTCTGTTCGCAAGCGCCCATGCCATTGTCAATGTGCCCTTCTTGTGCTCGCCAAAGTATCTCATACCGAGGATTGCCGCACAGTTCTGATTGGTATCGAAATAGCAGAGTGTCAGCGGATCGCTTAAGCAGCTGTAATCTACATCCGGCGCGTCATGCGGCCCCCACTGCGGATCCGAGAAGATGTAGATATCCGGCTCCTTGCCGTCTCCGACGGGCTTGGAATTCCTGTACATCTTTACATACTCATCTGACATATACTGGAAATTGAGCATCCAGTTGTAAAGGATATTCTCCTCGCCCTCCGGCAGAAGAAGGTGTGCCTTTACCATAAACTCCGGATCCAGTCCGATAAAGCACTCCGCATGGTACATTGTCTTCCAGCGGGTCTCATATACGGCGTCCATAACCACCTTATCCAGCTTCGCGTCATCAACGCCGGGCTCGCCCTTAATGCGGCGTGCCGCTGCATAACGTCCCGTTACCGCGCCGTCGTTGAATAAAAGAACCTTTGCATCCTTCTCAAGCCCGAATGTCTCGCCATCCTTCACCGGCATATCCGTAACGATTGTTCCCGGCGAATTCTTTGCCAGCTCATAAGCCTCCTTCAGAGTATTTACCTTCACTACATTATTTCCGTAGAACGCTGCCTCAATGATGGAACGTGTCTTGGAAAAACCTACTTTTCCGGCACCAATCTCGGAAATGGGATAATACGCTTTTGTTGACATACAAAGTCCTCCTTAAAAATAATATTTTATATTTCAAGCCGCTTTATCCTCCCACAATTGACAGAGAAAATACGCCCGTCAGCGGAAGATAACGACAAGCATGAGCAAAACGCTTAACATTCTATACAATATTTACACATTTGCAAATATTATCTCAAAAATGTTGTGAAAAGTCAATTAAAATAAAGTAAAACTTCCCTAAACCGCGCGCGTCGCCGCCTTAAGCTGCTCCAGCTCTTCCCCTTCAAAATAGGGCGCCAGCTTCTCATACACCTGCGCGTGATAATCATTGAGCTTCCTTATATCAGAGGCCTCCATATAGCTTGTGTCGATCGCATCCAAATCAATCGGCACATAGGTCAGATGGCGGAAGCCCATAAACTGGCCGTCGCCGTTCTTGACCTCATTGACGACCTCCAGCACGTTTTCCGTGCGGATGCCGTGGCTTCCCTCAATATATACGCCGGGCTCATCCGACACGATCATCCCCTGCTCCAGAAGCGTCTCGCCGATATCCGCGACATATTTCCAGCGGATGCTCTGCGGCCCTTCATGGACATTCAGGATATAGCCGATGCCGTGGCCGGTGCCGCATTTATAGTCGATATAGCACTCCCACAGCGGCAGCCGGGCCATAATGTCTACATTCCTGCCCGTGCAGCCATACAAAAACTTCGCGTCGGCAAGCCGCAGCATGCCGCAGGCCGTCTTTGTAAAGTGCTTCTTCATCTCATCCGTAACGGGGCCGAGTGCAATCGTCCTGGTCACATCCGTCGTCGCGCCCCTATATTGTCCGCCGGAGTCAACAAGGTAAAAGCCCTCCGCCTTAATCTCCGCTTTGTCCTCCGCCGTCGCCTCATAGTGCATCATCGCCGCGTTTGCGCCATACGCACTGATGGTGTCAAAGGACAGCTCTATAAAGCCGTCTATCTCCGCGCGCATCCCATCCAGCTTTTTCGCCGCGCTGTACTCGTCCAGCTGCATTTTTCCGGCATTCTTCTTCATCCAGAAAAGGAATTTCGTCAGCGCCGCGCTGTCCAGCAGATAATATTTGCGGATATTTTCAAGCTCTACCGGATTCTTGACCGCCTTCAACAGCCCGATCGGGCTGTCCTTCCCGATAACCCCGCCGCGTTTCGTGACCAGCCTGTACAGAAGGTAGCTGACATCCGACTCCGCGCACCAGATTTTCCCGCAAACCGCGCATTCCTCCAGGAAGCCCGGCAATTCGGCGTATTCCCTGCAGACAATATTGTTATCTCTGAAATAACCGCGCATCTCGTCTGTCAGCGCATCCTTCTGGATAAAGAGAACCGCCTCCTCCATAGAGATAAACGTATAGGAAAGCGCGACGGGATTGCATGCGACGTCATTTGCCCGGATATTGTACAGCCACATGATGTCGTCCAGCTTCGAGACCAGAAGATGCGCCGCGTTCTCCGCCTTCATCTTCTCCCGCACCCTGGCAAGCTTCTGCGCCGCCGTCTCCCCGCAGAGGTCTTCCGGAACCGCCCAGACTCTGCTTGCGGGAATCGCGGGCCTGTCCGTCCAGAGCGTATCGACAATATCCCGCTCATACACCATCGAAACATTCCTGCCCTCAAAGGCCTTTTCAAGCTTTTTCCCAAAGGAAGCCGAAATCACTCTGCCGTCAAAGCCGATTGTCTGCCCGTCGGACACGTTTTTCTTCAGATATTCCTGAATGGTGGGAACCCCCTCCTCGCCCATCCGGTAAAGCGTAATGTCCGAGCCGGCAAGCTCCCGCTCCGCCTGTACAAAATACCGCCCGTCCGTCCAAAGCCCCGCTTCCCCGGCGCTGACGACAAGCGTACCGTTCGAGCCGGTAAAACCGGACAAAAACTCCCGCACCTTGAAATATCCGTCCACATATTCGGAATTGTGGAAATCAGCCGTGGGTACGATATAAAAATCGATTCCTTCCTGCTTCAGAGCGCCTCTGAGCGCCTCTATCCTCTGCTTTGCCGTATTCATCATCAATAGCCCCCGTTCTGCGCGCCCTGAAGCATGCCGACTGCCGAAGAAGTGCCGATTCTGTCGCAGCCCGCCTCCAGGAACATCACCAAATCATCCTTTGTCTTGACGCCGCCGGCCGCCTTCATCTTCACCTTCGGCCCAATGTGCTCCTTAAACAGCCGGATGTCCTCAATGGTCGCGCCGCCCGTGCCAAAGCCCGTGGAGGTTTTGATATAATCGGCGCCCGCATCGGTCACTGCCCTGCACATCGCGATCTTCTCTTCCTCCGTCAGAAAGCAGGTCTCGATGATGACCTTCAGGATATGACTGCCGCACGCCTTTTTTAAGGTGCGAATCTCCTCCTCCACCCTGTCAAACGCGCCGTTTTTGACATCACTGATATTGACAACCATGTCAATTTCATTGCAGCCGTCCGCAAGCGCCTGCTCAATCTCCGCCGCCTTCGCCGCCGTCACGCTGTAGCCCAGCGGAAAGCCGACTACCGTGCAGATATTCACCTTTTCTCCATATTTTTCATGGACGCGCCGGATATATGCGGGCGGAATGCAGACGGAGGCCGTCTGATACTGTACCGCCTCGTCGCAGAGCTTCTCGATATCCTTCCATGTCGCGAAGGGCTTAAGCTGTGTGTGGTCAATATGCTTCAAAATCTCGTTGTCTGTCATTTTACAATCATACTCCTTTCTTAGCCTGCTTATTTATCCAATCCCACCAGATATTTGCGCTGCGCCCGCATCAATATCATACCGTAGATAATAATCACCACGACCAGAAAGACGCTCAGCAGCGTAGACGCCACCGGATACAGCGCCAGCACCTCCAGCGCTTCTATCAGCCCCACCGCAAGCAGCAGTATCCCGGTAAGCATGGTAAACGGAAACGTAAAGCGGATAAAGCCCTTGGGATCCTTGGCGCGTTCAATCGGAAAGCCCTTCCCGACCAGCATCACCGGAATCTTCTGCGTGGACTTCATCTGAACCGCCCAGTAAATCATGTATATGCCGCATGCCATAATCAATATATTAAAAATCATTGCCAGACTCATTGCTTGTCACCCTTTCTGATATTATATACCGAGGAACCGCTTCACGACCGCCTTCATCTCCTCCTTGCCGCACACGGTATCATGCAGGACCGGCGCCGTCCGGATTTCCTCAATCGCATTGGGCACCGATACCCCGGCCAGCCTTGACAGCTCGTCGACAAGCTCAAAATCTCCCATCGCATCATATTTTGCGTCAACCGCATTCATCACGCTTCTTGTAAACTTGAACGGGCTCGCGGTTGATACGATTACCGTCTTTGCGCCGTCGTCCGCCGCGGCCTTATATTTGTGATATACCGCGGCCGCCACCGCCGTATGCGTATCCATCACATAGCCGGTCTTCTCATAGACCGCCTTAATCGTGTCCGCCGTCTCCTGCTCAGAGGCATAATTGCCGTAAAAGTCTGCCATCTGCGCCTTCATGTCCGCGGTGATCTCATATTTTCCCTGCTGCTGCAGCGCCTTCATAAAGGCAGCGTTTTTGTCCGCGTCACGGCCTGCCGTCAGATAAATCAGCCGCTCCAGATTGCTGGAAATCAAAATATCCATGGACGGGGAGCTTGTAAGCACAAATTCCCGGTTCCTGTCGTACACGCCTGTCTCAAAGAAATCGTACAGCACCTTGTTTTCATTGGAAGCGCAGATAAGCTTCGCAATCGGGACGCCCATGTTTTTCGCGAAATACGCCGCAAGAATATTGCCGAAATTCCCCGTCGGAACAACGAAATTCATCTGCTCTCCCTGCGCGATTTCTCCCCGCTTCAAAAGCTGCGCGTACGCATACACATAGTATACGACCTGCGGCACAAGCCGGCCGATATTGATTGAATTGGCCGACGAGAACTGGAAGCCTGCCGCGTCCATCTCCTGCGCCAGCGCCTTATCACCGAAAAGCTGCTTCACGCCGGTCTGCGCGTCGTCAAAATTCCCCGTAATACCGACTACAAATGTATTGCCGCCCTTCTGGGTAACCATCTGCTTCTCCTGAATGGGGCTGACACCGTTCTTCGGGTAAAATACAATAATCTTCGTCCCCTTTACATCCGCAAAGCCTGCCAGCGCCGCCTTGCCCGTATCCCCGCTGGTAGCCGTCAAAATAACGATGTCGTTCGCGACATGGTTCTTCTTCGCGGAGGTCGTCAGCAGATGCGGAAGAATGGAAAGCGCCATATCCTTAAACGCGATGGTCGCGCCGTGGAACAGCTCCAGATAATACGCGCCGTCAACCGCGGCAAGCGGCGCAATCTCCTTTGTGTCAAATTTGCTGTCATAAGCTTTATTGATACAGGCCTTGAGCTCCTCCTCCGTAAAATCTGTCAAAAACAGCTTCATTACCTCATAGGCCGTCTCCTGATAGCTCATCTGCGCAAGCGCGTCAAGGCTTTTATCCAACGCCGGTATCCGCTCCGGCACAAACAGGCCGCCATCCTGCGCAAGCCCCTGCAAAATCGCCTGGGACGCCGTTACCGCCTCCCCGTTGCCCCTTGTACTTCTGTAAAACAAATCCATTTCACATTCTCCTCTAATATCCGTTTTCCGTTTGCGCAGAGCTTCCAGAATGCCAGCCCGCGGTTCTCGTTTTCAACAAATAAGTATAGCATAGTCTCTGGGGGACTGCAACCGAAAATAAGCCTGCCGGCAAGCCGCCGACAGGCCTGACAACATTCGCTCACAATGTCTGCATCCACTTCCTTCTTCTAAAGACCGCCAGTGAAATCGCCGCACGCACACATTCCTCCATAGACAGAATGAAATAGACTGCCGCCACAGGTAAACGGAAAACAAACGCCGCGAGCAATCCAAGCGGCACGCCAAATATCCATGTACCGATCATATCAATGAGCATGACAAATGCTGTCCTTCCTCCGCTCCTTAAAATCCCGCCCAAAATCATGTTCTGCGCTTTCACGGGAGCCACAAAGGCATATGCCGTAAGCAGCTGCATGGTCATCCGCCTTACGTCGTCTTCCACATCAAAAATCAGCACATAATATTTATCAAATAATACTATAAGCGCTGACAGCAGAACGGAACAGGCAAATCCTGTATACAGCAGCCGTTTGGCGTCCCGATAAGCGCCCGTCCTATCGTCAGCGCCCAGCCTTTTACCGATCATCACCCCCGCTGCCTGCGACACGCCGCTTAGCGCCCCCATAACCAACGCCTGCAAAGGATTCGTCAATGTCATCGCGGCGAAGGCTTTTGTCCCCACATGTCCGTAAATAGACGCATATACGTTTTCACCAAGACTCCAAAAAAATTCACATGCAAGCAGCGGCATTAAGATGACCAGATACTGTTTCAGATGCGCTTTGTCCATTCTAATCTCAAACGGAATTTTCCATGAATTTTTCCGGCGCAAAAAGGAAAAGAATGTCATGGTAAGTATACAGCCGGATCCCTGCGCAGCCACAGAGGCCCACGCGGCTCCTTTCACACCCATTGCCGGAAGCCCCGCTTTTCCGAATATCAGAATATAATTCAGAACGGTATTGGCTACGCTGGCAAAAATACCCGCATACAACGGCGTCTTTGCCGCGCCGACACATCTGAGATATGCCGAAAGAATTGACACAACCGCCACCGGCAGAAAACTGAGCGCATATATCCTGAGGTATTCCGCCCCTCTCTCCACCGCAGCCTCGTCATCCGTATATAATCCCAGAATCCGGGACGGCATCACCATGCTGAGCAGACTGAAAACTGCCGCCAACAATAAGGATACCGCTAAATTTGTATAAAAACTCCTTCCTGTCTCCTCATCGTCTTTCTTTCCTGTGTACTGCGCTATCATAATGCCTGCCACAGACGCCACCGCCGCAATCACCACGGAATAAATCGACGCAAACTTTCCTCCCAGCCCGATACCCGCAATATTGACGCTTCCAAGCTGCCCCGTCATAATCTGGTCCGCCACGGAAAATGAAGACTGCAGCAGACATTGTACTGTTACGGGAACTGCGATTTGCAGCAGTTCCTTTTGAAATATTCCTCTGTCCGGTTCCATTTTTATATGCTCCTTTCACAGCGTCTGTAATCATCATAAAATGGAACCCGGAAAACATCAAAGGTTAAACGCGTAACCCGTGACAAATTTCAATCCTGTTTTTTGTGCATCTTTGCCGCCACGCTGTCACGCGCTACCAGCGTTACCGGCAGTATCACCGTTTTATCCTTGCAGGCTCCGTCCCTTAACCGCCCCAGCGTTTCAATCGCCCGGGCTGCCCGCTGCCTGTAATCCTGTTTTATCGTGGTCAGCGCCGGTACAAACGTCTCACATTCCCTCACATTATCAAACCCAATCACCGACATATCCTCCGGAACGGATAGCCCCATACTTTTCAAAAAACGAATAAAATCCATTGCATAATAATCCGACACCGCAAAAGCTGCCGAATATTTTCTTATTTCCGCTAAATGCTCCATATAAAAACGGGCGCGCGCTTCCTGCTCCATGGGAACAACCATAAGCTCCGCATCTGGAAGCACGCTTTTTAATCCCATAAATCTCTCCAGATCCATGCATATCTCATTATCCGATATACAAAGCACCGCCGCATGCCCCCTGCTTTTCAGATAACGTCCTGCCTGTACCCCGCCGTCAAAATGATTGACCTCAATATTTACAAGATTTCCGGAGCTTTCCATATATCCGTCATAGACCACAAACGGGATATGCATTTGTTCCCTCAGCTTTTTATAATTCTGCTCACAATATCCCATCAGCACCATTCCCTCCATATTCCACATGGAAGCAAATCCGGGTATCTCATTCCATTGGGCGGTAACTTTCAGCATAAGGAATTTTCCCGCCTGCTCTGTCTCTTTTGCCAGTGCGTTTACCGATGCGGCAATAAACGGATCCTCCAGCGTATGTCCTTCGTATTTTTCATGGTCATTGATAACGACTCCGATAATTTTGGAATCATTTTGCGCCAGAAGTATCCCCGCCATACTCGGAATGTACTGTCTTTCTTCCAGAAGCTGCTGCACGCGCTTCACCGTTTCGCCTGATACTTTCCCGGTCTTTCCGTGAATAACGTTCGATACGGTCGCAGTGCTCACGCCCAGCTCCCCGGCAATGTCAACAATCCTGATTCTCTCCTTCTTCATATACATCTCCTCTGCGAATCAAAGAAAAGCACTGTATTACACAGTTCTTTTCAGACTCCTTTAATGGTTTCTTACCATGTGCCTCACGGTCCAAAGATATCTCCTTTTGCAGCTCATTCTCATAATAACGTGCCGATTTTTCAATAACTTCATCGGTATATTTGTTTATTTTTATCAGGACAACAGGGTCAATGCTTTCTCTGCCATAAGGTTTATACAGCTGCCTTATCTCATCATAGATAAAAGAGAAATCCATAGCGGCGTCAATTTTCTGACAAGATGATTTTTCGGAACTAAATCTTCAAGACTGATAAATTCAATCTGTGTTCTTTCGCTGTTATCTTTTTGTCCCATCATAATAAAAAAGCCTCCTATCCTGATATATCCATTATATCAGAAAAACAGTCATAAAAAAAATAGACAACTGGCTCTTTTAAGCCTGGCTGTCTACAGTCTGAAAATCCCTGTATTGTTTGTTACAAGCACAAGCCCTTTGGCTCTGGCATGCCCCGCTATCAGTAAATCCATTGAACCAATCGGCGAAAGAAACAGGGACCACGCAATACGATTCTTCTCGACTGCCATGCTCCAAAGCGCTCCACGGACAATCCCACACGTTTTCATCATAAACGAAATACCTCGGTGTTCCCGTGCTGCCAGAGAAATGAACGCCGTAAACATTTCTTCAAACTGTGACATAAGCCCAGATTTGTCAATTGCAGGAAAACAGGAAAGCGGGGTACTGTCTATTTTATCAGCCGTAATTCCTGCACATTCAAAGCTGTTTCGATAATATGGGGAATGCTCATATGCTTGACAAGAAAACCGTATCCAAAAACGACCAGAGCCCCAACTATGGGAAGTTTACCCGATCCGGCGGCGGCTCGAAGGACGGGCGGCGTTTTCCGGGGAACCTGCTGTCATTCCAGACCGTGGCCCATACCGTCCACCCCACCCAAAAGCCCGTAGATCTTTGCAAGTACCTGATAAAGACCTACCCCATCCCTGGCCGCTGGCGGGAAGGCTTATAATTCCCTTGCTATGTGTTGTAAATTTTGATGTTGAATTTTACAGCAGATTAGGTTATACTAATGGCAGAAAGGAGCTGAACCTTATGCCAAACATTAAACCTATTTCCGATCTACGAAATTACAGCGAGGTACTGCATGATGTAGCAGTGGGCGCTCCCGTTTTCCTGACGAAAAACGGCCGGGGGCGCTATGCAATTATTGACATACGGGACTATGAAAAGACACAGGCAACCATCCGGCTGATGAATGAACTTGAAAAAGGCCGGAAATCTGGGGAAGAGAAAGGCTGGCTGACATTGGAGGCCGTGGAGGAAAACCTCGGGCTTTCCCATGAATAACCTGCATTTATCGAAAGAGGCGCAAAATGACCTTGCTGAAATCAAAGCCTATATCACGGAGGAGCTTGAAAACCCTGACGCGGCCCTGGCAGCCATAAGCAGAATCACAAAAAAAATCCGCGTCCTGAAAAATCAGGCTTATGCAGGTACTCCGCTTTCTTCAGTCGCGGACACGGAAAGCGATTACCGTTTTCTCGTAAGCGGAAACTACCTTGTGTTCTATCGGGCCTATGGAAAAGATGTCTATATAGACCGTGTTTTGTATGGCCGCCGCGATTATATGCGTATTCTGTTCAGTGATGCGCAGGCAGATGAAACAGACGAATAACAGTATTAAAGAAACGAAGTGGAAAGCACCATCAATCAGTATTTTTTAAGACTTCGGAACAAAAGGCTGGTTTTGTAAAATGAAAAATGGTACAGTATGAAAGTAATAATTATAAATGGTCCTATGGGAGTAGGGAAAACAACAGTAGGAAAATATATTGCAGAGAAATGTACAGGCACAGCCTTTATTGATGGCGATTGGTGTTTAGATATTCATCCCTTTGTAGGAAACCAGGAAACCAAGACAATGGCTATTGATAATATCCTACATATGATTGCTAACTATAGGAAATGCTCGATATGTAAAATGATTGTATTCGTATGGTTGATGGATGAAAAATGGGTCTGTCAAAAAATTGCTGATGGCATTTCCGATATGGGATTAGAAGTAAAAAACTTTACTTTGGTATGCGATAAAAATACTTTAATCAATAGATGGGAAAATGATAAAAATTGTGAATGGAGAACAAATGAGTGGCTTAAAGCAAGTTTAAAATCCTTATCGTTTTTCTCATTTTTTGAAAATTGTATTGATACAAGTGGTTTGACAATTGATATGATAGCAGATAGGATAATGTATTTAATTTCGATTTGAATTATACAGGAAGCTCCTTTTGTATTTCAACATTGGAAAAGGGCTGTATATCTCCCCCCCCTTTTCCAATGTGTCTATGCTGCAAATTTAGTTTTTACACAAATCTGGCGCGGGAAACGCTTTCATCAGCGTTTCCCTAAAACTGCTTCCGCTTAATATACGCTGCCGTAACCGCATAGGAAATCCCCACAAGCACCGCTGCCGCCAGAAGGGCCTCCACAAGGAGCATCCCCATGCTCTGCGCAAAGAACGCATTGACCGCAGCCCGCAGCCCGGCGGTATTTACATGCAGGGAAGCCAGTATCTGCTTCCCCAGATACAGGATGCCATAGAACACGATCACGCCGGCTACAATCACGACTCTGCACCGCGCCGTCCCGAAAATGAGCGATACCGGAATCATAACCGCTATGATAAGCGCCCCCAGCACCAGCGTCACCAATGCTGTGACCAGCACCTCCGACAAATCGCCGCCCCACCAGAACCTTTGAATCGCGCTGCCCAAAGCCAGTCCGCCGCCGCAGGTTCCCAGCATGAGGAGCAGACCGAATACATACTTTTCCCGGACATAAGTGCTTCTGCCCGTCGGAAGCGTCAGCAGAAACATCATGTTGTTATCCATCTCGTCATACGCCAGAGAGGAAATCGTCAATATCGCCGCCATCACGGTCGCATAGGCAATGACAAAGCCGATCTGCTCCCCGCCGTTGTTAAAAAACAGAACCAGCATCACGCCGCCCGTAATCACCAGAAACATTTTCTGCAATAAAAGCAGTTTGAAATCCTTAATCAACAGTCCCTTCATAACGCCGCTCCTTTCACCATCAGGGTTATCACATTGTCAATGCTTCCCTTTTCCATCGCAATGTCCGGATAATTCTCCGCATAGAACTGCTTCCGGTTCGTCAGGCAGCTGTACCCGTAGCTTTCCGCCCGCTGCCTCAGGATGTATGCCTTATCCACCCGCTCGTACTGCTCCTGCGTCAGCTTCATCATGCCGTATTCACTCAACAGGACATCTGTGTCCTCATGCAGGACAATGCGCCCCGAATCGATCATATAAATATCGTCGCAAAAGCCCTCCAGATCGCTTGAGATGTGCGAGCTGATCAGAATGCCGCAGTCCCCGTCCTCCATATAGGCCCGCAGCAAATCCAGCAGCTCCTCTCTGGCAAGGACGTCCAGCCCGGCCGTAGGCTCATCCAGTATCAGCAGCTTCGCCTTATGCGACATCGCGACCAGCAGCTTGACCTTTGCCTTCATACCGGTAGAAAACTCCTTCAGATTCTTATTCATCGGAAGCCCGAACCGTTCACAGCGCTCCCGAAAGGCGTCTGCCTCAAAGCCCTTGTATTCCGCCTTCATAATCGGTATCAAATCCTTAATCTTAAGATAATTGCTGAAGCCGGCATCCGCAAACGACACGCCGATATCCATCCGCTCTCTCGCTGTCAGCGCGGCAGGCTCCTTTCCGAATACGCTGACTGACCCGCCATCCGGTGTGATCAGCCCTAAGATTGCCTTAAACGCCGTACTCTTTCCCGCGCCGTTTTGTCCGATCAGCCCGGTAACACATCCCTCCCGCAGCTGCATCGAGCACGCCAGCTCAAATGCGCCGTATCTTTTCTTCACATCCTTCATCTCTAACAGCATTGTTTTATCCCTCCATGATAAGCTCAAACAGCTCCCGAATCTCCTGCATTGTCATGCCGCTGCTTCTCGCCTTGCGCACGGCTGTTTCCAGCGCGGCCTCAACCTCCTTGCGCTGCTCCTCCAGCAGCAGATTCCGGCTCACGCCCGCGACAAAGCTTCCCTTGCCGTGAACAGTGACGATAAAGCCCTCCTGCTCCAGCGCGTCGTACGCCTTTTTTACCGTCAGGGCGCTGATTCGCAGCTCCTTTGAAAGCGTCCGGACGGACGGCAGCATCTCCTCCTGCGCAAGCCGCCCCTTCATAATGTCGTCCTTAATCTGCCCGACAATCTGTTCATAAATCGGCTGCATGGAGGAATTATTAATAATCAGCTTCATTCCCGTAGACCCTCTCCTCTCTTAATCGGTATCTGTTATCCCCTCTTTTCACAAACAGTATATAACAGTTTAGAACTGTTGTCAACTGTTTTATGGTGTTTATTTAAAGATAGGCCTCAATGTCTCAAAAAGGCTGCAGGAAGCACTGTTGAAAGTGCTTCCTGTAACCTCAATTGATTCAAAAAATAGACAGGGTTCTCTCTTATTCAGGGAAACGGTGATTTATCAGGGCTTCCCTGAAGGGTTCAGCAATATGCTGTATTTTTTTATCAGGCTCTCATAAAACTGTATGTATTCCCGTAATTTGCCGTCGCTCGGGTCTGCAGCCGCCAATTCCGCAAGCCCGGCCTTTTTGTTCTGCAGGCACGTTATAAATCCGTTTGGCGTCAGACCGTACATCTCCATCAACGCAATCTGTACCTCATCCTTATCTAACTCCCAATGCGCCTCAAGGTCTGCCCCGTACTCCGTATACAGCGTCTTCATGTCATCGACCTGCTCATACAGCGCCCGAATCTCCCGCACAATTTCGCTGTCCGGGGTGTTGCGGATAATACTCCACTCTCCCTTTTCTCCGCAGTAAACGGCTATATTGACATCCGGAAGCAGTACCCTGGGCACAAGCGCCTCATCCGGCTCCTGCCGGAACATAAACTCCAGATAATTATCCTGCGCCCCATGCTGAATCGGGCTGTATTCGCCGGGAATATATTTATCCCGCTCCACCCTGCCGGGATTGCCGCTGCCTAAAGCACCCTGGGACAGTGCTGCCAGAATGCCGGCCTCCTCTGCCGAACCGGCCGGGATATGCCGGTACTTCCCCTCTGCCTTGCGTTGAATCTCATGGATGTCATAATCGCCCGCAATAAAGCAGGGCGCTAACTCAAACGCGTACCTGTCCGCCGGCTTGACGGAACTCAACAACGATTTTATCCAAAGCAACAGGCTGTTGAAATTTGGAAAGCTCACTGTTCCCGGTTTCGTGCTGTCGTTCTGTAACCTCCCCCCTTTCGACGACAGATACAGGCCGACCACCTCCCGGCCGCTCCGTATGCCAACCAGCCCGCACAGAAAGCGTTTTGCAATCTCCTCCCAGTTTTCCTCACTGTAAAGAACGTCTTTCAGCGAAAGCGCGCCAAACGGCTTCCCGCCCAGGCCCACTTCCTCCGGCTTAATCGTTTTTGCCAAAATGGAATGCGGTTTCGCAGCCGCTCCAAACGCCAGCTTTTCCAGCGAAAGCGGCCCCGCCGCCCTGAATGCAACCAGCAGGCCGTTTTTCTGCATCGCCGCCTCCATTCCTTTGCGGTGCACATTTAGCATAAATTCGCGGTCAAGCGCCCCTTCAACTTTTTCTCCTCTCAAAATCATATGCAGCTCCTCCTTTTCTGTCTGAGTAGCTACATTCTATCAGCTCTCCTGCCGGAAGATAACTTACATATCCGAAAAACAATTCTGATACACCCTGCACATCATATGCGACGGCTCCAGCGCCTCCGTTTCTTTAAGATAATGCGCCGCCCTTTCCCTGTCGCCCAGTCCGATATGCCCCAGCGCCATCAGATAACAGCAATGCGCGCGGTTTTTCCTTGTGTAGTCCTCGTCGAAAATCAGAAAGTCCGGCAGGGAAACCGCGAAATATTCAATCTTTACGTCGTCCTCCAGATGCCGCTCGCCGTAGTCGAGCAGGCGGTAAAACCGCGCTCTGGCCTCCTTTTCTCTTCCCAGCTTCCGATACGCAAGCCCCTGATACAGTATCATATCCGCCGGCTGGTCGTTGTAGTACATCGCCCCCGCCGGCTCGTCCGTACCGTCTGTCGCCCGCACAAAGCACTCCGCCGCCTCCGCTTCCCTGCCCTGCGCCGCAAGCGCCAGACCAAGATAATAGTAAATATGGTTATCCTTCGTGCCCTCCAGCTTTCCTTCCCCAAGGTTTTCAGGATAGACGAGCGCGCTTCGCAGCAGCTCCTCCGCCCTTGTAAAGCGTCCTTCCCGGTATGCCTCTCGCGCCAGCTCCAGCAACGCAAGCGTATACTGCGCGGTTACCTTTCCCTCTCCGCCTTCCCACGGATGGAATTGGTGCCCCATCATGCAGGCGTACGCCTTTTCATGGTCTCCCGACAGGTTTACCAGCGTGATATACTCCACATACAAATCGTCCCGCTGCCGTATCAGCTCCTTATGCACTTCATACTGCTCCAGACGCTGTTCAAACGTCCAGCCAAGCTTCTTATACAGCTGATCCAGCTCCAGAAAGACGCGCGCATCCCCGGGATTGAGCGCAAAGGCCTTTTCGAGTGCCGCCTGCGCCCGCTTCGCGTCCTTCTTTTTGTTGTAGTAGACCAGCGCCAGATTTCGATATACCGCAGGGAACCGGGAATCCGCCTGCGCGGCAGTCTCCCACAGGGATAACGCCTCCTCCCACTGCAGCCTGTCGTAAAACAGACAGCCCAGATAGTAAGCTGCCCTCGCCTTACAGCCGTTTGCAACGGCAAAGCGCAGCACCGCAATATCCTCCGCCTTATTGGGGAAGCAGTAATCGGGCGCACAGGCCTCCGCCTTTTGCAGCAGGTCGGTGACACAGACCTCCACGCCGCTTCCCGTGCCGCGCCGCAGCCGGTATGTATAATAAGCCTTGTAATAATACAGCATCGGATACACCTCCGCACAGCCCTCCAGCAGCGCGCAGGCCTCCGCGTAAGCGCCAAATTCCGCGTAATCCCTTGCCGCCATCAGGTAGTTCTCGCGAAACCGCAGCTTTGCGTTCAGAGCCGCCCGAAGAGCGCTCTCATTATCGTGCAAAAGAGCCTGCTCGTTGCAGGAGACGAAATCAAACGGGTCCAGCCGCAGATTTTCCGCAATCTGGCTTTCGGCCTCACAGGATTTTCCCAGCCTTCTAAGCAGATAAGCCTTCAGCCCTCTTGCCTTGATATTGTGCGCGTTTTTCACCAGCGCCTTCTCCACATGGGCGTATGCCCGCGAAAAACGCCCCGCTCTTGCATCGATGACTGCCAGATAATAATAAGCCGTCTCCTGCTGCTCGTTACTCCAGGCCGCTTTGTAAAACGCGTCGTACGCCTCCGCTTCCCTGTCCTGATAAAGCAGGGAAAGGCCAAGCAGATAAAAGCTCTCGCTGTTATAAGGATTCGGATTTCGCCATGTCAGGCGCTCCAGCGCCTTCCGGAAATACCGCTCCGACTCCGCAAAAAGCCCCCTTCTCATAAGAAGCTGCCCATATGCGTTATTGAGTCGGATGTCCCCGTCATCCCGCCTGAGTCCCTCCAGATAATACGGGTCGGGAAGAAACGTCGCGTGGCGGTACTGCTCAAGATGCTGCCCGGTCAGATAAAGCTCCTCGCAGGTCTGTATCTCCTTTGGCTCCTTCGCCGCTCTGGCGGGCTCCGGAAGCCTGGGGATTTCATACGGCTCCGGCCGGTATTCCACCAGACACCGGTTGTCCGCACAGACCAAAAGGTGCAGCGCTTCCTCCTTTTGATTCGGCAGCTTCACTACAGTCCTGTAAATATCCGTCGGCGAAATCCGCGCCTTCTCGTCGAGCACCGTCTTCCCCGACGCCGTCAGAACGATTTCGGCCTGCTCATAAAGGCTGGTCGCATAGACAATCACCCGGGCCTCCCCGTCGCTGTACGAGAGATGCACCGCCGCATCCACGGTGGCGTTTTTGACCTGTCCAACCGCCTTGTACGGCATAAAATACTGTTGAAAGGTTTTCTCCTCAAAGGGCTTAAGCCATGCAAAATCCGGCTGGTTGTCGGTGTAAACCCCCGTCATCAGCTCCACATAAGGCCCGTCCCCGTCCGTAAGATTCCGGTCCCATGCCCTGCCGAAATCCCCGCAGCCCCATGTCCACTGCTTTTTGCCCGGCGAAATATGGTGGTCGGCCACATGGAGCAGGCCGGCCTCCTTTCCGTAGTCATAGCCGCCCACAAAATCATATTTGGACTTCTCCGCCATATAGGAGGTGGGCACCGGAATATTTTTGTACCGCGAAATATCCACACCCTCACTGTAATCCTTTTTGTAATAAACGCCCGTCGCAATCGGAAAGCGGGACACATCCCTTTTCCCGTGATCCATCACCGCATGCACGTCCGGCGGAAAAATGGACTGCGTATCCTCGTTGACCGCAACCGCCGGATTGGCCCACCACAGAAATGTCTGCGGCTGCGGCGTGCGGTTGTAGAGCTGTCCGGTAATCTCAATATAAGCCCTGCCCGCATACAGCGTAATCCTTGTAATGCACTTCGTCCCGTACATCTGATCCACGTCATGGCACAGCACCGAAACGCTCCCTTCCTCCTCTGCAAGCTCATAATCCACCGGAAGAAAGGTCGTCGGCCGGTGATGCTGCGGCCAGTTAAACTCAATCCCGCCGGAAATCCACGGCCCGGTCAGGCCCACCAGCGCCGGCTTTATGACATGATTGTAATAGACAAAATCATAGCCGTTCGTCTTATCGTAAGCCCGCTGGATTCTTCCGCCCAGCTGGGGCAGCACCATCACCTTCAGATATTCGTTTTCCAGATATACCGCCGTATACGCCTTGTCCCGCTTCTTGTCGCCAAGCCGCTCGACTGTGGGATAGGGATACACCTTTCCGCTGCTGCCCTGATACACGCGCTTTTCCAGAAATACCGGATTCTTCTCCGCCTCCCCGATTTCATACGTCGGAATCACGACCGTCTCCGCCCAAACCTTTGCACTGCTCATAAAATCCCGCCTTCCTTTTTATATGCCTGGCAGGCATTCCTGACAGGTATTCCCGCTATAGCCTTCTACCTACAGAATACGCTGCAGACCTCAAAAAAGCATTAGCCGCGGTTGCGGTCCTGTTTATATTTTTTGCGGTTGTCAATCTTGCAAATATCCCTTATTATTTGGATATAGTACTTGTTTTAGGAGGGAATGATTTTGAAATCCTGCGAAGAATTTGTCGCTCCGGAATCGGAGTATTTTGTCTATGCGCCAAGCAAATCGGCCCAGAAAATGTTCTTTTATCCGCTGCAGTGCGGCCGCTTCATCTATAAGGCCGGCTACCGGCTGCACCGGGAGGCCTACGACAGCTTCCTGTTGATTTATATTACAGAGGGAAAACTGGATCTGACATTGGAGAACCGGCGCGTATGCGCCGGCGCCGGTTCTTTTATCCTGCTTGACTGCTATCAGCGCCACGCCTATTCCTGTGACAGCGGCTGCGAATGCTGCTGGTGCCATTTTGACGGCGTTGCCGCCCGAGACTGGTATGACGCGGTGGCTGCCCGACTGGGCAATGTTTTTTCCGCGCCGGACTTCCATGCGGCCCACGCCGGACTGACTGCCATCTATGATACCTTCGCCCTGGGCCGCCCCGTCCGGGAACCGCTGATGTCCAAATACCTCACCGATATCCTGACCTGCTTCCTGCTGTATCCGTCTTCGGAGGTTGGCAGCCCCGGCTCTGCGGGCATAACGGAACGAATCGTCGCTTATATCAACGAGCACTACACGGAAAATATCACCGTAGAAGCGCTGGCGCGGCTTGCCGGCTTAAGTCCGTATCATTTTATCCGCGTCTTTAAGGGGGAAACCGGCTTTACACCGCACGAATACATTCTCCACACGCGGATTTCCGCCGCGAAATATCTGCTGAAGAATTCCCGGATGTCCGTAAAGGACATCTGCTTTCGCACCGGTTTTTCCTGTGAGAGCGTTTTCTGCTCCGCCTTTAAGCGCCGTCTGGGCGTTACGCCGACCCGGTACCGCGCGCCGGAAGCTTAGCCCCGGCTTCTACGGCCCGTAAAAGTCATGTCCGCCGTACGAGAACAAAAAGGTCAGATGATTGTCAAACCATGCCGCATTCTCCGGAGACGTATATTTTCTGGCCATAAAATACAAGGCCCCGTTCGAAATGTCCTCGCCCCGAAGCGCGCTCAATACGACCTCCCGCGTCTCGTCCGAGACCTTGACCGAATCGATCGTGCCGTTTCCCACCGGCGAGAACTGCGCCACATTCTGCAGCTTCTGGTAAACCACGTCCGTCACGTTGTCCGGGAACCGTCTGCTTTTCACGCGGTTGATAACCACGTCCGCCACCAGCAGCTTTCCCGTCCTGCCCTCTCCGCCGGCCTCCGCCTCCACGATTTTCATCAGCGTCTCTATATCCTGCTGCGACACATGAATACAATATGCCGGCATTAAATCCTTATATGTGATAATCCGCTGAATGGACGCCCGCGGCTCTATCTCTACAATTCGTGTAAACTGTTCTTCGGCGCCGTTCTCAGGCCCAAATACCGCCGCTTTGGCCCCCTGTACGGTATGTCCCCTTGAAATCAGGAGCATTGCCGTAAGCAGCGTATTCACGACAAACAGAAGAAATGAATTTTTCGAATACATGTCCGCCTTCACTACCTTTCTCAACTTCATTTTCAATCGAAGGTTACCTCTGATTTACATTATATGTACCTGTCCACAAAATAATGTCTGTGAAAATGTTTGAAAATCTGATATAATCATCTATAGTTATTGACAATAACAGCGGAATTATTCAGAAAACATGCTTTTTTGTCCGCTTATTACCCGCAGGAGCACAAATACCGTTATGTTGAAGGGCGTATATCAAGCACAAAAAAAGGACGGCACAGTCTATTACCGCGCGTCCGTCACGCATAAAAGCAAGCATATCAGCCTTGGCAGCTTTGCCTCCATGCGGCAGGCAGGCCGCGCCTACAGGGAAGCCGTCAGGCTCATCAATATGCCGGAGCTGTCGCTTCACAATTATGATGAGGCCTCCCCCCTCTCCTTTGAGAAATGGGTTATCCTCATAAACTTCCGCGACAACGGCATTTATTTCGGCACACCTATTTATGCCCGCCCGAAGTTTTTTTATTATTATCTGTCAGGCTCCGTCGTCCTGAAATTCGATATCGACGACTTATTTTACTATTCCTCTCATAAGATTATGAAGCGAAACGGCCATTTATTTGTCGCCGACTACGGCATGCAGGTCAATATCCTGAGCCGCTACGGCATCCGCAGCTTTGCCGTCGCCGGCCGCGATTATCTTTTTATCAACGGGGACGACACGGATTTTCGTCGTGCAAACCTGAAGATTATCAACCGGTATCAGGGCGTGTGCGCCGTCGCGGTAAAGGGTAAGACAAAATATAAGGCCAAAATCAACGTACCCGGATATTTTGTTATCGGCACCTACTCCAGCGAAACCGAGGCCGCCATCGCCTACAACAAAGCAATCGACGCCCTCCGGCGCAACGGCGTGCGCAAAAATTACCTGCCAAACTATATTGACGGGCTCTCGCCTGCCTCGTACGCGGACATTTACTCCCGCTTAAAAATATCCGACAGGATTACAAATTACTCTTCATAAAAACGCATTTACCGAAAGGAGACCTTATGTACCAGTGCAACAATTGCGGCGGCAGTCTTAGATTTGACATCGCCTCGCAGCAGCTGGCCTGCGAATACTGCAAAAGCCAGTACAATCCTTATGAAATCGACGCAGCCGCGCCCCACGGCGCCGAAGAATCCGTTTATGACGTTACGGTTTTTACCTGTCCGCAGTGCGGCGGGGAGCTATTGTGCACCGACAACTCCGCCGCCGAATTCTGCAGCTTTTGCGGCGCTTCCACGATATTGACAAGCAGGCTCAAATCCGAGAAGCGGCCCCATCATATCATCCCCTTCCAAAAAACGAAGGAGGACTGCAAAAAGGCCTACCAAAAGCTCCTGCGGTACGCCGTCTTTGCCCCCAGGGAGCTTAAGGATCCCGATTATATCGATTCGTTCCGCGGCATCTATATGCCCTACTGGTCCTACCATATCGCGCAGCGCGGCAGCTTTTCGCTGCAAGCGGAGCATGTTTACCGGGCAGGAAACTACCGCATCACGGATACATACCGCCTTACCGGGGATATCGACGCGGACTTTAACGGCTTTGTCTACGACGCCTCCGCTTCCTTCTCGGACGAAATCAGCGCCAGTATTGCGCCCTACGATATCTGTGCCGCAAAGCCCTTTACACCCGCCATACTGAGCGGCTTCTATGCCGACACCGCGGATGTTGACAGCCGCATTTATGAGCCGGACGCAGTCACCCTGGCCAACGATTACAGCTTTCGCAGGTTATCCGACTGCCCTGAATACAGGAAGCTGTCCTTCTCCCGGCCGTCGGACTTTCAGCTTTCCTCCGCACTTTGTACAGACTGCGAGCAGGTCCGGAGCGCGATGTTCCCGGTCTGGTTCCTCTCCTACCGGAAGGGGGACCGCGTTTCCTATGCTACCGTAAACGGCCAGACCGGCAAAATCTCCGCCGACCTTCCGGTGGATACCCGCAGATATCTGCTGGGTTCTCTTCTGCTGGCGGTGCCGATTTATATCCTGTTGAATCTGCGCTTTACCATTATCCCGCGCACCACGCTGCTTTTGTCCGCGTTCCTTGCACTGGCCGCCGCGATTATCTATGTAGCGGAGCTTCGTGAGATTAACCGCAGGGACCGCAGAGAGGACGACATCGGTTACCTGTCCCGGACGCAGGGCGCTGCCGCTGCCGCCAGACGTACCAAAAAGAAAGGGCCCTTCGCGTATCTGCGCGGCCTGTTCAAGGGAAAGTCCGTCGTATTACTGGTGATTGGGAGCTTTTTTGCAATCCAAATGTTTCAGGTTGTGCTGGTGCTCTCTTTCTCACTGCGCTATGTTTCGCTCCTTTTGGGAATGATTGTTGTTGCCGCCGTCGGATTTCCCACGGTAAAAAAGCTGCCTGTCCGGCGCAGCTGGCTCGAGCTTTTATGTCCGCTCACTGCTGTTTTACTCGATTTCCTGATTTTGTACCTGGATCCTGCCTCGGACCTCTATTTTTACGGCGGAACGTTACTTTCATACATTATGAGCTGCTTTTCCCTTTACGCCGTCATATGCAAGTACAATCTTCTGGCAACAAGGCCCTTACCGCAGCTTGGCAGACGAGGAGGTGAACCGCATGCGCATTTGGAATAGTATCAGATATTTGTTTATTGCACTGTTTATTCCGGGCCTGCTCTGCCTTTGGAGCCTGCCCGGCGCCATGCTTTCCTGTCAGGCGGCATCTGAGCCTGACGACGCGGTATACACCAACGAGCAGACCGGCTACAGCGTCTGGATCGACGACAGCGCCAATCTGCTTTCGGAGCAGGAGGAGGCTGCCCTGTGCACGGATATGCAGCCCATCACCGCCTTCGGAAATGTCCTGTTCGTGTCCGTGTCCGAAAACCCGTACTCCGCCGCATCCTATGCCGAGGACTATTATTACATGCGATGTCCCGGCGAATCCGGAACGCTGTTTCTCATTGACATGGACAACCGCGTCATCCAGATTTACAGCGACGGCAGCGTTTACCGCGTTATCACGGCAGACTATGCCTACACCATTACCGACAATGTGTACCGCTATGCCAGCAGCGGCAGCTATTACCAGTGCGCAGGCAAAGCGTATGAACAGATATACGCGCTGCTTCAGGGGCAGAAAATCGCACAGCCGATGAAATATATCAGCAACCTTTTCCTTGCTCTGCTGCTGGCACTGCTGGTAAACTATTTCCTCGTCAGGCTTCTTTCACGCGCAAGGAAGCCCAGCCGCCGCGAGCAGCTTGGTCATGTGCCTATCCGCTGGGACGGCCGGAATCTGCGCAAAAACCTTATCAGCCAGAAGAAGGTCTATATTTCCTCCGACAGCGGCTCCTCCTCCGGCGGCGGTGGCGGCGGACATTCCTCCGGTGGCGGTGGCGGCGGACATTCCGGCGGTGGCGGCGGGCACCGGTTCTGAAAAAGGGAGGCGCCACACTGAAAGTCAATGTGACGCCTCCTTCGTTTTACTTCTCCTGACGACGCAGAAGCCTGCGCTTAAACGCGACAAGCTTCGCCGCGTAACGGCTTGTAAACAGCGCGCCGCAGAGCACCATGCCAAATACAAACCCCAGCGCCACATCCGCTGCTGCCTCATATACGCCTGTCTGCGCCAGTCCCCGCATCTCAATGACCGCATATACAATAAAAGCGGCGATGCCAAACAGGAACAGCCGGTGCAGGCGTTTCATAATAAGCATCTTCTCATCGTTTTTGTAATCCGCTACCTTTAACAATACTTCTTCCTCTTTCTTATCAATCATATCCGTCTTCCTTTCTCCATCCAATAATTCCTCAATGCTGACGTCAAAATAATTTGCAAGCGCAATCACCAAATCAAAGTCCGGCATGTTGACCCCGTTTTCCCAGCGGGAAACACTGCGGTTGGTCACGCCCAGAATTTCCGACAGCTGCTCCTGCGTTAAGCTTTTCTCCCTGCGGAGCTCTTTGATAAATCGTCCGATTTTCTTTTGATCCATAGGCTCCTCCTTTCCTGTTCAGCCTACCATCAGGCATGGAAAAAGAACACGACATAAAGCGAGAATCGCGGATTCCCGGGCAATACGTCCGATTAATCGCCGGCATTCAGGAGCCATTGTACAATCTCATCCTCTGTTATGTCTTTTTTAAATTCAAATAAGCTCATAACAATCTCCTCGTCCTCCTGCAGCTGTCTCCAGATTTTTCCGGCCTCCGTGCGCGCGGCACGCAGATCATACACGCCCTCATGGTACGTCAGCTCTCCGTCGCGCAGCTCTAAAATATCGCCGCAGTATTTTCGCCAGTGCTCTATGGATGGATTATAAGCCGCGCATTTATCCCCTTCCCTGTTTCTGATCCGGAAGCAGGTATCGTAGCCGTCTTCCCTGCCGACCGCCTCCATCCATTCTCTCAAATCGTCATATTCAAGGGAAAACTGGATTTCAAAGCCTGCCTTTACCAGCACCTCTGCCAGATCCTGCAGTTCTCCTTGATTTTGAATATGTACGACAAAATCCAGTCCGAGGTTTCTCTCGTCCCGAATAATCTTTTCTATTCTTTTCATCCTGTCTCCTCTTCCTTTGCTTTGACGCCCCGTACCGCGCAGGGGCGGCGCGCAAAACAAAACCACCGGTCCCCCGATGGTTCGCTTCGTATCTTATGCTTCCGGATTGTTCCTCTTGCTGCGGATAAATCGTACAATGGACTTATACTGCTGTTCTGTCATAATAACGACATTGCCTTCTTTGGTATTCACGGTTGTAAACTCCTTATTGTTCACGATATTGTAGATAATGTCCTCCGTGTTATTCAAAAAATTTGATAATGATGTGTGATTCATGGGTATAAGCTCCTCTTTGGTCAATGCCTTTGGCTGGCATAAATATACACAATATATGCCCTGTGCTTGTATTATAGCACAATATCTTCCACAAGGAAACCCTAATCCGGTAAAAAATCCGCAAATACCACATTGCTCACGTCAATTCCCGCGTCCGTAAGAAAAATCCTGCCGCCGCCGCGCGCCAGCAGCCCGCATTTTTCGTACTTTTCCAGGACCGCTCCGTAAACGGCGTCCGGTTCCCGGCCAAAGGTGTCGCAAAATTCTTTTTCTGATATGCCGCGCATCATCCGAAGCCCGAGAATCATAAACTCCGCCATCAGCTCCCTTTCCGAAAGCGCCTCCCGCTCTTCCCGAAGCGCCGCCGTATCCCCCGCACCGCACAGGGACAGGTAACGCGCCATATCGTCCGTATTCTTCCAGCGCAGGCTGCCGACCGTGGAGGAAGCGCCAAGACCAAAGCCCGCATAATCCGCCGTGTGGCGCTTCCCGCGCTGCCAGTAGATTCGGTTGTGCCTGCACGCAAAGCCCGCCCGCGCGTAATTGGATATCTCATAGCGCTCATAGCCCTGCACCGCAAGCATCCGCTTTGTCTCCTGATACATCTGCCGGTCGCATTCTTCGTCCGGCAGCGCGGGATATTCCCCGAGATGCCTGTGCAGCGGCGTTCCCTCCTCCACAATCAGGCTGTAGGCCGAGATATGCTCGGGGTGCAGGCGCAGAACCTTTTCCAGCGTATCCCGCCAGTCTGCGGGCGTCTGCCCCGGCAGCCCTGATATCAGGTCGATATTGATATTGTCAAAGCCCGCCTCCCGCGCCCACCGATAGGTCTGCAGAAACTCCGCATAGGTATGAATGCGCCCGAGCAGGCGCAGCTCTTTGTCGTCCGCCGACTGAAGACCGATGCTTAAGCGGTTTATGCCTGCCCTGCGCAGGCATGCAAGCTTATCCGGCGTCAGCGTCCCCGGATTTGCCTCCAGCGTAATCTCCGTCTCTCCCGCAATCCGGTAATGCGAACAAAGCTGCGCCAGCAGCTCCGTAAGCTCCTGCGCTTCAAGGATGGAGGGCGTTCCTCCGCCGAAAAACACGGTTTCCACCTCATATGCCCGGTAATGCCGCGCCTCACATGCCAGCTCCCGCCTCAGCGCCTCCAGGTAATCCCGCCGCAGGGCGTCTGAGGCAGGCCCGGACAGGAAATCGCAGTAGACGCATTTGCGCACGCAGAACGGGATATGCATATAGACGCCAAGCCCCCTATGCTTACTCATTATCCAGCTTCAGCACCGCCATAAACGCCTTCTGCGGTATCTCGACATTGCCGATTTGGCGCATGCGCTTCTTGCCCTCCTTCTGTTTTTCCAACAGCTTCTTCTTCCGCGTAATATCGCCGCCGTAGCATTTTGCAAGCACGTCCTTGCGCATTGCCTTTACGGTCTCCCGCGCAATCACCTTTCCGCCGACAGCAGCCTGTATGGGAATCTCAAACAGATGTCTGGGAATCTCTTCCTTAAGCTTTTCACACATCCTCCTGCCGCGCTCGTAGGCTGAATCCCGGTGTACAATAAAGGACAGCGCGTCCACCTCTTCGCGGTTAATCAGGATATCCAGCTTTACAAGCTCGGCAAGCTCATAATCCTTCAAATCGTAATCGAAGGAGGCGTAGCCTCTTGAACGCGATTTCAGCGCGTCAAAAAAGTCATAAATAATCTCGTTGAGCGGAAGCTCATATTTAAGCAGAGCCCTTGTCCCTTCCACATACTCCATCCCCAGATAGCGGCCGCGCCGCTCCTGACAGAGCTCCATAATCGAACCGATAAACTCTGTCGTCACCATGATTTCGGCATTGACAATCGGCTCCTCCATATGGTCGATTTCCGAAGGGTCGGGCAGATTGGACGGATTGGTCAGTTCAATCACCTCGCCGTTTGTCTTATAGACCTTATAGATAACGCCGGGCGCCGTCGTGACAAGATCCAGATTGTACTCGCGCTCCAGGCGTTCCTGTATGATTTCCAGATGCAGCAGTCCCAAAAAGCCGCATCGAAAGCCAAAGCCCAGCGCGACCGAAGTCTCCGGCTCGTAAAACAGGGAAGCGTCATTGAGCTGAAGCTTCTCCAGCGCGTCCCGCAAATCGGGGTATTTCGCGCCGTCCGCAGGGTAAAGCCCGCAGTATACCATGGACTGTACCCTTTTATATCCGGGCAGCGGGCTTTCACAGGGCCGTTCGGCATCTGTCACCGTATCTCCCACCGCCGTATCCTTCACATTCTTAATGGATGCGGTCAAATATCCCACCATGCCTGCGGAAAGCTCCTCGCAGGGAATAAACTGCCCTGCGCCGAAATACCCGACCTCGACCACGTCCGCGGTCGCGCCGGTCGCCATCATCCTGATCTTCGTTCCCCTGGCAACCCGCCCTTCCATCACGCGGCAGAACACAATCACGCCCTTGTAGGAGTCATAGAGCGAGTCAAATATCAGCGCCTGCAGGGGATTGTCCGCGTTCCCCTTCGGCGCGGGGATTTTGTGCACAATCGCCTCCAGAACCTCCTCGATGCCGATTCCGTTCTTTGCGGAAATGAGCGGCGCATCCTGCGCCTCAATACCGATGACGTCCTCTATCTCGTTTTTTACCCATTCCGGCTGCGCGCTTGGCAAATCGATCTTATTGATAACGGGAAATACATCCAGATCATGGTCCAGCGCAAGATATACGTTGGCCAGCGTCTGCGCCTCAATGCCCTGCGCCGCGTCCACGACAAGTATCGCGCCGTCGCACGCGGCAAGCGCCCGGCTCACTTCATAGTTGAAATCCACATGCCCGGGCGTATCAATCAGGTTAAAAATATACTCCTGCCCATCCTGCGCCTGATACACGGTACGGACCGTCTGCGCCTTGATGGTGATGCCCCGCTCGCGCTCCAGCTCCATATTGTCGAGCACCTGCTCCTGCATTTCCCTGCTGGTCAGAAGCCCCGTTTTCTCTATGATCCTGTCTGCAAGCGTGGATTTTCCATGGTCGATATGCGCCACAATGCAAAAGTTCCTGATTCTGCTCTGTTCGGTCTGTGACATAGCCTTCCTCCTTCAAACCTAATGCTTTACCCTTTTATTGGAATAACGGACGCCCAGCGCAGCCAGCACCAGCAGCAGTACAAGAAGCCATACGCCGACGGGAACCTCCGAAATATTGAAGCATCTGACGTTAATCCACATCCGGTTGATTGCTTTGTTGGTATCCGCGTCAAAATACTCCATCACCGCGCTTCTTTGGAGCACCTCCCATGAAGGGTATTGCGCGTAAAGCTGCCTGTCCGCCTGCTCCACGGCAGCCGTTATCACATATGCCTCATCCTCATTATTCCCGCTGAAGAAATAGCCAACCGGATATTCTATCACATCATCTTCCTCCTCCGCGCCATAGCACCAGTTCAGGTATTCAAACACGGTATCGTCACCCGCGCTGCCCGCTATTGAGGAGGTATAGCCGATATAATACATGTTGCGCACCGCATTGTCGGAGCGCGACAGAAAGTTCACAAACGCCTCCGCCGCCTGCTGCTTCTGCACATCGCCGCCAATGCCGTCCCTGAGCATTACCCAGCCGTCAAACCAGAGGTTCGTGCATTCCTGCGGCACGGCAAACTTCAGGTAAAAATCATCCTCCTGCGCCTGATCCATCGCATACACCGCATCCCCCGACCACTGATAGTTGGCGACGATCTTGCCGGTTATCATATCCGCCTTGCCGCTGTCGGTCTCAAGCGAATAGCTGTTGTCGATCATCTCGCCAAGCAGCCGCTCCGCCGCGGCAATCGTCTCCGGACTGACGTCATTCATCTCCGCGCCAAGTCTTTCCTGGTAACGCATATCCGAAACAAACGCGTCGTCCATCAGCAGCTCCGACTTTAACGCCCCCAGCGCCGCGAAATAGGAATCCCGTACATTGTCCTTCAGAGTAACCTGCCTGCTGTACGCGGGATTATGGAACAGCATCCATGTAGACGCCTCCTCGGCGCTAAGCTCCTCGGGATTGTAGAGCACCCCTGTGATTCCCCACATATAGCCCGCCGCGTATTTTGACCAGCTCTCGCCGTTGATTTCATTCTCGGAAAGCGTGCGGTAAATATAGGGCGATACCCCGTTCACATAATAATTGTATTCGTTTTCGCGGTCATAAAACGCCTCCGAATAAGGCTGAAGCTGTCCCTCCGCCATCAGCTTCATAATCATGTATTCCGACGGGCACACCAAATCATAGGTGTCGCCCAGCGTAAGCTGATTGTACAGATCCTCATTTGTGCCAAAGCAGGAATACTCCACGCGCACCTCTTTTCCGTAGGTCTCGCGGTACCAGTCCTCAAACTCCTTGTACAACGGCCTCTCGCCCAGAATCGACACGCCGTTTTCAAGCTCGATTCGCTCCTCCTCATCCCATTCTCCAAGGTCCATATACTCTTCCCAGTTGCAGACCCGCAGGATGATGACGTCTTCCTTTCCTGCGGCATGCGCCGTCGCCGGCTGTCCGAGCGCGGCGCCCATAACAGCCGCCCCCGCTGCACATGCCGCGGGTACAAGGCCCGCGGACAGGCGCAGCAGCCGTCCGGCATTACATCTTTTTCTTCTTTTCATCCTCTGCACCTGCCTTTTTCATATTGCGGTCATCTACCACATTCATCAGTATCACAGCCAGCACCACAACCACGAATATAATCGTAGAAAGCGCCCAGAGCGCGGTTTTAATATCCGTCTGCGAGCCCTTCGTCGCGTTGACCACATAAGTGCTGATGGTATCAAACGTGGCGGGCTTTGTATAGCTTGTGATAAAATAATCGTCCAGCGAAAGCGTAAAAGCCAGCATGAAGCCGGACAAAATCCCGGGCATAATCTGCGGGATTACCACCTTCCTAAGCGCTGCAGCGGGCGACGCGCCCAAATCCATCGCCGCCTCATACAGACTGTTATCCATCTGCTTCAGCTTGGGCACCACCGCAAGATACACAAAGGGCGCGGACAATACCACATGCCCCACCACCAGCGGTATAAAGGTGCTTTTGTCCACTCCCAGCACGCCGATCATCAGAATGCAGACGGAAAAACCCGTCACAACATCCGCGTTTACAACCGGCACCTGATTCAGGGAGCCAATCAGGAGCTTTCCCGGTTTTCCGGCATAGAATACCCCCACTGCGCCGAGCGTCCCGAGGATTGTCGCCAGAACAGACGCGCCTGCCGCCAGCAGCAGCGTCCCGCTGATCATCTGCGTCAGCTCCGGCTTTGTGAACAGGGTGATATAATTCTGAACGGAAAATCCGTGTATCGTCCCGATATTGGCGGAATCGGTAAAGCTGTATACCGCAAGAATCAGTATCGGAAGGTATATCGCCAGAACCATCAGGCACAAAAAAACCGTGCTACATATTTTCTTTGCCACTAAGATGCACCTCCCTGCCATTTTCCTCATCCGCGTAACGGTTGGTAAACAATGTAAATATCAGTATGATCAGCAGCAGAATAAGCGCTATCATCGAACCGTTATGCCAGTCGTAAGCGGCAAAATAAGCGCCGATCAGGCTTCCCATAATGTAGGTGCTGTTATAGAGCATATCCAGCACTACATAGTTGGTCATCGACGGAAGGAATACCATCACAATCCCACTGATAATCCCCGGGACAGAGAGCGGCAGCGTCACCTTAACAAAGGTGCGCAGCGTATCCGCGCCCAAATCACAGGCCGCCTCAAGCAGGCTGTTGTCCAGCTTCAGCAGCGTCGTATAAATCGGCAGAATCATAAACGGCAGAAAGTCGTAGGTCATTCCGATGACGGTATTCAGAAACGGATAATAGGATAAATTACCCTCCAGCATCGTAAGGATTTCCTTCAGCGCCGTAATCCGCAGGGTAAAATTAATCCACATCGGCATAATAAAAACCAGCAGCACCGCCGTCTTGTGCTTCATTTTGCTGCGGGCCAGAATATAGGCAATCGGATACGCCAGCAGCAGGGACACGCAGGTCGTCACCACCGCCACCCCGAAGCTGTACGCAAGCGTTCCTATGGTATTGGGACTTGTAAAAAAATCCGACAGATTTTCTATGGAAAAGCGCCCCTGCCCGTTTGTAAACGCATAATATATTATCACAATCAGCGGCGCCGCCACAAAGCACACCAGAAACAGACCGTACGGTATGCACAGCTGCCGCCTTGAAAAGTACCATTTATTCATTCGTGTAAGCTGCTCCTTCCTATCGCTTCAGCGAGAAGTGAAATTTATCCTTCGGAATCACAAGGCTTACATAGTCGTCCATATTCCATAAATCCTCATCATGCACGATAAAGTCCTCGTCCTCATCCGTCCGCACCACATAGCTGTAGTGATCGCCCTTGTAAATCATATTGATGATATGGCCGTTTAAGATGCCCGCGTCCCTGTCGTCGCTCATCTCGATGTCGTCCGGATTCACGGAAATCACCACCCGCAGCTTCTCAATGTCCACCTCGTCGCCGCCCGCGTCCACTATCACACCGTCCGCGTTCATCACCGCCCCGGGTATCAGCCCGACAATATCGCACTCGAGCGCACCGTCAAGAAAATGAAGGCGGTAATCCTTCGTCACGCCGGTCTCAATGCGGTTCTCGATATTCTCCGCTATCATAATATGTATGCCCTCCGGCTCAATATTCAGCCCGACAACCGCACCCGTCTGCGCCTTCCTGGTTGACTGTATCACGAGCTCGTTCTTCCCCGACAGCACTGTGATCTCGTAATGCACGCCCTTAAAAACAACAGACGTCACGCGCCCCGTAATACGCCCCTTCTCCGGCGTCGTAATAATGATGTCCTCGGGCCGAACGACTGCGTCAATCATCGTGCCGTGCTCCACGTCATCCACACATTCAAACTCCGCGCCGCAGAAGCGCACCCGCAGCTTTCCGGTCATAATGCCGCCGAAAATATTGCTGTCGCCGATAAAGTCCGCCACAAACGCGTTCCTCGGCTCGTTGTATATATCCTCCGGCGTACCGACCTGCTGAATCTTGCCCTCCGACATGACAACAATCTTGTCGGACATCGTCAGCGCCTCCTCCTGGTCGTGCGTCACATAAATAAATGTGATTCCAAGCCGCTTGTGCATCTGCTTGAGCTCAAGCTGCATTTCCTTGCGCATTTTTAAGTCCAGCGCCCCCAGCGGCTCGTCCAGAAGCAGGATCTCCGGCTCGTTGACCAGCGCCCGCGCAATCGCGATTCGCTGCTGCTGCCCGCCGGACAGCGTCTGTATCTTCCGCTCCTCAAAGCCCTCGAGATCCACCATCTCGAGAACCTTTTTCACTTTTTTTACAATCTCCGATTTCGGGAGCTTTTTTATTTTCAGCCCGAAAGCGATGTTGTCAAACACATTCAGATGCGGAAACAGGGCATACTTCTGAAATACGGTATTGATGGGCCTCTTATTGGGCGGGAGCTCCTTGATATCCTCGCCGTTGAGCAAAAGCTCGCCGTCCGACGGACTGTCAAAGCCCGCTATCATCCGCAGCGTCGTCGTCTTGCCGCAGCCCGAAGGGCCCAGAAAGGTCACAAACTCCCCTCTCTGTATCGTCAGATTAAAATCCTCCACCACCCGAAAGCCGTCGTCAAAGGTTCTGCTGATATGTTTTAACTCGATAATGTTTTGCGGTTTTTCCATCTATAACCGTACTCCTTCCTTAGCCTGTGTATTTTCCGTGGCTTCATCCACGGTTAAGGAACTGCAGGTTTCCATGCAGCATTCGGGCTTACGCCTTTATTTTATATTCACAAAACGTAGTGTACCATATTCACAACTGTATTTCCACATGTTTTTCACAGAAATCAACGTCCGCAAAAGCCGCGCTCTGTCCCCGGTAATTAAGAGTCCCCTCCGTCGGCCCAAAATTTCATTGCAAAATCGCCGGTAAGATTGTAAAATAGAACTGACAGACAGTCGGTCGTTTTAGAAAAGGCACGTCAGAAAGGACTTAAACACAGTATGTTATCAGAAATCAACGGCATTTTAGAAGTTATTACAATTCTTATTGGCATTATTCTATTGGAAAAATATGTATTTCTGGAGCCGGAAATGAATCCGGACAGGCAGAAACGCTTTTATTTGTCCGGTATTGCCTGTATTATAGCGGTGTTTATTATTTTGGACAAACAATCCGCTACAGGTGCTGCGCTTTTGGCCGGCGTCCTGAATATCGTTCTGGGAAGGAAAGAACACCGTCTGCGCGGGATCCTTCTCATCATCCCGCTTCCCGGCATCCTGAACGGCCTTGTCGTGCCGTTTTTTATCATTGCGCCGCAGCTGCTTGAGCTTTCCGAGCAGGAAACGACACTTTACAGACTGTTTTTGTACGGGATCCTGGCCCTGCTGCTGCTCTTATTCGGGGCAAAAGGAAAGCGCTGGCGCAGCTGGTTTCGGGACAACATCCAGAAGCGGCGCATGCACAGATGGGAAAAGATCCTGCTGTGTGTGGCCGGAACACTGATGCTGACCTTCTCCAATATTGCGGCAAGACAGCTCGTCTTGAACCGACAGCTTCGGGAAGCCGGGAATCCGTATGCACTGGATGGCCAGTTTGCATGGGATATCGGTATCTACGGGATAATAGCCTTCGTACTGACAGTTACCATCATCATTCTGATTATGCAGGGGAATCTTCGGGAAGAAAAAGAACGTGCAGATGCCGCAAACAAAGCAAAATCCGCATTCGTATCCAATATATCCCATGAAATCCGCACGCCCATGAATGCGATTGTGGGCATGACCCAGCTTCTGCTCCGAAAGGAGCTGCCAGCACGGGAACGGGAATATCTGTTAAGCATACAGAATTCCGGCAACGCGCTGCTTGCCATCGTCAATGACCTGTTGGATTTGTCGAAACTGGAAGCCGGTAAGATGGAGCTTGTAAATGAGGAATATGATTTCATGCCAATGCTCAATGATTTGGCTATGATTATTTTAAACCGGATTGGCGGCAAGCCTGTGGAGCTGCTTTACGATATAGATCCGGATATTCCCGCACGGCTGTATGGCGACGCACTGCGGATTCGGCAGATTATCATTAATCTGATGAACAACGCGGTAAAATTTACGGAGCAGGGGCATATCTGCCTGACCGTGAAGGTCGCGCAGCTTGAGCAGAAGGATATAGCGCTTTTTATTTCCGTAAAGGACACCGGGCAGGGCATACGCAGAGAGGATTTGGAGCGACTCTTCGGAGCCTTCCAGCAGGTGGACGAGCGGAAAAACCATCACAAGGAAGGTACGGGGCTTGGCCTTTCCATCGCCAAAACCCTTGTAGAACTGATGAACGGAAGCATCGGCGTCACAAGTGAATACGGAAAAGGCAGCACGTTTTATTTCACGCTTCACCAAATCGTGGTCAATCCGGCGCGGGCGGCAGACCTTTCCGAAGGCAGGCAGGCAGTTATCGTGGGAAACCTGAAAAACCGCGAGGCAAACGCGCTGTTAAAGGATCTGGCCGCAGGCTACCGGCTTTCCTACGTGCAGGAAATAACGGTGCCACAGCCGTCCGGCCTTCCTGTGTTTTATTTTACGGATAGCTGTGAAGCGTTAAACGTGGAAAAAATGCAAGCGTCGGACGTAATTATCTGCCGCATGGTAAACCCCATGGCGGAAAATACCCTTCCGGAGGATGCGCTCACAATAAGCAAGCCTCTATACAGCTATAATTTCTGCAGCATAATTGAAGCCCGGATGTCCGCAGCCCCCGAGGACACAGCCGCCATATCAGAAACGGATGCAGAAAAGCCTTTATCGGAATGCCTGATTCTGATTGTCGATGATAATGAAATTAATCGTATGATCACGGCGGAAATGCTCAGTCCGCTCGGTGCGCAGATTGATACCGCGGAGAATGGGCGTCAGGCAGTACAGCAGGTGCAGCAGAAAAAGTATGATATCGTCTTTATGGATCATCAGATGCCTGTCATGGACGGCATTGAAGCGGTACAGGCAATTCGAGCCCTGGAAGGGGCATATTATAAGGAAGTCCCTATAATAGCGCTGACCGCAAATACAGAAAAAGAACTGCGGAAGGAATACGTACAGGCCGGCATGAGCGATTATCTGTGCAAGCCCATCGACATGGACGCAATCTGTGAAAAGGTCAGGAAATGGACAACAGGCAAATAAGGGGGCAAAGCCCCCTTACGTCTTATTTAGGCCTTACTGTCAGACGCTTGATGAAGCCGTCCGCATCCACCTCTCTGACTGTCGCAATTGCCATAATATGGTAATCCCCAAAGCTTGCAATAAATTCCGCCTGCTCATTGTTTACCACCTCCGCGGTCATAATCGAATACTGACGGAACCCGAACTTATTGCGGAAAAACATATTGATTGCCTCCCTGCCGTAAATATGGTACTCTCTCTGGCTGGAAGAGTTCGAACAGTAATCGCACAATATCCCGTCCTTGCTGAATAGCTCCGCAAGTCCTGCAAAGTCCTTATTTTCCATTGCTTCTATGTACTTTTCAATCGGTTTCATTCTTCTCTCCTCCTCTTAATATACCTTCTCTGAATTTAACAGCGCGTCCGTTCCGCCGTCGACAAACATTACGTTTCCGTTGATGCCGCCTGCCCTGGGGGATACCAGGAAAATCATCGCCTCCGCGATTTCGGATGCGTCCATCAGCGTCTCCATGCCAAACTTCGTGGGTATCGGCAGCGCGTTCAGCGCCATCTTCGCAGAGGTGCTCATGGTTGCCGTCATCGCCGTATTCACATTGCCCGGCGCAATCGCGTTGATGCGCACGCCGTTTGCCGCCCATGATGCGGATACCCGGCGCACCCAGCGCGCCAGCGCGTATTTTGTCGATACATACATGCTGTTGCCGACGCTGAGATTGGAGCTGTCAAGGCTGCCAATCAGCTCCAGCACCCTCTTCTCATCCCCGATGTTATTGAGCAAGTCCGCGATGTCCATCCTGCCGGCTCCCTGGGAAATGGTATTGGACGCAGTCACAACGCAGCTTCCATGCTTTTTCTCCAGCAAATCATACACGCCCTTAGCAACTGCCACCGTCCCGAAATAATTCAGGGAGATAATCAGCGCCAGATTGCCGCAGGCGCCGGATACGCCGGCATTGCAGATCATTCCGTCAAGCCCGTCCGGACACAGCTCGTGGAGCTTATTTACCGCATCCGTTCTTCCTTCCTCTGTTGCAAGGTTTACACAGATATCGCCGCCCTTTAAGTCAATATTGATTACGCGATGTCCTTCCTGCTCCAGCAGCTCCTTTGTCTTTGCGCCGATACCGCTCGACGCGCCTGTAATTGCATATACGCCCATTTTCTTTTCCTCCTTGTTGTTTGGCTCTTGTCATTTCTTATATTCTTCATTATAATCAAATGTGATATTATTGAAATATCCAAAATAAGTTTTTTTGAGGAGACCAGATTCATATGCTGACTTATGACTTAAGCCAAAGGGCACAGCGCACCCTGTACGAGTATCTGTACCACTGCATCAAGCAGGATATCCTTGACGGCACCCTTTCCGCCGGCAGCAGGCTTCCCTCCAAAAGGGAGCTGGCAAAGCACCATCAGGTCAGCCTGAAAACCATAGAAAACGCCTATGAACAGCTGCTGACGGAGGGGTATATCTATTCTGAGGAAAAGCGCGGCTACTATGTCTCCGCCCTGGACACGGATTCCGGCGGCAGGCAGGCGCGCCACCAGCATCATATTCCCTTCAGCGTCTACGGCAGCGATACGTCATCCCCTTCGAACGCTGCCTTGGCCGGTTCAGGCGCTGCCACCGCAGCGGCTTCCCCTTTTGCGGACTTCACCGCCAATCACGCCGCCGCACGTCTATTTCCATATGACACATGGGCCAGGCTCATACGCGGCATCCTTTCACACGGTGACCACAGTCTGCTGCAGGAGCTCCCTTTTCAGGGACTCTATGCGCTGCGGGTTTCTATTGCGAAATACCTGTACGGCTTTCGCGGGATGCAGGTATCCCCTGACCAGATTGTTATCGGCGCCGGTACGGAATATCTCTGCGGACTGCTGATACAGCTTTTGGGACGCGACCGCATCTATGCGCTCGAGGACCCCGGATACCGCAATATCACCGAGCGCTATCGGGCAAACGATGCTTCCTTTGAATATATCCGCGTAGACGAAAACGGGCTCTGTCCAAAGCTGCTTTATGAAAGCCGCGCAAGCGTTGTCCATGTCTCTCCCGGTCATCACTTCCCCACCGGCAGCATTATGCCGGTTGCGAGGCGCCAGGCGCTGCTGGAATGGGCAGAGGAGGATGCCGGACGATATATCATAGAAGACGACTATGACAGCGAATTCCGCTTCAGCCGCCGTCCGATTCCGGCAATACAGAGTCTTCGCCACAATCATCGTGTCATTTATATGAACACCTTTGCCAAAACGCTCGCTCCCGCAATACAGCTTGCCTATATGGTGCTTCCGCGCAAGCTGACAGAGCGCTGTCTGTCTGCCGCAGGCGGCCGCCCCTGCACGGCATCCGCACTGGAGCAGCACGCGCTGGCGGCTTTTCTGGATAACGGCTACTTTGAACGCCATATCCACCGGATGAAAAAGCTCTACAGGGCCAAACGCGACAATATGCTTAAGATATTGGAAAAATCCCGGCTGTATCCTTATGTAACGATTGACGAAAAGGACGCGGGCAGCCATTTCCTGATGCACCTGAATACCGCACTCAGCGATACGGAATTGAAATGGCTCGCCCGCCAAAACGGCGTGCTTCTCGACTGTCTGTCGGAATATTATGCAAAAGACAGGGCGCAGCGCGCCCATACGATTATCGTAAATTACTCCGACCTTGAGGAAGCGGACTTCCAAAGGGCGCTGGAAATTCTGATGCTTGCGGTGTAAAAAAACCGGGTGCCGGCGCACCCGGTTGCAAAAAGAATAAAGTCTATTCTTCCGCTTCCAATTTACTATTCTTTTCAAATTCATGTAGCCAAACAAGAGGTTTCGCTCCATCTTTACCTTGGCTAATCTTACCCTGCCATGGTCTGAAAATTCCTTTTGTAATGACCGGAACGGCAGCCCTGATGATCCCGGAACACGCAGTGTTTATGCGGCTTCCCGGCTTTCTGTTTACTACTCGAGCTCGATGATCTCCCGCTGCAGCGCATCGTACTGCTCCTGAGAAATCTCCCCATTGGCGAGGACAGTATTGGCCTGCTCCGCCGCTGTCCTCAAAGTTTCCAGCTTCTCCACATCCCGCAGCTGGGACTGGGTATTACGTATTTCCGTATTGACCCCTTTCAAGGCGGTCTGCAGTTTGGTAGTATCGCCGCCAATCTCCACCGTAATGCCCTTGATCCGGTTCGCCACCAAGACCACCTCCCCTCAAAAACAGCATGAAAAAAGCCCGGACGAATCCGAGCCGCAGGCATAAAGAAAGCACCGGTCATTGCTTACCGATGCCCAATAATAATCTCAATATGGAATTTTTTGTATACAGAAATTCTTCTGTTTTTCTATTGACAAAACCTCATCCTTCCGATACAATTATTCGTAAAAGAGATGGGTTTTCACCGTACAGTTTTTACTCAAGCGGGCTGCTCGTTTCTTTTTTTATTGCCAGCAGGTCATAAAAATATTTCTTATCGTCCGCATCATGGCGCACCAGCATCCGGGCAAAAAAGATATTGTACCGGCAGACCTCGCCGCTCTTATCATCATATACTGGCAAGGCAAACCGTACATCATACCGATACCAGCCATATTTAGCGTCTTTCTCATGCTTCTTTTTCGTATTCTCCGAATACTCCCCATTCGTGGCAATCTGAATCAGCTCCGGTATCCCTTGCGCCGCATTGGCCTTGGCCTTCGCGACAGCACCTTTTAAGGCAAGCCTGCTCTCTGAACCGGCGTATTCATCCGGGAAACTGCTGGAAATGAATATCTTTTCAGACGATTCCGCAATCTCGTAAAATTCCCCGACATACTCTTTGAGATAGCTCTCTACTTCTTTCCAGTCTTCCCGCTTTTTGCCCTTAAAACGGATATCGTTGATCAGGACAATCTTCTCACCATTCAGGCCAACAATAATATTTACGTTTCTATCCATGGTGCCCTACTTTCTTTTCAGTTTAAAACGTCTTATTTCATGCACATTTTTCAAATATCTGTTTCTGTATTTTCAAATAATGTTGTAATTCATCTATTTCATCATGCTCTTTTATATCTTCTTCCTGTATTTCAAATGAATTTGCTTCTGCAAATTTCATCGTATAGTCTCTTACCATGCCAAGTAAAAGAATAATATTTTCGGCAGAAAATGTTATGGTAATTGTTTCTTTCTCTTGATTCCTTTTTATTTCTTCTAACGCTGTCATAACTTTATCAATTTTTTCCTCACTTACAGCTCCCATTTTAATCAAATCTGCATATTCAGCAAATGATTCATTAAAATCAGCCACACACTTCGGAATCTGTTCTTCTTTGTTTTTCTTATTTTTAACCACAACATAAATAACCCCTGCTGTTATTGCTGCAATCGCAGTTCCAATGATAAAATATTTATTCTTTTTTGCAAATTGAACAATCGTACTTTCCCCGGCACTATTATCCGCCTCTGGTATAGAAACTTCTTCCAGATGTTTCACCATATGTCCTGCCCTATCTCGAATAACACCGCCGAACCGTAATAATGCACCTGCATCAATTCCCGCTTGTATTTCTGGTGGTATTTCAAATGCAATCTGTGTTATTGCCATAGCACTACTCCCCTTTTCATATACAAATTTCAATAATGAACTTGAAAAATTATTCCTCTGTTTTTCGATAAATGATTTCATTTTTCTTTGTAACTTCCAGCTGCAATGTATCCCCGTCTCTTATCTCCAATTTATCCAATACCCATTTAGGGATACAAATCTGCCCTCCGCTAAATACCGTACATGATTTAGAAAGCAACGACTCTCTGGTCACATTCGGTATTAAGCCCTTGTCAATCGCATTATAAATTGTATTCGGAGACTGCGGTACATCGGGAAATCTCCTATCATCTTCCACCAGCAGATCAACTATCTTCTCAGGGCTTAAATGTTCTTCCAAAATCAAACCAGAAATATATTCTGCCAAATCCTTATTAGAAAGTTTACATTCTGGCCGCCCCTTTTTCTTTAGCCTTCCCTCATACATTGACTGTGCATAGTACGGGGCATACCCGCCCTTCATGCCGCCCCTCTCAATTTCCCGGTACACAGCGGAACGGTGAACCTCTAAAGCATTTGCCACTTCAAGAATACTGCATCCTGAATCAATCATTTCCTTTAATTTCAATCTCTGCTGTAAATCCATATGTTTAAAGGTCTTTCCCACAATCCACCCCCTACCCTAATCCGTATTCGGTTTATTATTACATCCACTTCTGAAAAAGCAGCCTTCTCCCACCGCTAAGTATACCAGAAAAAGGATGCCCCCACAATCCGAACATAATCAAAAATTGTCGAAATCCGCCTGCGTAGCCAATTCCAGATACGCCTCCGGACACCCATCATTCCGGCTCTCCACGTACATATCATTCACCATCCCGATAGTAAGCAAATCTAAATCCCGGATAGAAAGCCCCAGCTGCACGCACCGAAGCAGAAACAGCGGCGTTGTCATTGGCCGGTCTGTTGGGCGAAGTTTTTTTTAGCCTCCGCATCCGTCCTCACATTCAGCCCCCACAGCTCGATCAGCTTCGGCAGCACCTAGTAAATGGAGAACGTCCCGAACCCGTCCAGCCATTCCTCGGCGTATCCGGGATAGACCCGTCCGCGTGCTTCGCCATCACATAGGCGATATTCTCAAACATTTCCAGCGAGAACAAATCCAGGTTCGAGTTTCCCTCGTCCTCCTTCCCCACCGCCTTCTCCAACGCGCTCAGATCCTTATAGATATCCCTCTGGAATTTCAGCCGGTAAATCCGGGGAATGGCGGCAGAGGCGCGGAACGCCACCTCCCGCCCGTCAATCTCAATCATCTTCGTCATGCTCATACCGTTTCCTCCTCCCCATTCCCATTCTCCGGCACAGCCGCAGGCATATACACCGCCGCATACCAGCCATTATATACTGCCGCATCCGTGGTATCCCCCGTCTTCGCCTTCACCATGCCGCCTGGCAGCGGCGTTGCCTTAATCGTAAGCGTCTCCGTCTGCACCTCCCGGCTCTCCTCATTGGTCTTCCCCTCAATGCCCGGACTGGAAGCCGAGTGGAAGCAGAGCCGGAAGGCGAGGAAACCACCGAGCAGGCGGTGGAAGAATCCGAGGGCGAGAAAACTGGGAGCATGGAAATCCACTACAATGTAACCGGGCCACGCAGAAAAAAATTAGCGACCGCCGTAGGGAATTATATCGGCACGGCTCCAGTATACATGAAAGCCCCGACCTATGGCTTTACGATAAGCAATTACACCATTGACAAGAACGGAACCCTCACCGGCGAGAAGAACGAAGAATTGGCAGAGGCACTTGCAGCCCAGGGCTTCACCGCCGCATAAGAAAAAATACCAGCCCCGCCCCGGCGGAGTTTTGAATGTCTACAAATTTTCCGAGGCAATTCCGTATATAAAATTATCCGCTAAAAGGTTCTCACGGCTTGATGCCGGAATCATACTTTTTAGCGAATATTGATTTTTGCTCCTGCTGCCCTCAGAAGGGTGTGCATTTGCGAATACAATGCAATCCTCCTGATTTGAAGATTCATTATTCTATGGAAATTTTAGAAGTCAGCACAAAACATAGAAAGAGATAGAATCCAAGAAAGTCCGCAAAATAAGGCTTTTTCAAGACTTGCAGAAAAACAGCCCTCCGAAATGGAAGGCTTATTTTGTATTAAAGTTTGTCCCTTTAGACACGCATTTATTATAGCAAACCTACAAAAGCTGGCAACCTATTTTTCAAATGCATTTTTTACTAATTAATTTTTCTCTTGCAATAATGCCATTGGGAATATCAATCATTTCAACCCCCTGACTAATATACATTGAGGCAGAACCGCCACAGTCCTTTATATTAAATTCTCCTTTGACCGGATTCCCCCTCTACATAGTCATATCCATTCTCTTCTGCATATTGACAGGCATAATTTAACAATGCCTTTGAAATTCCCTTCCTGCGCATATTGGGATCAACAATATAGGATACAATAGAAAGTATTTTATTATTCTCATTTAAATCCGCCAGCTGTTTGGATTATTTTCTCTGCTCATCCTAAAATTAGATTATTTATGTGGTTTCAAATCTGGTGTACCCAAATTGTACCCAAGCCAAAATCATTCACTCCTTTTGCTGTTTCAAAATGAAAGGAGTCATCATCTTCATAAGCTCAATTCGCTTCAGTCTGATTATACCACTTTCATTTCCAATTTGCCACACATAACCTTCTGCAGCACAAAGAAACAGCCCCTCCACTTTTTGGAGGGGCTGCTCCTTTGTATGAAAGCTTGTATTGCAGGCTTATAACTATCCTAAAAGGCTGAGTACGCCCTGGTTAGACTGATTTGCCTGTGCCAGCATGGACTGGCCTGCCTGTGAAAGGATATTCGCGTTGGAGTACTTCACCATCTCTGTCGCCATATCCGTATCGCGGATCTGGCTCTCAGCAGCGGTCGTGTTCTCTACGATGTTATCCAGGTTGTTGATCGTATGCTCTAAGCGGTTCTGAACTGCACCGAGCGCGGATCTCTGGGTGGATACCTTTCTGATTGCCGCCGCGATGGTCTCGATGGCGTCCGTTGCATTTGTGCCGTTTGTGCCATCTACACGGAGTCCGTTGACGCCAAGGCTCTTTGCGCTCATCGCCTCGATGTTGATATTAATCTTGTTGTTTGCGGTGCCGTCGGCGCCTACATGGAAATCAAGGTGCAGATCTGCGGTCTTATCCTTGGTCGCCATTATCATCCCCTGCTTTGCCTGTGCGGATATTTCTTTTCCAAGTACATCATATACCTTCGGTGCGCCCGCATTCGCGAAAACCTCATTGACTGTTGTTCCTGCGTTCAATGTGGCACCCGCTTTCTTACCATCTGCGTTTGCTGTAAAATATTGATCCAGCTTATTTTCAGAAATCCTGTTGCCGTCCTTGTCATACAGGGAATATACATCTCCCACCGCATATGCCGCTGTTGCCGTATATGCCGTTATAACCTCGGAGCGTCCTGCTGTCGCGTTTGCGGCCATACCATCTTTTAATGTTATAGAAAGAACTTCATTGCCCTTTGCATTTACGATTTTAAACTTTAACCCCGATGCAACAGTTGTATCCTTAACAACATCATAATTGCTCTTCGCATCACTGCCGTTCAATGAAATCGAATAAGCCACCTTGTTGTCAATGGTGCTTGTCGTAACCGAGATACCCTGATCCCGAATCGCCTTCAACAGCTTGTTGACATCATCCGACGTAACCTTCTTACCGTCAATCGTTCCAAACGCAACGGCGTCAACGCCCAGCTGGGAAGCTGTCGTTCCATCGTTTACTGCATCTGAAAACTTTACAGTCGCAGCTTCCGCAGTCGTAACCGCCTTATAAGAATACGTATACCCCATCGCATCCTTATTCTTGGTGTCGCCCTTTAACAGGTAGGTCTCGTTGAACTTGGTGGTCTCCGCTACACGGTCAATTTCCTGTGAAAGCTGGTCGATCTCGTCCTGGATATAAGAACGGTCGTCCTCGGAGTTCGTGCCGTTTGCCGCCTTTACTGCCAGCTCGTTCATTCTCTGAAGCATATCATGTACTTCCGTCAATGCGCCTTCTGCCGTCTGTACGGAGCTGATGCCGTCCTCAGCGTTTGCGGACGCCTGTGTCAGGCCTCTGATCTGCTTTCTCATTTTCTCGGAAATCGCAAGGCCTGCCGCGTCGTCTGCCGCACGGTTTACCTTGTAACCGGAAGAAAGCTTCTCTGTGGACTTGGACAGTGTGCCCTGTGTGATGCCTAACATTCTGTTAGAGTTCATTGCTGTTAAATTGTGCTGTACTACCATAGTTATACCTCCATGCATATAATGGGATACCTTTTCGTCCCATCCTTGTCTGGGCAATCCGTTGCCCGCCTTTGGTTCCGCAGCCGTCCGGCTGTTGTCCTCCGGTTTATGGCTGCCTTCTGTATTCAGTTGTATTTATAACAGCCGCAGGCTTAGGCTTTCGGCGCCGTTTGCCGTCTGCCCGCGGTTATTACCATGACTGCCGCCGCATCCATGACCGTCTGCACGCGTCCGGATAACGGCCTTCTCCTCCCGATGTCCTGCTCAGTCCGCCTCCGAAGCCGCCTCTTCCTGAGCACCCCGCTCCGCCGCCCGCTTCGCGATGGCCTTTCCTCTTGCCACATTGACCTCCCTGGGCGCGTCAATCATCAGGCGCAGCGTCCTCCCGTTGCCGCCTAAGAACGTAATCTTCACATCCTTGCCCA
>CATLGV010000021.1 GCA_949948735.1 uncultured Lachnospiraceae bacterium | reverse complement strand
ACTTGCATGTGTTAAGCACGCCGCCAGCGTTCATCCTGAGCCAGGATCAAACTCTCATGTTGAAGCTTGATTCCGGACACCAGTTCTTCTGGCTTCCGTGACCGTCCAGACAGGCTCCGCAGACATCTCCGAAGTCCCTTATATAAGGCATCTTCAAATATCCCGTCTCCCGCTTCCGGTCTCTTTACTTTTAGGTTTTGTTCTCTGAATATTCTTCTTAGAATTTTCAGGGTCGCATTACTGTTTATTTGTCAAGGTTCTGTGCATCGCTTTACCAGCGACAGCTTTAACATAATATCATATGACATTTTGTCTGTCAAGCACTTCTGCACATTTTTTTATCAATAAGATTAGGGTGTCAAAAAGTATGCAAAATTTTTTATCCGGCACATTGCACAAAATATTGCGCGCCACTGACTGCGGCAAATGAATTTACTAAATATTCCGGTAAAATTACTCCGCCAACCGCAGCTTGTATTCTGCACCGCTAAATCCATTTTCAAATCATTGCTGCCGTATTTTTGTTCTACCGTTTTCCCCGATAACGGGATCTGTATGTTATTTATTGCTGCTTTTATACGCTATCCCCCACGCTTCCATAGCGTTAATAATCGGAAGCATGGACTCCCCCAATTCGCTAAGGGCGTATTCCACTCTTGGCGGCACTTCGGGATATGCAGTACGGGTGACAATCCCGTCACTTTCCATAGAACGCAAGCTGTCTGTTAAAACTTTCTGACTGATACCCTCTAATGATTTTTGAAGCTCATTAAACCGCCACGGTCTGATACGAAGATTACGCATAATCAATAATTTCCATTTATTCCCGATAAGCTGTACTGTTGTAGCAACCGGACAAGCCGGGAGTTCTTCTTTCTTAACCATAGCAATACCTCTTTTCTTCTTACATATTAAAATAAATGTTACACTCAAATTATAATGTAATGCGCTTCTTAAATCAACTCATACCCTCAATTGAGGGTAATCTAACGCAAAAAATTTTCTCATGCGTAGACGGCTAAATCACACAAAACTTACAAAAAAGTAACCACCTGATAAAAAGGTGCGTACTTCCAAATAACAGGGAAGTCTGTAAAATAAGAATTGCAGAGAGGAAAACCTCTCCAAAACAAAAGGAAAAACAAGGAGGAATAAAAATGGCACTTTCGAATTTATCTGGTTGGAATAACAATACGGGGGCTTCCTCCGCTTGCGGTACCGGCTGCGGCGCTGCTGATAAGCCTGCGGAAGCTCCGGCTGCCTGCGGCGCTGCTGATAAGCCCGCGGAAGCTCCGGCTGCCTGCGGTGCTGCTGATAAGCCTGCGGAAGCTCCGACGGCTTGCGGCTCTGCCTGCGGTGCGTCTGACAAATAATTCCAACAAAAAAGACGTTTTACATTGCCTGCTCCCGGAGTGTAATGTTCTGCGAACATTGCTCCGGGGGCATATTCCAAAATACCCGGCTGTATGCCGTTCTTATAGAAATTTTACAGGGAGGTTTTTGCTATGAAACAATATTTTGCTGAAGCGAAGCAATACTTCGCTTTTCAATGGCACATCACGGACGAGTGCGACCAACGCTGCAAGCACTGTTACATTTTTTCTGAAAACAACTGTAAGGCATTAGATAGTATGTCTTGGGAACAAATGCAGTCTGTCTTTGAAAACTGCCTTGAAATGTGCAATAAATACAACCGCCTGCCTTATTTTTACCTCACTGGCGGCGATCCGATCCTGCACCCCGATTTTTGGAAGCTGCTAAATCTGTTCAAAGAAAACGGAGTACCCTTTACAATACTTGGCAATCCGTTTCACCTGAATGATGAGGTATGCAGAAAGCTAAAAGACATGGGCTGCGAAAAATATCAAATGTCCCTTGACGGCATGGAAAAAACGCATGACTGGTTTCGCAAACCCGGCTCTTTTCACTGTACACTGGAAAAAATACCGTGTATCAAAAAAGCAGGAATGCGTTCCGTCATTATGACAACCGTATCCGGGACAAATATTTCTGAAATCCCCGATATTATTGACACCGTAGTAAAACACAAGGTAGACGTGTTCGCATTTGCCCGCTACTGTCCCACAAAACGACAGCCGGCTGCCGGGGAGGAAGAAACGGGAATGACCCCGCTGGAATACAGGACATTATTAGATACCTGCTATACAAAATTCAAATCCTGTGAAGAAGCAGGGTGTGAAACATATTTTAATTTAAAAGACCACCTTTGGACGCTGTATCTGTATGAAAAAGGAATTTTCAAAATCCCGGAAGACGCAAAGCCGGATATGATATACGGCGGCTGCAACTGCGGCAACTGCCATTTGACGATTTTACCTACGGGGGATATATATGCCTGCCGGAGGCTAAAAAGCAAAGTGGGAAATGTTTTTACTGACAGAATCGCTGATGTCTGGACAGGTAAAAGCATGGAGAGCTACCGGGATTATGGAAAGTTCGAAAAATGTGCAAGCTGCGAGCTGTTAAGGTTTTGCCGTGGCTGCCCCGCCGTAGCATATGGCACAAACGGCAGTTTCTATGGCGCAGACCCGCAATGTTGGAAAGCTACGAGCCATGCAGGACAGCAGGCGTAAATATGGCGGGAGCCTGCTCACAGCCATATTTATGACGGCTGTACTATACGGCGACAGCCGTCAAGTGAACTGCAGCGAAGCGGAATTGAACCTGGCATGGCTCGATGCAGCAAAGCAAAACATAGCGGAAAGGAAAAAAAGAAAAATGAAAGCAGTCATTTTGACAAAACCCACGGAAAGTACAGAGGTAAAAATAGCGGTATATCCCACACCTGCAGTAAAGCCCGGCTGGGTGCTTGTCCGTATCAGGGCATTTGGCATGAACCATTCCGAGCAGATATTACGGAAATCAGAAATATCCGCCCCATATATTCAAAAACCCATTATTCCCGGTATTGAATGTGTCGGGGAGATTGCGGACGCTTCCAATACTGCTTTTAGAACCGGGCAGAAGGTAATTGCCCTCATGGGCGGCATGGGGCGAGAGTTTCATGGCAGCTATGCAGAATACGCCCTGCTTCCCGCGCACCATGTTTTTGCGGTAGACACGAGCCTGTCATGGGAGCAGCTTGCGGCGATACCCGAAACCTACTTTACCGCATGGGGTTCTCTCTTTGAATGTCTTTCCTTAAAAAGCAGCGACCATCTGCTCGTCCGGGGCGGCACCTGCGCTTTAGGCTATGCGGCTATTCAGATTGCAAAGGCTTTAGGCTGTAAAGTTACAGCAACCACCCATAGAGAAAGCAAAATGCAGTTGTTGACCGACTGCGGGGCAGACGTAGTTTTGCTCGACAATGGCTCATTAAAGGGGCAGGTTTTGGGCATTACAAAAGCCCTGGAGCTGGTTGGAATAAAGACGCTTAAAAGTACCCTGTCCTGTATGGAAAAAGGCGGAATAGTCTGTAATACGGGCAATTTGGGCGGCGTATACACATGGAATGGTTTTGACCCGATCAAAGACATTCCAAACGGTATTTATTTGACAGGCTTCTTCAGCAACACGCCTGCACAGGAAACAATCAATGAGCTATTTACTTTTCTGGATACACATAACCTTACCCCTCGTATCGGAAAACGCTACCTTTTTGCGGATATTGCAAAGGCGTGTGAGGATATGGAGAATGGAAAAATAAACGGTAAGATTGTAATAATTATGGCGTGAGGAGCACTGGGCGTATTGGAGCCGTTATATTAAAGTCAACCGTTATCGGAATACGGACAGACCTGTTTATGAAAATCTGTATGAGCTTGGTACTGGCTATAATACCCCCGCCATTATTAAATATCTGTTTTGGCGGCTGACCGCAGGGAATCCTAAAGCAGTTTATGCGTGTATCAACAATGGGGACGCGTTCTGTCCGGCAGAAATCGAAACACAATCCGTATGTATCAACGGCGACATTGGAAGCGTACTTGAACAGTTATAAAATGTCCGCCTTTTCTGCCTGATCCTTCTGTAACCGTTTGTATATGCTTTCTTCCCGCTTTTGTGCCTTTCTCCATATTTTTCTTCGGTGTTTCTTACATTTTTCATTGGTGCTTACAGGAAGCTTATGGAAAAATCGTACAAACGGGAATTTACCTCAATCCGTTTGCAAAGACCCAGGAATAAAACATCTCTTTTGGCGGTTTTGTGTATTCATATTCCAAAACGGAAGACGTAGTTTCTATGATATTTATGGCTTGCTCAAACACCTCTCGTATGGATTTGCCTGCAACATCAATTTCAACCTCGTTTATAAGGGGAGCCCGCCTGATATTCTTTTCGTTCATTTTTCTCTGCAGCTCAAAATCTATCAGTCCGTTATTGGGGCGGTTTCTCATCTGTTCCCTGATCTGCTGCAAATCACCGGATATAAGCTTTATAGTGATAAAATCAGTTCCCTTAAATACAATAGGGATATCAGCCGTTCTTAAGTCATCGATATCGGATGCGATTATATTCTTATAACCAAGCCGATGAAAACACATGAGCATTGCTACCTGATTTTCCCAGCAAGTACGTTCTTCCAGCTCGCCGGTCATTTCCTCAACGCCGTCCCGTGAAATAAACTCAGGTATCATATGCTGCTCTACGCATGTCGTTCTATAGTGTTCAAGGAGTCCATTTGCCAAAGTGGTCTTACCTATACCGCTTGCTCCCGTAATAAATATGAAGTCTTTCATAGCTATTCCTCCACCGATTCTGATTTTTCGCTGACACCACCGAGTATACTACGGCGAAGCCATCAAATCAATCCTGATCTGTTGCGCTTTTTAGCCTGCCCTCACGGCAGGAGCTTTTTTGTGCCTTTGCAATTGAGGGTATAAACATTTTTTGACAGAAAGCCGCAGGGCATGCTATACTTTACGTATGTGCATGCATTTGCACGAATCAACTATTCACCGCTATGCCGGATGAACATCAATTTTGAAAAGGAGCACTCACCATGGCAGTCATTGTTTACGGAACTCATGTTTTTACGAAGTTGGCGGGGTATTTCGGGCCGAAGGAGGAATGTCCCTTCTGCCAGAAGACCTACCAAAAAGGATATGTAAAGAACACAATATGGGCACATTTGGAGTACATACCGCTTTTCCCTGTGAAAATTAAATATTTTAAAATGTGTCCGGTATGCGGAAGAGGCGTGGAGCTGAAAAATAAAGAAGCAAAGGCGGAAATGTCAAGCGGCGACGGATGCTGTCAGGAATTGCAGCCTTACGCAAAGCATATTACTGCCAATAAGCCGTCCGGCCTTATGTCGAAGGACAACAGCTATCAGTTCTGGATAAAGGACGCGCTTTCCGGCGAGGAAATGCTCGTGGCCTCCGAGCTCACCAGAAAGGACCTCAAGCAGATCAAGAAGGCCAGAGGCTATAAAAAATTCCCTCTTACAACGATATAGTTCCAGGCGGGATTTTCGCGGATTTATTGCAGCTTCTGATGCCACACGCGAATGCCGTCTGGCGCTTTGCTCGCGGAAATCAAACGCCGGCCGGTCGGCAGTTTGAATGGTCTTTGGCAGTCGGGGACGCTGCTTTACTTTAACAACAGCACGATATAATTTGAATAGTACAGCAGCCTCAAAAGCCGGCTCTGCGCTACCTGCTCGTTCACCCATGCGTTTAAATGCATCAGGTCAAAGCTTCCTATCAGCAGAAACAGGAGCCATATCACGAAAACCGCCTCGGCAAAGCCGATAACGGCGCCGATAAGCTTATCCACCAGCCGGCCGGCCGGCAGCGCCCGCACCAGCTTCAGCGAATCGATCAAAAGCTTTACGAGCTTATGAATAATCCGTATTGCGACCAAAAGTATCAGGGCCATTAGAACGCTGAAAAAGCTTCCCTGCATGAAGCTGCCGATTCCCTTGGCGACAATAATGACCACGAATATTCCCAGAATACAGGATACTATCCGCACAACGCTCTCCAAAAATCCGCGGCGATAGCCGCAAATCGCGCCTGCCGCCAGTATGATAATGACAATTGCCAGTAAAGTATTCATATCCGCTTATTCCTCCGTTTAGCATGCCGGCAGCGCCCGCACACTAATACAATGTTATCTGCTGTATCGTATCATCCGTGACAATGGTATATTTCGAAATATTTCCGGAGGGAAGCAGGCACGCAATACGCTCCTTGAAGCCGCCTTCGTATTTCAGCCGGTTATCCCAATCATATACCAGCAGCTCGCTGTCGCTTCGAATCATAATCCCCGCCGAATCAAAAAGAATGTCCGTATAATCTACGTTAAACGAAATCTCACTTACCTTTTTGGCGTTCGTATCATATACCTCCAGCCGGTAGGTAGTCTCCCCTGTCGGGTTATAGAACACCAGACCGACATGCGTGTCATTATAAAAAACGCTCTGTATCTCCTCTGATATGGCTATATTCATTATATTCTCAGGTATCTGCCTGCCGCGGTAAAACATAAGGCCGTTGTCTGCCACCGCAAACACGGTATCGTTCTCCATGAAGTGAATCAGCGGAACCACCGCGTCGGAGTAGCCGTAGCCGCCGACCATGTTGTCGGTATAATTCTGCCCCACCTTCGAAAAATTGTAAAAGCCCACGCTCGAGGTTACCTTGCCGTTTTCTGCCTTTAAATAGGAAACTGCCATCCGCGTCCCGTCGGCGGAAATATCCAGTGCAACCGGATAGCCGGATTTGCTCATCGTAGTCTTAAAGTACACAAGAGGGTCTGCCTTCGCCGTGCTGTACACATATATCGCCGTTACGGAGGAATCGTCCAGAACAGCGGCGACAATACCGTTGGCGGATACGCAGAAATCACGAATAGGCATAGCCGTGTCGATTGTCCCGAGTATGCCCTGTGTGTTGGCCACATAAATGCTTCTGCCGTTATAATCGCCTACCGCAACGGTATTCCTGCATGTCCGAATAATCGGATTCTGCATCTCATAGGTCTGATTCCAAATCACCTTTCCTCTGGTGTCCGTGCAGCTCATACCGTCATTGCTGTATGTAAACAACGCCCCGCCGAGATTCAGGCATCTCGTCTCACCGGCGCGTATCCACTCATTTTGCTGTACCACCTCATAATCTGTGTATACCGCATTTTTCCAGTTAAAATAAAGACACAGCGCCGCAACGATAATGGCTGCCACTACCCCCAGCACCGTATAGAGCTTAATCTGCCTGTGCCTCGCAAGCATACTGTTGAGGGATTTGTTTTCTTTCTCATCATCGTCATCATATGCGCTGTTTGTATGTTTACTTCCTTTCAGAAGGTACTGATTCCGATTAAAATTTTTTATTTCTGCCATTACCATACCCCGATTTCAGCTCTGAATACCATTCATTGACAAGAGCGCATGCGCTTGTCAATGAATGATAGATACAGTATAACACTAATTTCACGGAAGTAAAAGCCTTTGTCCGCAAAGAATGCTGTCGGGGTTTTCAATTTTGTTCCATTCACAGATCTCATCCACCATGGAATAATTGCCGTATACCGCATAGCTTATGCTTCGGAGCGTATCGCCCCGCTCCACAACATAATATTGCGGAATAGAAGCCGTGCTTTCCTGCTGCGCCGCAGTCTGTGTACTCTGCAGGGCATTTTCCGTATTCGGGGTACTGTCCTGCTGCACAGTCTCCATGCTCTGAACGTCCGAAGCGGTATTTTGCTGTGCAGCCTCCGTGCTCTGGACGTCCGAAGCGGTATTTTGCTGTGCAGCCTCTGTGCTCTGGACGGCCGAAGCGGTATTTTGCTGCACAGTCTCCATGCTCTGAACATCTGAAGCGGTATCCTGCTGTGCGGCCCCCATATCCTGAACCGCGTTTTGCTGCGCGCTTCCCTCCTGCGCCGCCGTGTCCGGAGAAGCGCCCGGGGTGCTTTGGATACCGCTTTGCTGCCCGCCGTTCACGGAAACAGGCGCGCTCGTCGGTACCGCCGTATCCTCACGGACGCCCCAATGCATATTTTGTTCTATGAACGCCACGCAGTAGTCAATTGTTTCCTGCATGTCCTGCATTTTGTGGTAATTATTGACAGAGATGATACCGTATACCATCACGCACATGACAAAGCCAAGGCACAGCACGTTCATCACATTCCACATGAAGCTTACCTTTGCCTCCTCACGGTTATATGCCTGCGCTATCCGTCCAAGCCGCACGGCGTCGTCCGTCTCCGCCCTTGTCTGATATCCCCGTTCCGCACGTCTTACCGGCTGCGGCTCGTTTTCCTCTTCGCATGGACGTCTGTCTTTATGATTCAGATTCCACTCCACCAGATAATTCTGCATTTCCTCATTCTGATCATAATAAATATAAAAGTCGTCCAGGACAACGCTCGTATTCCTGAGCCCAAGCTCCAGACGCAGGCCGCCGTCCTTGTTCAGCCCTATTTTCGCCGTTCCCAGGAAATCACAGCCCGGAAAATATTTCCGCGAATACGGCTCTTCCTCCGAAAATGCCTGCTGCGTCGCTCCCGATACGACAAGGACGCTTCTTCCGTCCTCCTCATAGCGCTTTCCCAAAAGTGTTATTTCGGCCTGCTGCGGGAGCAGTTTTTTGATAAAAGTATGTACATAATCCTCAAGATATAATATGTATATGCCGCCGGGCGTGCCTACTGTGCGTGTGTTTATCGGAATCTGAGATGTGTTGTATTGTATTTCCATTTTATCTTTCCCTGCCTTCCCTGTATATTCTTTCCCATCATAGCACGACGGGAAAGAATATTTTGTCGAAACAGGGGGATGATTATGGATTTTTTATTTTGCAGCCGTTTCGCCGCGCGCTCTCTGCGGATGTGTCAGAAGCGCATATCCCGCGGTTATACAGACTGCCGCCACGACAAGCATAATGCCTGCTTCCGCGACGGAAAAGCTGTCCCTGTTCAAAAACGGAAGAACCTTTTCCAGCGCTTCGGGATAACACAGCCCGATAACGGATATGAAGTTGTTGATAAAATGCAGCAGCATCGATACGAAAATGCTTCCTCCTTTTTCGACAACAATCGCCAGACATGCTCCCAGCAGCGCCGTCGGTATCAGCTTCACCAGGCTCATGTGGAACAAGCCGAATATCAGCGACGAGATCAGGATTGCCCTCCCCGCATTGAACTTTGACCGCAGGCTTCCGTATATAAGGCCCCGAAACATCAGCTCCTCACCGATGGCGGGCATGACCGCGATCACAAGCACTACAAGCGGAATCGGCTGCTGCACAAGCACGTTAAAGGTATCGCCGACATTCTGCGCGCTCTCCTTAAAGAGCATCGACAGAAACGCGCTTGCCAAAATCACAATGAGATAAATGCCGACATAAAAAATCAGGCTTCCGATAACCGGTTTTCCTTTCGGGGCGTTCACATGGAACAGCTTCTTGACATCGGACTTCATATACCATGTGATCAGCAGCGGCATTGCCAGAATCATAATCTGGTTTACAACCGTTCCGGCAAACAGGCTGCGGGCGCCGACAATATTCCCTATATATATCATTCCCAGCAGCAGGATGGCAATGCTCATAAGCAAATCGCCCGTTGCGGGAATCGTTCCGGGCCGGATGTCGGAACGCTTTTGCAGAACGCGGAAGCTGTGAAAGCCGTCCGTAAACAAAATGTCCTCGCTGTCATACATTCTGGCAATCACCCAAATCGCAATCACGCTGTAGCCGATATTTACCAGTATGGTAATCCCCGCAATCACCCAGTTTACCTGCTGCGCAAGCACCTGCTTTATCAGCAGCGACACATTGACAAGCGGAATAAGCGACATTTTATAATCCAGCGTAACGGTGGGAATCATCCCGATCATCGACGCAAACATTATAACCAGCATAATAGGCGTCATGTAGTTGTTGGCTTCCTTTGTGCTCTTGGCAAAAATGCAGAAGCACATGCAAATCGCCGTTATCAGCATCGCCGTCGCGACAACCGCTGCCAGAAGCATGGGAATATAGCTTAAAAACGTTCCTACCGGAATCTGTCCCATCTCCCCTGAAAGCTCGGCAGGAAGCCCGAACATCAGAAACAGAACGCTTCCCCCCAGTGAAATGACGGAGACAACAGCGGTTACGCAGGCAAACAGCGACACCGAAATGTACTTGCTCATAATCATCTGGAAATTCGTCACCGGAAGCGTCAGCAGCGTCTCCAGCGTACCCCGCTCCTTTTCTCCCGTCGTAACGTCCACCGCCGGGTAAAAGGCACCCAGCAAAATCATCGTAATCAGCAGCATGCCGATGGAGCCGCCGAGGTTAAAGCCCATGCTCTCCGAAGCGCTGGCAGAATCCTCGCTCTTATAGGTCACCGGATACAAAAAGTCTTCTGTCAGCCCCTCCTGCGCCAGATTGGCACGCAGAAGCTTTTCACGGTAAAGCTCCGCCAGCTCTGCCAGCGCGCCTTCCGTATAGTCGGAGCCCTGGTCGGTCGACGAATATGTCACCTTCATATGAATACCGTCCGCATCCTCGGCAAACCAGAGCTGTGCGTCCGCCCCGCCGCTTTCCATCGGCTCCCATATAAGCTCAAAGTCCAGCTCCTCTTTATTCTCTTCGTAAATATCCTTTAACAAATCGACGTATGCCTCATCTCCGACGCGATATCCCACAGTATGCGCATTCTCCATCTGAGACTGCATAATCATGGCCATCCCCAGCGACAAACCGATCAGCAGCGTCGGATAAAGCAGCATCGGCATTACAATCATAATGATCAATGTCTTTTTATCTCTGAGAATTTCCATAATTTCTTTTTTTGCTAAAATTCCTATTTTTTTCATATTGATCTCCATTCCTGCTCAGCCCGCGAATCCGGGCCGTGGCTGCTTTCAGTTTTCTGCCGCCGAAGCGCTGTCATAAACCGCGTGAAAGGCCTCCCTGAGGTTGGCGCTGCCCGTCCGCTCCTTTAACTGCGCCGGCGTTCCCTCCGCGGCAATGCGCCCGTCGCAGATCATATAGATTCTGTCGCAGAGCACCTCCGCCTCCTCCAGATAATGCGTGGAGTAGAGGACGGTCTTCCCGTTCTCCTTCTGTTCCTTCATAAAACGGATAATCGCGTCCGCGCTCAGGATATCCAGCCCAAGCGTTGGTTCATCCAGAATATAAAGCTCCGGATAGGCCATAAGACAGCGGGCAATCGACGCCCGCTGCGTCTGGCCCGTAGAAAGCTTGCCGATTTGGTTATCCGCAAAGGAGTCCATATTCAGCACGCGGATGATCTCCTTCACGCGTTTGTCCGATTCCTCCGCGGAAAGCTCATACAGCTTTCCCAGAAACTGCAGATACTCCCGTATGGAAAACCGCGGGTAAAGCTTTGTGTTGCCCGAAAGATATCCGATTGCTCCTTTTTTCTCCGTCAGCGTGTCAATGCGTTTTCCTGACACATCTGTCATTTTTATCTCGCCGGAGGTGGGCGTCATCAGCATCCCCAGCATACGCAGCAGCGTTGTCTTTCCTGCGCCGTTTGGCCCCAGAATGCCTACAATCTCGCCGGAGTCCGCCCGCAGCGATACATCCCTCACCGCAAAAAACTCTTCCTTTACCGTCTTCCTTCCCTTCCGCACGCTGCGTTCAAACTGCTTGCATAAATTGAATGCTTCTATCATCTTTTTCTCCTCCCTTTCTCTGATACCTTAAATAGCTGCGGCGGACACCGCCTGTGCGCCGCCGGAATTTCCCCGGCTTATCTGCCGCGGCTGAGGCGGTACCCGGCAACGCAGTATGCAATGGTATCTGTCACCCAGATAGTGCCCACAATACACATTGGCAGCGGACCAAGCCCCCACAGGATGGTTCCAAACATACAGAAGAAGCAAAGGCATGTGCAGACAATTCCCGTCACCCGGCGTGACGCATAGGACGCGCGGTACACCTTGAGCTTCTCCGCCTCATCACAGCTGTCAAACCACTTTTTCTGGAACCGCATATCATACACGCTCCCCCGCTTTTCCGGGTTAATCTCCTTTTCAAAATTTACCGCCATTTTCTTTGCCGACATCATAAATATCAGCGCAAGAATCCATCCGGCATGAAAGCAAACCGCCATATGTACGGGGAATAGGCCGTCATCGGTCATCCTGACCATGCTCTGCGCGCTGAGCACCGTAAAAACCAGCACCAGCACTTTATTTACGGACACAATGCCCGTCGCAAGCTCCAGCCTGCTTTCAATCTTGTTGATAACCGCCTCGTCCTCACCGTCCCACGCGGCATACAGCCGGCGGCTGCTCCGGTATAACGGCAGGAACAGCAGCAGCTCCACGCACACCAATACAAGATTCGCATAACAGCTGCCTTCATTGACAACGGCTGCCGCCGCTTCCACAGCTGCCTGAATATCCCCCAGGCTGTACCGCGTAAAGCCCATCGCAAAGCCTACCATGCCGCCCACAAGCATGCTCAGTGCCAGCAGCAGAAAGAAGCTCTTCTTCCTCCGCTTATCCTCCGCCAAAATTGTCTTCACGGTATCCGTCTTTGATTCCGTATTCTCTGTCCTGATATCCTCCGGTTCTCCTCGCCGCATTTGTTCTCTCCCTTTCCTGTTTAACCCCGACCGCCAGGGCAGCGCCCCTGTCCTACTCTGTATCCTCTTCATAAGTAAAAATATCTTCAACCCGCGCGTCCAGTGCCTTCGCGAGCTTCAGCGCCAGAGACACCGAAGGAGAGTAATCTCCCCGCTCGATCTGGCTGATTGTCTGTCTGGAGACGCCTACCAGCCTCCCCATCTCCTGCTGGTTCACATCAATGCGCGCCCGGTATTCTTTTAATCGATTATATAACGGCACGTTGCTTCCTCCTCTTTTACGATTTCCCGGAGCTGTGAATCTCAAATCTGACAAGTTATTTTGTCACTTTGACAACTTTTCTTGTCATCCGTTTTAACGCCATTATACAGATGACAAGAAAAGTTGTCAATAGCTTCTTTTTATTTTCCACGATTTTCTACAAGACAAAAAAAGGCATGCACCGCTGCCGCGCCGCATGCCCTGTTTTTACCATATGAATTTGTAGACCGTTGTTGTGTGGTACGGCCGTTCGGGCCCGTAGATGACATCCGGAAAATGCTCCTGATGAACGGAGTCCGGGTACGCCTGCGTCTCGAGGCAGAGTCCGCTCCGCTTTCCGTAAGCGGCGCCCTCCTTTCCGGTCTGCGGCGTAATGCAGTTGCCCGCATAAAACTGGATGCCCGGCTGGTCGGTATAAACCTCCATCCTTCTCTGTGCATCAGGCGCTTCAACCTCAGCCGCCTTCCGAAGCGACCCGTCAAATCCGTCGATCACCCAGTTGTGATCATAGCCCTGCCCGTACCGAAGCTGAATGTCGTCCGCGCCGATGTCCTTCCCGACAGGCTTCATCTGACGGAAATCGAACGGCGTTCCCTGCACCGGAGCAAAATCGCCGGTGGGGATTAAGCGCTCAAATATCGGCGTATAATGAAACGCGTTGATGAAAAGCCGATGCGTCTCTATGCTGCCGGAGGCATGCCCCGCAAGGTTGAAATATGTATGGTTTGTCATATTAATAAGCGTCTTCTTATCGCTGGTCGCATGATATTCTATTTTCAGCTCGTTCTCATCCGTAAGCGTATAGGTTACCTGCACCCTTTTATTTCCCGGAAAGCCCATGGAGCCGTCCGCGTCTTCAAGAGAAAACACAACGCTGTTTCCATTTGCGGCGGCATTCCACAGTCTCTTATGGTACCCCTTGTCGTCGTCGCTGTGCAGATTATTTGTCCCGTCGTTTACGGCAAGCTGATAGGACGTGCCGTCGATCTCGAAGCCCGCGTTATCGACACGGTTTGCGCTGGGCCCTATTGTCGCGCCGAAAAAGCAGCCGTTTGCAAAATATCCGTCAAGCTTATCATACCCGAGAACGATATCCTGCACTTTCCCGCTTTTATCAGGCACATAAAGGTTCACCAAAATCGCTCCGAAATCCATGACCTCTGCAGTGACATTATTGTCATTTTTTATGCTGTAGATGGTTACGGCCCTTCCGTCGGGCGCATTGCCAAAGCTTCTTGTTGTTATTCCCATTTTCTTCTCCATTTCCGCGTTGCTTTAACCGCTTTGCTTTTGATAATTGATTATCCTATAATTCTATCCTGCCCTCAAGCGCGCGCAGCAGGGTCATCTCGTCGATGCATTCCAAGTCGCCGCCTACGGGCACACCGCTGGCAATGCGCGTAACCCGCACGCCCGTAGGCTTGATCAACTTGGAGATATACATCGCGGTCGTCTCCCCCTCGAGACTGGAATTGGTAGCGATAATAACCTCCTCGACATCCCCCTCGAGACGTTTGATCAGCTCCTTAAGCCGGATATCATTGGGACCGATTCCAAGCATCGGTGAAATCGCGCCGTGCAGCACATGGTATACGCCTTCGAATTTGCCTGTCTTTTCGTACGCAGCCAGGTCCCTGATATTTTCCACAACCATAATCACGCCGTGGTTGCGTCCGGGATTGGCGCATATCGGGCAGATCTCCCTGTCGGAAAGCGTATAACATACATTACAGTAATGTATGTTCCTTCGCGCCTCCACCATAATCTGCGCAAACCGCTCCACATGCTCGGGCGGCATGTTAATCACGTGCAGCGCAAGCCGCTGCGCGGACTTGCTGCCCACGCCGGGCAGCTTGGCAAACTGCTCTATTAGCTTATTAATATGTCCACTGTAAAGCTCCATCAGAAGGGAAATCCTCCGCCAAGGCCGCCTGTCATTTTGCCCATCAGCTCGTTGCTCGCCTCCTCAGCCTGACGCAGCGCCTCATTGACCGCCGCTATAATAATGTCCTGCAGGGTCTCGATATCCTCAGGGTCAACCACCTCCTCGGAGAGCGTCATCCTGAGCACCTCCTTCTTTCCGGAAACGACCACCTCAACCGCTCCGCCGCCGGCCTTTGCGCTGAATTCCTTCTCCTCCAGCTCCTTCTGGCCCTCCTCCATCTGACGCTGCATCCGCTGTGCCTGCTTCATCAGATTGTTCATGTTGCCGGGCATGCCCATGCCGCCCGGAAATCCTCCTCTTTTTGCCATACAGCTTCACTCCTCTCATTTACTCCGAATCTTCTTCTATCTCGATATCCATATTAATCACCCTGGAAAGATCAATATAGCTGTCCTCAAAGCGGCTGTCCGCAGACAGGCTCTGTATCTGAACCGAGACCTCCTTTTGCAGGAAACCGGAAATCATATCCTCCACCCGCTTATGATTCTCCGCCTCGCTCAGGTAATCATAGGCCAGCCCGTCTTCCACCACAAGCAGCAGACGGTTCTCACCGCCAAGGCTCAGCCGCGCGCCCTTAAGATATATCTTGAGCGGCGGCGCCGCATCCGATACAATTCCCGGCCAGTTGTTTACAATCTCCCGAATGTCTTCCGGTATTGCCTTAGGAAGCAGAACCGGCGTCTGCGGCCCGCTGTCTGTCTGCGCCGCAGGCGCTGCCGCGGGAGCGGCCTGTATTACGCCCTTTTCTATCTTTTCTTCAAGCGTCCTGACTCTGGCCGCCATCGCGTCATTCGTCGTCTCCATCTGGGGACGGCAAAGCTTAATCAGCGTCATTTCTATCAGGATGCGCTTCTGTGTCGCATACTTTATCTGGCCGGACAGCTCCGAAAAAATACGGATATAGCGCATGATTTCCTCCGCCTCCATGCTGTCCGCTTCCGCCCGCAGGCGCGCAAGATTGTCACTCGAGACGTCTATGACGTCCTCTATGGCTCCGTCCGAGGTTTTCACAAGCAAAAGATTGCGCAGATACCATGCAATATCCGTCACAAACTGCGTCAGCTCACGTCCCTGCATGACGACCTCCTCGAGCAGCCCGATACAGCCCGTCACGTCCTGCGCCCGCAGCAGCTCCAGCAGACGTCCGAAAACTGCCGTATCCACCGCGCCAAGCACGTCAAGCACCTTGTCATAGGTCAGCTCCTCCCCGAAATGGAAGGCAATGCACTGGTCGAGCAGGCTCAGCGCGTCACGCATCGAGCCGTCCGCCGTCTTTGCGATGTAGCGCAGCGCCTTTTCCTCCACCGCTACCTGCTCCTGCTCCATCAGCTCCCGCAGGCGGCCCGCGATGGTCTCGATAGATATCCGCTTAAAATCATACCGCTGGCAGCGGGACAAAATGGTTATCGGAAGCTTATGCACCTCCGTTGTCGCAAGGATAAATATGACATAGGAGGGCGGCTCCTCCAGCGTTTTGAGCAGCGCGTTAAACGCCCCTATGGAGAGCATATGCACCTCGTCTATAATGTAAACCTTGTACTTTCCTTCTACCGGCGAATAAGACACTTCATCCACAATCTCACGGATATTGTCAACGCCGTTGTTGGAGGCGGCATCGATTTCTATGACGTTGACGCTCGCGCCGGAGGCAATGGTCCGGCAGCTGCGGCATTCTCCGCAGGGGCTGCCGTCCACGGGCTTTTCACAGTTTACCGCCTTTGCAAACAGCTTGGCTATGGTGGTCTTGCCTGTGCCGCGCGTACCGGTAAAGAGATAGGCGTGTCCGATACGCTCTGCCTTGATCTGGTTTATCAGGGTAGTTACGATGTGCTCCTGCCCCTTTACGTCTTCAAATATATCCGGACGGAATTTGCGGTATAACGCTGTATATGACATGGTTCTGGCTCTCTCTTTCCATTATGATTGCGGGCCGGCAGCCTTCTTTTCGCGGGTTCTGCTGTTTCCGGCAATGTCGTGCCGGACAATATCATCGATATTTCCTCCCGCCTTTTCCTCGAATAAATGCTTCAGCGCAATATTCTTATCCCATTTTTCCTGGGGATAGCTGCCATAGCGTCTCTTTACGTCCGCCATGCGCTCCTCGATTCTCATTATACCCTCCGCGCCCGCCAGGGAATCGCAGAGCTGTATCAGCCGGTCATAATCGTCATAGGACACCGCCCGCAGCGCTTCCTCCAGCTCCTCCTGCTGTGCCTGCGGAATGTCGAAATTCCCGATATAATCGCGGATGGTCTGAATGCTGAACGAATGGGTCAGGCAGATCCGCGCCGCGTCCTCATAGCCCAGCCCGCGCATATACTGATACCCGTCATAGATATGCCCCAAATGCTTCCCGCCGAATTTCCTGCCGATGTCGTGCAGCAGCCCCAGCACATACGCCTTGTCTGCGTCCATGCCGGCGCACCGCGCGGCAATCCGCTGCGCACACCTGGCGGTATATCTGCAGTGGTCCGCCCACGGTCCGGGGTTGCAGCGCTCCGCGTCGTCCAGCAGCCGCTCCGCTTCCTCCCTGTCCGGCCATTTCTTTTCCATTGATAGTACTTCCTTCCCTGCCAAAGCAATACAGGCGCTTAATCGCCAAAGCTGATGCCGAGCATCTTGGCCTCCTCGATGATGGAGGACTCCGGATCTACCATCTTGAGCTTGCCGGCAACATCCTCAAGCGGCACCTTTACCACTTCACGGTTCTTGTAGCCTACCATATACCCGTACTCGCCCTTGAGAATGAGCTTTGCTGCCTCCGCGCCCAGACGGCTCGCAAAGACGCGGTCGTAGGAATCGGGGCTGCCGCCGCGCTGCGTGTGTCCCGGAACGGTCACGCGCACCTCCATGCCGCTCTTTTTGGTAATCTGCTCCGCAATCTCATACGAAACGCTTGGGTATTTGTAGTCCTGCATGTATTTCTTGTATTCCTTCTTGGAAAGCTTCGCCAGATCTTTGGAAATAGCGCCCTCCGCCACGGCAAGAATAGTAAACTTGCTGCCTCTCTCGGAGCGCTTTTTAATCGCGCCGATTATCTTGTCAATATCGTAAGGAATCTCCGGAATCAAAATAATGTCCGCACCGCCGGCCATTCCTGCATTCAGGGTCAGGAAGCCGACCTTATGTCCCATAACCTCTACGATAAACACACGCCCGTGCGAAGCCGCCGTTGTGTGAATCTGGTCAATACACTGTGTCGCGATATCAACGGCGCTCTGAAAGCCGAAGGTCATATCGGTTCCCCACAAATCGTTATCGATTGTCTTGGGAAGCGTCACAACATTGAGCCCCTCCTCCCGAAGCAGGTTCGCCGTCTTATGTGTCCCGTTGCCGCCGAGAATCACAAGACAGTCCAGACTGAGCTTGTAGTAGTTGTGCTTCATCGCCTCAACCTTATCCAGGCCGTTCTCATCCGGCTCCCGCATATTCTTAAAGGGCATCCGCGAGCTGCCCAAAATCGTGCCTCCCTTTGTCAGGATTCCCGAAAAATCCGACATGCCCAGCATTCTATAGTTACCGTAGATAAGGCCCTTATAACCGTCAATAAACCCGAACAGCTCTACCTCCTGTTTTGAATTGAGCAGTCCCTTTGCCACGCCGCGCATCGCTGCGTTCAGGGCCTGACAGTCGCCGCCGCTTGTCAACAAACCAATTTTTATCATTGCGGAACCTCCTTTATATCGCTTTCTGTTTTGATTCAGGGTACCTAAAAATTTCCTGCATTTCCATTATAACTTATTTTTCCACGGGTAACAACTTTTTAAAAGGATTTTTTCAAAAGAAAACCGGAGCGGCGCTCCGGTTTATTCCCTAAAAGTTATTGCTGTTGTTGTTCTGTATCGGCGCATTCCCTATCTGCGCTACGCGGTTTTTATCCTTTTTATTGCGCACCACGTTCATAATCGTCGGTATCGCGCCGCCGATGGTAAACAGGTAAATCATGCCAAGGTTATAGAAATAGGAGGTGTCCTCGATCCTTCCCATCGCACGGAACATCGGAACCGCCTGGAAGCTGTCAAATATATTCATTCCAAGCTCTTTTGAAATCAACACACCCCAGTCAAGACGGTTTCCTATGTAGGTCATCACCACCATAATCGCACAGCAGATGGCAATGCCGATTTTGTCCAGCTTGCCGCCAAGCAGCTCAAAGCCCTTCACGGTACAGATTGCCATAACTACGCCTGAAATGGCCGCTATGTAACCAAGCTGGCTGATCAGGATGATACAGAGAACGCCAATCAGGGACCCAAAGAACGCGCCCACAATACCGCCCACGATATTGCCGCTCTTCTTTTCATCCTGCTGGAACTTGACTTCATTCTCGCTCCTGAGACGCGCCGCACAGTTCGGGCACAAATGCATGCGTGCCTGCTCCACCGCGAACCCGACTGTCTGCGAAGACGCCCCGCAGGTCTGGCAGCACGGCTCGAAGCCTCTCTCATGCAGAAACGCGGTCATGGCGTCTAACAGATAATTCACGCTGTCCCGCGCCTTGTCCATATTGGCGCCCGTGTTCTTGGAAACCACCGTAATCAGGCTGTCCTTCTGTGTTATCGCCGCTGCCGGCTTCACGCTCTTGCTGAATTCCTTATTTTCTTCCTTTCCGATGGTACAGCTCCCGCTTCTGGCGGAGGTGGTCGCGGTTAAGAGATACGGGTATCTCGGATCGTTTGCATAAATCAAAATCTCGTAGCCGTTCCTTACCCCATACAGGCAGTTGCTCGGCTCATCATAACCAAAGCCGATTCCCGCGGCAAGCTGCTGATAATTCTTTGTGATCTTGCTCATTCGTGTTCTCCCTCATAAATATGCTTACTATGTGTGTCTCTTGTAGTCTACCAGAAATCCCCCCGGACTACAATAGGACAATCCGCACAAAGTCGTCCGCGATTTTTCAGATAATTTTCTTTTAAAGCACGGCCTTGTCACGCGGCGGCCCGCCGGATATAATAGAAGGAACAACACAAGAAAGGCGGAATTTCCCATGAAAAAATTTTTTGAAGAATTTAAGCGCTTTATCAGCAAGGGGAACGTTATGGATATGGCGGTCGGTATCATTATCGGCGGCGCCTTCACCAGCATTGTCTCCTCCCTGGTAGAGGACATTATCAATCCGGTGCTGGGCCTCTTTGGCGGTATGAACTTCAGCCAGTTCGCATGGAATATCACCGGCGACGTCACCTTGTATTACGGCAAATTTATCACCGCGGTGGTCAACTTCCTCATTATGGCCCTGGTCGTATTTATCATCGTAAAGGCCATGAATACCGCTTCTGCGAGACTCCACAAGGACGAGCCGCCCGCAGCGCCTACGACAAAAAAATGTCCCTATTGCAGGTCCGAAATCCCGCTGGAGGCAACGCGGTGTCCGCACTGCACTTCCACGCTGGAGGAGTAGCTTCGCGCCGGCTGTTCCCGAAAGACGATTTTTCCGGCAGCGGCATCCATTGATTCGATAATGGCGAGGGATTCCAGATGGTATCCAAGATTGCGGATAACGCTTCCTCCCATCTGGAACCCTTTTTCGATGGCGATACCAATACCGTCAACGCTTGCCCCCGCTGCCTTCACAATAGAAATCAGGCCCTGCAGCGCGCATCCGTTTGCAAGGAAATCGTCTATGATCAGGATATGTTCTCCTGCCGACAGGAATTTCTTTGACACGATTACCTGATTTTTGCATTTATGCGTAAAGGACTCCACCTCCGCGGTGTATGTCTCCCCGTCAAGATTGACGCTCTTTGCCTTTTTGGCGAAGACGACCGGCACGTTAAAATACCGCGCCGCAATACAGGCTATGCCGATTCCCGACGCTTCAATCGTCAGGATCTTGTCAATTTTTTCGTTCTGAAAGCGGCGCAGAAATTCCATGCCCATCCGCTCAAACAGCGCAATATCCATCTGGTGGTTCAGAAAGCTGTCCACCTTGAGCACATTGCCCTCCTTTACCACGCCGTCCCTCAGTATCCGTTCCTCAAGAAAATTCATCCTGCTCCTCCGTATTATACCGTACTTTTATTTCGCGTCTGCTGTAAAATCCAGCCGCACCAGCTGTTTCCCGTTTGGCAAGGCACGCATCTTTCGCGCCGCGCACCGGATTGCTATCAGAATACCACAATCTGTTCACAATTCCTACAGATTTGTGTTATACTCTGCGTATAAAAATATAAGGAGGCCGCGCCATGGCACACATCCTCATTGTGGAAGACAATCCCGATTACCGGGAATTATTGCAGAATTTTCTGGAAAGCGCCCTGCACAGCGTAAACACCGCAGATGATGCGGCGGCGGCGCTTGCGCTGCTCGCCGTGCGTTCATTTGATTTGATTCTGCTCGATATTATGCTGCCGGACGCCGACGGCTTTGCTGTCTGCCGCCATATCAGGGCGCAGCATCCCGCGGTCCCGGTGATTATGCTGACCGCTCTGGATAATGAGGAATGCCAGATGCGGGGCTATGAGCTGCAAATCGACGACTATATCACCAAGCCGGTCTCTATGGCGCTGCTGCTGCACAAGGTAGAAGCCGTTCTTCGCCGGACAATGCCCCCGGCGGAGCAATCCGCAAAGGACGCACTGTGTTTTGGGGATATTTCTCTGAATCTGCGCACGCATACCGTCCGTGTTTCTGACACGTATGTCGATTTTACACTGCGCGAATTTGAAATCCTGCTGGAGCTTTTACAGGCTCCCGGCGCGGTGACGACAAGAAAAGCGCTGATTGAGAAGCTCTGGGGCTGCGACTTCTACGGCGATACGCGGATTGTCGATACCCACATGAAAAATATCCGCAAAAAGCTGGGCGCGGCGGACTGCATTGAAACCGTCCGGGGCGTCGGCTATCGGCTGCGCGCAAGATCCGATATGCCCGGGCCCGCGCAGAAAGGCGGGCAGTCACAATGAAAAAGCTTACGCTGCGGACCTTTGTACTGCTTCTGGCGCTTTCCCTGTTTGTTTTGCTCTCTGCGTACGGCTGCATCTGGATTTTTCTCCCTTACGCAAGCGAGAAAAAAGCGCAGCTTGCGCTCGAGCGGAAATCCTCTGAATTTGCGGACGCCCTGAGAACCACGGCGCAGTCCGACAGCGAGCCGCTCTTTACCGCCTTTCTGCGCGAAACAGGCGCAGACATACTCCTGCTCGACGAACGGGGACAGTGCATCAGCCCTTTTACCTTTGCGCCAGGCGATGCGTCGTTTGACATGACGTCCGGCGGGCAGACCCCTGCGGCTGCACGCCGCCCCTTTCGCTTTGACGGCTCCACACAGGAGTATATCCTGATTATCCGCTATAATCCGGCACGATTCGACGAAATCACCCACGCAATGCGCCGGTCCGTCCCGTATGTACTCCTCATTATCCTCCTGCTGTCGTCTGCCAGCGCATTTCTGTTCTCGCATTATACCACGCTGCCGATTCTCCGTATCGGCAAAATCGCGGACAGAATCGCCAATCTCGACTTTAGCTGGTACTGCCCGGATATCCGCGACGACGAAATCGGCGCGCTCTCACAGAGCATCAACGAGCTCTCCGACAAGCTGCACGCGGCGCTTGACGAAATCTACCGCCGCAACGCGCTTTTGGAAGATGAAATATCTCTTGAAAAGGAGCGGGAGCGCCGCCGGCTGCTCTTCTTTTCGGGCGTCTCCCATGAGCTGAAGACCCCGATTGCCATTGTCATCGGGCAGCTCGAGGGCATGCAGGCGCAAATCGGCGTCTATAAGGACCGTGAAAAGTATCTTGCCCGCAGCAAAGAAATTCTGCAGTCCTTAAGCAGCCTCCTTCGGGAGGTCCTTTCTGTTTCCCATCTTGATCTTGAGACGCAGGAGCCTTCAAAGCCGGTCTGCCTGTCACAGCTTCTCGAGGCTGCGGCCGATGATTACGCCGGCTGCGCCGAGCTGTCCGCGATTACCGTTACGCTGAGCCTTCCCCCGGATATACACGTATATGGCGATGCCGCGCTCCTGAAAAAGGCGCTTGGCAACGTTATCGGAAACGCGGTACTGCATACGCCGCAGCACGGTACAGTAACGGTGTCGCTTTCCCTCTCCGGCGGTAAAGCAACGCTTCGTGTCTGCAACACGCCCGCACATATCGACGACAGACATCTGCCGCATCTGTTTGAAGCCTTTTACCGCGCCGACCGCTCTGCCGGGCAGGGCAGCGGGCTGGGGCTTTATATCACGCGCATGATTCTGGAAACGTATCATATCCCGCATTCTATAGAAAATACAGAAGACGGGGTGCGCTTTACGGCAGTTTTTGACGGGATTTCGGCAGCACAATTCCTGACTTCCGGGGAATAGAACCGTAAAACGTTCCGCTCCCTCCTTTCCCTGTCCACACAATCTCCACGCGATCTCCACACACGTCCGCGCCCATCTGTGATAAAATCATGGACAACGACATATACCAAAGAAAGCTGCCGCCTGACGGATTTCTACCCCGGCCGGCAGCTCTCTGGCAGGAATGGAGGAGACCTTATGAAAATCGACGTCAACCATATTACCATGATATATCCTTCCGGCAAAAAGGCGCTGCAGGATGTTTCCGTCCATGCAAAGAGTCCCAGCTTTATCGGAATCCTGGGGCCAAACGGTGCGGGAAAGACAACGCTGATGAAGCTGTTAATCGCAGGACTTCTGCCCACAAAGGGCGAGATATTGCTTGACGATAAGCCGCTGCCCGCGCAGGAGCAATACCTGAAGTCACAGCTGGGCTATCTCCCGCAGAGCTTCGGACTCTACGAGGAGCTGACCGTATGGCAGTTTCTGGATTACATGGCTGCGCTCAAAAGCATCAAGGGTAAAGCGGCTATTGAGGAGGTTCTCGAGCAGACAAGCATGACCGGGCTTAAGCGTACGCGAATCCGCAATCTTTCAGGCGGACAGAGGCAGCGCGTCGGCATTGCGCAGGCGCTGCTGGGCAGCCCGCAGCTTGTCATTCTGGACGAGCCTACGGTCGGCCTTGACCCCGAGGAACGCGTAAAGTTCCGCAATATTTTCTCCGAAATGGCACAGGATAAGATCGTCCTGCTCTCCACGCATATTGTCGAAGACGTGCAGGCTGTCTGCAGCCGGGTGCTGGTCATACACGGCGGGCAGCTTCTTTTTGACGGACTCCCCGCCGCGCTGATTGCGCAGACCGAAAAGCATGTCGGCGTGTATCTTACGCAGCCGGACGCCCCCGTGCCCGAGGGCTGCCAGCTCGTCTCCAAGATTCATACCGCGCAGGGAATCCGGTGCCGGATTGTGGCAGAGCGGCTTCCCGCCTGCGCGCAGACTGTCGAGCCCACGCTCGAGGACGCCTATCTGTACTGCATTCACGCCTTCGGCCGTACCGGGAAAGGGGATTTTGCCCATGAAACCGTTTCGTAAAAAAACTGTTCGCAGAAATATATTTTCTCTATACCGCGTCGAGCTTCGGCGCCTGCTGTTATCAAAGTCTGCATGGGCCGTCACGGCTTTATGCCTGCTCGCGCCGCTTTTGGGGTATGCGCTGCCGTATTTCAGCGATTCCCGCACCATGTCGGGCCGCTATATCGCCAATCCCGTTCTGGCAGGAACCGCAGCCGGCGCCGTATTCTGGGCTGTACTCGCCATTATGGAGGCCGACCGTCCGCACCGTGCCGGTATCTGCGTGCTGACAGACGCCGCGGCCTCTCCCGCAAGCCTTCCGGCTGCAAGGACGCTTGCGTTATTGACAGACTGCCTGCTTGTGACAACGCTTGCCGCGCTGGTTTACCTGCCTTATACGGCGGGCAAAATGGCGTATCTGTTTGCCGCGGACTTTTACGCTGTAAATTTCCTGATATTCATGCTGCCGACATGGTGGATCTCCGTCCTGTTTGCGGAGGCCCTTTACCAGATTACACGCCGCGCCGAGCTTTCCGCCGCGCTCTATCTGGGCCTTGTCTGCATCAGTGTCGCAGGTATTGCCTTCTCCGATTATTTTATGAGCTGGATTAATCCCCGGATTGTCTCCTACTCGGACGGCTTTTCCTCTGTCTGGCCCCTGCGCATGGGATTTTATACCCGGCTGATCTGGCTTGGCATCAGCGCCGGCCTCTGGCTGGTTTCCACCCTGTGCGTACGCAGATACCAGCGCGGGCTTATTTTTTCCTTTGTGCGCAGCCTGCGGCGGGGCTTTGTCCTGCTGCCCGCGCTTGCCCTGATTTTGGCCGGAATATTCCTGTGGCGTTTCCAGCCCTTTATAGACCACGGCCCCCGCGAATATATTGTTGACGCGAATATCGAACAGGACGAGGCATCCATACACTTTATCCGCTCCATCCGCTACAGCATCCGGACAGATCCCCTTCTGGGACGCATTTCCGGCAGGGCCGAGTATGATATTCAAAGCCCCTGTCCGGGAGAATCCAAATTTGCGATAAGTCCCGGCTATCGAATCACAAAAATGAGCTATGGCGGCGAGGATGTCGCATTCCGAACCGTAGAGGAGGATCTCAACGGCTGGCGTCCCACTTATTTTGAGCTTCCCCGCGAGCACGGGAAGACGCTGGTCATCGAATACGAGGGCTTTCCCTCTCTTGCCCGCTTTGCCTCCTCCTACCGCGTGGAGGACTGCGTTGACCCGGATTATATATCCCTTGGCACTGCGTCGCTTATTCCCGTGCTGGACAATTACTATTCCAGAAGCAATACCGCAACGGTGGACATTACCATTCCCGCACACCTGACGCCGCTTCTGAACTATGTCCCGATGACCGATTTTACCGACAATGCGGACGGCACCAGAACATGGCGCGCCGCGTGCGCCCGGTATGTGATGAACTTTACGGCGGCCGATTATGTGATTGACACGATTCCCATGGATGATTTTGTTATTGATTTTGTTTACGGCAGCGCCTATCAGGATATTGTCGAGCAGAGCAATGTCCGGCAGGCAATTGTCGACGTCTTTACTTATTGCGGCGCGCACTACGGCACGCTGCCTTGGGCAAAGGACGGACGCCTGCTTTTACAGCAGAGAAGCTCTATGGTCATGGGCGGTTATGCGCTGCCGGGCGTCTCACAGTGGTTTGAGACGGTGCTTGCGCCCGATACCCTAAGCGATCCCGACAAGGGCGCCAGCGCAACGGAGGTCTTTATCCATGAGATGATTCATCAGTGGTGGGGCGGACTGGGGCTTGACTTTGCGGAGGATGAGCGCTGGAGCGCGGAAGGGCTGACTGTGTACTCCACCTATCGGCTGGTCAAGGAGCTTTACGGCGAAGCATACGCCCGGCAGTATTATGTCGATGTCTGGAAAAACGCCGTGGAGATGCAGGACCGGAGCTTCTATAACCGCCATCCAGAATATACCGCGCTGCTGCCAGAGCTGTACCAGACCCGGCTAAAGCTGGCAAACAGCGGCATCAACCATTACGACCGCATGCCGTTAATGATTTTAAAGGCAGAATCGCTGGTCGGCGGCGAAGAGCAAATGGACGCGATTCTGCGGCAGATGTACGCCGACAGGGCTTTGTTTTCGGAGAACCGCTTCACATATCAGGATTTTCTGCGCTACTGCGGATTGACGGAGGAGGAGTTGTGCCTTGAGTAAGATATTTTATTATGAGCTGAAAAGAATGCTTTGGAACCGGAGCTTTTGGGGACTGCTTGCCGTAAACGGCCTGTTTGCCTGGTTTGTCCTGTCGCTGGACATCATTCAGGGTATCGCGTATACCGCGCCCTTTTCTGTATGGAGCTGGTGCACGTACGTCGGTAAAACGCTGCCGCCTGCAATGGCCGCGGTTTTGCTTCTGCTCTCCTCCTATTACGGCAGAAGGCAGCGGCAGGTCGAAGCGCTCACGCTTGCAGCGCCCGTTACGGCCGCCCGCCAGATGCTGCTGCGGACGGCGGCAGCCGGCGTATGCTTTTTGCTGATTTTCCTGGTCACAGCCGGCCTTGCCGCATACTTCTATACAGCGCTTTTTCACTTTACGGGCTTTGCAGCGTTTCTGCTGCCCGCACTCCTGCTTGCGCTGCCCTGCTTCCTCTTTCTTGCGGGACTCGGGCAGCTCCTCGCGGGGCTGCACCGAAGCCTTCTCTATCTGTTGACGGCGGTCTCGTTTGTACTGGGATACTGCGGGCCGAAAACGGCGTTCGACCTGTTCGGCGCGGGATATTTTTCATCCCGTCCGCTTGCGCTGCCCGTCGGTGCGGACGGCGAACCGGCCTTTGCGCTGACCGCTTCGTTCTGCGCGGCCCGCCTGCTGTATCTGGCCGCCGGCGCCCTATGCCTTTATCTTACCGCCGTCCTTCTCACACGGAAGGCACGGCGGGCGTAGGATACGGCCAAAGCTGCAGCCATTTTTTCAAAATGATGCTATACTTAACCGGCAAAGGCCTGCGTGCCTTTGCCAATTTATATACTTCAAAAGGTACCAACTATTACGGGGAAGGTATCCGCAGAAATCAATGCCCGCAACCGGCAGTTGACACATTTCCAAGCCGTGTTGGTAGCTTATTTTTCTTAAATGCGATAAAATAACCGTACATTTAATCGAATGCGTGAGAGGGAATGGAGGTTCGTATGAAAAATGAGGATTTTATGACACTTGGAGAAAAGATTTATAAGCTAAGAACCCAAAAGGGACTTTCCCAGGAAATGCTCGGCCTGCAGCTGGGCGTATCGAGACAGTCTGTATCAAAGTGGGAAACCGACCAGTCTGTGCCGGATCTGGAAAAGATTGTCGCACTGAGCGAGTTGTTTGCGGTCAGCACGGATTACCTGCTAAAGCAAGGCGTCCTCTCTCCGCAGGAGAATCAGGGCATTCCGGCAGAATCGACGGCAGGGAACTGCCATGGCCGCTTCGAAACGGCAAGCGTTCACTATGAATATAAAAGTAAAAGGAGCTTTCGGGGCCTCCCTCTTGTGCATATAAATCTCGGCACGGGGTTTTATCGGGCTAAGGGCGTTATCGCCATCGGCAACCTTGCAGGCGGCGTTGTCGCAGTCGGGCTGCTCTCGGCGGGCATTGTCAGCGTCGGCGTCCTTACGGCAGGGCTGCTCCTGGCTCTTGGCACCGTCGCGGCGGGCTTTATCAGCTTCGGCAGCTTTGCCGTGGGCTGTATCGCATTTGGCGCGATAACCGTAGGGATTTTTTGTATGGGCGCCGTAAACTTTGGAGAATTTTGTTTTGGCGCACTGTCCTATGGCAGGCAAATCGCGGTCGGCGATGAAGCATACGGGCGGATTGCGCTGGGGTTCAGCCATGCGGCCGGCGAGGTGTACGAGGAGGTCAGCAAGACGCGGCAGTTCGACTACGCGGCAATAGAACGGATTATCGATGAAAATGTTTCCGCGCATTGGTTCCCGTTTCGGGAGTGGGCAAAGGCAGTGCTGCATATGATGAAATGAAAAAAGTACCGGACGGTACTTAAATGGGCGGAGGTGGATTCGAACCACCGAAGCATGATGCAGCAGATTTACAGTCTGTCCCCTTTGGCCACTCGGGAATCCACCCATATACAATATTGCTTTTTCCTGTTCATATTTATATCATATTTGACGGGAAAAAGCAAATATTTTCTGAAAATCATCTGTTATAAACATTAATTGGCTCATATACATAATTTTTCAAGTCCGGGCAGCGCCTTTAAAAATGCCAGACTATGAATCTCTGTCTCGCACGACATCAGACGCACCACTTCCAGATTGGTCAACCACCGTTAGCATCCTGTCTGCAATACCCAAATATTCCCTGATACATTTCTCAAACCAATGTGACTGAAATTGAATTTCCATAAACGCATTCCTCTCTTGCACCAGCCGCACTGTATCATCAGCTGCCTGTTCAAAAAATTCCGTTCTTTGGTGTCCTAAAAGCATTTGACCGCACTTATTTATTTTTCGGAGCCGCATTTTTTCAAAATCGGAGGTTCTTGAATCGGCAGCAATTTCATATTTTTTGCCCGCCTTAGATTTATTTTAAGATCAATATATCCAAACGGCTTGCCATGTCCCGGATATATTCGATTTGGTCTAAGAGCAATGATTGTTTCCCAGGATTTCAGAAAAGCCGTTTTCTCCTCCGCCCAAATGGTTATTCTGTGCAGACTTGGCAAGCCGTTCATAGCAGCATCGCCGCAAAATAGAGAACCATCGTTTCGTAAAAGAGATACAGAATCGACAGTGTGACCGGGCGTATCAATGATTTTTCCTTGTAGTAAAAGCTCCATCTGCTTACGGTTTTGTTCGGTCACCTGAATACATCTGCACTGATATTCCTGCTTTATTGGAGGAAACAAATGCCTGCCCTTGCCAACAAGCTTCATTAAGAAGCAAAAGAACAAGGCAATCCTGGTTGTGCAACCGCCATCAAAAGAGTTTTGCCCTCTATATAATCTTTCTAACGCCTTGTCACTCATAACGATTTGAACGTCAGGGCATTCCGAGAGTATTTCATTCAGATAGCCTGCGTGGTCATCGTGAGCATGTGTCAAAAAAATATATCGTATTTGTTGAGGGGCTATTTGCATCCTTGCCAGTTGCTTTTTTAAATGTGCAAATCCGTTTTCATACCCTGTATCTATCAGTACATAGCCCTTGTCAATAGGGTATATCCAATTATTTACTATTCTGCTTCCTGCATTGAGCATAGATGTTCTCTCTTTTCATTCATTTTCATCGGCGTCAGCTTCCGATTTATTATTATGCGCTTTTCCATATCACGCATAATATTTTGCCTGCGCATCCCAAAGCGTCCGATACAGCCCTTCCTCTCCGACAAGCTTGTCATGGCTGCCGCGCTGCACGATCCGTCCCCCGTCGAAGACCAGAATGTCCTCGCAGAACCGGCAGGAGGCAAGCCGGTGTGAAATATACATTGCCGTCTTGGAGCCCACCATCCTGTCAAAGCCCGCGTATACCTCGCATTCCGATATCGGGTCCAGCGCCGCCGTCGGCTCATCCATGATGACAAACGGCGCATCCTTATAGATGGCGCGCGCAATCGCCATTTTCTGGCGCTCGCCGCCTGAAAACAGCACGCCGTCGTTCTCAAATTCCTTTCCCACATAAGTATTCAGGCCGTCCGTCAGCGTTTGAAGGCGCTCCGCCAGCCCCGCCTTCTCCAGCGCTGTCCGGGCCAGCTTCTCATCAACCTCCTCTGACGCGGCAATATTCTCCCCAAGCTGCAGGGCAAAGACTCTGTAGTCCTGAAATACCACCGAAATCAGCCGCATATACTGCTCATAGTCGTATTTGCGGATATCAATGCCGTTGAGCCGGATTTCTCCCTCCGTCACGTCATACAAACGGCAAATCAGCTTGATAAACGTCGTTTTGCCCGAACCGTTTTTCCCCACGATCGCCATTTTTCCGCCAATGTCCAGTGTGGTTGTAAGATCCTTTATGACATAAATGTCACTCTCCGGGTATTTAAAGGATACATGATCAAATTCCAAAAGAAACCGGTTGTCCCGCCGCTTTTCCACCGGAAGGGTCCCCTTATACTGCCTGTTGTCAAAGTCCAGATAATCCAGATAATCCCTGCCAAACTCAATGGCACGGTTCCAGCCCAATATCGCCCATGTCAGGTATTGCAGCGAATCGATGCACTTGACAATCGCGCTGGCGTAGAGCACCACGTTGCTGATGCTGATATAGCCCATATATGCGCGCACTGCGACATACAGGTATACCGCAATCAGGCAGAAGTCGGAAAAGCTCCTCTGACACAGGTCCTGCAGGGCAAATATCCGCCGTGACTTGCGCAGACAGGCGATTCCCTCCTCGCTTTTGGAAAAACAGGTATTTTTTATCATATCCTCCTGCGCAAATATCCGCAGGTCCTTTTCCGTTTCGCTTCGGTTCAGAATATTGTGGACAACATAATCCAACAGCTTACTCGCATCGTTATAGCCGTCAAAATACCGGCCGCCGATTTTGTTGGTCACGGTACTTGATTTGTTCGTGCCAAAAATACACAGCGCAATCAGCACAAACAGCAGCGCGGCAGGCACGGGCGACGCCCAGAAGCCGTGCGCCTCCACCGCATTCTCCCCGAAGAACATCGGAACCGCAACGACAGCCGTCGTGATAATGCTGATCACTGCCGTCAGTCCCTTATCCAGCGGCCATATCAGCATCCAGTAGATTCCGCCTCTTGTATTGACAAGCTGTTCATGCCTGCGCTTTTTCTCCTGCTTTTCTTTATTCTCAAGGTTCTCGTAATCGATTTGCATACTGATTTCATTGAGATCCCGGTTCTCACGCTCGAGACAGTTCTCGATGCTTCCGTTTAAAACCTCCCTGCCTTTGGCCTCCACAGCGCCGACGATAAAGTTTATCGCAAGGCCTGCCGCCGCATATTGAACCAATGTTATAAAATCCGTGCCCGATATCATTCCTTCTATCAGAATACTCGATAAAACCAGCAGAATATAGGGCTTAATCCCCGCAAACAGCGACGTAACCACGCAGGCAACGATGCTGTCCTTACAGTTTTTCGCATACAGGGCATAAAGCCGTCTCAATACCTGAAAGTCACTCATTTTCACAAACCTCCTCTCCCATATCCCTGCGGCGCTGCTTTTCCTTTTCCTCATCTCTGTAATACTGGCTTTGCAGCTCATAGAGATTTGCGTACTTTCCGTTCGCCGCCATCAGGGAATCGTGCGTCCCGCTCTCGGCAATCTGCCCGTCCTCCAGCAGGATAATGCGGTCGCAGAACCGCGTGCTGGACAGCCTGTGCGAAATATAAACGGAGGTCCTCCCTGCCGTCGCCTCACCGTATTTCATGTAAATCTCATTCTCCGAAATCGGGTCGAGCGCCGCCGTCGGCTCGTCCAGAATGAGCAGCGGCGCTTCCTTATAGAGCGCGCGTGAGAGCAAAAGCTTCTGCCGTTCGCCGCCGGAGAAATCCACTGCGTTCTCGTTGATTTCGCGTCCCAGAAGGCTGTCTCCCTTATCCGGCAGACGTTCATAGCGTTCCAGAAAATCCGCCCGCTTCATCGCCCGGACAAGCGCTTCCTCATCCGTCCTGTCAGGCGGAAGCGAGGAAATATTTTCCCGCACTGTGACCGGAAGCAGCACATAGTCCTGGAACAGCACGGATATCAGGCTGTAATACTGCCGCCGCTCAAAGCGCTCCACATTGATTCCGTTAAAGAGGATTTCTCCCTCCGTCGGCTGGTAAAAGCCGCAAATCAGTTTTACCAGCGTCGTCTTGCCCGCGCCGTTTAACCCGATAATCGCAAGCTTTTCCCCTTCGGTAATCTTCAGATTCATATGGGAGATAATCGGCTGTTCGCTTCCCGGGTAAGTAAAGCTTACATCCCGCAGCTCCACGGTCGCCGCTTTTTTGCGAAAGTCCGCTATCTGCGCGTCCGCAAGCCTTTCATCCCCGTTCCTGTGATCGGGCGCTTCCAGAAACTCCCGTATGCCGTTGAAGGTATTGCTGATAATACCGATGTGCAGCATCTCGCGCAACCCTACAAAGCTCAGGGACGCAAAGCTGTTACAGAATCCGAAGTACAGCACAAATTCCGAAACGCTCAGTGTGCCCTGCGTCACCAGATAAATCAAATACAGATATACGATGCCGTTGCGCAGAAGATCCAGCGCCGCGTCCGTGAGGCCGCGCCGGAAATACCAGATGTGCACCTCCTCGAATTTTTTGTTCATGGCGTCCAGCGTCTTCTCGTAGCGGCTCATCAGCCACTCCGCCATATGATACAGCCGGATATCCTTTCCCGCCGGCGGGTCGGTCGTCTGTGTCGTCAGGTACTCCATCTTTTTGGCGTAATCGGACAATACAGGCTGTTCCGCGCTGTGCTTTTTCCTTGCCCACGCCAGCATCTTTATCTGGATATAGGCGCTTGCGCACACCAGCACCAAAATCCATATGCTGATACGCGTCAGCAAAATCCCGTAAACCACAGCAGGGACAAGATGCGCGATGCTCATCGGAAGATTGTAAATCGCCTGACGCAGTCCCCGCCCGTTAAAAATCGCGTTATACGCAATGCCGGAATTATCCTGAAAGCGCTTTTCCTCCAGCTTATCGTAATCCACAGACATCCGCTTCTCAATATAGGGCATCATGTAATGCCTGCTGTAGAGAACCCTGCCCTCCTCACAGTAGACTTCTCCCAGGCCGAACAGGACATTGCATATCCACATGCCCGCAAGGAGCAGGGCAATCCCCGTCAGATACGGGCCAAACGCCCATTTCTCCTCAAGCCCCCGTACAATCAGCGCCGGCAGATAGTTCCCCGCCATGTTGGACAGCACCATCGGAATCGGCAGCAGCATACCTGCCCAGAACAGGCCCGGCTCCCACCGGAGCAGGTTCTTAAAATGGTACAACAGATTACTGGCGACACTGTATTTTCCAGCGCTCTTCTCGATGCGTGCATTATTATGAAACATAATTCCCTCCATTCCGAAGCGTCACAAATTTCCGATTGAAAAATAAGGTCATCAGACTTATTTTTCAATCTTTTCCCCTTCAATCGTATGCGTATTCCTACACGTCTTATCATATCATAACATTTCTGCGTATAATCCTTTTGGCACGAGTAGTAGAAATACATGCACGAAAAGAAACGCAAGCCCGGCGGCCTGCGTTTCTTTATGTCTGAAGCGGGGAGAGCGGCAGCATCACCTCAGTTGCAAATACGCCGTCTTCCGTCTGTCTGTTTATATATCCGTTGTATTTTGATACAATGCGGTCAATGCTGATCAGGCCAAAGCCGTGAACACGCGGCTCGCTTCCGTCACCCGTCTTAGTCGTTCGAAAAATACCGGCCGTTTTTACCGCCCGCCCGGCCATGGTGTTTGTGACGCAGATGTAGAGCTGCTTTTTGACAATATCGATATATATGCGGATGAAACGTCTCTCCTCATCGGGAATCCGCATACACGCTTCCATCGCGTTATCCAGCAGATTCCCGATAAGCACGGATAAATCAACGCCGGAAACGGCAATGTCCTCCGGCACGACCGCCGTCGCGCATACGTCAATCCCCTTTTCGCGAATCAGGGTCAGCTTGCTGTTGAGAATAGCGTCCACCATAACGTTTCCCGTGCGCAGCACCGTGTCTACCGCACTCAGATCCTCCTCCAGCATATCGATATACTTCTTTACCTCGTCGTACTGCGCAAGCTCCATATATGCCTTAAGCGCCTGAATATGATTGTGATAATCATGCCGCCATCCCCGCATTTTGCGGTACATCACGTCGACCTCATCATAATGACAATTTACCAGTTCATTCTGGAACCGGCTGATTTTCCGATTGACAATCCGGGGCAGAAGCAAAAGCCATGCAGCCAGATTGGCGGCAATCAAAAGCACAATTCCCGCGATAACCGGATAAAATATCCCCCCCATTTGAATAACCTGCCTCTCCTTCTATACCGGTATGGCCAGGCGTCCTATTCGCGCGGTTCTTTTACATGCCGCTGAATAAACGCCTCATTCATCTCCTTATAGGCATTCCTGCTGACAGGAAGCCTGACTCCATTATCCAGTATCAGATCATTTTTTGCAATACCGGATATGTGTCGGAGATTGACGAGATAAGAACGATGACAGCGCATGAACGCCGGCGTGCTCTTCTGCGCCGATTTCGTCAGATACGCCTCTATCTCCGTAATGCTCCGGCGCAGCTCATAGTGCGCATCTTCCGTATAAAGAATGCATTTGTGCGCGCAGGCCTCGATATACCAGATTCTGGATTCCAGCAGCGATACCGCTGCCTCCCCTATCTTAAAGAGGAATTTGTCCTCGCTTCTGACACTGTCCTGCAGACGGTCAAGCGTTCCGAAAAGCTTCTCCCTGCTCACAGGCTTCAACAGATAATGGAGCGCCGAAACCTCATAGCCCTGCGCCATATATTCGTCATAGCCCGTGACGAACAATATCGGTACCGTCGCGTCCGTCCTGCGAATCTCCCGCGCAAGCGCCATACCGTTTATTTTGCGCATCTCTATATCCAGAATCAACAGGTCAAACGCCTTGTCCTCTTCCCATGCAAACAGCAGGCTCTCCCCGTCCGGAAACATTACGGTATCCATCCGAATGCCGCGCTGCCCGCCCCACTCTCTCAGATATTTTTCCATCAGCTGCTGCTGCGCCGTCTCATCATCACAAACTGCTACCCGCATATCCTCTGCCACGCCCCTCAAATACCGCTCCTTTGGCGGATGATTTTCTGTCCCTGTGTGGATAAATTATAAGCTTAAGCCGGGGTGCCGTCAATATATTCCTGTACCAAAAGCTCCGAGTAAACGCTTTAATCGGCATTTCCCTGGCAGGACCGGAACAGCCTGTAAAGCGGGGCGAGCTTCGAAAAAGTATCCGTCGAAATCTGCTCAAGGCGCTCCCAATCATCCGCCGGAACAATTTTCTGAAAATAAACGCTTTTATAATTGTATAATTTCTCCAGCACGCCTTCATAATCGGACGCAAATTTTTTCCTGTACGCTTCCCCGATCATCTCGATATCCTTATCCGCCAGCGCCTCCTCTATCCTGTCCGAAAACACCTCCGGCGCATCGTCAATCTTCTTTCTCAGATCCCTCATCTGTGCGGGCGTTGCGGCATAATATCCCATGCCCGTCCGTATCCCAAAGGGCGAAAACTCCGTGAAAAACGCAGGCGCAGGAACGGCGTTTGACTGAAAGGTTATCCACAACGCCTCTTTTAAATACGGCTTATTGCCGAATCGCTGGTCGTTGTACGGCCTTGATATGCTTTTTGCGGGGGCGATATCTATTTCCGCCTCCTCGCGCAGCTTATTACCCACTTTAAAATACATATCATTTAAAACCATATGGATTTCTTTAAAAAGCTCCCTGTGCTCCATGTACCACTCTCTGGAGTTGTTTTGCCCAACCTCCCTTAAAGTATTTACAATATCGGCGTATTTCATAATGACCTCCCTGTCAGAAGCCAGGCTGTTTTCTCCGGCTCTTCGCATCGCGTTTTCACTGCTTCTTTTGACAATTCTCACAATAATACACTGTCCCGCCCATAAAATTTGCTTTATGGATTTCATGTCCGCATTTGATGCAGGGCTCGAACAATGTATTTTTGCTTAACCGGGTAATATATCCTCCCTTCTGTCCAAATAAGTCCTTTTCCGTATCCCGGCCGCCTTTTTCACACATTTCTTTTAGCACCTTCTTTACGGAGGTATACAGCGCCGTAAAGTCTGCCTCGGACGCTTCTCTCATGTCAAAGCGTGGATCTATGCCGGCGTCCCACAGGATGTCCTGCAATACGCCGTTTCCAAGACCCGGTATTCTCTGCTCTGTGGCAAGGAACGCCTTTGCGCTTAATTTTTTATGGTTATCCAGATAGAGACTCCGAAAATATTCAAAGGTAAACGCATCACACAGCGGGTTTATCTTACTGCTGGATGATATATAATAGCCCTCCGTGCACTTCCCCTTCGGAAAGATAAAGATAATCCCATACATCTGTATTGACACAAAAACCGCCGTTTCATCATCAAAATAAATGGCCAATTGATGCTTTTTGGGAAATTTCTTTTTATTCTCATAATATTTAGGATACGCGCCGTCGGAAAGCGCTATCATACAGTCCTCCGTATCCATTTCAATCATACCGCCATGACAGGCCGCGTCCATAACAGTCTGTCCTTTCAATAAATCTCCATAGCCCTCCGTATCCCCATGGAAAAACGCAAACCGGTGCGGTGTTTGTAAGACTTCAATCTTACTTATTTTCTTTCCAGTCAGGCTCTTCTTTATCTGCCTGGATATTGTATAGCTCTCCGGTAATTCTAACATGTTATTTCCTCCCAACTGCCTCCTGCGGCTTATATATCCGGTCCCGTCTTCCGCGCTTCCCGGAATCTGTTGCGTCTGCTTTATTGTATATTATATCATTTTTTATCAGCTTTTCAAATCCCGGGTATATACTATGATTGTGGATTTAAATCGAATGCCCGCAGGCAGCCGTTTGGCCCGCTGCTCCCGGGAATATATGGATGTGCGCCCCTAAATAAGCGTTGCAGAGGATGGACAAATATCTTATAATCTAATGTATAATTCAGAATATGGAGGAAACGATATGCCGCATTTTGTCAATGAGTATGAATACACGCCGGATATTCTCGAGGAAAGCGTAGGAGCATGGTGGGATTACAAGTTTAAGGCCGGATACCGCTCCATGTTGATGGTAATCATTCTGCTTGCAGTGCTGTCAATCGTTGCGAAACGGCCCGTCCTTTTGTTGGCTGAGCTTGCCCCGGTTTTGATCATGGTGCTATTCAGGCTCAAGAGAAAGAAAGCGATTCAACTGGAGCAGGAGCGAGTCGACGTCCTGTTTCGCAGCCTGCCCTTATCCTATCGCGTGGAGGTTGGCGAGGATATTTGTGTTACTTCCCCAAAGGGGAATAACCGCATTCAGTTTTCAGACGTCGAAAGCTATATCCAAACCAGAAATCTGATTGTGCTTTTCATAAAGGGAAGCATGACGCTGGCGCTTGATAAAAAAGGCTTTCAGGAGGGCACAGAGAAAGCCTTTCTGTCCCTGTTAGCAGATACGATTAAATAGACGGAACAAGCGCAGATCATACTCTTTGCTATTTTGCGTTAGCAGGCTCAATATTAATTGCCTTTCCCTTAATTTTTACGTTTTTCATCGCCTTTAATACATCTCTCGCGTTTTCCTTGGGCACTTCGACAAAGGTATACTTGTCGTACAGGTCGATTGCGCCCACAAGATTTCCGGGGATATTTGCCTCTCCCGCAATCGCGCCCAGAATATCCTTGGGCTTTACCTTCTGCGCCTTGCCGATATTGATAAACAGACGCACCATGCCTTCCTCCTCGGCGCCCGTATTTTCAAAGTCAAAGTCGGCGCCTGCGCCGGCCGCCTCGCTGTTTTCATTGAACTGCCCCATATACAGCTTGAGAAACGCCGCGGCGATGTCCATCGCGGTATAGTCGGACTCGTTGACCTGCCGCTCAATCGTATTGATCATGGCCGTCAAATCCTCCTCTTCGATCATGGCTCCGATTTTATCCATAATCTTCTCGATTTTCACATGGTTGACGTCGTTCAGGGAAGGCACGGGCATCGCGTAAATCTTCGTCTTTGCGTAACGCATGATGTCCTTTAGCTTGTAGACCTCCTTCCCCCTTACAAAGGTGAAGGAACGGCCGGTACGGCCCGCACGGCCGGTACGCCCGATACGGTGTACATAGTACTCGTCGTCCTGCGGAATGTCGAAATTAAAGACCGCCTCCACATCGTCCACGTCAATCCCGCGCGCCGCAACGTCCGTCGCAATCAGAATGTCCGTCTTGCCGTTGCGGAAGCTCTTCATCACACGGTCGCGCTGCGCCTGGCTCATATCGCCGTGCAGCCCTTCCGCAAAGTACCCCCTGCCCTTGAGCACCTCGGTCAGGTCGTCCACCATCTTTTTGGTATTGCAGAATACCAGCGAAAGCTTCGGCTCGTAGAAGTCAAACAGCCTTGTGAGCACCTCTACCTTGTCCTTGCGCTTCACATCCAGATAATACTGCTCGATTTTGGGCACCGTCAGCTCCTTTTTTACCACCTTAATCAGCTTCGCATCCGGCTTCTGATAATTCTTGGTGATTTCCAGAATGGGGCCGGGCATGGTGGCGGAGAACAGGATGGTCTGGCGCTCCGTATTCGGGATATACTCCAGCACCGTCTCGATGTCCTCACGGAAGCCCATATTCAGCATCTCATCTGCCTCGTCCAGCACGATTGTATCCACGTGGTCGCAGCGGATTGTCTTTCTGCGCAGATGATCCATAATACGCCCCGGCGTGCCGATAATAATCTGCGTGCCCTTCAGCGCGCGAATCTGCTTGCTGATATCCTGCCCGCCGTAAATCGGGAGCACCTTCACCCCGTGCATATATTTTGCAAGCTTCCGGATTTCCTCCGCCGCCTGCACCGCAAGCTCCCTTGTCGGGCACAGCACCAGCACCTGCGGGTGCTTCACGTCCTTCCTGCGGCCTACCTTTTCCAATATCGGGATGCCAAACGCGGCCGTTTTACCGGTTCCGGTCTGCGCCTGCCCGATAATATCCCAGCCCTCCATTGCGACCGGTATTGCCTGCGCCTGTATCGGGGAAGCCTCCTCAAAGCCCATCTCCCGCACACCGCGCAAAATCTCGTTACATAAATTCAGTTCGTCAAAGTTGATTGTTTTCATTCGTTTCCTTTCCTGATAAACCCTTGCTGCTACTTGATAAAAAGAGACAGCCGTTACATGCTGTCTCTTTTAGAGAAGGTATTTCTTCTTATGGGATATAGCAAAACTATATAATATATTGGGGGTTACACATATTATTATAGCATAGCTCCGTCGAAAATCCATTCGAACATTCTACAAACTTTACAAGTTTTACCATATTTATTTGTGTATTTTTACCAACAATGCCGTCAGTTTTCCTCCGCCTTCTCCTCGAACAGCGCCTCAAACTCCGCCCTGCCGATTTTTTCCTTTTCAAGAAGAAGCTTTGCGCAGGCATGGAGCACCTTCTCCTGCTCCATGATAATCGCCTTTGCCCTCCGGTAGCAGTCGTCGATAATCGCCTTTACCTCTATGTCAATCTCACCGGAAACCGCCTCGGAATGATTCTTGGCATGCGCAAGATCGCGCCCGATAAACACCTCGTTGTCGTCCTCGTCGTAATTGATCACGCCGATGTTCTCCGAAAAGCCGTAGCGCGTCACCATCGCTCTTGCCACCTTGGTCGCCTTCTTAATATCGCTCGAAGCGCCCGTTGTCACATCGTCGAAGATAATCTCCTCCGCAATCCGCCCGCCAAGTGAAACCATAATATCCTGCAGCATCTTGCCCCTGGTATTAAACATATCGTCCCGCTCTGGCAGCGGCATCGTATAGCCGGCTGCGCCAAGCCCCGTCGGAATGATCGAAACGGTGTACACCGGCCCTACATCCGGCAGCACATGGAACAGAATCGCATGTCCCGCCTCATGGTAAGCCGTGATTTTCTTCTCCTTGTCGGAAATAATCCGGCTTTTCTTTTCCGTACCGATACCGACCTTGATAAACGCCTTGCGGATATCCTCCTGCACGATATAAGCCCGGTTATCCTTTGCCGCGTGAATCGCGGATTCATTGAGCAGATTCTCCAAATCAGCCCCTGTAAAGCCGGCCGTTGTCTGCGCGACCTGCTTCAGATCCACGTCCTCCGACAGCGGCTTGTTCTTCGCATGCACGTTGAGGATTTCCTCCCTGCCGCCTACATCAGGCGGAGCCACGCTGATTTTCCTGTCGAAGCGTCCCGGACGCAGAATCGCGGGATCCAGAATATCCACCCGGTTTGTCGCGGCCATCACGATAATCCCCTCGTTCGTACCGAAGCCGTCCATCTCCACAAGCAGCTGATTCAGGGTCTGCTCGCGCTCGTCGTGGCCGCCGCCCATACCGGTACCGCGGCGTCTGGCAACCGCGTCAATCTCATCTATAAATACGATGCACGGGGCGTTTTTCTTCGCGTCCGCAAACAAATCCCGCACACGGGAGGCGCCGACACCGACAAACATTTCCACAAAGTCAGAGCCGGATATCGAAAAGAACGGAACATGCGCCTCTCCCGCAATCGCCTTGGCAAGCAGCGTCTTACCGGTACCGGGCGCGCCCTCCAGAAGCACGCCCTTGGGGATTCGCGCGCCCACTCTGGTAAATTTCGCCGGATCCTTGAGAAAATCAACGATCTCCTCCAGGTCCTCCTTCTCCTCGCGGAGCCCCGCCACATCCTTCAATGTGATCTCTCCGCTGGTGGTCATGCGCGCCCTGCTTTTTCCGAAGTTCATCATTTTCCCGCCGCCGTTATTCCCGGCATTCTGCGCGCTCATCATGCTGAACATAAAAATAACCACAACCACAAGCATCAAAAGCGGCAGCAGCTCCGTCAAAAACCAGTTTTCCTGCGGCACGTCCTCCACCACCGGGTCAATGTTATACTCGGCCAGAAGCGCCTGTATCTCTACTACGTCGGAAACATACAGCGTCTTCTGCTGGTTTCCCTTCAGGGCAATATATACTGTGCCGGTAGGCACCTGCGCGTTCGGATGAATCTCAACGTCAACGACCTCGCCCGCCTCAAGCTGCGCAATCAGCTCGCCCTTTGTATAGGATCCCTGACTCCCCCGCATGGTGCTGGCCCACACCGTGGCGACGACAAGAATCATAATTATCATAAATGTCAGATTAATTCCCTTTGAACCTTTTCCCAATTTCCGTCTCCTTCTATCCTTCTATTTTCCTCCGAACCTATTCCAGCTCCACCACGCCGATATAGGGAAGATTCCGATAACGCTGCTGATAATCCAGCCCGTAGCCGACCACAAACTTATCCGGTATCTCAAATCCGGTGTAATCTACATTCACCTCTACCACGCGCCGCTCCGGCTTGTCAAGCAGCGTACACAGGGCGAGGCTTCTGGGGCCGCGCTGCTGCAGCAGCTCCATAAGATAGCTGAGCGTCCTTCCCGAGTCCACAATATCCTCCACGATAATGACATCCTTGTCCTTCAACGGTTCGTCCAGATCCTTCACAATCTTTACCACGCCGCTCGATTTGGTATTCCCGCCGTAGCTCGATACCGACATGAAATCCAGCGACACCGGTACGGTAATGCGCTTGGCCAGCTCGCACATAAAAAAGCTGCCTCCCTTCAGCACGCACACCAGATGCGGCTGCCTTCCGGCATAATCGCGGCTTATCTGCTCTCCTATCGCCTGTATTCTGGCATCTACTTCCTTTTCACTCAACATGACTCTGATATGCTCCGCCATCCTGATTTCCTCCTTGGTTTTCACTGATAAACGAAATCTGCAAAATGGTTTCCGTATGGGAGGAGACCTTATAAAAGCTGCTGATCCGCTCCCCGACAGCCCAAATAATGTGGCTGCCTTCGGCCACCAGGCAAATCTCCTCCCGCTCCCTGCCGGGGATTTTCCGGTCGATGAAATATGCCTTTAGGGTCTTTTTCTGATTTGCCGCATTTATTGTAAGGTAATCCCCCGCTTTACGGGTTCTTACGACAATACTATTTTTTATTTTACCATAATCGAACCATTTCGTATACTTTTTTTGCGGAATATTTTGTAAATCTCCCGCTTTTTGTAGTATAAACTCCAGCGCCGTTCCTTCCCGCCACGGAATGGTAAGCCGTCCGCCTGCCAGAAGAACGCGCATTTCCCGTTCCGCAAGAACTGTCTCCTGCGCGGCATGCTCCCTCCCGCCGCGCTGCGCCGACGCGCTTTGGATATACAGTCCCGCATAATCCCGCACTGCCGTAAGATTTCCGGGCAGATTTATCTGCCTGCCGCACTGCATCGACAGCAGCCTTTTTATCTGCTCCACATGCACGGCCGCAAGATTCCTTGCGCTTCCCGCGGCCCGCGACAGCAGCTCCATAAGCACATAGCCCTGTATGGTGCGGTGCAGGGACTCAAAAGCCGCCGCGTCCAGATAATAGACGGGGCTGCCCTGGGTTTTCGTGCGGGTAACGCATTTTTCATATGCCTGCGCCGCCATATCGGCTATCAGATCATATGCTTCGCCGACGCGCGTGCATGCATCCCCTATATGCTCGACCACGGCGGGACTGATTTCTTTTCCCACCGTTTCCATTATATGATGACGGATTTTATTTCTTGTATAATTATCTTCCAAATTTGTACGGTCTATGCAGAACGCAATCCCACGCTGCGCAAGGAACGCCTCGATCTCTTCCCGCTCCACGCACAGCAGCGGCCGGACAATCTGCCCGCGCACGGGACGGATTCCCGCAAGACCCCTGAGCCCGCTCCCGCGAAACAGATGAAACAAAAAGGTTTCGCAGCTGTCATTTTTGTTGTGGGCCACTGCGATTTTCCCCTTATTCTCTCCCAATACCCCGTAAAATGCTTCATACCGGATGCTGCGTCCGGCCTCCTCCGTGGACATATGCCGCTGTGCAGCCACCGCCGCCGCATCCCGCTCTATCAGCGTAAACGGCAGCCCCTGTTCGGCGCAGAGCCTCTCCACATACGCGGCCTCCGCACCTGCCTCCTCCCGGAGCAGATGGTTGACATGCACAACATGAAGCCTGATCGGAATCACCCTCCGAAGCTCAAGGAGCATGAAAAGGAGGCAGACGGAATCCGCGCCTCCGGACACCCCTGCCACTACATAATCGTCCTCGTCAAACATATGATGTTCGTTTACATACGCAATTACCCTGTTTATCATTTGCCCTGCTTCCGTATCCCTCCCCGGCCCGGCGGCCGGTATAACGACGTGCTCATCTCCAAACGTGTCAATCCGCTAACCTCTGCGATTGTACCGGACAGAGCATGCCAGCACCGTCATATCGTCCATAATATGGCCGCCCTGGCAGTTTATCGCGCACTGCAGCAGATGATTGGCCATCTCCTTGGGATTTGCGGTATCCGTTCTTGCGATAATATCCCGCAGCCGTCTGCCGCCCGCTCCCTCGAGCGCGTCCGCAACGCCGTCCGACAACAGAATCAGCATGTCCGAATCAACAAGCTTTACCGTCTGCACCATGGGACACAGCTCGTCAATGCTGCCAAGCGGCAGCGTATCCACGGAAATCTCCTCGACATAGCCGCCCCGCTTGCGATAGCTTGGCGCAGCCCCTGCCTTGAGAAATTCCGCATCTCCGTTCAGGAGATTGATTGCGCAGACGTCCAGCGTCGTCATATTGCAGCACTGCGTCTGCGACGCAATGGCGCTGTTGACCATGGAAAACGCCTTTTCCTTGCTGAATCCGGCCTCCAGGAACTTCTCCATAAATTCTATTACCGACTGGCTGTCCCTGCACGCCTGTTCTCCGCTGCCCATGCCGTCCGCAATCATCATTATTGCCTGATTCTGATTATATTCCTCGAAGGAAAAATTGTCACCCGAGATTTTTTCATTCTCCTTAACCGCGCGGGACACAGCGCTCATAACGCAAAACTGCGGCTCGTCCTCAAAAATAAAGACGTCGTAATTCCTGTCTAACAGCGTCGCACTGTCAAGGGAGGGTATCAGCCTGCGGCCAAAAAACACCGACAAAAGTCCGCTAAGCGTCGATACCGGCACGGTCCTTCTGCCGATTGCCCTCGCCTGGATGCTGATTCTGCTGCAAAGTCCCTCCTCGGGCAGCAGCCCGCTGCCTCCCTCGAGAAACAGCAGCTCCTTGACAAGGATTCCCTGCTTTTTCAGATACTGAATAAGCGCCCGGCGCTTGTGCTGTACCGGAACACTTGCATGCACCACCGTGTCCGCCACCTCCGCAAAAGCGTCCGAAATTTCGTCAAGATGGTTGGCAAATATCTGCTTTGCCTCCTGGAGCTGCCTGCGGTAAAGCATGTCCCTTCTGTTCTCACAGGCAGCTTCCTCCTGCGGAATACTCCGGTATAGTCTGGCAAGCTCCTCGTAGGTTTCGGACAGGCAGTGAAGCTTCTTCTGGCTGTATCCGGTAAGCAGGTATCCATCTATTTTATTATTTTCCTTTAATTTTAATATCATTATGACCAACTCCTCTTTTCTGCTAATCGCCGGATTTGTCCGGTGACTACTAGTATAAAGGGCGTCCTCATAATTTTTTGTCAAATTTATGCTGTGATTTTGTATTTTTTATGGTTTTTTATTGACAAAAACTGCATCCGATTACCCAGAAAGTAAATGGATGCAGCTATCCTTTTATTCCGTTTCTTTAAAAATGATCTCATTCTCGTATACCAGGCCAAGCTTATCCTTGGCAACCTCCTCGGCGTATTTCTTCGTCTTTGTGTAGGTTTCCAGCTCGTGAAGCTCACCCGTGCGCCGATTCTCCTGATCTATCTGATCGAGAAGCTCCTGCTCCCGCGCCGCGTACTTTGCTTCCTTCTCCTTCAGGGAAAATGAATGAATGCCTACCACCGCGACCATAATGATGATTGCAATCGCCGCGACCGTCATCCCCAGGCGGTTTTCATTTCTGGCACGGAGAAACTCCGGCGTCTTTTTTCTTTTTCCTCCCGCTTGAACGGCCATGCTTCTTTTCCCCCTTCCGTTTTGCGGACAAGTATCTTGTTTTTATTTTATGCTGAAATGACGCTGTCGTCAACTGATATTTCCTGTGAATCGGCAAAAGCGCTTTCGCGGCCCCGCGCTTTATCCGCGTTATCAGCCGCGCCGTCGGCGCAAGCAGCCTGCCAAGCGTCCTGCTGTGCAGCCACATGCCTGCCGCGGCGCCAAGCACTGCCGAAAACCGTATCACACCGTTATTCTGATAGTACAGCAGCGTAAAGCTGGCAAAAAAGCATGCCGTCCAGAACAGAATGTCCTCTATATCGACAAAAATTCTCTTATGCCGGACTACACGGCGAAAAAGACGGAGCAGGTCATACACAAACGCCATGGAAAAGCCTGCCGCGGCCGCGGAAAGCCAGAAATATCCATCCTTGATGATTTCCTCACTCATCAGCTAAACAGACGGGTCAAAAGACCTTCTCCCTTTTTTGCCAGTGTGGTGCGGTCCGAGTACACAAGCGCATCCACCTTTCCGTCGACATCCGCTTCACCCTTATCCAGATTCAGCCTGCTTACATGGAGCCCGTTTCCTTTAATTGTAACCATGCCGTCCACCGTCTCCAGCAGAACCGTGTTCTCGTCAAAGGAATGCACCTCGACCACGCCCGTCATTTTGCAGTCGCGGCGCTGATCCAGGCTGATTCTGTGTTTTCCCGCATTTGTGTTTGGAGACGAATTTATACTATTATCCATGCGCTACGCCCCTTTCTTCATAACAGCATATGAAGGGCGCGGCGCATATATGCCAAAATCTGAGCAGGCGCTTTCATCAGCGTCTCCCTAAAGGTATCTGAAAAGCTCCTTCGCCTCGTCCTTTTTGACGGTCTCCTGCACGTCAAGGATTTCGGCCTTTACCTCCTTATTGCCGAACTGGATGGTGAGGACATCGCCGGCCTTCACATTTGTCGAGGCCTTCGCAGGCTTGTCATTGACAAGCACGCGCCCCGCGTCGCAGGCTTCGTTTGCGACCGTGCGGCGTTTTATAATCCTCGAAACCTTTAAAAATTTGTCTAATCTCATATTGTTCTCCCGTTTGTCCCAGGCTTTTATAAAAAACCGGGCGCCAGCGTAAAAAAGGAACAACCGATGTTGTTATCGGTTGTCCTGAAGAATTTTATGGGAACGATTATCTGTTTACTTCGTCCTTTAAAGCCTTACCCGGTTTGAACTTCGGTGCCTTAGAAGCCGGAATAGGCATCGGAGCGCCTGTCTGCGGGTTTCTGCCTTCTCTTGCCGCTCTCTCAGCTACTTCAAATGTACCAAAGCCAACTAACTGGATTTTCTCGCCTTTTCTTAACTCTTTTGCAACAACCTCTGTGAAAGCTGTCAAAGCCTTCTCTGCATCCTTCTTTGTCATGTCAGCCTGCTCTGCGATAGCTGCTACTAATTCTGTTTTGTTCATTGTGAACCTCCTCTTATTTCTTGTAGTAATGAGAATTCCTGTTTTTCGGATTCAACGTCATCATGGACGCCTATATCTACTTATATCCGAAAAGCCCCGTTTTGTCAAGGAAAAATGCATTTTTTCTTTTATCTGCCGCGCGATGCATTCATACGGCGCAGCCATAGCCTTTTCCTAGTCCAGCGCGCTCAGCGCCGTAAACGAATAGTTCACATCCTTCTCCTCGTCATCTATCTGCAGCGTGTAGCTTCTTGTCTGGTATCCGTCCTTTCTTAATGTAATGACATGATTGCCCGGCGCCTTTGAGAAATGAACGGGCGTTATCCCGATATAGCTGCCGTCCAGATAGGCCTCAACCCCCTCCGGCGCGTCTATGTACACCTTGTATTTGGCGTTTGCGGATACGACGGACACCGTGTCGTCATCATCGTCGTCATCGTCCTTTTCCGTGTTCTTTTTATCGGAGCTATCCGACGTACCGCTCCTGGAGGCGTTTGTCTGCGCTGCCTCCTCATTGGGCTCCAGCTCAATCGCAATGCTGGCCGACGGTTCTCCGACCTTGATGTACTGTGCGATGGTATCATATCCTTCTGCCGTTATCCGCATCTTATGAAGCCCGTATTCCAGCACCACCGGCCTTGACACGTCCACCTTTTTGCCGTCTATGACCACCTCCGCGTTCAGCGGCGTGAGCGTAAAAATCACGCTGCCCGTCTGCGGAACCGTAATCTCCACATCCCCCAAATCCCATGCCATTTCTTCGTTGCGGGCAAAGGTAATCTCCTGCGTCGCGCTGCTGCCCCTGTGGCTTACCGTGACCTTAAACGTCCCCTCCGGCACAATCAGCAGCATGTCTTCCTTTACCGGCTTAATCACCCTGTCGCCCACATCGATCCAGCCGTTCAGAAAATACGTCTCGTTCTGAAGCCGCAAATATCCGTGCCCGCGCTCCACACGAATGCCGTATATCATATTCTGGAAGCCCCACACGCTCAGCACATCCATTTCGTTAATGCTCATCAAATCGGATTCCCTGCCGTCCGATATTACGACGACATGGCTGCTGATATTATATAGCTCACCGCCCGCGCGCAGCGTGCCGTGGTTCAGGTCAATACTGTAATTCTGGAGATCCCTGTAATAGATGCCGTCCGCATAGGCCTTTGCATAGGAGAGCGACTTATCCTCCTTGTAAAACCGCGCGGTGACAATGCTGCCCTCCTCGAGCTGGTTCATGGAAATCGCCTCGTCATACCGGTCATACAGCTTTGTAACGCCGCTGTAGCTCAGGGTATATCGGCGTGCGGTGGCAATATTCTGAAGCTGGACGGTTCCCGCCTCCGTGTCCTTCTTTATCACCACCGCCGTGTCCTCCGAATCGTATATCCCGGGCGTTTTCGTCGAAACAAGCGGGGTCTGCATTTCCCCGCTGTCACTGTTTGACCCGCTCTCCGGTGTCTGTACCGGCATATTACAGCTTGTGAGCACTCCCGCCAGAATCAGTACGCACAGCCCTGTTCCTATCTTTCGTCCGTTCATGTATACTCCCGTCTGCGCGCCGCCGCGCATGTATCCTCCGAAATCTGTTTTCCTTTATTATATCTGTCCGCACCTGTCTATACAAGACCAAAAAATTTCCTCATCAGCTTTTCCTTATACTTTTCCTGCCGAATCAGATTATCCAGTTTCTCAAAATTGCGGTTGGGCATCCACGACTTCCTGGAATTCTGGTAAAAATTGATAATCTTCCAGAATTTTTCCGGATACGCCAGCCGCAGCCCCACCGCCCGCCATTCGCAGGGTGCGAGCGCCCGCCTGTGCTGATATGCCTCCAGCATTTTTTCTCCGAGCGGGATGGACCAGTCGCTCTTTTCAGAGATTTTGCGGAAAAGCAGATAAAAATCCCGCGCCCCGCAGTCGTGCACAAAGTGCTCGAAATTAACGACGCCGACATCGCCGCCTTGCGTGTCGTTCCTGGGATATACGACATTGTGATACTGATAATCCCCATGGCAGTACAGGCCGTTTTCCCTGACATAGGCCTCATAGTCCTGCCGGGATTCCCCTGCGGCCTGCTCGGTAATCTCGCACGCCTTTTCCAGGAAATAGTCATATTCCCGCAGAAGCGCCCGTTCAAAGTCCGTTTTCACACGCAGCTTTCGCAGATAATTGCGCACATGGCGGCACTCTCTTGTGTGCTTCTCCATTTCGTCCGCATAAAAATAGACGGGCATCTCCTCCTGCGCGGCCTCGGCCTCATCAAGCGTAAGGCTCAGATGCAGCCTCGCCATCGTATCGAAGGCTTTCGCGATGTCCTCCTCGCTCTTGTAGCTGCACTCCCTTCCGTCCACCTGCTCCTTCAATATGTAAACGCTGCCGTCGACGTCTCTGACAAAAAGTTCGTTCTCCTTGTTGCGCACAAGCCTATCTGTCCGGATGGAATCGTCTATATTCTGCTGCAGGCTGCTCAAGAGCTCCAGCTTTTCCGTTTTTCCCTTATATTCCTTCAGCACGCGCATTCCCTTATCCGTATCGCAGATCAGGGTGCCCCTGCCCTTAAAGGTGCGCGATACCTCCATATCATACTGCTCCAGCACAGTAACAGTTCTGTCATTCAAAGAGAATCCCCCCTACATAAAATACTAGTCTATCTTATGTAACGGGGATTCCTTTTATTACAGTAATCTTTTACAGGCCTGCGTCAGATACGCCCTGTCATTATGCTCGGGCTGTTCCAGGACATCCTCCAGCAAAAGCTGCAGTAGCTCTCCTATTTTCTTTCCTCTGGGTACGCCCAGCGCAATCAGGTCATCCCCCGATATTTTTAAGGTCTTTAAAGAGACGCACTGGTCCTGCGCCGTAATTTCCCCATAAAGCGCCTCCAGCCGGGTAAGCTGCGCAAGCTTCGCCTCCCGCTGATACGTGCTCTGCGCAAGCGCGTCCGCGTGTTTGAGCTCCAGCACCTGCGGAAAATACGCCGTACCGATTTTGTTGACGGCACGCCGCACGGCCCTCGCCGTCGGCTCGACATCGTAATCATGGTACCGGACATACTGGCGCACCTTCTGTATTGTATCGTTGTCAAACTTCAGCCGCCGCAGAATTTGAACGGCAAGGATCTCGCTCTGCTCCACATGTCCGTAGAAATGATCGATTCCCGTATTGTCCGTGGTTCTTTTGTCCGGCTTACCGATGTCATGCAGAAGCGCCGCAAGGCGCAGCGCCTTGTCGTCCCGCACATGGAGCAGGCAGTTCATCAAATGCTCCCCCACCGTATGGCTATGATGCGGATTGTTCTGCGCCGTCGCAAACGTCCTGTCCAGCTCTGGCAGAATCACGCCCGTAATGCCCAGACGGTATGCGTCCCGCAAATAATCCGGATGCGGGGAGCACAGAAGCTTTACAAGCTCTGTCTGAATACGCTCCGCGCTGATGTTTTCCAGCGTCCGTACCAGCGCCGTAACGGCCTGCCTTGTCTGCTCCTCAATATCAAAGCCCAGCTGCGCGGAAAACCGCACCGCGCGCATCATGCGCAGGGCGTCCTCCGTAAACCGTTCCCGTGCATCTCCCACACAGCGGATGATTCCCCGCTCCAGGTCCCGCGTTCCGCCAAAGATATCCACAATCCCGCTTCTGTCATTGTACGCCATCGCGTTGATCGTAAAGTCGCGGCGCTTTAAATCCTCCGCCAGATTTGCCGTAAAGACGACTTCCTTTGGGTGGCGGCTGTCCTCGTATTCACCGTCGATACGGTAGGTCGTAACCTCAAACCCTTCCTTCTCGAGCAGCACTGTTACGGTGCCGTGCGCGATGCCGGTATCGACGGTGCGCCGGAATACGGACTTTACCTGCTGCGGCGTCGCCAGGGTCGTCACATCCCAGTCGTCCGGGATCCGCCCAAGCAGCGAGTCCCGCACGCAGCCGCCCACCGCGTAGGCCTCATAGCCTGCCTGCTCCAATTGTCGAATGATATAGCCTACCTTTTCAGGCAAATGTATCCGCATTCCGTCCGCCTCCGTCTTCTTTTCTTATGTATAGTATAGCGTCTTGCGGATAGATTTTCATCCGGCAGATTGCACAAAATATTACCGCTCTGCCGTCCAGTACTTGCGTATTGTCAACCGGTTCTTCCGATTCCTGTATTCATACGTCATTTCATCCATACTCTTTTTGACCATATAAATACCAAGTCCGCCGACCGCCCTCTGTCCGGCGTCCAAATCAATATCCGGATCTGCCCTTTCCAGCGGATTATACGCAATCCCGCCGTCCTCGAGCGTAACCGATACCCCGCTCTGGCCCGGAAGCAGCTCCATCGATATGACAGCCTCTCCCACCCCGCCGCCGTATGCGTAATGCGCAATATTGACAAAAAGCTCCTCCACGGCAATCGCAAGCTGCACCGCCGTACGCCTCGGACAGCCGGCCGTTTCAAGCTGCGCGTCGACAAACGCCAGCACGGTCTCAAGCTGCATGTCCTCCGCCCGAACCCGCAGCGCGCTTGTTTGCGGCGCGGCCGCCTGCGGCTTTTCAGGCTCATGCGAATCCGCGGATTCGGATTCGCCGTTATATCGAAGGCACAGCATGGTAATATCGTCAAACTGCGGCTCCTCTCCCGCAAAGCGGTCAATATCCGCTCTGACGTCGGGCAGAAGCTCCTCCGGCGGCTCCTCCTTATTCCGGTTCAGCGCGTATCTGAGCCGCTCATCCCCGTAGAGCTGCTTTTTTCCGTTTACCGCCTCCGGCGCGCCGTCCGTATACACATACAGCATATCCCCCGGCTCCAGCGTCAGCTCTCTGCGCCGGTACTGCTGATTTTCCATTCCGGCAAGTACAAAATCCGGCTCCGTCTCGAGATACTCATACGTCCCGCCGCGCCGCTTGATTAACGGCATGTTGTGTCCCGCGTTGACATAGGATAGACTCCCTGTCGACAGGCTTAAGATGCCCAGCCAGGCCGTCACAAACATTCCCTCCTCATTGTTCTCGCATAGCTGTGCATTGACGTTTTCAAAAATTTTTTCCGGTGTCTGGCCGCCCTGCGCGTGATTCTTGATCAGGGTCTTTGCAATGACCATAAACAGCGCCGCCGGGACGCCCTTTCCCGATACGTCGGCAATCACCAGCACCAGCCTGTCCTCGTCGATCAGAAAGAAATCGTAGAAATCTCCCCCGACCTCCTTTGCGGGCCTCATCGTTGCAAAGAGTGTAAACTCCCTCCTGTCGGGAAAGGGAGGGAAGACGCAGGGCAGCATGTTTGCCTGTATGTGCGCCGCAACGGAAAGCTCCGCCCCGATACGCTCCTTTTCCGCAGCGGCCCGTTCAATCCGCGCGATATAGTCCTTTGTCCGCGCAATCATACCCTGAAACGAATCGGACAGCAGCTTTATTTCGTCCTTTTTGCAGAACGGATACGGCCCTGGCTGTTCCTCCCCGTTCTCATAGGAATTGACATATCCGGCCAGCCTTTCCAGCGGCGTCGTCACGTTTTTCTTGAGGACATGGAGAACCGCGTAAAGAATCACCGCCATGCCCACCAGCAGGAATGCGGAGATTCCCATCATATAAGCGTTGATTCTGCGCTGCAGGTTCCCCAGCACGTAATCCGCCTCCACCATCGCCGCAAGCTCCCCCTCCGCGTTAAGCACGGGTGCCCAGGCCGATACGGTTTTCCCATAGCCCTCATCCTTCCCGAATATAACCTCCGTGGAGGGCTTTTTATCCCGGATATCCGCAAGAAGATACCGGTACTCCATCTCCCCGTACCGGAACTGATCGCCCAGACGGGCGATATTGCGCTTATCGTCCGCCGCCGTATATGCGTCAAGGATATAAACAAAATGATCCTCATACGGCACAAACAGATAGAGATACCCCAGCTCGCCGGCGTTCTCCTTTACATTATTGAAATGCGCCAGCATCCGCTCATATGCCGCATCCGTTTTGCCGCTCTCCAGATAGCCGCTCAGCGCGTCGGCATCCACCTCCCGGGCCAGCATCCGCACAATGTCCTGCGCCTTCTCGCTGTAAAAACTGATATACGCGTCATAAAACGCATAACAGCTAAGTGCAATCAGCACCATTCCCATCAGCATTACCATGCAGCTTATCTCAACACTGATTCGCGCTCTCAGTCCATGCTTCATTTCTTCACCGTCCTTTTCCCGCAGGAGCAGGCCTTCCACAGGCTGTTCCTGCGCGCTGCGTTATAATAAGTACATTTCCACCGCTGCCTTGCAGCGGCAGCTTTCCCCACAGACCGGGCAGCCGATTTTGTACACGGCGTTATCCTTGTAAAATCCTGGAATCACGCGGCGGAAGGTCCTTCTTCCCAGGTACGAAAAGGCCGCGGCAGCCGGTATGGCATCATCCGGATATACCCAGATTTCCGCCAGCGCAAGCTCCGTCTTTATCTCCTTCATCCGCCTGCGTATATAATATATCAGATTCCGCGCAATCCCCTGACGGCGGCAGCCCGGAATCACCAGCAGCGAATCCACGGTGTACACGCTTCTGCCGCCCGTATGTCCGTACAGCTCCTTCTCCAGCTGCGGATGCGGATAGGTAAAAGCAATTCCTCTTCTGCCGGAGACCATTCCGACAATTTTCCCGCCATCCTCCGCCTTGTACCCGATATATCCCCCGGCGTAGAACGCCTCCAGCATATCGCTGCGGATATATGCCCCGCTGTTTAAATACTGCTCGTACAGCCCAATCACCTGCCGGATGTCTCCCTGTACGATTTCTGAATATCTTATCATATACACTCCTCTTTTCTTTTCCGCCGCCTTCCCGTCTTCTTCCCCATTGCGGTCAGGGCAAACAGGACGAGCAGCCCCGCCATTGCCGCCGACAAAACCGCGATTCCCGTGCGCTGCCCCCGCATCAGCGCCATACCGTACACGACTGGGCCAAGCGTCTGCCCCAGGCTCTCAAACATCGAATAAATCCCCATGGCGCTTCCTTCTCCAAACGCCCTGCACGCCGGCAGCTGCTCAAAATATGTATACTGACAGGTATAAGCAAACGAAATGGTAAACGACAGCGCGACCAGACCTCCCGTCACGCTTGCCGCACCCGGAAACAGGACAAAAATCCCCATGCCTGCTGCCATTGCGAGGCTTGCCAGCATAACGCTTTTCTTTGCCCCCAGCGTCCGCAGAAGCCGCCCGGAAAGATATGGCCCCGCATAAAGCGCCGCCAGCCCGCAGGCCAGATACATCCGGCCGATTTGAACCTCGTCCACACCCAGGCGCTCCATATACAGCGGGAAAAAATATTCCCGGTAGGAGAGCGCGATCATAAACGGCGTCAAAAGCAGCAGAAAAAAGCCCATAATCCTTCTGTCAAACAGGAAGCGCGCCGTTTCCGCCGCACGCCGTCTGCGCTTCTCCCTCCGGGGAACGGCGTTCTTTGCAGGCAGCACCATCGCAAGCCCCGGCGCAAGCAGCGCCGCGCCCGCCAGATAAACCAGCTTATAAGAGCCCGCCGAGAGCAAAAGCGAACCGACGCCGACGCCAATCGTAACCCCGGACAGCACGCCTGCCGCAACCTCTGCAAAGGCTGCCTGCATCCGTCCGGCGCCGCTCATCGACGCCGCCGTATTGGCGCTCACATAAATCATGCCCATTCCGATTCCAATCCACGCTTTTCCGATAAGAAGCCCCATATAACCGCCGGAGGCCAGACATATTACAAAGCCTGCCGTCTGCGCGATAAAGCCTGCGCACAGTACCTTTTTGACGCCGAGCCTTTCCGCAAGGCCGCCGCCCGCCAGGGAAAAGACCGCCGCCAGAAGAAGCTGCAGCGACATCGGCAGCGCGGCCGCAACCTCTCTTGAAACCGGCAGTCCGCCGTCATAGAGCCTGTCGCAGAGCAGCACGATAAACGCGTCCTGCATGGAATCTGTCATATAAGAAAGAAATACGATACTGCGCAGCGGTATCTGATCCGCAAGGCCGCGCTGCTGTCCGGGGATTTTCGCGCGCCGCTCCAGAAAAGAGATCAGAAACAGCACCTCCAGCAGGAGCATCACGACGACCGCCGCACTGTTAAATATTGTACAGACAAGCTCAAAGAGGATTTCTTTTTTCTCCGCGGTTATACGGTCGAGGCTTGTACCAACCTCCAGCTCCGCAATGACCTGCCCTTTGTCGTCCGTCACCGGCAGCAGCGTAAACACCCATGCCCCGTAGGAGCTTGTATCATCGGCAACCACTATCTCCGTATTCTGTGTCAGCGCCCTTGTATAATCGTTGTCCCCGTACACGTAAATCGGATATCCGCACGGGGTGGTATCCTCATAATCCATCAGGCAGCGGATGTAATCCCCGTCCGCGTCATAAATCAGATAATAATAGTAGATTTCCCGGTCGTAGGACTCGTCAATCATCCGGTCCAGAGGGGCTTTCACCCGCATGTAGGCGTCACTGTGGTAATCGTTGCAGCCGCTTACCGACTTTAGCGCCTCCGTATCAATCTCTTCCCGCAAAAGCTCCGCAAACAGCAGCATATTCTGTATCAGCATGTCACTCTGGCCTGCCATCATCTGCGTCAGCGCGGAATACGAGACCGTCAGCGAAACCGAAACTGCCGCGCCCACCACCAGCATTACCCGGAATATATTGCTTTTATCCCGAATCTGCCGCAGCCGGCGGATACCGGCACGCACAGCCGCTGCTGCCAGTACCGCCGATACCAGAAGTCCCGCGCCCCATAGAAGGGCGGCTTTCGGGTAATCGCGGTTTTCCACTGCCGTACAGTATTCCGAGACGGAGCCTTTGTTGTATCGGGCGTACAGATAAAAAAACGCATTGTAATCCGTCGCCGCAAGCCTGCTGCCGTCAGAAGACACATCCAGCCGGTAGAGCGCCTCCTGTTGCCGGTACAGCGTTTCCTGCACCTGCTCGCTGCCAATCGAAAAATGCATAATGCTTCTTCGCAGCAGCTCCGTGTAGTAAACCTCCCCGCTGCGCGCCACGACATCCCACGGCATATTTTGCGGCTGCTCCTGCCGGATTCTGCGCCACTGCGCATCCTTCCCGGAGCGGACATAAATATCCCCCTGCCTTGTCGTGATCACAAAGGTTCCCGTCGAAGCGTCATACGATGCATCGCTCAGCGCATACGGGCAATCCGTCTCCGAGAGAAGCTGTGCATTCCCCAGCAGGTCGAGGCCGTACAACAGCAGCTTTTCCTGCCCGACCTTCACGAAGCAGACCTGGTCCCGGTACGTCTGCAGCTCCAGAATCCTGCCGTACTGCAGCGGCGGATTCGCCGACTCCGTATAATCCTCCGCAAAGACCACCGTCCGCTTATCTCCGGCAAGCTTTATGATTCTCTCCTGTTCAATCCGGTTCCCCCTGTCCCCGTATACGATGTCCGCGACATAGATATTTCCCGACGAATCATCGCATACCCGGCAGGCATAATAGAACGCGCCCTGCCTGCTGCCGCCCTCTATGACCCGCACCGCCTCGCGTTTCTCATTCACCACGGTCAGACGCTTCTTCCCCCGGTCTATCACATAGGTATTCCCCCGAACGCCCATGCTCACCTCGCTGACGGACTCAAAAGCGTGCACAGGCTGCAGCGGGGGCCGGCGCGGCAGTCCGCGGCTGTGCCAGAGCATCAGCAGCAGGAGCACCGCACACCCGGCAAAAATCAATTTTTTTTTATGACAATGCATACGTCGTCCACCTTTTCTAAAAGTACTTTCACTGCGGCCGGCCGCCCTGCTCTACCGTAAGAATATTTAAAAATCCGGTAATCTTAAAGGTCTCCGTCACGATGGCGTTTGCGTTTTTAATGATCATTTTCCCGTTTCTTTTGTTCATCAGCTTCTGCATTGTCAGCAGCACTCTCAGCCCGGCCGACGAGATATAGTCCAGCAGGAAAAAGTCCAGCAGAATCTCCGCCGTATCCGAATCCAGCCTGTCCCGAAGCTCCTTTTCCAGCAGAGGGGCCGTCGTGTTGTCGACCCGCCCCGCAATTTTTAAAATCAGCTTTTTTTCTTCTTTATATGCTTCTACTGTCATAATCTCCCTGTCCTTTCCGTAACGGGAATAAGGCGCCTTATTCCTGTTCCCATGCAGGCCTTCTCGTAAAACCCACATGATATGTAATTTTCTCCATCGTCAAATCATGCTCCCCAAGCCGGTATCTGCCCACCGCGACGTCCTTCCCGATGATAATCCCTCTGGGATAGTCGTTGAGGCAGCGGTTGAGCAGCGCCGCCTGCGCGTTGCGCGCCTCATCCGAAAGAGGATTATTGGGATTGATGCCTCCGACGGGAACCAGCTTCACATAGCAGATGTCCGCCAATACGGTTTTCTCGTTTCTGTCCATCTCATCCCTCCGCCGTCATGCTCCTTTACTGGCTGTCCGCCTGTGCGGACGGCGCTCCCGCCGCGGTATCGCTGTACTCGGATTTCTTGTTGAACAGATCCTCCTCTATCCGGCTTACAGTGCGCTGTGACGCGAGCGCGCCCTTCTGCGCGCCAAGAAGCGCCTTGTAATAGTTCTCCTGCTCTCCGTAACCGGCTGTTCGGGTATTTTCGGCATCCGGCGCTTTTAAAGAAAACATATCCGAAACGTCCGCCGGCTCCTCCCCGCTGTCCGCAAGCAGCTTGATAAAATCAGCCGCCTGATTCTGGAACGCGTTCCAGCTTTGATTGATCTCATCCATCACACGGCTGCACTGCGCCGCCGTGTCGTCGTCCTCCTTGTCAAGCGCATTCATTTTTTTCATCATATTTCCCTGATACAGATTCTGCTGTGAGGAGGCTATTTTCTTTAAGAGCTGCACATTACTGTCAAGTCCCCTGCGCGCCGTCTGCAAACGGTTTTCAATCTCTCCAATCTCCTGCCGCAGCGCTTTTAAGCGCTCGGCGCGGATTCTGGACGCCTCCGGCAAGTCTCTCCCGTTTGCATCTTTTACCGTGCTGCCGATCAGCATCGGCGACACATTTGCCGCCATCATGTCCAGCACCCGCGCCAGCCCCTCCGGCGTACCGTGGTTTGCCGCGCGCACATCCACATGATATTTCGCCGAATTGTCTGTGCTCCGGGTATTTGTACTGTGCGCGCTGACGCTTCCGGATACGCTGACCTTAAAAAGCCCAAGGTTTAACGCCGCCGTTCCGGATGCGCTCATATCTGTGCTGCTCTCCGATTTTACGCTCTCCTTGACCTCCATATCAAAAAGAATGTTGACCTCGTCGACCTGCAGATTGGGTATCGGCACAATCGCAAGCAGAGGAACATCCACCTTCATCTCCTCAAGATTGCTCGTTCCGTCCTCGTTCACGCTGCGCCCCTGATAGCCGAACGATACCATATTTACCCTTCCGTTTGCGTCAAAGCCTACTTTGTTAATAAATTCAGCCGTAGAGCCTGCCAGATGCGCATTGGCATCCGCCGCCGCCCGCAGCGGCCCTCCTATCAGCTGATCCATCTGTAATCCTGCAAATTGTTCTGCTATTGCCATATCTTCCTCCGTTTCTGCGCCGCTTTCGATTTAATCATTAAATCCTGCGTCTTACGCCCCTGTATTTTTGTTTCAGCCGCTTTACCAGCCGCCCAAGCGCTTTGCCAAGGCGGGACAATATGCCGCGACGCGGCCTGGGATACCTGATATCCGTCACCGTAACGCTGTCCACCCACAGGATGGTTTCAAAGGGAATATCCGCTCCCCTGATTTCGCACAGCAGGCGGAAATTCATTTCCGCCGCCAGTCCCTGCGCGCTTTTGCGAATCTCCTGCTCTGTCATAGCTTCCTCCATACCGGATGCCCTGCGGCTTCGGGCGCGGGCATAATCTATGTCCTCCCTACTCATAATCCCTGTCAAGGCCGAAGGCAATCTCCTTGTCCATTATTTTCTCCTGGTATTCCATGATGCGGTTTGTAATATTCGCCTGAGCCATCAAATACCGATCCCTGTCAAAGTCGTAGGTATTTTCTTCAAAGGCTTCCCGGCTGATCTGCTGCAGCCGCTCCTGCTCCGCGATCATATCGGAAATTTTCTGATAAAGCTGCTTTAGCTTCTTTACCTTCGCACGCATTTTTGCTACCTCCAGCCTCGTATGCTTCTGCTCCTGCGAGCCCGGATTCCCGTCCACCGCGACAGGCGTCGTATCGGTCTTCTTTGCAACCGGACTGGCGCTGAGCATATCCGTCAGCCGCATAACGCCCTCTGTCGCAGCCAGCGATTCGATTTGAAGCTTATAGGTCACGCGCGGCAGGAAATCGCTGTCCCGCTGCTGGGGCGCGCAGATTCGGGCAAGAATGCGGCACGGCCCGTTTTCCTCCTGCTGCGCTTTGACCTCCGTGGAAAAATCAATCTCCGCCTTTTCCACATTGAGGTTTGTGACCGGCACAATGGAAAGCAGGGGCACCTGGAGCTGCAGGTTGTCCACACTGCAGCCCTCCTCGGCCTCCGGCCGTACCTGGTCGTATGAAATATTGATATTGTTCAGCCGTAAGGTCTCCTCCGATCCGTTTTGACACAGGGTTCCCATGCTTCTTATTGCATCCACAACCTGCGCGCGAAGCTGCCGGTTGGACTTGGCCAGCGCATGAAGCGGCGCATAGACCAAATCATCGAGCGGGATAAAATCACTGTCCTCGTAGCTGTTTTCAAAGCGCCCCTTATAGCCGTCTTCACGGTCGTCTTCATAATCATTTTCATAATCATTTTCATAACCGTCTTCATAGCCGCCTTCATCATAGCCGCTCTCAAAATCCTCTTCTCCCCCATACCGCCCGTCCTCGTTCATCTCCATTCTCCTCCTGTTTCTGTGCATCCGCCGCCGCGCCTGTCGCAAACACGCTGCAGCGTCAGGAGCAGCGCCCTTTTTGCGGCTGCAAAGTATCCTTTTTGCGGCTGTAAAGCGCCTATGGCGTTAAGAACAGCGCCCTTTCCGCCTCCCTGCGCCGCACAAGCCCCGGCAGTACCTTTCCGCCTCCCTTGTTGTACGCGGGCAGCTTTTCCGCAATTACTGCGGCATCCCTGCCCGATACCAGCTTCTGCAGGTTTCCGTTTCCGCAGTTATAGCAAAAGCTGGTCAGGGCGTCAAACTGGTTCTGTGTGAGCGCAAACGAAATCAATCCCTTTCTCACGCAGGTATTGACATAACCGCCGTATTGCTCCAAATCCTTTTTCAGCAGCGCCCTGGCCTCCTCCTGTGAGCCAAGCCTGTCCCCCGGATTGACGCCCGCCGTATGGCCGTATCCGATTGTCCAGACGCCGGCGGGACATTTATACGCCTCCAGCCGGCAGCCCTCAAAGCCCGCAACCAGCTCCACGCCGCGGTCGGAAATATGCATCTCTGCGGAGGCCGCGGGCTGCCGGCAGTTCTCCTGCGTTTTTGCCGGCTCTTCGGAAGCTCCCTGTGCTTCGGCCGCCTTCTGCTGTGCCTCCTGCGCGGGCTGCCCTTCCATGGCCGCCTTCACTGCTTCGCGAAAGCCCTGCATGGTATAGCCACAGCCAAGGCCGCTCCACAAATGCTCCGGATCCGCATGCCCGGAGGCGATTTTCCGCTCATGTCCTTCTTTATGGCTGATAATCACGCCGTCCGCCAGCGGATCAAGCTCGTATTTGCGGCAGAGAAACGCAAACAGCTCTACCGCGGCCTCATATGTGCGTCTTACCACCGCCAGCGCGGTCTCCGTATCAAAGCAGGTAAAGCCGGCTCCTCCGGCATACTTGATACACGCCGGCTCGCACATCTCAACCCCGATGTGCGTATTGTTCCCGGAACCGTTCGTGCCGGATCCGCAGTGCCATGCCCGATGATCCCACGGCAGTGTCTGATATACCCTTCCCGTGTTCCCGTCGATAAAGGCATGCACGCATGCTCTTGAGGCCTCCGCCTGATTCCACTTTCTGACAAACACTTCCGCGGAGGGCTGCGGGCATCCGACGCTGTGCAGCATCAGTCCGCCAACCTTAATCTTTTTCCCCGCCCGATAGCAGGGATTTTTTTCTAAAATGCTCTGTAGTATTTCCATTGTGCACCTCCTGAATTGTTTTCTCATTGTATCTGCAGAATTTGTGAGTGCTTTTATCTTACCGCCGCTTCGGCGGCCGCGTAACTTACACCTGTGTGTTTTCGTTGTTTTTCAACATTATTCGACAAATTTCACGGATGTAAGTTACGTTGCACTACGATTGTAAGTATTATAAACTTATCGGTAAGCGGACCTGTCTCCGCTTCGCACCGTGAACCTTATTAATCTGTATCTGGGAGGTATACATATGATGAAATTATCACCCTTCTGGGATATGCTTGCGCGGCGCGGTATCAGCACCTACGATTTGGAATACAAATACGATATCAATCCTGCGGAAATATCCCGCCTGAAAAACGACCATAATTTTACCTTAAGCACCATCGACCGTTACTGCGAATTGTTTCATTGCGGCATTGAGGATATTGTCATGCATGTCAGCAGCCGGCACGACAGTGAGCAATAGCTCCTTTTGCAGCGAAAAGGCATGTTTTAAGGGACGCTTCATTTCCCGAAGCGTCTCTTAAAGCATTTTGTCACTGTGCTGTTTGCGGCAGCAGCTCCGTAAACCAAAGCTGCTGGCGCGTGTCCTGTATCATAAATCCAAACAGGCAGTCCTGCAAAGGAATTTCCACGGTTTCCAGAAGAGCGTCATATTCCTCCTCAATTTGAAGGGAATTGCCTGTGTAATATTCGCCCTTGTAAAATCCTCTCTCCTCTGTCAACAAAACGACATCCATGTCAGCTTCTGTAATCAGCGGATAAAGCGGCGTTACCGACACCCCCGGCTCCAACAGGTACTCTCTCTTTGAGGAGGTCGTGCCGTTGTCCATCGGCACGATGCCCAGCACGTCACCATCCGGATTCTCGTCGGAAAACCGTATTCTGGCCAGGCACAGCTCATCATTATAAAGAAGCGGAGACAGATATTCCGTATACGCTTCACTGTTATACTGCTCAATCAGGCACAACGGTTCGCCCATCAGACCCGCACAGGTCTCGTCCGGCTCCGCCTCCAGCCTTCCGTCAGCCCCTATCTCCAAAGCGCTGTCCGTCGACAACAGAAGGCTGCATCCCGGCAGCTCCGCAATCGGCGCCGCGGTAATCAGATACGCCGCCGCAACCCGGTTCATCTCTTCCGCATCCATTGTCATCGTAAATGTCTGGTCTTTCTCCTGATAATCCACCGCGGCGGTGTCCGGTCCGGACGTATCCCCGGTCAAAATATAGGACGAATATCCCTGGACAAACTCCAGATAGCTCTCCAAAAACAGGCTTTTCTGATATTTTGCATTGCTTTCCTCCAGCATCCAGTCGGAGCCGCTGGGCACGTAAATGCTAATCCCGCAGGGCTCCTGCGCATATCCGACCGATTTTGAGGACAGCACCAGGGCGTCCAGCGTCGGTTCGAGGGCGGCCGCCGCCCATGCCTCGGGCGACAGGCCTTGATAAAATCCGACAAAATCTACCAGATCCGGGCTGTCCAGCGCAGCCCGCTTATCGCCAAAGCCCTGCACGCCTGTCCGAATCCGCGATGCCGTCTCGTACAAATCGGCGTCCGCGTTTTCAAACACCAGCATATTGTACATCTCCATTTCCTGCCGCACATCCGGATAAGCGCCCAAATCATAACAGGAGAGCGTTGCCTGCCCTTTTTTCTTCGAATAGAAGTCCGCATAGCAGTCCACAATCCGCGTCCCTATCCCGACGGCGTCAAGCGTCTCCTGCGCAAAAATCTCCAGCCAGGAATAATCCCATCCGTCCTGCGCCTCCAGATCCGCCGAGGCGACCATATAATCCGCATACCGGCTGATCACGTTGACGGTTTCCATATTTCCCATCAGGCAGGCATCAAATCCGACCAGCGCAAACCGCGTTACCTCGGAGGCCGCAATTCCCTCATCCAGCTCCATTAAGGTCAGACTGTCGCCGTCGTACAGCATATCGTACCCGTAGCCTTCTACCGGGCCGTTTCCGTGATTCCACAAAACAAGCACATAATTTTCTGCCGGGTAATTCCCGGCGGCGTAATTGATAAAATCAGCGAGCGCCTCCGGCTCTCCCATATCAATCTCCGGCAGCGTCTCCAGCCTGCCGATTCCGTCCGCATCAATGCAAAACCTTGCATTCTTTATATCCGCCAGCGCATCTATATCCCAGCGCTCGCTGCCACCGGTTTCCACTATCAGATTCATTCTTTCATTTATCCGCTGCGCGTGCCCGCCGCCCATCACGTCCACCATTTCCCGGAGATCCGCGCTGCCTGCGCCGGCCTGCTCGTCCCCGTCCGCTTCCAAATCACTCCCGATCATATAAACCATCACGGTATATTCCTTTTGATTCGCTTGCGCTTCATAGACCGAAATGGTGCTTGTGGGCTCCTGCGCTCTCTGATTCATTACCGTCAGACCACCGCCAACCGCAAGAATACTGCACAGCGCCGCTATGGCGCTGCCTTTTTTGACCTTTCCCATGCTTATACCTCCCTTTCATGTTATAATCTGCTCTCATATCTTCCCTTCGACGCCCTTGTCCGCATCCTCTGGATATGCTCCGTCTGCCCGCCGCCGAATGCCTTTCGCGCCTCGTCGAGATACTGATGAAGCAGCGGCTCTCTGGACGGATTAATCATTCCCTTTTTATTTCTGGAAACCGGAAACTCCTCGTACATGATTTCCTCCGTCTCGTTCAATATCCGGACCATATCCGCAGACGGAAGCTCTCCGGTTTCGATGACCTGCCTGCGGTATGCCTCCTCCTTCTGCCTCATAATTTGGGCATGCGTCTCCAGCATCCGATTCTGCTCCTGAACTTTTTCCATGCTGCTCCCAACCATGCTTAAAAGCCCCATCGCGTCTTTATAGTCGGCAATCGCCTGTCTTACCGGTATACATACCGTATCTCTTGTCCTTTCATCCTGTTTTTCCAGCTCCTGCTCCGCCATGGCCACGGCGCCGTTCATATCGCCGAAGTCAACGGAGCGGTCCGCAAGCGCCAAAAGGCTTGAGACGTCATTTACCGCCTGCCCGTAAGATACCTGCATTTCCTCAAATTCCGGCATACTCTCTCCGCAGCCGTCAATGTAGTTCTCCTGCATCCTGCACAGCAGGCGGGTGCCAGACTGCAGCTGCAGCATACCGTCCCGAAGCTGCGCTTTGTTCTGCGCAATCGTGTAGGTTTCATGCCTGTAGCGGCTGCGGTTGCTCTTGAAGGCGCCTTTATCAATGTTGTTCAAATCATCGTTCATGCGGTTGTTCATGTTATCGGAAAGTGCCTTTGTCGGATTCCCCGCAATTGCCGTCTTCCCGATTTGCGTCTTATAGTGATAGGTTTTGCCCAGCGCCACAAACTCGATTTCCGCCTCGAACGCCTGCTGCGCCGCCGACACACCGGCTGCAAGGCGGATATAACGCACAAAAAACAAATTCAGGGTCGCACTGATCGCTCCGTTGACCGCCCGCAGGACGCCCTCCCCTACGATACCGCCGATATTGACCAGTTGCTTTGCAACCTCCAGAGCGGCCTTGGCAACGCCGATTGCCACATAAATCGCCGCCTTTGCAACCTCGTACGCCGCAATCTCAATGCCCTTTGCAATCGCAACAAACGCTTTCTTATACCACTTGGCGTTCTTAATGGCATTTTTGCAGCTTTGAATATTGCTGTCCAGCCGCCGTATCTGCCCGTACAGCTCATTGACCTGATTCTGCGCCTCCGTTAGACGCCGCTTCGCGCTGTTGACCTTATTCTTGAGCGTATCAATCGCCCGGTTGATTTTTTCCTGCACCGCGCGCAGCTTTTTCTCCAGGCCCGTACAGTCAACCACCAGCGCAAAGGAAAAATTCGCGTCGGTAAAGCTTGCGTAATTTGCGCCGATGTGCAGCGACACCTCTATACAGCCCGCCAGGGAAAACCGCGTGTCTATGCAGACAATTCCCTTCGCGTACAAGATGCGCGCCGCAAACCGGAACAGGCCCAGCAGCTCCAGCTTTGCATCGATATAGAAGCTGACCTCCGCGCTGCCTGCCCGCAAATAGAACACTGCGCCCTTTTCGTCGGGACTGACAAACTGCCGCAGCAGACTGTTTGACGGCAGATTTGCAAGCGGACTATTTCCCTGCGTGTTCATCCCTGAGCCCTCAAGCTTCAAAAAGCCCAGATTCAGGTTCCGGATGCAGGCATACGCCATGACGCCGTCCGTCTCCGAAAGCGAAAGAAGCGCCTGGAATTCCACCTTTCGGAACAGACGGATGGTACAGCAGGCGAAAATTCCTCTGGCAATCGTATAATCTCCCAGCGTCATGTTTTTCATGGCGTAATAAAACTGTGCCTGCAGCTGCAGTCTTCCGTCTTTATGGATATAGTAATGGCGCATTCTCTTTTTATCCGTGAGAATAACGCCGCCCTGAAACGATTCCGTCCGGAGCCTGTCCGCCTCCAGCGCAAAGCTCTTGTCCGAGATGCGCTCGTTAAACAGCCGCGCCGTCTCCTCCGGGGGCGTATCCGCCTTAATCGGAAACGTGCCGTTTACGCCCATCGGCAGCCCCAGCAGCTGGATAAAGTCAAATGCCTCCAGCCCGTTTATCTGCTTTCCGGTAATGCTTCTGACAAAGACCGGCAGCGTGATGTCCGTCAATGCGCACGACACCAAATCCAACACCGGCACAGAGCCGGTTACGGTCAGCCCCAGCGCGCCAAACAGCTTGATTTCACCCATATACAGATTACAGAACATCTGGAACAGAAACCCGCCGCGGTATCCGATTGCAAGGCAGGTATCTCCAATTGAAAAGGTGTGGAACAAATGCTTTGGCTTTTCCATGGCGGCAAACGCTTCTATACAAAAGCCCTGATTGCTCAGCTCACACTGCACCCGGAACAGGACGCCCGCCAAAAAGGAAAAAGAAAAGGTTCCTGACAGCAGCAGCTGTACCGTATGCGCCTTGAAGCCGATTCCGAAATACAGCTCTTCCGCCGTGAGCGCACCCGACCGGAATACCGGGAGCAGCACCAGGCCGCTAAACGCCCCTTTTGAGGCCCCAAAGAACATATCCAGCTGTGTCTGCCTGATTCCAAACAGCGCGTCCATTGCCTTGCCGATAACCGTGTTTTCATCAAAGCAGAAGGAGCCGCTAAACAGCAGGTTATGCGCACGCAGCGGCAAAGGCGGCTCCAGCGTCCTTTCCTTTCCCATTACAGCCTGCGTCTGTTGGATAGTTGGAATAGGTGACTTAGAAAATATCCATTATTCAAGGGTTTCCAGTGCCCCTATGAACTTGTAATGGATAGTAAGTCGTTGAATTTTCTGCCCGTCAACTTCTACGGG